>NZ_AOLF01000013.1:0-630009 GCF_000336975.1 Haloferax sp. ATCC BAA-644
GTCGCGGTCGAAGCCCGCCGCGGCGTGGGCCGCGTCGACCGCGCCGGTTCGGTCGTCCACGTAGTCGCTCGTGCGGAAGACGATGCTGCGATCGCCCTCGAACGTGAGGTCCGGGTGTCCGCGGGCGCGGACGGCCTGCTCGTGGGTTTCGTCGCCCGCGTCCACGCGGACGTGCACGTCGATAGCCGCGTCGCGGGACTGGCAGGCCTCGACGAACGCCGGGTCGAAGTCGGCGGGCGTGCGGTCGGCCTCGACGCCGATGATGCAGTCGCCCGCGGGGGTGAGCCAGTCGTCCGTCGTCACCTCGAAGGTGCTCGCGTGCTCGGCGCGTACGTGTTCGTGGCCGCGTGCGCGAATGACCTCTCTCATGACGTGGCATCCGACCCGACTCGGTTTAGCCCCCACGATTCACATCCCATTTATATACGACTGTGGCAATGACTAACATGGAGAATACGGTCGATACGAGCGGTGTGGTAACTGTTTTCACCCGAATTCCCACCGAAGTATTTATTAACTGGTCGCTTGTATGTGTATGTACCTGAGCGCCTCCGGCGTTCCGGCGGCATCGCACGCAGAATGATCGGGAATTCTTATCCACGGTCGGTCGCACTCCCACGAGCAGCCGCCACGCACGGAGTGGTGATGGTATCGAGGATTGATTACGCATGGTAACGAAGCAGGAAGTACTTAGCGAGTTCGACGTGCAGGAACTCGACGAGGCACGAAACATCGATCTCCCAGACGAAAAGCTCGAGAGCGGCTCGAAAGGCGAACTCATCAAACTCGCCGGTCAACTCCGTGACCGCCGCAATGAACTAAACCAGATGGCTTCCGAGCGCGCGTCCAAGCGCGACGACCTCAACGCGAAGACTCGCGAGAAGGTCGACGAAGCCCAGAAGCACCGCGAGAAGCGCGACGAGATGAACTCGCAGGTGCAGGAACACAAGCAGAGCCGCAACGAGCTCAACGCGAAGGCCAACGAGCTGTTCGACGAGGTCGACGAGATGAAAAGCGACCTCGAGCTCGACGACGGCAAGGACATCGACGAGCTCAAAGAGGAGATCGAGCAACTCGAGTTCCGCCAGCAGACCGAAGTCCTCTCGACCGAAGACGAGCGCGAGCTCATCGAGAAAATCGAGAACAAGCGCGAAGAGCTTCGCCAGAAAAAGGACAAGGTCGAAGAGAGCGGTGACCTCGAAGAACTCATCGAAGAGGCAGAAGAGGTCCGCTCCGAGGCGTCCCAGCACCACCAGAAGGTGACCGAGCTGGCCGACGACGCCCAGGAACACCACAACCAGATGATCGAGGCCTACCGCGAGGCCGACGACATCCGCGACAAGGCCGACGAGATGCACGAGCTCTTCGTCGAAGCCCAGGAAGCGGCCGACCGTCACCACGAGGACTTCGTCCGCGTCCAGAAGCGCCTCCGCGAGCTGGACAAGAAAGAAGAGCGCCAGCGCAAGGACTCCCGCGCCGAGGAGCGCGAGGCCGCCAAGGCCGAGGCCGAGGAGATCTACCAGAAGTTCAAAGAGGGCGAGACCCTCGAAACCGAGGACCTGATGAAGCTCCAGAAGTCCGGGCTGCTCTAAACTTCGGTCACTTTCTCTCTCTTCGTCGCGCTTGCGACGTATCATTTTTATGCCGTTCGAAGCCCGAGCGACAGCCATGAGTGATTCACCGTGACCGACAGCTTCACGCGCGTCTACCGGCTGGCTATCGTGGTCGTTCTCGCCGTCGTCGGGGCGGCGGTCGGCTGGATTCTGTTCTACCGCGTCCCCGACACGCTCGCGGACCTCGCGGGGCTTCTCTTGGTCGTCGGAGTCGTCATCGCCGCGCTCCGCGTCGGCGGCAGGCTCGCCGCGTCGGCCTTCCCCGACTACGACGTGGCCGAAGTCGCCGTCGAAGGACCGATTTCCCGCGACGGCGGCGGCGGGCCGGTTCCGGGTCGCGGCGGCGGGACGCCCGCCGACGACATCGTCGAGCAGGTCGACGCCGCGGCCGACGACGACAGCGTCGACGCGCTGCTGGTCAAACTGAACACGCCCGGCGGCGAGGTGCTGCCGAGCGACGATATCCGCCGGGCCGTTGCCGACTTCGACGGGCCGACGGTCGCCTACGCCACGGACACTTGTGCCTCGGGCGGCTACTGGATCGCCAGCGGCTGCGACGAACTGTGGTCCCACGACGTGAGCGTCGTCGGCTCCATCGGCGTCATCGGCTCGTCGGTCAACGCTTCGGAGTTGGCCGACAAAATCGGCCTCTCCTACGAGCGGTTCGCCGCGGGGAAGTACAAGGACGCCGGAATGGCGCTCAAGGAGCCGACCGAGGACGAACGCGAGTACCTCCAAGGGCTCATCGACGACTACTACGACGACTTCGTCGAGCGCGTGGCCGAGGGCCGCGACATGGACCCGCAGGTCGTCCGCGACACCGAAGCCCGCGTCTACCTCGGTGAGGAGGCCCACGAACTCGGCTTGGTCGACTCGCTGGGGACCCGCGACGACGTGGAAGACCGACTCGCTGAACGCCTCGGCCGCGACGAGGTGTCGGTGCGGGAGTTCACCCCCGAGGTCGGCCTCACCGACCGGCTCCGCGGTGGCGTCGAAGGGGCGGCGTACGCCTTCGGCGCGGGACTCGCCTCGTCGGTCGACCCCGACGACGGCTTCTCGTTTCGGTTCTGACGACTGGGAGGCTTTTTAGCCCGCGCCCCCGTTCGTCTTCCACGTGACAACGCTCGTCCTCTGTGTCGACCGGGCGAACGACATCGGCCGTAAGACCGGGCTCTCGACGCCCGTCGTCGGCTGGGAAGCGGTCCGGTCGCTCGTCACCGACGTGGGCCTCTCGGACCCCGAGGATTCGAGCGTCAACTGCCTTCTCGCGGCGTTGCGGACGACCCGCGAACTCAGAGACGAGCGCGAGGACGCCGAAATCGCGGTCATCTCGGGGACGAGCGACAGCGCCGTCGGAGCCGACCGCGCCGTCGCGCGACAGCTCGACGACCTCGCCGAGCAGTTCGACGTCGAGTCCGCCGTCGTCGTCATCGACAGCGCGGAAGACGAGCGGCTCGTCCCGGTCGTCGAGAGCCGGTTCCGGGTCGACGCGGTCGACCGCGTGGTCGTCCGGCAGGCCCACGACATCGAGTCGACGTACTACCTGCTCAAGCAGTTCCTCGGCGACGAGGAGCTTCGCTCGACGGTACTCGTCCCGCTCGGCGTCGGCCTGCTTCTCGTCCCGTTGCTGCTCGTCCAGTTCAGCCCCGAGGTCGCCATGGCCGGGCTCGCCGCCCTGATGGGCGCGGTGCTGCTCTACAAGGGACTGGCCATCGACGAGTTCCTCTCGGACGCCCCGGACCAAATCCGCGACGCCCTCTACTCCGGGCAGGTGTCGGTCGTCACCTACGCGGTCGCGGCCGGGCTGGCCATCGTCGGGCTGTTCCTCGGCGCGCTCGCCATTCGGTCCCCCGGCGTCGGCGGGGGCGAGGAGGTGCTCGTCCCGTCGCTCCTGTTCGTCTACCACAGCGCGCCGTGGCTGGCGCTCGCCGCGCTGACCGCGAGTGCGGGCCGCCTCTTGGACGAACTCATCGGGAGCGAGCGCGTCTCCACGTCGTACATGAACCTCCCGTTCGGCGTCGTCGCCATCGGGCTCGTCGTCCGCGGGTTCGCCGGCTTCCTCCTCGAACGACAGGGCGAGCTAGCGAACCTCGAACTGCTCGGGCGACTCGCGCTCACGCCGGTCCAGCGGCTGGCGATGTTCATCGTCGCCGGCGTCGTCGTGAGCGTCGTGGGCGTCCGCGTCTCCGCGAGCGTCTCGGACGAGACGCTGGAGGACGTCGTCGACACGCCCAGAGAAAACGAGAGCTGAGGATTTCTGTCCCGTGTTTTCGTTTCGTCCCCGTCGTTAGTTCGACGCCCGGTATTCGCCGTGTTTGACGCCGATGGCGAGACAGAGAGCCCCGAAGACGAGCATCGATGGCGTCACCATCATCAGGACCGTACTCGTCGCCATCGCGCCCATCCCGACGAGGGCCGCGGTTCCGACGACGACGAGCGCGACGAGCAACGCGACTGTCTTGGGGAGGTCGAACTCCATGGGATTCTGTCGGGACTCGTTCGACAAATCCGTTGCGGCTCCGGGCGACGAATCGAGAGTCGAACCGGGAAAAGGCGGGTTCAGTCGCTTACCAGGGCGCGAAGTCGGGGTCGACGCGGCGGTCTTCGATGTCGATGGCGTCGATGGCGGCCACGTCCTCGTCGTCGAGTTCGAGCGCGAGCGACTCCCAGTTGTCGCGGATGTGGACCTCGCCCGTCGCTTTCGGAATCGCGGTGACGCCCTTCTCGCGGAGCCACGCCAGAGACACCTGCGCCTCGCTCGCGTCGTGTTTCTCCGCGATGTCGGACAGCACGTCGACGTCGAAGACCTCCCCGCGGGCGAGCGGCGAGTACGCGACGAGTTCGATGTCCTCCTCGGCGCAGACCTCGCGGAGTTCCTCCTGCTGGAAGAGCGGATGCATCTCGATTTGGTTGGCGAAGACGCCGGACTCGGACAGTTCGACGGCCTCGCGGACCTGTTCGGGCTCGAAGTTGGAGATGCCGACGCGCTCGGTCAGCCCTCGCTCGACGAGTTCGTCGAAGGCCGCGAGCGTCTCCTCGGCGTCGTACTCGCGGGACGGCCAGTGGACGTACAGGAGGTCGACGTAGTCGACGCCGAGCTTTTCGAGGCTCGCTTCGGTGCTCTCGATGACGTCGTCGTGGGACAGTTCGTCGGCCCACACCTTCGTCGCGAGGAACACGTCGTCGCGGTCGACGTCGGCGGCGGCGATGCCCGCACCGACCTCCGCCTCGTTCCCGTACGCTTGGGCGGTGTCGATGTGCCGGTAGCCCATCTCCAGCGCCGTCTGCACCGCGTTGCGACACTCGTCGGCGTTCGTGTTCTGCCACGTTCCGAGCCCGAGCATCGGCATCCCGTTCGCTCGCGGTGCGTCGTCTGCTGAGGCGAGGTTCTCCGTCATGACCGATTCAAGGGCCGCGAGTTGAAAAGACGTTCCGGAAGGGCGGGCGAATTTCCGGCTTTCACGGCCTGAGGGTGTGTCACACGGGGTCTCAGACGCTCGCCACCCGATGCCGGTCGACGCCGCCCGACGCTTGGCGGCGGATAGTTTATGTGTTATGTGGTAGCATATCTGACCGGTGGTCAGGAATGTCGTCCGCATCAGAGCCGTTGACAGAAGAGAACACGAACGCGTTCGCACACCGTATCGCGGGTGACTCGCTCGTCTACGAGTGTCCGAACTGCGAGTTCGGTGAGGTGTTGGTGACGGAGCTCATCGAGTCCGACGACGCGCGGTGTCTCGACTGCGGGACGCGCTACCGGCTCAACATCGAGACGGTGGCGTAAGAGCGGGTCGTCGGGAGACTCGGTGGCGGGTCGGTCGGCTCGGTCGCCCGGACCTCCTTGGTCCCGCCCGGACCGACTCGGTCAGTCGATTCTTTTCGGCGGTGAAGCGTTCGCGGCGCTCGCGGGCCTATCGAGCAGTCGGGGACGGTCGAAAGAACGGTCGAAGTTCGGTGAGCGGTCGGCGCGGCGTCAACCGCGAGTTCGGCGGTCGTCGTTAGTAGAACTCGCGGACGAGGTCCATCGCGTCGTCGGGCGCGCCCGACGGAATGTCCGACATGTTCTGGTCGACGCCGAACTTCTCCTCGTAGGAGACGGAGCTTTCGTCCTTGTAGATGATGCCCTCGTACTCCTTCGACGAGTCGAGAATCTTCTCTTTGGCCGCGTCGTAGTCGGTCGGGTCGTGGTCGGTGTCCGCGAGGTCGACGAGGTTGTCGCGGAAGTAGTCGTAGGTGTCCACGTCGTTGAACGTGACACAGGGACTGAACACGTTCACGAAGCCGAAGCCGTCGTGTTCGATGGCCTCCTGGACGATTTCCGCGTGGCGCTTGTGGTCCGTCGCGAACGACTGCGCGATGAACGTGCCGCCGGCGGCCAGCGACAGCGCGAGCGGGTTGACCGGGGGCTGCTGGGGCCCTTCGGGGGTCGTCGAAGTCTCGAAGTCCTCGCGCGAGGTCGGCGAGGCCTGTCCCTTGGTGAGGCCGTAGATGCGGTTGTCCATGACGGTGTAGGCCATGTCCACGTTGCGGCGGACGGCGTGGATGAAGTGGCCCGCGCCGATGGAGTAGCCGTCACCGTCGCCGCCGGCTGCGACGACGGTCAGGTCGGGGTTCGCCAGCTTGACGCCGGCGGCGACCGGGAGCGAGCGCCCGTGGACGCCGTGGATGGCGTACGAGTGCATGTACGTCCCGATTTTTCCGGAACAGCCGATACCGGCGACCATGAACGTGTTGTCGGGGTCGGTGCCGGAGTTGGCCAGCGCTTTCATGATGCCGTTCATCGTCCCGAAGTCCCCACAGCCGGGACACCAGGTCGGTTGTTTGTCTGACTTGAAGTCGGTGAAGCGGACGTTTGAGCTCATGCTGAGACCTCCTCTGCGTCGAGGGTGGCTTTGATTTCGTCTGCGAGTTCGTCCGCCTTGAAGCGGACGCCGTCGTATTTGTTAATGCGCTTGACACGGGTCAATGTGTCGTGCTCGACGACGTTGGCGAACTGCCCCGTCGCGTTACACTCGACGACGATGACCTCGTCGGCCGCCTCGATTTCCTCGGTGAGGTCCGGCCGCGGGAACATGTACGGGACCGACAGGAAGCGCACGTCGATGCCGTCTTCTTCGAGGAAGTCGAGCGCCTCGACGAGCGCGCCCTCGTTGGAGCCCCACGAGAGGATGAGCGTGTCGGAGTCGGCGTCACCGAACTCGCGCGGCGAGAAGTCCTCGGTCTCCTTTGCGGTCTCGACCTTCCGGTCGCGCTTGTCGACCTGCTCGACGCGCATCGACCGGTCTTCGGTCCGCCGACCGAGTTCGTCGTGTTCGAGGCCCGTCGACATGTGCGCGCCCTGTTCCGTACCGGGGAACGCGCGCGGGCTGACGCCGTCGTCGGTGAGCGCGTGCGGCTGGAAGCGACCTTCCTCGTCGAGCCACTCGTCGATGGAGTCGTCGTCGACGACCTTGCCGCGGTCGATTTCGACTTCGTCCATGTCGAACGTCTCGGGGGAGAACGTCTGTTCCGTGACGGCCATCGCGAGGTCGGCCGCGACGTACACCGGCACCTGGTACTTCTCGGCGAAGTTGAACGCTTCGACGGTCTTCCAGAAGCACTCGTCGATGCTCGTCGGCGCGACGACGAAGCGCGGAATCTCGCCGTGGCCGCCGTACAGCATCATGTTGAGGTCGCCCTGTTCCTGCTTGGTCGGCATCCCCGTCGAGGGGCCCGAGCGCATCACGTCGACGATGACGAGCGGCGTCTCGGAGGTGGCGACGAGCCCGAACGTCTCGGTCATCAGGTCGATGCCCGGACCGGACGTGGCGGTCATCGACCGCGCGCCGGCGCGCGCCGCACCGAGCGCGAGGTTGATGGCCGCGAGTTCGTCTTCCGCCTGCACGACGTGGCCGCCGTAGCGTTCGATGCGGCCGGTGAGGTACTCCATCACGTCGGTCGCGGGCGTGATGGGGTAGCCGGCGTAGAAGCGACAGCCGGCGGCGATGGCGCCCATGCCGATGGCCTGGTCGCCGTTGATGAGCACGTAGTCCTCGTCGGTCGTCTCGAGGTCGTAGTCGAACTCGTGGTCGTACTCGTCGTGGACGTATTCGAGGCCCGCGCGAGCCGCCTTCTTGTTGTTCTCGACGATGGCCTCGCCCTTCCCGCCGAAGCGCTTCTGCAGCGCGCTGTCGAGGTTCTCGATGGGGAAGTCCGCGACGGCGCACGCCGCGCCGAGCGCGACGACGTTGCGCATGATAGCGCCGCCCGCCTCCTCGGCGAGCGCCTTGAGGGGGATGTCCAGCCCGACCATTCCCTCGGGGATTTCGACGTCCGCCATGGTGGAGCGGTCGCCGTCGTAGATGATGACGGAGCCCTCGTGCAGTTCGTCGAGGTTCTCGTCGATTGTTCGTTGTGTGAGCGCGATGAGCACGTCGAGTCGGTCGACGACGCTCTGCACGGGGTCGATGGCAGTCCGAACCTTGTACGCGGTGTATCCGCCCCGGATTCGCGAAGCGAAATCCTTAGACGTGAACACGTGGCGTCCGGCCCGGGAGAGTGCCTGAGCGAAAATCTTCCCCGTGGAGTCGATGCCATCGCCAGCCTCGCCGCCGATGGCCCAGTTGAAGTCCGCAGGCATGCTGGGTGAAATCTACCCATAGCCGGGTCAAAAGCCTTCTGAAAATTGGTGTTAAACGATGGTACTGATAATAAATGAAAATTTGACGTGTAAGTTCTATGGGTGCCTAAAATAGGCTGACCTACGGACTAATATACGAATTGCGGAGACAGAATCGACCAAACGTCTAATTGAGGTGTGTTTCACCATCTCGTGGCAATTATCTCCGGTTCACACTATGTGCACGGTCAGCACGGTTCGGGCCTGACTCCGGCGCGCACGTCCGGGAAGACAAGGCCCTTGTGAGCCTGCGACCAACTCGGTCGCATGGACGCAATCGTCACCGTCGCCGCGGCCCGCGACGTCGGTCCCGGAACGGTCGCCATCGAGTTCGAGACGCCCGACGGCTTCGAGGCCGAGCCGGGCCAGTTCGTCAAGCTCTCCGCCGAGGTCGACGGCGAGTCGTACGCGCGGTTCTACACGCTCTCGTCGCCCGGCGTCGGCGACACCTTCGAGGTGACCGTCGGCATCGACCCCGAGGAGGCAGGGCCGTTCAGCCAGCACCTCGACTCGCTCGCCGCGGGCGACGACGTCGAGATTTCCGGGCCGTTCGGGCAGAGCTACTACGACGGCGAGTCGCGCGTGGTCGTCCTCGCGGGCGGCCCCGGCGTCGGCCCCGCGGTCGGCATCGCCGAGGCCGCGGTCGCCGACGGCAACGAGGCCGCCGTGGTCTATCTCGACGACGCGCCCGCCCACGAGGAACGGCTCTCCGCGCTCCGCGACGACGGTGCGAGCGTCGTCGTCACCGGCGACGAGTCCGACCTCGCAGACGCCGTCGCCGACGCGCTCACCGGCGACGAGGGCGAACAGCTGTTCGTCTACGGCTTCGCTGACTTCGTCTCGCGCGCGACCGACGCCGTCGAGGCCGCCGGCGGCGACGCAGACGCCGCGAAGGTCGAGAACTTCGGGTAACCGCTTCGCGCGCGCTGCCTGCGCTGTCCGCGGGCTCGCGCCGCCCGGAACACTATTCTACCGGCCGCCACGCCGTCAGCACCGCGACCGCGAGCGCGACGACGACCCAGCCGACGAGCCCCGCGAGCGCCGCGGCCGGCGACCCGCCCCCGCCGGTCTCGACGGCGACGCCGAGGACGAGCGACCGAAACGCGCCGTTCGGGCTCACCGCGAGCGCGAGTGGCACCGCGTCGATGCCGAGGGTCCCCGAGGCAAGCCCGGCGACGGCGGCGGCGTCGATGCCGACGACGAAGGCGACGAGCAGGCCGACGGCGAGCGCGATCGCCTGCCGGGCGGTCCGCGCGGCGGCCGAGACGGCGAGCGCGACCGCCGCGACCGCGAGCGCGAACAGCACCGCGAGGACGGCAAACCGGAGGAACGCGACCGGCGAGTCGGCGGCCTCGTTCAGCGCGAGAAACGTCGGGTCCGGCGGCGAGAGCACCGGGACGGTCGCGCCCGCGGCGAGCAACGACCCGAAGACGACGAACGCGAGCGCGAGCCCGCGGCCGAGGTAGACGCCGCCGACGTAGGCCGGGCGAGACACGTCGAACGTGCGGAGCACGTCGAGTTCGCCCGACTCGCGGTCCGAGAGCACCGCCCGGTAACAGAGCGCGACGGCGAGCAGCGGGACGAGCGCCTCCACGAACGGGACCAAATCCAGCACCAGCGGGACGTAGCCGCCGCGCGCGCCGGAGCCGGCGGCCGCGACCGCGACGACCGTCAGCCCGAAGACGACCGACAGCGCGACGACAGCCGGAGTCCTGACGACCGTCCGAAGCTCCCGGGCCGCGATGGCGAACAGGTCGCTGAGGGCGTCGGAGCCGGCGCCGCTCATCTCCCCGTCACCTCCTCGGTCGCCACGAGGTCACCGAAGGCGGTTTGGAGGTCGGCCGCGCCGACGGATTCGACCACCGCCCGCGGGTCGCCGTCGGCGACGAACCGGCCGCCGTCGAGGACGACCACCCGGTCGGCGGTCCGCTCGACGGGGCCGAGGTTGTGCGACGAGAGGACGACCGCGACGCCCGCGTCGGCGAGGTCGGAGACGATGTCGAACAGTCGCTCGACCATGCCGGGGTCGAGGCCGCTGGCCGGCTCGTCGAGGACGACCACGGCCGGGTCCCCGACGAGCGCCCGCCCGAGACCGAGGAGGCGCGTCATCCCGCCGGAGAGCGCGCCCACCCGGCGGTCCGCGGCGTCCACGAGGCCGACGCGCTCCAGCACGCCGGCCACGTCCACGTCCCCGTCCACGAACTGCGCGTAGAAGTCGAGCGTGTCGGCCGCGGAGAAGCCGGCGCGGAAGCCGGGCTGTTGCGGGAGGTAGCCCACGCGGGCGCGGCCGCCGCCGCTCTCTGTCGAGCCCACCGTGACGGTCCCCTCGTCGGGCGCGCGGACTCGCGCGAGAAACCGCAGGAGCGTGGACTTCCCCGAGCCGTTGGGGCCGACGAGCGCGACGATTTCGCCGGGCGCGACCGACAGCGAGACGCCGTCGAGGACGCCCACGTCTCCGAAGGCGTGACTGAGGTCGGTCGCGGCGATAGCCGGCCCGTTCGAGGCCGAGACGGCGGCTTCGCCCGTCGATTCGTCGGAGTCTGTCTCGGCAGTCTCGGCGGTCGTCGCGGGGTCGGGACTCGGCATCGTGGTGGGGTCGTCAGTCGTCGGGGGTGTCTGGTCGCGGTCAGTCATCGGTCTCCTCCGTCGCGTTCAGGGCGGCGAGCGTCTCCGGTCGAACTGGCTCGGTCCGGGGCGCGGCGTCGACCACGCCGGACCCGCGGAGGCCGGACACCGCGTCGCGGGCGCGGCGGAGCGCGCGCATCGCGGGGGACTCCGAGAGCGCGAGCGCGCCGGGTTCGCGGCCGAGTTCGGCGTCGACCGGCCCGGAGGGCTGGTACGGCCGGTCGTAGACCCCGTCGGCGTCGGCGTCTTCGAGCGGGAGGTCGCCCCAGTAGTTGCCCTCGCCGCCGGCGGTCCACGTCCGCATCGGGCCGAGCGACGACTCGACGCGCACGTCGTTGCCGACGATGTCGTTTCGGACGACGACGTTCGTCGGGAACGTCGAACTCCCGCGGACGCCGACGCCGTTTCCGGCGACGACGTTTCCGACGTACACCTGCCGGTCGCCGCTCACGTCCATGCCGTAGTCGTTGCCGGCGAAGACGTTGTCCGCGACGTAGGTGTCGCTCCCGGCGGGCATGAACCCGAAGTCAGACTCGCGCACGTCGTTTCCGACCACGAGGTTGCCGACGGGCCGGGTCATGAGGACGACGCCGATGCGGTCCCCGCGGACGACGTTGTCGGCGACGAGCGCGTCGGAGGTGTACATCTGGTGGACGCCGTAGCGGCCGTCTTCCATGCGGTTGTCGCGGATGACGCTCCCGTCGGCGCGGTGGGTGTAGACGCCGTCGCGGCCGTCGAGGAACGTCGAGTCCTGCACGACCGCCCGCTCGCCGATGAGGACGACGCCCATGAAGCCGTCGGACGGCTCGTCGGCCCCGCGGACGGTCACGCCGTCGACGACGCTGTCGGCGCTCTCGCGGGCGATGATGCCGCTCGCGGGCGTGTCGATTCCGACCCCGCGGACGGCCGACTCGTTCGCGCCGTCGAGGACGACGCCGGCGTCGCCGCGGCCGTAGGCGAGTTCGACGCGCGTGTCCCAGTCGACGGATTCGTTGCTCGCGCGGACCCGGCGGGTTCCGGTCTCGCCGACGCCGGCGATTGAGAGGTTTCCGACCGCGCTCCGGTCGGCGCGGAGGTGGACGACGCTGCCGTTGCCGTCGCCGACGAGTCGCGTGTCGCGTCCGGCACCGCGGAGCGTCACCGAGCGATTCAGTTCGACCGCGTCGACCGAGTAGGTGCCCGCGGGGACGTAGACGGTCGTGTTCGCGGGGGCCGATTCGACCGCCGCCTCGACGGTCGGCGCGTCCTTGCCGACGACGGTCGAGACGGGCCTGTCGAACAGCGCATCACTCGCAGCGGTGGTCTGGTTCGCCCACTCGTGGTGGGCCGCGACCGACGACTCGAAGGCGGCGAGGCGGGACGAAAGCGGGTCGCCGGCGCGGTCGCGGAGCGTCGCCCACCCGACCACCTCGCCGCCGTGGGCGTCCGCGAACGAGCGCGCCGCGTCGGCGTCGGAAAACGGGACCGCAATCGGGCCGGAGGGGACCCGCGCGCCCGAGTCGACGACGAACGACGCCTCGGACGCCCTCGTCCAGCCGGGGTTGCGGTTGTGTTCGGTCCGGAGGGAGCCGTCGTCGTCGAGGTCGGGCGAGACGGTCGCGTAGTCGGTGACGAACACCGCGAGCGGGTCACCGAACTGGCGGGCGCTCTCGGGCGTGGACACGTCGGCGGCGGCGGTTCGCACGTCGTAGTAGCCGATGACGTAGCGGTACCGCGAGAAGTGGACCTGCGCGAGCGGGACTTCGAACCCCTCGACCTCGGCCGTGCGAACGTCGACCGACGTGCCGCCGGTCTTGACCGTGTCGTCGAAGGCGACCGGCGAGACGGACCCGGAGGCGGGGACGACGAAGGAGACGCTCGCGAGGACGAAGACGAGCGCCGTCGCGGCGGCGACCCAGCGGGTCGTCTCGGGCGTGAGAAGCGCCATCGGTCAGCGCCCGACTCCGACGGGCTCGGGGACTGCGGCGGGCTGAGCCGCCGCGTCGGGGAATCCCGCATCTGTCGCGCAGCCGTGCATAGCCGGTGCTAAGCGGTCCGGGGGTGATATGTGCGATGGTCTGTGCGTCGAAGCCCCGGTGCCGAGAGCGAACCGCCTTCGGGGCCGACTTCGACCCGAATCCTTAATCATCATCCATACGGATTGGTGGACATGTACGACGAGGACGATTTAGCGTCTATCCGCGAGGCGCGCGACGAGTGGGAATCGGAGACCCGCGACCCCTTCGTTGAGAAGGGTGGCGAGCGCAAAGACCGGTTCGCCACCGTCTCGAACCACGAGGTCGAGGACCTCTACACGCCCGCCGACGTGGCCGACCTCGACTACGAGTCGGACCTCGGCTTCCCCGGCGAGTCCCCGTACACGCGCGGGGTGTACCCCACGATGTACCGCGGGCGGACGTGGACGATGCGGCAGTTCGCCGGCTTCGGCACGGCCACGGAGACCAACGAGCGCTTCCACTACCTCATCGAGAACGGCCAGACCGGGCTCTCGACGGCGTTCGACATGCCCTCGCTCATGGGCAAGGACTCCGACGACCCGCTTTCGGACGGCGAGGTCGGCAAGGAGGGCGTCGCGGTCGACACCCTCCGCGACATGGAGGTGCTGTTCGACGGCATCGACATCGGCGAGGTGACGACCTCCTTCACCATCAACCCCTCCGCGCCGGTCGTCTTCGCCATGTACGTCGCGCTCGCGGACAACCGCGGCGTCCCCCGCGAGCAGATCGGCGGCACCTTCCAGAACGACATGCTCAAGGAGTTCATCGCGCAGAAGGAGTGGGTGATTCCGCCGGAACCGTCGCTCAAGCTCGTCACCGACACCGTCGAGTTCGCCGCCGAGGAGACCCCGCGCATCCGGCCCATCTCGGTGTCGGGCTACCACATCCGCGAGGCCGGGTCGACGGCGGTACAGGAACTCGCCTTCACCCTCGCCGACGGCTTCGCCTACGTCGAAGACGCGGTGGACCGCGGCCTCGACGTGGACGAGTTCGCCCCCCAGCTGTCGTTTTTCTTCAACTCCCACAACTCCATCTTCGAGGAGGTGGCGAAGTTCCGCGCCGCCCGCCGCATCTACCACGACGTGATGTCGGAGTGGTACGACGCCGAGGACGAGCGCTCGACGCAGTTGAAGTTCCACACCCAGACCGCGGGGCAGTCGTTGACGGCCCAACAGCCGCTCAACAACGTCGTGCGCGTGACGATACAGGCGCTCGCGGGCGTCCTCGGCGGCACGCAGTCACTCCACACGAACAGCTTCGACGAGGCGCTGGCGCTCCCCTCGGAGGAGGCCGTCACCGTCGCGCTCCGCACCCAGCAGATAATCGCCGAGGAGTCCGGCGCGGCCGACGTCATCGACCCCCTCGGCGGGAGCTTCTTCGTGGAGTCGCTGACCGACGAAATCGAGGCCGAGGCGATGGCCTACATCGAGGAGATTCGGGAGATGGGCGACGGCTCCGTCCGCGACGGCGTCCTCGCCGGCATCGACGAGGGCTACTACCACCGCGAGATTAGCGAGGCGTCCTACGAGTACCAGTCGCGGGTCGAAGACGGCGAGGAAATCGTCGTCGGCGTCAACAAGTACGACACCGAGGAGGACACCCGTCCCGACCTGCTCCACGTCGAAGACGAGGTACAGGACCGACAGCTCGCGCGCCTCGAATCCGTCAAGGACGACCGCGACGACGAGGCGGTCGATGCCGCGCTCTCAGAGCTCCGCGAGACGGTCCGCGACGGCGGCAACGTCATGCCGGTGCTCGTCGACGCCGTCAAGGAGTACGTCACGATGGGTGAAATCATGGACGTGTTCGCCGAGGAGTACGGAACGTACCGCGAGTCCATCGGCGTGATGTGAGGGTCGTCGACGCGGCCACCGACCCCCGAAACGTCGGGGATGACATGAACGTTCGCTGACTGGAACGCGCGCCGGCGACGCGCGTAACCGACCGACAGCCCGGTGACAGCCCGTGCCGAAGTTCCCCACGCGGACGACTGGACTACATAGATTTATCATGGAGGATTGGTGTAGTTAGCACGTACTATGGCAGACGGTGACACCGAACTGGAGGCACGGCTGGTCGAGCAGGAGGAGTTCGAACCCTCCGAGGAGTTCGTCGCGCAGGCGAACGTCTCCGACCCGGCCGTCTACGACGAGTTCGAGGAGAACTGGCCCGACTGTTGGGAGCGGGCCGCCGAGATGCTCGACTGGGACGAGGAGTACGACGAGGTGCTGGACGATTCGAACCCGCCGTTCTACGAGTGGTTCACGGGCGGCAAACTCAACGTCTCGTACAACTGCGTGGACCGCCACGTCGAAAACGGGGACAAGAACCGCGTCGCCATCAAGTGGGAGGGCGAACACGGCGAGACGCGAACCTACACNCTACACCTATCAGGACCTGTATCGCGAGGTGAACGAGTTCGCGGCGGCGCTGCGCGACCTCGGCGTCGAGGAAGACGACGTGGTCACGCTCTACATGCCGATGATTCCGGAACTGCCAATCGCCATGCTGGCCTGCGCCCGCATCGGCGCGCCGCACTCGGTCGTCTTCGGCGGCTTCTCCGCCGACGCGCTGGCGACCCGGATGAACTCCGCGGACTCCCGGTTCCTCGTCACCTGCGACGGCTACTACCGCCGCGGCGACCCCCTCGACCACCTCGACAAGGCTAACGAGGGTCTCGACGGCGTCGACCACGGCGTCGACGCGACGGTCGTCGTCGACCGACTGGGCGACGACGGCTTCGGCCACGACCTGAAGGGCAACCAGCACGACTGGGACGACCTCCTCGACGAGCACGCCGGCGAGCGTATCGACCCCGTCGAGCGCGACGCCGAGGACATGCTGTTCCTCATGTACACCTCGGGCACGACGGGACAGCCGAAGGGGGTCAAACACACCACCGGCGGCTACCTCGCGTACGCCGCGTGGACTTCGCACGCCGTGCTCGACATCGAGAAGGAAGACACCTACTGGTGTTCGGCGGACATCGGCTGGATTACGGGTCACTCCTACATCGTCTACGGGCCGCTCGCGCTCGGGACGACCACGGTGATGTACGAGGGGACGCCCGACTTCCCCAACCGCGACCGCCTGTGGGACATCATCGAGAAGTACGCGGTCGACATCTTCTACACGGCCCCGACGGCGATTCGCGCGTTCATGAAGTGGGGCAGCCGGTTCCCCGAACAGCACGACCTGTCGAGCCTCCGTCTGCTCGGCACCGTGGGCGAGCCCATCAATCCGCGCGCGTGGAAATGGTACTACAAGCACATCGGCAACGAGAACTGCCCGGTGGTAGATACGTGGTGGCAGACCGAGACCGGCGGCATGATGATAACGACCCTGCCGGGAATCAAGAAGATGAAACCCGGGTCCGCCGGGCCGCCACTGCCGGGCATCGACGCCCAAATCGTCGACACGAGCGGGAAGCGGGTCGACGCCGGTCGGGCGGGCTACCTCACGGTGAACAAGCCGTGGCCGGGGATGCTCCGGACGCTCTACAACAACGACGAGCGCTTCGTTCAGGAGTACTGGCAGGAGTACTCCGACACCGACAGCGACGACCCCGACGACTGGGTCTACTTCCCCGAGGACGGCGCGAAAATCGACGGCGACGACTACATCACCATCCTCGGACGGGTGGACGACGTCATCAACGTCTCGGGCCACCGCCTCGGGACGATGGAAATCGAGTCGGCCATCGTCGGCGTCGAGGGCGTCGCGGAGGCCGCGGTCGTCGGCGGGAATCACGAGGTGAAGGGCGAGGCCGTCTACGCCTACGTCATCACCGAGGAGGGTCAGGACGAGGACGACGAGATGCGGGGGCGCATCATCGAGGGCGTCGAGGACGCCATCGGCCCCATCGCTCGCCCCGAGATGGTCGTGTTCACGCCGGAACTGCCGAAGACGCGGTCTGGCAAGATTATGCGTCGGCTCCTCGAAGAAATCGCGAACGGCGAGGAACTCGGTGACACGACGACGCTTCGGAACCCCGAAGTCGTCGAGTCGATTCAGCGGCAGGTCGAAAGCGAGTAACCGCCGGTTCCGCCGCCGTCGGCCCTACTCTATCGCGGATTTTCTTCCATCCACGCCGACAGCGACGACTCGTCGCGGAAGTAGCGTCGCTCGCGGACGCCGTCGCGTTCGACCACGGCGAGGAGATGCTTCTCGGAGAGCCGAATCTGCTCGCCGCTGTACGTACACGGTTCGATTCGCTCGTCCCCCGGCCGCCACAGCCGATGGGGGACGACGCGCACGATGGTCTCGTCCCGGCCCGTCGGCGAGCGTCCGGTGTAGTCTGAAAGCGCCATACGCGCGCTACGAACTCCGCGAATATGATATTTTCCTGCATAGTTTGTGTAGTAATATAGTCTCCCGCGGCCCGAGTCGTGGGCTATTGTCACTCTATGTGCGAACTGTTCTCAATGATGCGCACCGCGGTAGCAGCCCGCACATTTATTTTGAACGTTAGTGAAGAATACCGCGTATGAAGAAACCACTCCTGGTGACGGAGTTCCTCGACCGCGCGCGGCGGTACTACGGGGACAGGGAGGCGGTCGTGGCGACGACCGGCGAGCGCTTTACCTACGACGAAGTCGGGGAGCGCGCCGACGGCTTCTCGGCGGCGCTCCAGTCCCGCGGCGTCGAGAAGGGCGACCGTGTCGCGGTGCTCGACCCCAACACGCACTACCACCTCGAAGCCGCCTACGGGTCGATGCAGTTGGGTGCGGTCCACATGCCGCTGAACTACCGGCTCGTCCCCGCGGACTTCGAGTACATGCTGAACGACGCGGACGTGACGGCCGTCTACGCCGACTACGCCTTCGCCGAGAAGATAGACGAGGTCCGCGACGAGATTCCCGCTGAGATCTTCGTCACGAACGACCCCGAGAAGGCCGCCGAATCGACCGACGGGGAGTGGCTCGACTTCGACGAACTGGTCGCGGAGTCGACCGACTACGAGCGCCCGGAGATGGACGAAGACGACATCATCACCATCAACTACACGTCGGGGACGACCGGCGACCCGAAAGGCGTCTGCCGCACTCATCGCGCCGAGACGATTCACGCCTACCTCATCTCGATGCATCAGGACATCGCGGACGACGACGTGTATCTCTGGACGCTCCCGATGTTCCACGTCAACGGCTGGGGTCACATCTACGCGATTACCGGCCACGGCGCGAAGCACGTCTGCACCCGCGGGGTGGAGGCTGAGGCCGTGTTGGACGCCATCCGCGACGAGGACGTGTCGTATCTCTGCGCCGCGCCGACGGTGCTGAACATCCTGATGAAACACTACCGCGAGGAGGGGGGCGTCGAAACGACCGGCGCGAGCCCCGTCCGGGCGGCGACCGCGGGCGCGGCCCCGCCGGAGGCGACGATTCGGACCGTCGAAGACGAGTTCGGCTGGCGGCTCATGCACGTCTACGGAGCCACCGAGACCGGCCCGCTCATCACGACCTCGGAGGCCGGTCGCTACCTGACGGACGGCGACGACCGCTTCGGCGTGAAAAAGAAACAGGGCATCGGCTACCTCGGGACCGACGTTCGCGTCGTCGACGAGGACGGAAACGACGTGCCGAGAGACGACCAGTCCGTCGGCGAAATCGTCGTCGCGGGCAACCAGGTGATGGAGAAGTACTGGAACAAACCCGAGGAGACCGAGGAGGCCTTCTCGGCGCGGCTGGAGGGCTACTACCACATGGGCGACCTCGCGGTCGTCGACGAGAACGGCTTCATCAGCATTCAGGACCGCAAGAAGGACATCATTATCTCCGGCGGCGAGAACATCTCCAGCATCGAACTGGAGGACACGCTGTTCGACCACGACGCGGTCGCAGACGTGGCGGTCATCCCCGTCCCGTCCGACGAGTGGGGCGAGTCACCGAAGGCGTTCGTCGTGCCGACGAGCGGCGACCCCGATGCGCCGGGCGTCACCGCCGAGGCGCTCATCGCGTTCTGTCGGGAGCGCATCGCGACGTACAAAGTGCCGAAGGAAATCGAGTTCGTCGCCGAGCTGCCGAAGACCGCGACCGGGAAGATTCAGAAGTACGAACTGCGCGAACGCGAGTGGGAAGACGAAGGGCGGATGGTGGGAGAAGGATAGGAACGACCGCGTTAAGCTCGCGTTTCGGCCGGTAGCAGGCTCCTAACCGCGGCCGCGGCGTCTCGTTTCGAGGAGGGGTCGGTTCAGCGGTCGTCGCAGGGGCAGTCGAGGCCGAGCGACCCGGGGTTGTTGTTGAACGCATCGAGAGTGTCTTTGAGCGGTTCGCCGTCGACCATATCGCCGCCGACGGAGACGTACCAGCTCTTTTGCTTGCCGCCGTTCGACCACGCGGAGTTACCGAGCCAGTTCCCGGCCATGTTTTTGACCTCTTCGATGGTGTAGCCCGCGTAGTCGCCGTACTGGATGGTCGTGCCGTCGCTCGTGCAGCCCGGGTCGTCGCCCGGTCTGTTCCGGAGGTTGAGGACGATTGCGAGGTAGTGTTTCGCCATGATGTTCGCCTTGTCGCCCTTGGTGGGCGCGACGAGGAACTCGCGCCACTCGTCGTGGGTCATCGTGACGCCGCGGAGGGCGTAGTTCGTGTCACCGTTCGGGCCGAGGACCGCCCAGTTGTCGGTGGGACTGCTGTAATCCGGGTTGTTCGCCCAGTAGCCGGGTGTCTTGGGACACATGGTCGCCGCCACCGAACCGGAAGCCGCGGGGATGCCGATACCGATGCCGAGCGCCGACATCGCGCCGAGTCGGAGCACGGAGCGCCGAGTCGGTCTGAATCCGTCGTTCGTGTCGTCTGTCATAGTGGTGCCACGGGCGTGGCTGCATCGGTGTTCGCGCGTTCCGGGGTTAGTTATAAATCGAACATTCACGACGGGACGAGATTAACTGGTCAACGAACGCGCGGAAATGGCATTGAAACGGTGCTATCCGGGGATATATATCTAGTATTCTGATAGTTGTCGGCCGGCCGTTCGCGCCGCTCACGCCGGTGCCGCCGCGGTGAGATTGGTGCGGCGTGCCTCGAGACGAGACGGACTGCACGGCGGACTCGTCGCTCTCGATGCCTGACGGGGCGAACGACTGTGCGGGGCGAGTCCGACACCGGCCCGTATTTTGCGCCAGTGACACGTCCCGCGACGCGGAGTGGGCACTGCGGGAGCCGACCGCCGGTCGGGACGACGGACACCTTATATCATGTTGTAGAGCCCACCAATCTATAATGATTGATTACACAGATATTAGGGAATCAATACATAACTATTATTAACGATGTATCCGCCGATGTGTCTATGGCACGGGATAGCAAGCCGCTCAATAGGCGAGATGTGTTGAAGGCGACTGGTGCTGTCGGAACCGCTGGCTTGGCAGGGCTGGCGGGGTGTACCGGCGGTGGCGACGGCGGCGGCGGTGATGGTGGCGGCGGTAGCGACGGTGGCGGCGGTGGCGACGACTACCCGGCGTTGGGCAACTTCCCCATCGAGGGCGACACGGCCACGTTCGGATTCAACGTCCCGCAGTCGGGACCGTACGCCTCGGAGGGTGAAGACGAGCTTCGAGCCTATCAGCTCGCGGTGAAGCACCTCAACGAGGGCGGCGGTTGGGTCGACTCGCAGTTCGACGACCTCTCCGGCGACGGCGTGCTCGGCTACACCATCGACCACGTGGACGGGGACACGGCCACGGACGCGGACCAGGCGCGACAGTCCGCCTCGGGGATGATTCAGCGCGACGACGCGATTATGATTTCGGGCGGCTCGTCCTCGGCGGTCGCCATCGCGGTCCAAGGGCTGTGTCAAAACGAGAAAGTCATGTTCATGTGCTGTCTGACGCACTCGAACGACACCACCGGAAAGGATTGCGTCCGCTACTCCTTCCGGGAGATGTTCAACGCCTACATGACCGGACAGGCGCTCGCGCCGGTCGTCCGCGACGCCTACGGCGAGGGTTTGCAGTTTTATCAGCTCTACGCCGATTACAGCTGGGGCCAGACCCAGCAGGCGTCGATGGAGCAGTTCATGACCGACGTGGCCGGCTGGGAGCAGGTGGAGTCGGTCGCGACCCCGCTCGGCACCTCCGACTACTCGACGTACCTCTCGGAGGCCCAGAGCTCGGGCGCGGACGTGCTCATCTTGAACCACTACGGGCTCGACGGCGCGAACTCCATGCAGCAGGCCATCGACGCCGGCATCGACGAGGACATGGAAATCATCGTTCCGCTGTACAACCGCCCGATGGCGGAGGCGGCCGGCGGCGCGATAGAGGGCATCTACGGCACCGTCGCGTGGGACTCGCAGATAGATAACACGCCGTCGCAGGAGTTCACGCAGGCGTTCCGAGACGAGTACGACCGGACGCCCTCGGGCCCCGCGCAGTTGGCGTACGCACAGACGCTCCAGTACGCCGCCGCCGTCGAGCGCGCGGGCACCTTCTACCCGCCGGAGGTCATCAGGCAGCTCGAAGACTACGAGTACGACAACATCGGCATGGGCGCGGAGACGATGCGCGGCTGCGACCACCAGGCACAGCGCGACGTGCCGGTCGTCCAAGGGCTTCCCGGCTCCGAACAGAGCGAGGGGACGTACTTCAACATCGTCAACATCACCAGCCGCGACGACCTCGGCTACGCGTGCGACGCCGGGCCTGCAGCCGAGTGTGAACTCGGGTCCTACGAGTAGCCACTCTCCCCACCGTTATCTTAATGAAAGTTAATCGCAGACAACCACGCACACGTAAATGAGTAAGATTAGCATACCCATGGTAGTTCACGCCTCGAATAGCCGGAGGGGTGGTGGTCGATGAGTCTTCTGTCGGACGTGCTCGTCATCCTGCTCAACGGACTGCAGCAGGGGGCCATCTACGTCCTCTTGGCGGTCGGTCTCTCCATCATCCTCGGGACGCTCAAGTTCGTCAACTTCGCGCACGGCGCGCTGTACCTCGTCGGCACCTACGCGGGGCTGTTCGTCGCGCTGAACGTGCCGCTTTCGAACGGGAAGCTAGCGGAGTGGGGCTTTTCGAGCTTCGGGCTCGATATCGGCTTCTTCGCCGCCCTGATCTTCGTCCCGCTTTTCGTCTTCGGTGTCGGCCTGTTGATGGAGCGGTACCTCGCACGGGCGTTCTACGACCGCCCCGACACCGACCAGATTCTCGTCACGTTCGGGCTCGCAATCGTCGTTCAGGAGCTGTTCCGCGTTCTGTTCGGTAGCAACAGCCTGCCGTTCGAACAGCCCGAGCGAATCCTCTCGTTCGGCTCGTTCGCCGGGCTTCCCGTCTCCGGTCCGGTTGCCCTGCCCATCGTCGGCAACTTCCCGCAGTGGCGGCTCTGGGTCATCGGCATCACGGCCGTCCTCGTGGCGCTCGTGTACCTGCTCGTCGAGTACACCGACTTCGGTCTCGTCGTCCGCGCCGGGACCCGCGACGCCGAGATGGTCCGACTCCTCGGCATCAAAATCACCCGCCCGTACATCGTCGTCTTCGGCATCGGCGCGGCGCTCGCCGGGGTGGCGGGCGTCGTCGGCGGCCCGCTGAACGTCGTCAACCCGACTATCGGGACGAACATCCTCGTCCCGGCGTTCCTGACGGTCGTCATCGGCGGGGTCGGCAGCATCGCCGGCGCGGTCGTCGGCGGCATCGTCTTCGGTCTCACGACCGCCGCGCTCGTCTCCTTCGCGCCCGCGTGGTCGCAGGTCGGCCTGTACGCCATCGCGGCCCTCGTCCTCCTGACGCGACCGCAGGGTCTACTCGGCGACGAGGAGGTGGCCCCATGAGCGAGAAGGACGCCAACCCGAGCGCCAAAGACGCGCTCGTCGGCGGCAGTCTGTTCGGTCGTTGGGAGAAGCTCCGCGGCCGCGAGGGGACGGTCGTCGGCATCACGGCCGTCCTCGTCGCGGTGTTCCCGTACCTCTTCGCCCGCGCCCCCGTCGTCTCGGGGTTCCTGCAGGGCTACCAGAGCCTCGCGACGCTCATCCTCATCTGGGGCATCTTCGCCATCGGCTTCGACCTGCTTCTCGGCTACACCGGGCTGCTCTCGTTCGGCCACGCGGCCTTCTGGGGCGGCGCGGCGTACGCCGCCGGCATCGTCGCTAAGAACGTCAGCGGCGACCCCATCGTGATGGTCGTCTCGGGGACGCTGTTCGCCGTGTTGCTCGCGTGGGTGCTCGGCTTCCTGTCGCTTCGCCGCGGCGGCATCTACTTCTCCATCCTGACGCTGGCGTTCGCCCAGATGTTCTACTACATGGCCGCGTCGCCGCTGGCGTTTCTGACCAACGGCGAAAACGGCCTGACCGGCGTCGAGGTCGGCAGCTTCCTCGGCGTCATCCACCTCGAAGCCGACATCCCGTCCGTCGGCGGGATGCTCCTCGGGACGTGGCTCTACGCCTTCGTCGGCGCGTTCTTCGTCGGCGCGGTCGCGGTCGCCTACCGCATCCTCAACTCCCCGTACGGGATGGTGTTCCGCGCCATCCGAGAGAACGAACAGCGCGCCGAGTTCGTCGGCCTCAACGTCTGGCGCTACAAACTCATGGCGTTCATCATCTCGGGCGCGTTCGCCGGCATCGCCGGGAGCCTCTTTACCATCCACGGGGCGTACGTCCCCCTCCAGTCGCTGTTCTGGACGGAGTCGGGCGACATCGTCGTCATGACCGTCCTCGGCGGCGCGGGCTCGATGTTCGGGCCGGTTCTCGGCGTGGGGCTGTACCTCTACATCGAGAACATCGTCAGCACCATTCAGGCGCTGACGATTCCCTTCACGGATATCGTGCTCATCAGGGACTTCGGGTTCTACTGGCACCTCCTCTTGGGCCTCGTCTTCGTCGTGGTCGTCTGGGTCGTCCCCGACGGCCTGTGGGGCATCCTGACCCGCCTCCGCGAACTCGCGGTCGACCTCGGTTCGAAGGCGGCGAACCGCGTCCGCTCGCGCTCCGGAAACGGGGGTGACGGCCGATGACGCTCCTCGAAACCCAGAACCTCGTCAAGGAGTTCGGCGGCCTCGTCGCGACCGACGACGTGAACCTCACCGTCGAGGAGGACGAGCGCGTCTCCATCATCGGACCCAACGGCGCGGGGAAGTCGACGCTCATCAACCTCATCACGCGACGGCTCGACCCCACCAGCGGCGACATCCGCTTCAAAGGCGAGTCAATCGTCGGCCTCGAACCGCACCAGGTGGTCCAACGCGGCGTCTCGAAGTCGTTCCAGACCGCTTCCATCTTCCCCGACCTCACCGTCAGGGAGAACGCGGAAATCGCGGCGCTGGCGGCCGAGCGCGGCGCGTTCGGCTTCGAGTTCCTGAAACATCGCGACAGCCTCACGGACGTACACGGCGTCGCCCGCGACACGCTCGACTCGGTCGGGCTGTTGGACCGCGCGGACACTGTCGCGACCGACCTTCCCTACGGCGACAAGCGTCGCCTCGAAATCGGTATCGCACTCGCGAGCGAGCCCGACCTGCTCCTCATGGACGAACCGACCGCCGGCATGTCTCCCGAGGAGACGAAGTCGACGGTCGACCTCATCGAGCGGGTCAAACGCGACCACGGCCTCACGTTCGTCCTCGTCGAACACGATATGGAAATCGTCTTCAGCATCTCAGACCGCATCGTCGTCCTCAGCCGCGGCGGCATCATCGCCGAGGGGACCCCCGACGAGATTCGGGGCAACGAAGCCGTCCAAGAGGCCTACCTCGGGGGTGTCGAGCTATGAGCCTCCTCGAAATCGACGCCATCGACGCCTACTACGGCGAGAGCCACATCATCCGCGACCTCTCGATGAGCGTCGAGGAGGGCGAGATATGCGCGCTCCTCGGCCGCAACGGCGCGGGCAAGACCACCACGCTCCGGTGTATCGCCGGCGCGACGCCGCCCGAAGTACGGAAGGGCAGTATCCGGTTCAAAGACGACGACATCACGGGCGTCCCCGCCGAAGACGTGTCGGTCCGGGGCATCTCGCTGGTGCCCGAGGAGCGGCGCATCTTCCCGAACCTCTCCGTCGCCGAGAACCTCCACCTCGCGGAGGTCGTCAACAACAAGTCGAACACCTTCGGCCGGTCGCTGTCGTTCGGCCACAAGGGGATGTCGACCGAGGAGGTCTACGAGCAGTTCCCCCGACTCGACGAGCGGCGAGACCAGCGCGCCGGGACGCTTTCGGGCGGCGAACAGCAGATGCTCGCCATCGCGCGCGCCCTGAAGCAGAACACGGACCTGCTGCTCCTCGACGAGCCCTACGAGGGGCTCGCGCCGAAGATTATCGAGGACGTTGAGGACGCGGTCGAGCGCATCAGCGACGCGGGCACGACCATCCTGCTCGTCGAGCAGAACGCCGCGGCGGCCATCAAGCTCGCGGACCGCGCGTACGTCATCGACCAAGGGGGCATCGTCTTCGACGGGACCGCCGAGGAACTCCGCGAGGACGACGAGACTCGCGAGCGGTATCTGGGGGTCTGACGATGGCTGCGACCGATATCGACGCCGACCCCGAGACCGCGCTCGAAACGCTCATCGCCGCCGGCGCGGTCGACGAAGCGCCCGACGGAACGCTCTCGACCACGGCGGAGTTCGAGAAGACGCTCGCCGTCTATCACGACATCTACGGGGCGGTCTCGACCGAGGAGTTCCACCAGACCGTCTCTGAGCTCTTCGGCGTCGCCCCCGAGAACGTCGAGGCGCGACTCGACGAGTTCGGCGTCACCAGAGCCGACGTGGTGGCCTATCTCGCGGCCAAGTCGTTCCTCGACGCGCCGGTCGGCCAGGACCTCCTTCTGGTCATGGCGGGCCTGCTCGTCGAGATAACCCCGTCGTCGCCGGTGCCGGACGCCCTCGACGAACTCGACGACGACTCCTTCGA
Source organism: Haloferax sp. ATCC BAA-644 (assembly GCF_000336975.1). Classification (NCBI taxonomy): domain Archaea; kingdom Methanobacteriati; phylum Methanobacteriota; class Halobacteria; order Halobacteriales; family Haloferacaceae; genus Haloferax; species Haloferax sp. ATCC BAA-644. The sequence goes on from NZ_AOLF01000013.1 coordinate 25,732, forward strand.
ATCGTACCTCGCGGCGCACCCGGACGCCGTCGTCCTCGTGTGGCGACGCTTCTGTGAGCCCTGCGACGCGATGAAAGCGGACCTCGACGCCGTCCTCGACCGCGTCCCGGACGGGGTCGCGGCCGCGGGGGTCGACGGCGAGGCGGCCGACGAGTTCTGTCGGCGGTTCGACGTCGACTCTGCGCCGACGCTCCTGTGCGTTCGTGACGGCGAACTGCGAGAACGAGCGTCCGGCCGCCAGACCCCCGCTGAGGTCGCGGCCGTCCTCGACCGGGTGTACTAGCTTTTCCGCTTCGTCGACCCCGTCACCATGACGGGTCGGTCGGAGTTCAGAATCACCGTCTGCGTGACGCTCCCGAACAGCGCCTTGCCCGCGGGCGAGCGCTTCCGCCCGGCGGTGACGATGAGGTCCGCGTCCTCCTCGTCGGCGAACTCGATGATGACCTCCGCGGGGTCGCCCGACGACTCGTTGACGTCGTACTCGATACCGCGGTCTTCGAGGAACTCGCCGGCCTCCCGGACCGAGTGAATCTGCGTCGCCGACGCCCCGCTCGGGTTGTCGGTGAAACTGTGGACGAGCGTCACCTCCTTCTCGTCGGGTTCGCCGGGGAGTTTCGCGACCTCTTCGACGCACGCGAGCGCGTGTTCCGCGTCGTCATCGACACCGATTACCACATGGTACATACTATCACGTCCCGGTCGTCGGGCTTAGTATTTGTGCTGAACGATAATGCTGAATTAGGCCGCGTCGTCGAGGCCGGCCGAGACGTAGACGACGAGCGCGAGCGGGACGCCGAGGACGAGCGCGATGGTCAGCGCGCCGTAGGCCGCGAAGCCGGTTGGCGTCGGTGGAAACGGCACCAAGAAGAGAAACCGGGGCGCGCTGAGACCCGAGACGAACGTTCCGGTGAGGTAGCCCGCGACTCCGGCGACGGCGACGAGGGCGGCGTACAACCCGAGGACGAAGCGATGACCGCCGACGTTCGAACTCACGGCCGACGTTCGGGAGCGGACGCTGTTAGGGTTTCCGTTCGGCTCGTCGGGTCGGCGGCCCCGGCGTACCGATGCACCTTTTGCCGCACGCGCTAAGGTCGGAGTATGTCGGATACCGATATCCTCGGACTCGTGCTCGGGGCCATCGCGATACTGATGTTCGCGACGGGCATCCTCCTCGTCGTCTGAGCCCCCGCCGCTTTTCCGCGTCGCCGCCGCCGAGAGCGGCCGCTTCTCTCCAGTCGTGACTCCCGTCGCCCGCGAGCGGCGGCGCTGGCGAGCGCTCGAATACGGACTGCATCGAGCGACAATCCGTCTGCGAGCACGGACAGTCGGCGTCGTCACGCGCGTTCGCTCTCGCTCTCGAAAACAGCGTCCGAAAAATAACCCGAACCGCGGCGAGCGGCGTCGATTACGCGTCGTCAGCGGAGTTCGCGTCCGCGTCCGCGTCGTCGACCGTCTGCCCGCCGTCGGTGGCGAGTTCGGTCTCGTCTTCGCCGCCGTCGGTGACGGCCGTCTCCAGTTTGCGCTCGAACCAGGTCCACTCGGCGGTGGTGAGGTCGTCGTCGGCAAGGTCCCACGGGTCGCCGTCTTCGACCTTGCGGCCTTCGAGCCACGACTGGACGAAGTTCCAGACGAATATCATCTGGCCGACGAGCAGGATGAGCGCGCCGACCGTCGCGACCTGATGGAGCGTCGCGAACTGCGGCAGGTAGGTCGCGTAACGACGCGGCATACCGCCGTAGCCGAGCAGAATCATCGCGAAGAACGTCAGGTTCGTCCCGACCATCGAGAGCCAGAAGTGCCACTTACCGAGCGTGACCTGGTACATCCGGCCGGTGTAGATGGGGAACCAGTAGTAGAGCCCGGCGAAGCCGGCGAAGGCGATGGCCCCCATGACGATGTAGTGGAAGTGCCCGACGACGTAGTAGGTGTCGTGGAGCACGAGGTCAACCGGAATCGACGCGAGGAAGACGCCCGTCACGCCGCCGATGATGAAGTTCGAGACGAAGCCGATACAGAACAGCATCGGCGTCGTGAGGCGAATCTTCCCGTTCCACATCGTCGTAATCCAGTTGAACGTCTTCACGGCGCTCGGTATCGCGATGGCCAGCGAGACGGCCATGAACGAGGCGCGAAGCCGGGGGTCGATACCCGTCGCGAACATGTGGTGCGCCCAGACGCCGAACGAGAGGACGCCGATGGCGAGCGTGGAGTAGACGACGAACTTGAACCCGAAGAGGCGACGCCCCGCGAAGCGCGGGAGGACGAGGCTCACGATGCCCATCGGGGGCAACACGAGGATGTACACTTCGGGGTGGCCGAAGAACCAAAACAGGTGCTGCCACAGAATCGCGCCGCCGTCGACCGAGAAGAACATCGTGTCGAAGTTCCGGTCGAGAAGCAGCATCGCGATGGCGCTGCCGAGAAGCGGGAACGCGAACAGGATGAGCCCGGACTGGGTGAGAATCGTCCACGAGAAGATGTCGAGGTTCGCCCACGACACCTTCTCGTCGCGCTCCGTGAAGATGGTCGCGATGAAGTTAATCGCGCCCATCGTGGCCGAGACACCCGAGAGGTGCAGGCCGAGAAGCATCAGATCGACGCCGGCGTTCATCTGGTTGCCGGAGCCGACACCGGCCGAAAGCGGCGTGTACATCGTCCAGGCGGTCTGCGCCGGGATGACGTCCGGGATGGGGAAGAACCCGGCCCAGATGAGCAGCGCCGCCGGCGGCAGGAGCCAGAAGGCGATGGCGTTGATACGCGGGAACGCCATGTCGTCCGCGCCGATGAGAAGCGGGATAAAGTAGTTCGAGAACGCGGCGATGATGGGCGTCCCGAACAGGAACAGCATCGTAATCCCGTGGCTTGTGAGCAACGAGTTGTAGAACGTGTTCGAGATGAGCGTCATCGACGGGTCCGCCAGTTCAATCCGCATCAGGACGACCATGAGACCCCCCACGGCGAACGCGACGAGCGCGTATGCGCCGTAGAGCATCCCGATGTCCTTGTGGTCGACCGTCGTCAACCAACGGATGACCCCGGATGGTTTCTCCTCCGAGACGTACTGCTCTGCGGTACCACCGACCGTCCCCCCGCCCGCGAGCGGAGTGTACGACCGCCAGTCTTCGACCCGCGCGAGCCACGCGGCGACGGCGATGAGGAAGACCCCCATGAGCACCGTCAGTGCTAACTGTCCGTTAACCTCCATGGAAGTGCCTGAGTAGTGCAGGGTAATGAAAGATTCGGGACCGCCCTGCGATTCGAGGTGCTTTAAGCCGTCTCGTCCGCGGCTTCGACGGCGTCGTCAGCCGGCGATTCTTCGAGTTCGGCCGCTCCCTCGCTCTCGTCTTCGTGAAGCGGCTTCGCACCGGGAACCGTCGCCCGACCCGGCGCGTAGACGGTGCCTTCCTTCTCGGAGCCGGCGATGGCCTTCCCCGAGAGGTAGGTGAGCGCCGCGAGGAGCACGAACGGCGCGATGAGGAGCGTGTACTGGAGCCCCGAGGTGAGCGATTCGAACCCAAACGGATTGACGAAGGTGAACGCCACCACGAAAAACAGGATGATGGCCAGCGGAACCATGTTGACCGTGAGGTCGAGGATGGTGTCCTTGTCGAACGTCTTGGTTGCCATATCGGGACAGTCGGGGACGCCGTTCAAATAGATTGTTGGTTTCTCGTCCGGTCGGGACGCGTGGGGACGGCCGCGGGGTCGTCGGTGCCGGTCAGAAGGTCTGTCGCTGCTCGCGGACGAACAGTTCGAAGACGACGCCGCCGACCGCGAGCAGAATCGCGGCGGCGATGGCCGCGTAGCCGCGGGTCACGAGGGCGATGTCGGTGAACGCGAGTCCCGCGCCGAACGCGAAGAAGATGACCGCGAGCGCGGTGACCGCGCGAATCGTCGAGGTGACGTAGCCGGACTCCTTGAGGATGCCGACGACGCTCCCGCCGAACAGGAGCAGCCCGCCGACGGCGAGTGAAAACAGGCCGAACAACAGGCCCAACTCGGAGATGGGTATCCCGAGCGCGATGAACACGGGCCACGGACTGGCCGTGCGGTACTGGTCGGAGAGTCCCGGCGCTTCGTCCATACGCGTCCGTTGGACTGTGTGGTAACAAGCCCTTCGGAACCGAGACTAGCGGAGAGAGATACCCTGCCGGGCGAGGAAGTCGCTGACTGCGCGAATCTCGACCGGACTTCCGATAATCCGGCACGTCTCTCCGTCCGCTCGGTGGACGGAGACGACGAACTCCGCTTCGAGGTCGTCGCGCACGCTCTCCAAGAGGTCGCAGGGGAGCACGATTTGCGTGCTGTCGCGAAGCGTCCGGGGGTCGGGCATCGGTGTTCATCGGGCGGTCGAAGGGGTCGTGTATAACCGTGCCGATGGTCGAAGGGGTCGTGTATAACCGTGCCGATACTTGTTTTCCCGCGTACGCGCGACCGCCACGATATCCGACGCGTCGGCCCGGCGGAATCCGCCGCGCGGAAGGAAAGGGTTTTTCGACGGACGCGGCGGAACTGTTGACGATGGGACTGGAGGAGGAGATCGAAGATATCCGCGAGGAGATATCTAACACGCCGTACAACAAGTCGACCGAGGCGCACATCGGTCGGCTGAAGGCGAAACTCGCGGAACTGAAAGAGAAACTCGAAAACCAGAGTTCGGCCGGCGGCGGCCAAGGGTACGCCGTCGAGAAGACCGGCGACGCGACGGTCGCGCTCGTCGGCTTCCCCAGCGTCGGCAAATCGACGCTCATCAACGCGCTCACTAACGCCGACAGCGAGACCGGCGAGTACGAGTTCACGACGCTCAACGTGAATCCGGGGATGCTGAAGTACAAGGGCGCGAACATCCAGATACTCGACGTGCCGGGCCTCATCGAAGGGGCCGCGGGCGGTCGCGGCGGCGGCAAGGAGGTCCTCTCTGTCGTCCGCACCGCCGACCTCGTCGTGTTCATGCTCTCGGTGTTCGAAATCGAGCGCTACGAGCGACTACAAGAAGAGCTCTACAACAACAAGATTCGGCTCGACACGTCGCCGCCGAACCTCTCTATCAACAAGAAGGGGAAAGGCGGCATCAACGTCACCAAAAGCGACAGCGTCGACCTCGAAGCGGAGACCATCAAGGGCATCCTCCGCGAGCACGGCTTCGTCAACGCCGAGGTGACGCTCCGCGGCGAGACGACCATCGACGAACTCGTCGACGGCATCATGAAAAACCGGGTGTACCTACCGTCTATCGTCGCCGTCAACAAGGCCGACCTCATCGACAAGGACTACCTCCCGACGGTCGAGGAGAACCTCCGCGAAGTCGGGCTCGACCCCGACGAGGTGACGTTCATCAGCGCCGAGGCCGAAAAGGGCCTCGACGCGCTCAAAGAGGAAATCTGGGACGCCCTCGGGCTCATCCGCATCTACATGGACAAACCCGGCCGCGGCGTCGACTACGACGAGCCGCTCGTCCTCCGCGAGGGCGACACCATTGACGACGCCATCCACGAACTCGGAGCCAAACTCGACGAGCGGTTCCGGTTCGCCCGCGTCTCCGGCCCGAGCGCGAAACACGACGACCAGCAGGTCGGCCGCGACCACGTCCTCGAAGACGAGGACGTGCTCCGCATCATCGCCCAGCGGTGACGACCGACTCGGCGTCGCGGTCGGCGTCGCGGTCGCCCGCGCGCCGCCGCCTCCACCTACTCCTCGTCTTCGTCCTCGGTCTCGTCCCGTGGTCCGTCCAGACGTTCACCGCCGGGAGCGACACGCTCCTGTTCCCGTGGGGCCTCGTCGGCCCCGCGACGGGGAGCGTGACGACCATCACCGACTTCTTTCTGCGCTTTACGATGGGACTTCCGGACTACATCCTCGTCTGGCCGGTCGGCGTCGCCTGTTACCTCGTCGCGCTCGGGAGCGCGCTCTCGGGCGCCCTGTTCGGCCGCGAGGACGTTCGGCTCACCGCGGCCGGGCTCGCCCTCGCCGGCGTGACCCAGTTGGAGGTCGCCCGCGGCTTTTCGGTCCAACCCGGTCGAACCGCGTGGCCGGTCGGGACCGTTCTCCTGTGGGCCGCGGCGGGGTTCTTGTACTGGTCGCGTGCGTGCGAGCGCGACGCCGACGGCTCCTCGCGCTGAGCTCGACTCACAAAACCGAACGACGCGTCCGCTGCCCTCTCGCTTAGTCGTCTGCGGCCGTCTTCGGCCGGTAGCCCCGACTCACTACCTTCCACGTCCCGGTTTTGAACCGGTAGTAGTTCAGCACCGCCGGAATCGTCGTCTCGGCGAGGAACGCCAAGTAGAGCCCGGTGAGCCCGAGCGAGGTGATAGAGCCGATGTAGGTGAGCGGAATCGACCCGAGGAACATCCCGACGAACTGGCTGCCGAACGTCCAGCGGGTGTCGCCGCTGGCGTCGAGCGGGCCCGCGGAGCCGCCGGAGACGCCCTGTAAGATGACGGCGATACAGGCGACGTAGACGAGGTCGATGGCGATGGGGACCGCCGGGTCCGCCGGGTTGTCGACGAACCCGAGGACGATGGGGCGGGCGAATATCGCCACGAGCGCCGCCGAGACGAGGTACGTGGCGACGGCGAACCGGATGACCTCGTTGCCGTAGGCCTCGGCGGTCCCTTCGTCGTCCTTGCCGAGCGCCTGCCCGACGAGGCTCGACGACGCCAGCCCGAAGCCCCAGCCGGGGGTGTTCATGAGCCCCCAGATGCGGCGGGCGATGACGAACGCCGCGACCACGTCGGGTCCGAAGCTGTCGAGGATGGCGAGCATCGGGAACTCCGCGACCGTCCAGACGAGGCTCCGACCCATGACGGGGACGCCGATTTTGACGAGGTCGCGTACCGTCTCGGTGTCGAGGAAGGGGCCGAACGGGTCGACGACGACGGGGAACGCGCCGACGCCGGGGAGCGACCCCCGCGACAGACCGACCGCGAATGCGCCGGTGACGACGACGTTCGAGAGGACGGTTCCGAGCGCCGCCCCCTCGACGCCGAGGTCGAGGCCGAAGATGAGCACCGCGTTGAGTGCGATGTTGATGACCGCGCCGCTCGCGCGGAGAATCATCGCGGTGTAGGCGTCGTCGGTGCCGACGAGGACGCGACTGCCGATGAGGTTCAGACCGGCGAAGGGGACGCCGAGGCCGACGATTCGGAGGTACGCCGCGCCGAGTTCGATGGCCCCTTGGTCGCTGCTCAGCACGGAGATGAGTTCGGTGGGGAACAGCCAGAAGACGGCCGTGACCGGGAGCGTGGCGACGACGGTCAAGAGCGCGCTCGACCGCACCGCGAGCCCCAGCTCGTCCATCGCGTCCGCACCGAACCGCTGGGAGACGAGCGCGATGGTTCCGCCGGCGATACCGCCGCCGAGTGCGAAGGCGAGCCCCCAGTACGGCCCGGCGAACCCGACGCCGGTGATGGCGACGGTCCCCGAGGCGATACCCACCATCGCCACGTCGACGGCGTTCTTCGACATCCGGGCGAGACCGGTGACGACGCGGGGCCACGAGAGGTCGGCGATGCGGACGGCGCGCTCGCGGTCGAGGAGACCGAGACGGGCGAGCGCGAGCCCGATGCCGAGGATGAGGAGGCGAACGGGGTTGGGGACCGGGAACACTGCCGAATCGTAACTTCGGGTGGTACTTATGTATCTCGTAACGGGCCGAAAACTCCCGTAGACGGCGTGTGGCAACCATCGACGGTGGCTTCCGCGTTCGGTACGTTTTTCGCCGGCGCGACACATCACTCGGGTATGTCCGGAACCCTCGACCACGTGATGATTCGCGTCGAAGACCTCGAGGAGTCGCTCGACTGGTACACGACCCATCTCGGCTACGAGGAGAAGGGTCGCTGGGAGGCCGACACGTTCACCAACGTCTACCTCGGCCCCGAGGACCTCCACGAGGAGGGCGCGGTTCTCGAACTCACCTACAACCACGGCGACAACACCTACGAGCTGGGCGACGCCTGGGGTCACATCGCGGTCCGCGTCCCCGAGGACGAACTCGAATCCTCCTACCAGCAGCTGATGGACGAGGGCGTCGAGGACTACCGCGACCCCGAGTCCTGCGGCGGTCGCTACGCGTTCGTCAAGGACCCCGACGGACACGAGGTCGAAATCGTCAAGCGCGACCACGGCGCGAAGTGGAGCCTCGACCACACGATGATTCGCGTCGAGGACGCCGACGAGGCGCTCGGCTTCTGGACCCGCAAGTTCGGCTACGAACACACCGGTCGCTGGGAGTCCGACACCTTCGCGAACTACTTCATGAAGCCCGAGGGCGCGGCCGAGGAGGCGATGGCCGTCGAACTCACCTACAACTACGACGGCCGGAGCTACGAGATGGGCGACGCGTGGGGCCACCTCGCCGTCAGCGCCGACGACCTCCACGACTACTGGGAGACGCTCATGGAACGCGAGGCCGCAGACTACCGCGACCCCGAGTCCTGCGACGACATGTTCGCGTTCACGAAGGACCCCGACGGCCACGAAATCGAGGTCATCCCGGCCGACTTCGAGTCGCCGGAGTAACCCGATTCGGTGCTGAGGCCGGCGTCTCGTTTTCGCATCGCTCTCGACTGTCGAGACAGCGGCGGCACTGCGGATTCTGACCGCCGGCTCGCACCGGCAGTCGGCGTCCGGAACGACAAGGGATTTAATCGGTCCACCGCATCCAATACGTATGCCCGGTCTCCTCTCCGACGTCCTCGCGTGGGTGGCCATCGGAACCTTCGTCGCCGGCGCGGTCGCAAACGGGCGAGACCGCGAACTCGGGCGGCGGGTGATGTCCGCAGCGTGGGTGTTGTTCGCGCTCTTCTGGCTTCAGCTCATTCCGCATTTCACGCTCGTCCACAAGAGCTACATCGAGGGGCTGTTGACCATCGCGGCCGTCCCGGCGTCGCTCTACGCCGGCTGGCTCCTCTACAACGGCCGCGACACGCTGTTCGTCCTCTCGCGCGCCGTCGCCGCCATGGGCGTCGTCTACCTCCCGTTCGAGACGATTCCCGCGTTTACGCTCTTCGGGGCGACCGTCCCCGCGCCCCGCGGCGTCCTCATGGAGACCGTCGCGGCGCAGACGCGTTTCCTCATCGAATCGCTCGGCTACACGCCGCAGATGATTGTCGGTGATCAGGGGTACCTGAACACGTTCCTGTGGATGCAGGGCTCGCACCGACTCGAAATCTCGGTCGTCCTCGCCTGCACCGGCCTCGGGAGCATCGCCATCTTCGCCGGCCTCATCGCCGCCGTCGACGCGCCGATGGGCCGGAAACTCCGCGGGCTCGCCATCGCCGTCCCCATCATCTACGCGCTGAACCTGCTTCGGACGACGTTCATCGCCATCTCGGTCGGCAAGCAGTACTTCCACTTGTTCGTCGACGAGATTCTGTTCCTCTTCGGCTCGTCGGACCCGTACATGGTGTCGTTTTTCATCTCCGACCGCATCATCAGCCAGGGGCTCGCGGTCGTCGCGCTCGTGGGAGTCACCTACCTCGTCGTCCACGAGGTTCCGGAACTCCTCACGGTCATCGAGGACGTGCTCTACATGGTGACCGGCGACGAGTACGACCTCAGAAACGAGTTAGGACTCGACTGATTACGCCGTCGGAGTGACGTTCAGTTTTCGTCGTCGAACAGTTCTTCGGGCGCACCGCCGAGCGCCGACAGCGCGTCGGCTTCGACGTGGTGGACCTCGCCGGGGATGACGAGCATGTGGAGCGGGGCGCCGAAGTCGCGTTCCGCGAGCGCCGAGAGGCGGTCCGCGGCGACGACGGGGTCCGGACTTCCGGCCCGGCAGACGGCCACACCGAGGGCGTCGGCGTCCCAGTGTTCAGCGAACAGTTCCGCCGCGTAGTCGGCGGTCATGTACTGGTCGCCGTCGACTTCGACGCCGCGGCGGCCCTCCCAGCCGACTTTGATGTCGAGGTAGACGAGCGTGTGCAAGCCGAGGTCGCGGTTCGCTTCGAGCGAGTCGACGACGCTCTTCGGCACCGGGTCGCCGCCGTGGACGTACGGGAACGGGAGCGTGACGGCCTTCCCGAAGCGGTAGTTCTGGAGTCCCGTCAGGCCGCTGGCCGCGGACTGGGCGGTCACGCCGTGGATGAGGCGCGTCTCGATACCGCGGTCTTCGGCGCGGAGCCGCAGGTCGACGTGCGTGGTCGAAATCATCGTATCGCCGGCGGTGAGGAACGCGACGTGTTCGTCTTCCGCGGCGTCGAGTATCGGTCCGGGGTCCTGTTCGACGCCGGCGCGGTCGCGGACCTCGATGTCGATATCGTGGGAGGCTTCGAGTTCCTCGACGGTCGCGCCGACGAGGTGGCTCGTGTAGAACTCCGCGAACGCGCGGTCGGCGTCAGCGAGCGCCTCCCGCCCTTCGACGGTGACCGAGCGCTCGTCGTACAGACCGAGACCGATGAAGGTGAGCATGTCCGTGTTCTGTCGCCGTCGGTGATAAGCGGCGTGACCCTCGGCGGAACGACGGATACCCATTGAGTGAGATTACCCAACACACTATTGTAGTTTGCCGGAAAATATTTCCTCCGTATGTCAACCGATAGTCGTACACTAGAGACGGAACTGTTCGGACGAGCGGTGCGGTTCGACTACTCGGAGCGCTGGGTCGGCTACTCGCTGTTTCTGCTCAGAGTGGTGATGGGGTGGACGCTGTTCCAAGGCGGCATCACGAAGCTCGTAACCTACTTGGATTCGGACCCCTCGAACAACTGGACCGCGGCGGGCTACCTCGCCAACGCGATTCCCGAGGGGAACCCCCTCATGGGACTGTGGAGTTCGATGGCGGGGAGCCCGCTCATCGACATGCTGAACATGTGGGGGTTGACGCTGGCCGGACTGGCGCTCATCCTCGGCGCGTTCGTTCGCTTCAGCGCCTTCTGGGGCGCGGTCATGATGCTGTTCTACTGGGCGGCGGCGCTCGAAGGCGGCATCCTCGCCGGCCTGCCGCTGGCTCACGGCTGGGTCGTCGACGACCACATCGTCTACGCGGTGCTGTTGTTCGGTCTCGGCGCGTTCGGCGCGGGCCGCATCCTCGGTGTCGACGCCTACCTCGAAAACATGGAGTTCGTGCGTCGTAACCGGTGGATGAGCCTCGTCATGGGCTGACCGCCGTGCGCAAGCGACCGCTTTTTTCGCCGTCCTCCGCGGACTGATCCGACGGGACTATCTCGACTGCCGTGTTCCCTTCGAGTGATGTCGACCCCTCGTGCGACGGTCGCTTGTCCGACGTGCGGGCTCGAAGAGCGCTTTTCGAAGCTCGCTGACGCGCGCCGCCGAATCGAAGAACACCGCGCCGAGACCGGCCACGACCCCGCGTGGGAGTTGGGCCGGTTCGCCCCCGGCGTGGAGACGATGGGCGACGAGGCGGGCGTCTGCGGCGTGAACCTCGACGAGAACGACTGAGCCGGTCGCTCGCCGGTTCGGGCTCTCGCTCCGAATCGCGCGAGCGTCGAGTCAGCGACTATGAGCTTCATAACAATACGACAGTCTCCCGAACGAGTGAGTATGTGGTGTGAACGGTGCGGACGAGACACGACGGTCCGGAAACACGCGGTAGACGAGTTCACGGGCTTCCTCTGTCACGACTGCCGGGCGGTGTGGGACCGCTTTGTCTCGGCGTAACCGGCGGCATCGATGCGGCGTTCGTCCCCCGATGTGGGGTCAGTCGCGGCGTCGTCGATAGCTACTTTTCCGCTCGGTCGATAGCTGTGGCCGATGGTCGATGGAACCCGAGTCGCGGCCGTAGACGAGGTCCCCGAAAACGGGTCGTACCTGTTCACCGCGGAGGACGCGTATTCGCGGCCGACGGAACTCATTCTCGTTCGGTGCGACGACGAGCCGGGTATCGAAGCGTGGCCGAACACCTGCACCCACGAGAATCAGCGGTTCGACCGGGGGACCGGTGCGGCGGTGCGCGACGGCGAGATTATCTGCCCGAAACACGGGTCGATGTTCGACACCTGTTCCGGCGCGTGCGAAAACGGCGAGGCGGCGGGCACCAGCCTGCCGGACGTGGACATCGCGGTCACCGACGGCGGCGTCTTCCTGACCGACGACGAGTACACCTATCTCTCCGCGGGCGCGGCGCGCGAGGACGAAGACGACGAGGACGACGACATCCCGAGTTCGACGTCGCACATCGGGTTCTGAGTCCTCCGGGGCCGGTCGCCGCCGCGTCGTCGCCAACGGCGAGATACTGGTCGCCTACTGGTCAGCGCCGTCCTCGTCGAGGAACCCGTGATACGGGCAGACGAACTCGTCGCGGATGAGCTGTTCGTCGACGATGTCGAGGCCGAGCCCGTCCAGTTCCTCGCTGATGCGGTTGAGGTCGTCGTGGTCCGTCCCGATGGCGTTGACGTACACGTTCCGCTCGCCGGTCATTATCTCTCGAACCGCGGTCACGCCGTGGACGTCGCGCGCCCGGTTCGCCAACGCGGAGCGCTCCGGGACGGGCGCGGTACAGATTATCTTCGTGTAGAGCGGGTAGCCCGCGAGGTCGTAGTCGATGTCGACGTGGTAGCCGCGAACGATGCCGGTGTCTTCGAGTCTGTTGAGTCGCGTTCTGACGGTGCTCGACGAGAGACCGAGCTGCTCCGCGATGTCGCTGGACGACGTTCCTCGGGCGTCCTGCTGGAGATAGTAGAGGATGCGCCTGTCTATCGAGTCTAACTCGCCGTCTTTCATGCGTGGGCTACTCTGGACGCGGTGCGACTATGAGTCTGTTCCATACGTCGTGTCCGTGTTCGACAGCCGACCCCCGACGAGTTGACCGACGACTCCAGAATATAATGACGGATTATGTATTTTAGGGATTTTCTTTTGACGACTCGTCAAAATAATGCGCTAGTTTAAGCACTCCCGTCACCAACGAGGATGTACGCACGGTCGGAGCCAACTCCGGCCCACCACATTCAGCACACATGACGCCGAATCACTCCGTCGCAGACGAGCGACTCACGGACTGTGAACAGCGTACGTACTACGTCTTGGGTGGCGCGCACCTCGGCTCCGCCGTCGCCCGGCACTTGCGAGCGGACGGCCGCGCCGTCCGCGTGGTCGACGAGTTTCACGACCGTTCGGACACCGACGGGGTTCGCGGCGACCCGGCGGACGTCCGAACGCTGTCGGAAGCCGATGTCGCGTCCGCGTCGACGGTCGTCGTGGCCACGGCGTCGGACAGCCGGAACCTGCTCATCGCACAGCTCGTTCGCGCCCGCTTCGATGTCGAGCACGTCGTCGTGTTGGTCAACACGCCGGACCGCTTCGAGCTGTTCGCCGAGGCCGGCCACCAGCCGGTCTGTGCGACCGCCGTCCTGTCGGGCACGCTCGCGGGAGCCGTATGAAGGAGTTAGAGCGCGACCTCGGACTGCCGTCCGTCTTCGCCATCAGCATCGGTGCGATGATCGGCAGCGGTATCTTCATCCTGCCCGCGCTGGCGCTCGAAGTCGCGGGACCGGCGGTAATCGTCGCGTACGCCCTCGCGGGCCTGCTCGTCGTGCCCGCCGCCCTGTCGAAGTCCGAGATGGCGACCGCCATGCCCAAAGCCGGCGGGACGTACATCTACATCGAGCGGGGGATGGGCCCGTTGCTCGGAACCATCGCCGGCGTCGGTACGTGGTTCTCCCTGTCGTTCAAGGGCGCGCTCGCGCTCGTCGGCGGCGTCCCGTATCTGCTTCTCCTGTTCGACCTCCCGCTCCAGCCCGTCGCATTGGGACTCGCAGCCGTGTTGATACTCGTCAACGTCGTCGGCGCGAAGCAGACGGGCCGTTTGCAGGTCGCCATCGTCGTCGTCATGCTGGCCGCGCTCGGCTGGTTCGCCGCCGGGAGCGCTCCCAGCGTCGAGCAGGCCAACTACGCCGGCTTCTTCGACGCCGGTATCGGCGGGCTCCTCGCCGCGACCGGCCTCGTGTTCGTCTCCTACGCCGGTGTGACGAAGGTCGCGAGCATCGCCGAGGAAGTCGAGAACCCCGGCCGGAACATCCCGCTCGGTATCCTCGGGTCGCTCGCGTTCACCACGGTGCTGTACGTCGCTATCGTGGCGGTGCTCGTCGGCGTGACGGACCCCGGAAGCGTCGCCGGGTCGCTCACGCCGATGGCGGTCGCCGCCGAGTCGACGCTCGGCCAGTTCGGCGTGGTCGTGGTCATCCTCGCGGCCATCCTCGCGCTCGTCTCGACGGCCAACGCGGGCGTGCTCTCCTCGTCGCGGTACCCCTTCGCCATGAGCCGGGACAAGCTCGCGCCGCCGTCGTTCTCGGCCGTGAGCGAGCGGTTCGGAACGCCCGTCGCCTCGATTACCCTCACCGGCGCGGTGCTGTTGGTGCTCATCGCGTTCGTCCCGATTCTCGATATCGCAAAGCTCGCGAGCGCCTTCCAGATTCTGGTGTTCGGCCTCATCAACGTGGCCGTCGTCGCCTTCCGCGAGGGGAACGCGGAGTACGAGCCCGAGTTCACCTCGCCGCTGTACCCGTGGGTGCAGGTGTTCGGTGTCGTCACCGCGGCGCTCCTGTTGACGCAGATGGGCTCGACCGCCCTGCTCGGGGCCGTCGCCATCACGCTCGGCAGCGTCGTCTGGTACGTGCTGTACGCCCGGTCGCGGGTGAGCCGCGAAGGCGTCGTCACGGACGCCGTTCGCCGGCAAGTCGGACAGAGCGCGCTCACCCGAACGGCGTCAGCGATGCACGAGACCCCCCGTGAGGTCCTCGTCGCGCTCACGAAGGACCTCGACGACGAACGCGAACGGTCGCTCGTCGCCGTCGCCGCCGACCTCGTGCGCCCCGACGACGGCCGCGTCGTCGTCGTCCGCTTCGAGGAGGTCCCCGACCAAGTCCCGCTCACCGAAGACGCCGCGGCGCAGTCGTCGACTGACATCTCGTACGAGGCGCGAATCGAGGCGCTCTCGGCGGAGCTGGGCGTCGACATCGAAGCCGACGAAATCGTGAGCCACGACACGAAACACGCGGTCGTCAACTTCGCGGGCGGCCGCGGGGTCGACGCCGTCGTGGCCGAACACGAGCCGCTCCGACTCCGCTCGCGGCTGTTCGGCGACCCCATCGACTGGGTCGTTCGCCACGCGCCCTGCGACGTGCTCTTGGTCGATAACCTCGGTTACGACAGTCCGGAACGGGTCGTCCTCGCCGGCGACGGCGGACCGTACCCGCCGCGAGCGGTCGGGGTCGCAGAAGCCGTCGCCGCCGCCAGCGGGGGCGACGTGCTGCTCCGACAGCCCGCCACTCCGAAGATGACCGACCAGCACAAACGGACGGTCGGGGAGTACCAGGCCGAGCTCTCGGAACTGCTCTCCGTGTCGGTTCGCTCGGAGCCGCTGCGGGCCGACGGCGGCTGGTCGCAGGACCCGGACGTAGTGGTTCGCCGCGGTCCCGAACGGGGCGTTCGGAGCGCCCTGTTCACCGACCGACCGGCTGGCACGCCCCCGCGGTGTACGACAATCACCGTCTACCCGCACGACTCCCGACAGCCGACGTTCGCACAGCGGCTGCTCGAACGGCTGACGTTCTAGCAGGCGTCGCTCCGGTTTGCGTAACCTCGTCTTCGGCTCGTCCAACTCCCTCAGTTGCTCACATTCGTTCGCTCGCGAGCGGTCGCGCACACGGGATGCTCGACGAGTTAGTTCGCTGAAAGAGCCGGCGGAGGGATTGTGAACCTCGGTCGCAAATCGAAGATTTGCTCCCTGCTTCAAATCCCTTCACGCGAGGCTCGTAGTCTCACTTCGTTCGACAGAAAGAGCCGGTGGAGGGATTTGAACCCTCGGCCTATTCCTTACGAAGGAATCGCTCTGCCAGCTGAGCTACACCGGCGCGGTGGGCTTTCGAACGCATTCTTCCGTACCCCGGTTACGTAATTAAGACTTGCGAATCACCCCGGCGTCTGTCGGTCGGCACCAGCCCGCTCACGCCCGCTTCGTCAGGCGAACGTCGAGACAGACGTTGTACTCGTGGGGGGCGTACGACCGGACGACGTGCTCGTTCACGACTTCGACTTCGTAGGCCGGTTCGGCGGCGGCGCGCACGGCGGCGAGTCCCGGCCCGAACGGGTCGTCCTCGTGTTGGATGTCGTAGAGGTGAATCACGCAGTCGTCGCCCGCGAGGCGGACGGCGGTGTCGAGGAACTCGTCGGCGCTGTGCGGGAGGTTCATGATGAGCCGGTCGGCCCAGCCCTCGTAGTCGGCGGCGACCTCGCGAACGTCGCCGTGAATCGCGGTGAGTCGGTCGGCCACGTCGTTCCGCGCGGCGTTCTCCCGGAGGAACGCGACGGCCGCCTCGTTGAGGTCGCAGCCGACGACCTCCGCGCCCGCGGCGGCGGCCGGGACGGCGAACGGGCCGACGCCGGCGAACATATCGAAGACGTGCTCGCCCTCGCGGACCGCCTCGACGACGCGGTGGCGCTCGGTGGCCAGTCGGGGCGAGAAGTAGACGGTGTCGATATCGAGGCGGAACTCGTGGCCGTACTCGCGGTGGACCGTCTCGGTCGAGTGGCCGACGAGCACGTCCCAGTCGCGGATGCGGAGTTCGCCTTTGACCTTCGAGGCGCGGTTGACGACCGTCTCGGCTTTGAGGTCCGAGGCGACGATGGCGTCGGCGATTTCGCGGGCGCGGTCGGGGTCGTCCTCGTCGAGGATGACGACATCGCCGAGACGCTCGTAGGAGGGTTCGAAGCCGAGCAGGTCGGCGGGCGTGGTCTGCGTTTCGCGGGTCGGGGGTTCGAAGTCGACGACCGCCAAGTCGTCGGGGACGGCGTCGGCGTCGACGACGGGGATGTAGAGCGTCCCCTCGTCGACGGTAATCTCGTGGTCGTGGTCGAGCAACCCGGCGTCGGCGAGGCGTCGGCGCGCCGCCTCGCCCGACTCGCGGGGCACGCGGACGCAGGGGACGTTCATACCTCGACCACTACACGGTCCCGAGTAAGCGTGACGCTTCGCTGCTCTCGCTCGGGGGCTATCGTCCGGCGAGTCCGACGGGGAACCGACGGGGAACTGACGGCCGGTCCCCGGTTACACCTCGTCGCGGTCGACCCCGAGAGACGACCCCGCGGTCTCGACCCAGTCGGAGAGCGTTCGGAGCCCCTCGTCTCGCTCGTGCGGGTAGACGACCTCGATTTCGTCGCTCCGGAAGACGATTCCCAGCGTCGGCGGGAGGACGACCGCGTCGTGTTCGGGCCCCATCCGTCCCGACCCGACCGTCGCCCGCTCGTCGAGCGTCGGGAGCGCGACCCCTTCCCTTCGCGCCCAGTGGCGACACTCGGCGAGTCGCTCGCGGACGACCGCGTCGCGCTTCGTCGGCGCGGTGTCGGACTCCACATCGACCTCTCGTCCCCACGTTCGGACGCACACGTCGTCGACGACCCCCTCGTCCGCGAGCCGTTCGAGTCGGACGACGAGCGCTTGGTGTTCCTCCCCGAGGCCGTCCCGAATCGGACGAATCCACAGTTCCACCCTCCGTTCACCGTCAGTCTGCATGCTCCTCACCACCCGGTGAAGGGTACGCGCGATTCGGGGATAAGGCGGACTCACACCACCCGGTGAAGGGTACGCGCGATTCGGGGATAAGGCGGACTCATCCTTCCCGGTGGCCGGGAATCGGGAACGCGAGCGAGCGCGACCGACGGGTGTGGTCGGTTCGGGGTGCGACGCGGAAGGCTCGGCCACCCCGGGTCCGGACGGGTTCGGTTTTATTCGCTCGGCGCGCGTCTGTGCGGGTATGTTCGACCACATTCTCGTCCCCACCGACGGCAGCGACCACGCGGTCCGCGCGGCCGAGTACGCGGTCGACCTCGCGGCGACCTACGGGGCCGCCCTGCACGTTCTCTACGTCGTCGACGTTCGGACCGGCCACGCGGACGCGCCCGTCGACGACGACGATTCGCAGACGCGCGGGGAGACGGCGGTCGGTGTCGTTGCCGACCGCGCGGCCGACCGCGACGTGCCCGTCGAGACGGAGATTCGGGTCGGCCTGCCCCACGAGACCATCATCGACTACGGCGACGAGCGCGACATCGACCTCGTGGTGATGGGAACCCACGGGACGAGCGGACTGGAGCGCTACCTGCTCGGGAGCGTCGCGGAGCGAGTCGTCAGGCTCTCGGACGTGCCCGTCCTGTGCGTGCCGCCGGCTGACGACGACGAGTGACGGGACGTGAGGCGCGTCGCTCGGGCCGACAGACGGCTGCGAGACGACCGCGAAGCCAACTCGAGTGCGCCCGTCAGCGGACGACCATCACGCTCACCGGCGCGCGGCCGGCGACCAACTCGGCGACGCTGCCGAAAAGCAGGTCCGTCTCGCCGGCGCGGCCGTGGCCGCCGAGGTAGACGGCGTCGACGCTCTCCCGACGAGCGAAGTCGACGATGGTCCGCGCGGGGTCGCCGCGGAGCGTCTCGGTCCTGAGTTCCACCTCGCTCCCGTCGGCAACCGCCGCGAGTTCCTCGAAGATTCCGTCCGCGAGTTCCTGCGCCCGCTCGTACCACTCCTCGGAGCCGTGGAGCGGTTCCGTGCTGATGTCCGCGTTCGACGGCGCGCTGTAACCCGGGTCCGTCGGGTCGATGACGTGCAGCGCGACGACCGTCGAGTCGGCGTGCGAGAGGGCCTGTTCGAACGCGCGCTTCGACAGCGGGGAGCCGTCGACGGCGACGAGAATCGAATTCATCACGATTAATAGTACAACGGCTCGGCACAAAAACGCTCCCGCGCCGGGCTTTTCACCGCGGCGTGCGAGTGGGCATCCGTGGTATCCGTCCCCGACCTCTTCGAATCGCGGCGCGACCGATGGCGGACGCTCGCGCTCGCCGTCGTCGTCGTCGCCCTCCTCGCCCTCGTCGGCACGACGCTCGTCGACCGCTTTCCGTTTCTCGCCAATCCGACGGCGCTGCGGGCGTGGCTCCTCGGATTCGGGACGCTCGCCCCGCTCGCGTTCGTCGGCGTACAAATCGCGCAGGTGCTCGTCGCGCCCATCCCCGGACAGGCGCTCGGCTTCGCCAGCGGCTACCTGTTCGGCGCGCTCTGGGGGACGGTTTACAGCATGGTCGGCATCGTCCTCGGCACGGCGGTCGCCGTCTCGCTCGCGCGATTTCTCGGCCGGCCGTACGTCGAGCGCGTCGTCACCGCCGGCGCGCTTTCGACGTTCGACGACGCGATGGAGACCCACGGGTTGGCCGTCCTCTTTCTCGTGTTCCTCGTCCCCGGCCTCCCCGACGACGCCATCTGCTTCGCCGCCGGCCTTACTGACATCCCGGTTCGCAGGGTCGTCGTCGTCGCGGCGGTGGGCCGGCTCCCCGGCTTCCTGCTCGTGAATCTCGCGGGCGCGGCCGCCGCCGACGGCAACGCCGAACTCACCGCGATTTTCGTCGGCGCGTTGCTCGCCGCGTCGGTCCTCGGCTACCTCTACCGCGACCGGCTCATGGGCGCGCTCGGGTCGTTCACGGAGCGAACAGCCGGTCGTTGAGCCACACCAGACAGACGTTCGCGACGAGGAACGGGACGAACGCGCCCGCGACCCACCCCCACTCCGTGAGGCCGAGCGGGACGACGCCGAACAGGTCCGCGACCGGCGTGTAGAGGAGGACGAGATGGAGCGCGAGCGACAGCCCGACCGCGCCGAGGAGCCACGGGTTCGACAGCGGCGACAGCCGGTAGCGGAGCCGAACCGACTGCGTGCGGACCAACTCGGCGGTGACGAGAAACGTAAACAGCACCGTCTGAGCGACGACGAGGTCGCCGGAGCGAGAGAGCGCGTAGAAGAACACGCCCAGCCCGGTCGCGGTGAGCGCGACGCCGATGCCGAGAATCGAGGCGACGGTCCGGCGGTCGAGGACGCCCTCGTCGCGGGGGCGCGGCGGCCTGTGCATCACGTCGTCCGACTTGGGGTCCGCGCCGAGCGCGAGCGCGGGGAAGCCGTCGGTGACGAGATTGAGCCACAGGAGCGCGACGGGCGTGATGACGAGCGCCGACTCGGACGCGAACACCGCGGGGAACAGCGCCGCGCCGAGGAGCGTCCCGAGGAAGACGACGAACACCTCGCCGGCGTTGGCCGACAGCAGGTAGTTGACGAACTTGCGGATGTTGTCGAAGATGCCGCGCCCCTCCGCGATGGCGTCGCGGATGGTGACGAAGTTGTCGTCGCGGAGCACCACGTCCGACGCGCCCTGTGCGACCTGCGTCCCGCGGTCGCCCATGGCGATGCCCACGTCGGCGTTGCCGAGCGCCGGCGCGTCGTTGACGCCGTCGCCGGTCATCGCCACCGTGTAGCCCGCGTCCTGGAGCGCCCGGAGGATGCGGACCTTGTGCTCGGGCGCGACGCGGGCGAACACGTTCGTCTCCTCGACGACCCGACCGAGTTCCGCGTCGTCCATGGCGGCCACCTCGGTGCCCGTGACGACCGAGTCGGCGTCGATGCCGACCTCGCGGGCGATGGCGCGGGCGGTCCGCGGGGTGTCGCCGGTCGCCATCGTCACCCGCACGCCGGCGGCGCGGCAGTCGGTGACCGCCTCGGCGACGCCCTCGCGCGCCGGGTCGGTCATGCCCTGGAGTCCGAGAAAGACGAGCCCCGATTCGAGCGTCTCGTCGTCGGCATCGGGGTCGACCGCGGGCGCGTAGGCGAACCCGAGCACGCGGAGCGCGTCGTCAGCGAAGGTGGCCACGGTCGTCTCGACGCGCCCGCGGCGCTCGTCGGTGAACGGCTCGATTTCCCCGTCGACGAGGACGCGGTCGCACCGCGCGACGATTTCCTCGGGCGCGCCCTTCACGAGCGCGACGGGGCCGTCGCCGGGGGCGTCGAAGTCGTCTACGACGACCGACATGCGCTTTCGCTCGGAAGTGAAGGGAACCTCGCGAAGTCGGTCGTCGGGGTCGCGCGAGCCGTCGAGGCCCGCGTCGGCGGCGGCGGTCACGAGCGCGACTTCGGTGGGGTCGCCGCGGTGGTCGCCGCCGTCGAGTTCCTTGGTGTCGTTGCAGCGGGCACCGCAGGACAGCAGCGCCGCGAGCGCCGGGTCCGGGTCGGGGCTGGAGTCCGAGACCGACCCCGAACCGCCGTCCAGTTCGACCGTCCGGTCGTCGGGGAGCCACGCCCGGGTGACGGTCATGCGGTTTTCGGTCAGCGTCCCCGTCTTGTCGGTGACGATGTAGTCCACCGCGCCGAGGCTCTCGACGACCGCGAGGTTGCGGACGAGCGCGTTGCGCTCCATGAGCGTCCGCGACCCGAGCGCGAGGGTGAGGGTGACGACCGCCGGCAGCCCCTCGGGGACGGCCGCGACGGCGAGCGTGACGGCGACGAGGAGGACGACCACCGGGTCGGTCGCGGTGAGGAACAGCTGGACCGCCGCGATGAGCAGGATGAGCGCGACGATGCCGACGCCGATGCGGCGGCCGAGGCGGTCGACCTCGATTTCGAACGGCGTCTCGCGCTGGCGGGCCTGCCCGAGTTGGTCTGCGATGCCCCCGAGTTCGGTGTCCATCGCGGTGGCGACGACGACGGCCTCGGCGCGACCCCTGACCACGGTGGTTCCGGCGTGGAGGACGCTGTTCCGGTCGGCCAGCGCCGCGTCGGATTCGACCGGGTCGGCCGCCTTGTCCACCGGGACGCTCTCGCC
The DNA here is from genome assembly GCF_000336975.1 of Haloferax sp. ATCC BAA-644. Taxonomy (NCBI): domain Archaea; kingdom Methanobacteriati; phylum Methanobacteriota; class Halobacteria; order Halobacteriales; family Haloferacaceae; genus Haloferax; species Haloferax sp. ATCC BAA-644. Next base: position 47,327 of record NZ_AOLF01000013.1, read on the forward strand.
GGTCAGCGTCGACTCGTCGGCGCGGCAGTCGGCGGCGGTGAGGATGCGGGCGTCCGCGGGGACGGCGTCGCCCGCTTCGAGGACGACCACGTCGCCCGGCACGACCTCGGTCGCGGGGACCGCCCGAATCGACCCCCCACGACGGACCGTCGCGTCCGGCGTCGCCATCTCCCGGAGCGCCGCGAGCGCCTGTTCGGCGCGGTAGTCCTGCACGAAGCCGAACAGGCCGTTTCCGAGCAGGATGAGCAGGATGAGCGCCGCGTCGGTGTAGCCCGGGTCGCGGCCGGGCAGGAGGCCGACGGCCAGCGAGAGCCCGGCCGCGACGAAAAGCAGGAGGATGAGCGGCCCGGTGAACTGCGAGACGAGGAGCGAAAGCGGCGAGACGCCCTCCTCGTCCGCAAGTTCGTTCGGCCCCTCCTCGTCGAGTCGGCGGGCCGCGTCGTCGTCGTCGAGGCCGTCTCGGCTCGCCTCGAGTCGCTCCAGCGCCGCCTCGCCTTCGAGTGCGTGCCACGGCACGTCCTCGCGTCCGCTCGCTTCCTCGGCTTCCCGATGCGCGGTTGCCTGCTCGTGCACGGTTCGACCGAACGACACGAGCGGACGTATGTCCACCGGCGATTTTCACCCCGTCGCAGTCGGCGGTACGATGAATACCGTTCGGGTCGCACGTCCGACCATGTGTGTGGTGTGTCAGCGTGTCTGAGCGGGTGGCGGCATCGAGCGAGAGCGTCTGTCCGTACTGCGGCGTCGGCTGCGGCATCCGTTACGACGCCGACCGCGGGAGCGCCGTCGGGTGGAACGGCCCGGTCAACACGCGGGGCGAACTCTGTCCCAAGGGGGCCGCGGCGTGGGACGTGGTCGACCACGACGAGCGCCTGACCACCCCGCTGGTGCGAGTGAACGGCCGGCTCGTCGAGGCGACGTGGGACGAGGCGTTCGACCGCGTCGAACGCGAGTTCTCCCGCGTCGTCGCGAACCACGGCCCGGACTCGCTTTTCTTCTTCTCGTCGTCGAACTGCACGAACGAGGAGAACTACCTGCTCCAGAAGACGGCGCGGGCGCTCGGGACGAACAACGTCGACAACTGCGCGCGGCTCTGTCACGCCTCGACGGTGGCGGCGATGGGCGACCGCTTCGGTGCGGGGGCGATGACGAACTCGCTTTCGGACCTCGGTGAGGCCGACGTGTTCCTCGTGACCGGCGCGAACCCCGCCGAACAGCACCCGGTCATCTTCCGGTCGTACCTGCTCCCGGCGCTCAAGTCGGGGACGACGATGATTCACGTCGACCCCCGGGCGAACCAGACGACGAAGGCGGCGGACGTCCACCTCCCGGTGAAGCCGGGGTTCGACATCCCGCTTCTCAACGCGATGGCCGCCGTCGTCGTCGAGGAGGGACTGGTCGACGAGGCGTTCGTCGCCGAGCGCACCACGGGGTTCGAGGCGCTCCGCGAGTCCCTCTCGGGCCTCGACATCGACGCGGAGGCCGAGCGCGCCGGCGTCGCCCCCGACGACCTCAGAGCCGCCGCGAGCGCCTACGGCGAGGCCGACCGCGCGGCCGTCTTCACCGGGATGGGGATGAGCCAACACCACTGCGGAACCGACAACGTGCAGGCGCTCATCAACCTCCCGCTTTTGACCGGCAACGTCGGGAAGGCGGGCACCGGCGTCAACCCCCTCCGCGGACAGAACAACGTGCAGGGCGCGGGCGACGTGGGTGCGCTCCCGAACGTCCTGCCGGGGTATCGACCCGTCACCGACGACGACGCCCGCGCCGCCGTTTCCGACGTGTGGGGGTTCGAACCCCCCGCCCTGCCGGGGCTCACCGAGGTCGAAGCGACCCACCGCTTCGGCGACGAGGTGCGGGCGGCCTACGTCTTCGGTGAGAACCCCGCCGTGACCGAGCCGAACGCGAACCGCGTCCGTGAGGCGTTCGAATCCCTCGACTTCTGCGTCGTCCACGACGTGTTCCCGACCGAGACGGTCGAATTCGCGGACGTGGTGCTCCCCGGGAGCGTCTGGGCCGAGAAGTCGGGGACGGTGACGAACACCGACCGGCAGGTCATCCGGATGCACCGGAACGTCGCGCCGCCGGGGGACGCCCGCGCCGACCTCGATATCCTCCGGGAGTTCGCCGCCCGCGTGACCGGCCTCGACGCGCCCGCGACCCCCGAGGGCGTCTTCGACGAACTCCGGCGGGTCGCGCCCATCTACGCCGGGATGTCGTACGACGGCATCGGCACTGGGAGCCAGCGCTGGCCGTTCCCCGAGGGCGCGACCGAGGGGACCGCAATCCTCCACGCCGACGCGTTCGCATCGGGGTCGAAGACCGCCCCGTTCCGGGTGGTCGACCACGTCGACCCGGCGGACCCCGTCGCCGACGGCGAACTCGTCCTCGTGACGGGGCGCGTCCTCCAACAGTTCAACAGCGGCGCGCTCACCCGGCGGTCGGGCGTGCTGATGCGGATGCGCGGCGAGGACAGCTTGCAGATTCACCCCGACGACGCCGCCGCCCGCGGTATCGACGACGGTGCGACCGTCCGCGTCGAAAACGACCGGGGGGCGGTCACGGTCGCGGCCGAGGTGACGCCCGCCGTCCGCCGCGGGACCGTCTTCGCCACGTTCCACTACGCCGACCCGCTCGTGAACCGGCTGACCGGCGACGCGCTCGACCCGACCGCGAAGATACCGGAGTACAAACACAGCGCCGTCCGCGTGACGGTCGAACCGGAGGTGGCGGCCGATGACTGATCCGTCGGCGTCGCCCGCGCCGAGTGCCTCGCCTCCGACGCTCGCCGACGCCCTCGGTATCGGCCCGGACGACCTCGTCTGCGCCGTCGGCGCGGGCGGCAAGAAGTCGCTTCTCTACCGACTCGCCCGCGACCTCGACGGCGTGGTCACGAGCACCGTCCGCATCCCGATCTTCGACGACGAGGTGGCCGAGGTGGTCGTCACCGACGACCCGGAGACCGCCGTCGCGGAGACGCAGCCCCGCCCGCTCGGCGTCGTGCCGGAGCGCGAGCGCTCCGACCGCTACCGCGGCTACGACCCGGCGACGGTGGACGGAATCGCCCGCGCCACCGACGACGTGGTGCTGGTCAAGGCCGACGGCGCGCGCTCGCGCTGGCTGAAAGCCCCCGGCGAGAACGAACCGCAACTCCCGGACACCGCGGACCTCGTCTGCCCGGTCGCCAGCGTCCGGGTCGTCGGGGAGCCGCTCTCCGACGAGCGCGTCCACCGGCCGGAACTCGTCTCCGACGTGTCGGGGACGGCGGTCAGCGACGCGATATCCGAGTGGGACGTGGCCGCCGTGCTGTCGAACGACCGCGGCGGGATGAAAGGCGTACCCGAGACGGCGCGGGTCGTCCCGGTACTCAACATGGTTGACGACGAGCGACTGGCCGAGACGGCCGCGGAAATCGCCGGTTGGCTCGGTGAGCACCCCCGCGTCGACCGCGTGGTTGCGACCTCGCTCGCGGCCGATGAGCCGGTCGTCGGGTTCTACTGACCGACGGCCGACCGCCTCCGAGCCCGGAATCCCGACGCCCGCACGGCTCACCTGGCCGTTTCGCGGCCCGTCAACTCGTCGAGTTCGAGTTCGACGAGGTGGAATTCGAGGTCGTCGACTTCCTCGTCGAACACGCGGACGCCGCCGAACAGGTCGTTTATGGTCGCCGCGTCGGGGCGCTCGTCGTCCGGGAGGACGCGAATCGACCCGCGGGCCATGATGCTCCACGAGTCTTTGCCGGCGTCCTCGTAGCAGACGAACGTCGCCTCCTCCGTCTCCTCGATGAACGCGAACTTCTCGCTTTCGCCGTCGTCGGTCAGTCGGAACAGGAGTCGACCGCCGTCGGCGTCGTAGGAGACGTGCGCGGGAATCGCATACGAGCGGCCGCCGTCGGCCAGCGACAGCACGCCCGACGAGGCGTTCGACAGGCGTTCAGCGACCGTTTCGGGGTCGGTGCCGACGGTGTAGACGAATCTGATATCTCGCATACGTGACGTTCGCGGCCGCGACACATGAAACGGTGGTGCGACGGCGTCGGGGTCCGGGCGTCGGGCCACAGGCGTCGAGGCGCGAGTGTCGGGCCACGGGCGTCGAGCCGCGGGCGTCGGGTCGACGCTCAGGGAAGGTAGAAGTGCGATTTGGGGAACCGCCGGTGAATCTCCGGGGGTGCGTGACGGACGATGTGCACGTCGTGGTCGTCGTCGCTCGCGACGTTCCCGCCGACGCTGACGAGCGGGACGACGACGCGACCCGCGTTCTCGCTCCCGACGAAGATGACGCTCGCGTCCGTCTCGGACGCGACCGTCCTGAGCTCCGCGACGATGTTCCCGGGCGCGGGGTCCCGACCGACCGTGACCGCCTGAAACGAAGCCGACGGTGCGATGTCGACCGCGGTCTCGTGGAGTTCTCCGACGACCGTCTGCCGGTCGAACACCTCCCGCGACGGGACCCACCCCGCCTCGACGGCGTACGCCGAATCGTCGGGGACGACGGCGACCGCGAGCACGTCGTCGCCGGTGGCCGACGCGAACTGCGCGGCCCTGTCGAGCGCGGCGTTCGCCAGCCGAGAGCCGTCGTAGGCGACGAGGTACATGTATGCCGGTCGCGTAGCGACCGTGATAAATCAGTCGTCGGCTACCGATTCGATTCGCTCGCCCGACGACGCGAGCCGGTCGAGGGCGTCCTGTGCGGCGTCGCTCACGGCGTCCACGTCGCGGTAGGAGTCACCGAGGCCGACCTCGCGGCGGTGCCACTCGCCGTCAGCGAAGGCGAAGATGTCGACCCACCAGTAGAGCGTCAGCCCGCGCGCGAACTCGGTGATGGTGACGCGCCGGTCCGAGTCGGGCGACTCGTAGACGGTCTTAGCGCTCGCCTCGTCGGTGTCCACGTCGGTCTCGACGGTCCACCCCTCCGGAACGGCGAGCGAGAAGGGGTCGTCTGTCATTATCGTTCCCGACGAGACGGAGCGACTTGACTGGTCCGCTTTCGGTGATCGTCTCGGGAAGGTGACTCAGTCGAGCGACCGCGCCGAGTTGGCGACGACGAGCAGGCTCGACGTGCCCATGGCGACGGCGGCGAAAAGGGGGTTGAGCACGCCGAAGGCGGCCAACGGGATGGCGACCGCGTTGTAGCCGAACGCCCACGCGAGGTTGCCGCGGATGCGGCGGTTCACCCCGGTCGAAAGCGAGAACACTTCGGGTATCGCGTCGATGTCGCGGCCGACGAGCACCGCGTCGGCGGCGTCGCCCGCGATGTCCGTCCCCGTGCCGAGCGCGATGCCGATGTCGGCGGCGGCGAGCGCGGGCGCGTCGTTGCTCCCGTCACCGACCATCGCCACGGTCCCCCGGGCGCGGAGGCGTTCGACCGTCTCGGCTTTCGCCTCCGGCGGCACGCCCGCGAACACGTCTGTCACGTCCGGATGGTCGCGGAACCGGCGCGCGGCGCGCTCGGAGTCACCCGTGAGAACGACGACCTCGCGGCGTCCCCCCGCGGCGACGGCGGCGACCACGTCGTCCCACGCCTCGCGCGGTTCGTCGCCGACGACGAGCACCGCCCGAGAGCGCCCGCCCCAGCCGACGACGACGGGGACCGCGCCCTCGTCGCGGGCGGCCTCGACGGCGTCTTCGTGGGCCGGCGCGAGCGTCACGCCCTCGTCGCGGAGGAGGTCGGGGTGGCCGACGACGACGCGCTCGCCGTCGACTGCCCCCGAGACGCCGCGGTCGCGGACGGTCACGTCGTCGGCCGCAACGTCGGGAATCGACGCATCCGCCCCCGCCGCCTCGATTCGGTCTTCAGCCGCCTCGACGACGGCGGTCGCGAGCGGGTGCGCGGAGAAGCGTTCGAGCGCGGCGGCCGCGGCGAGCGCGTCGCTCCCGTCGTCACCGACGACCCGGAGGACCGCCATGTCGCCGTCGGTGAGCGTTCCGGTCTTGTCGAAGACGACCACGTCCACGTCGGGGACGGCCTCGAAGACGGCCTCGGAGGCGACGACGATGCCCCGACTCGCCGCCTCCTTGATGCCCGAGGCGACCGCCAGCGGCGTGGCGAGCCCGAGCGCGCAGGGACACGAGACGATGAGGACAGTGAGGCCGACGAGGAGCGCCTCGGTCGGCGTGCCGCCGCCGAGGAGGGTCCAGCCGAAGGTGACGGCGGCGAGGACGAGCACCGTCGGCACGAAGATGGTCGCCAGTTTGTCGGCGAGGCGCTGGACGCCCGAGCGGGCGCTCTGGATGTCCCAGAGCAGTTCGACCAGTCGGTCGAGCGTGCTCGTCGCGTCCTCGCCGACCGCGACGACGAGCGGGCGGTCGGTGACGACGGTCCCGCCGAGCACGTCGTCGCCGGGGCGCTTCGTCCGCGGCATCGACTCGCCGGTGACGAGCGCCTCGTCGACCGCGGCGGTCCCCTCGCGGACCGTCCCGTCGACCGGGACGCGCTCGCCCGGTCGGACCTCCACGAGGTCGCCCGATTCGAGCGCGTCGAGCGCGACCGTCTCGACGGCGGTGTCGCCGGAGCCGTCGGCGTCGCCTTCGACCCTCCGGCGCGCTTCCGAGACGCGGGAGGCCGCGAGGTCCGAGAGCATCCCGGCGGCCTTCCGCTTGATGCGGTCCTCGTAGTAGTTGCCGAGCGTGACGACGAGGATGATGGCGACGGTCACGTCGAAGTAGACGTGGGTCTCGCCGACGAGGACGGCCGCCGTCGAGTAGACGTAGGCGCTCGTCGCGGCCAGCGAGACGAGCAGGTCCATGTTCGGCTGGCCGGCGCGGAGGCTGACGAGCGCCCCCCGGAGGATGGGAAAGCCGGTGTAGAACAGGACGATGGAGGTCATCACCCAGATGTTGCCGAGGATGTAGATGCCGTCGAAGACGCCGAGTTCGACCACCGGCTGAAAGCCGACGTAGGTCGGGTACAGAAACAGGACGTACCACAGCATCACCATCATGCCGAAGACGCCGCCGCCGATGACGAACCGGGCGACCTGATTGTCCGAACGCTCGGCCGCCTCGCGCTCCTCGGGGTCGCGCGTGCCGTAGCCGTAGCGCGCGAGCGTCCCCGACAATCCATCTAAATCGGCCGTTTCGGGGTCGTAGGTGACGCGAACCATGTCGTTGGCGTAGCTCGCCTCGGCGGCGTAGACGCCCTCGCAGGTCCGCGCGGTGCCCGAGACGAACGCCTCGCAGGTGGCGCAGTGCATCCCGTCGACGGCCATGTAGGTCCGCTCGGCGTCGTCGGGTATTTCGTCGGCCTCGCCCGCGAGTTCGCGCTCGACCGTCTCGGGGTCGGCGCTCGCGGCGTCACCGAGTGCGCGGGTGATTTCGAGACAGCCGCGACAGCAGAACTCGCCGTCCGCGTCGTCGCCGGTGACCGGTGGGGTCGGCGTCGGCAGGCCGCAGAGGTCACAGCCCTCGCTGTCGCCGCCGGCGTCGCTCTTGCCGCCGGCCGACCCGCGGGACCGCGTCGAAGTCGACATCGTCACAACGGTTGGTAGAAGGGTACGTGAAGGTGCGGGACCGACACGCCCAGCAGCATCAGGCCGTGGGACAGCGGGATGTAGCCGAGGACGAGGAACGCCGCCCCGAGCGCCCGGTGGAGCGTCGCCCGCCGGCGCGCCGAGACGCGACCGAGGAGCGTCCCGTAGAGGAACAGCGTCGGAATCGTCCCGAGGCCGAGCAGGCCGAGTAAGGCGGCGGCCCGGAGCGGGTCGCCCGTCGAGAAGGCGTACAGGTACGCCGGGTAGATGATGGGACACGGGAGCAGGCCGTGAATCGCCCCGAGGCCGAGGATTCGCGGGCCGCCGACGAGCCTATCGACGCGGGCGGTCGCCCACCCGCTGACGCGGCCGAACAGGCGCGTCACCGCGGTCGGGGTGAACCGGTCGATGGCGGCCGACTGGCCGACGAGGTAGCCGACGCCGGTGAGGATGATGGCGGCCCCGACGAGTAGCCCGGTCGCCCCGCGGACGCCGCTGCCGACGGCGACCACCGAGTCGAACGCGTCGAAAAACAGGCCGCCGACGAGGGCGAAGACGGCTCCGATGGCGGCGTAGCTCAGCGCCCGGCCGACGTTGAACAGGGCGTGTTGGCGGACCTGCCGGAGCGTGAGCGACCGGCTATCGACGCCCTCGCGGTCAGCGAGACGGTCGGCGTAGACGCTGACGAGCGGGCCGCACATCCCGAGGCAGTGCGCCCCGCCGAAGAGGCCGACGAGGAGAAACGCCGCCGCCTCGGGCGTCGCGGCCGGCAGCCCGAGCGAGATGCCGCCGTCCATCTCAGGCGGCGTGTTCGGCGTCGGTCTCGGGGTCGGCGTCGCCGTCGTGGCCGTGTCCGCCCTCGGTCGGACTCATGAGGAGGTAGATGGTTGTCGAGATGAGAAGCACGTTGACGGCCGTGACGACCCCTGCGAGGGGGTTTTGCGTCACGCCGAAGATGACCGCTGGCAGGAGCGCGAGCAGTGCGACGGTTCCGGCGCGCCGTGGCGTGAGTTCCATATCGGTCCATTCGCGACCACGGTGTTTCTGATTTCGCCTATTCCCACCGCGTTGGAATGGGGTGTTGCGTTAAAGTCCCGTTATTCCTCATGACCGGGTATGGCCGTTGATTCGACAGCAGAGGGAGCCGCGTCCTCTGCCGCGCGCGCGTCCACCGATGGCGGCGTGCCAGCAAACGCGGATTCCCAAGGTGATTCCGGGCAGGCTGACCCCCCGGTGGACTCTATCGTCGGGACGGCCGACGACGGTATCGTTCGCGAACTCGAACACGACGATTTCGACCCGGTCGGGACGCTCGTGCTCGTGCTCATCTACATGGCGATTCTCATCGGCATGTGGGTGTTCATGTACTTCGTCGAGTTCCTCGGACGTGGTCTCACGGTGGTGGGATAGATGGAGATTCACGCCTACGAGAAGCTCTGGTTGGCGCTGGCGCTCGTCCTCATCGTCGGGTTCATCGGGACGATTACCTACGGGGCCGCCGGCGCGGGTATCGAGATGATAGACGACAAAGGCGGCACGGTCGACCCGGCGACGCTCGACCAGCACCCGAAGTTCGGTGACCCCGGCATCGAGCGGACCGGTGAGAACAGCTACGACGTGTACGTGGTCGCCCGCCAGTTCGTCTTCGAACCCGGGACGACCGAGCCGCTTCGCGTTCCCGCCGGCAGCACGGTCACCTTCCACGTGACCGCCGCCGACGTCATCCACGGCTTCGAGGTCGTCGGCACGAACGCGAACACGATGGCGATTCCCGGGCAGGTCTCGGAGTTCACCGTCCAGTTCGAAGAGGCCGGCGAGTACGGGATGCTGTGCAACGAGTACTGTGGCTCCGGCCACCACGTGATGGAAGGGAAGATTGTGGTTATGGAACAAGGAGAATTCGACAGTTGGTACGAACAGCAGCAGGCGCAAGGGGAGGCTGAGAACTGATGGCGACCGCGTCCGGCGGCGGCAGCGAGTTCGTCGATAAGTTCCCCGACGAGGCGGCAATCATCAAGGCGAGTTTCCTCATCGCGTTCGTCTCGCTCGGCATCGGGGCCTTCTTCGGTCTCATTCAGGCGCTTCACCGCACGAACGTCCTCCGCGTCATCGACTCGGCGGACTACTACACGGTGTTGACGGGCCACGGCGTGCTGCTCGCCATCGTCTTCACCATCTTCTTCCTCTGTGGGGTGTTCCACTGGGCGGTCGCCAGGAGCCTCGACCGGCCCGCCGAGAGCGCGCTGTTCTCGTGGGCGTGGGTCGGCCTGATGACGACGGGCACGGTTCTGGCCACCGTCGCCATCCTCGGCGGCCTCGTCCCGAACCTCGGCATGAGCGCGGACGTGCTGTTCACGTTCTACGCGCCGCTCCAAGCCCATCCGATATTCTACATCGGCCTCGCGATGTTCATCGTCGGGACGTGGCTCGCCGGCGCGGACTGGTTCCTCTCCTACCGGGCGTGGCGGCAGGAGCACTCCGACGAACGAATCCCGTTGCAGACGTTCATGGTCCTCACGACCATGATTATGTGGTACATCTCCACCCTCGGCGTCGCCGTCTCGGTGGTGTTCTTCCTCATCCCGTGGTCGCTCGGCCTCATCGAGAGCGTCAACCCGCTTCTGACGCGGACGCTCTTTTGGTACTTCGGCCACCCCATCGTCTACTTCTGGCTGATGCCGGCGTACCTGCTTTGGTACACCGTGCTCCCCAAGCTCGCGGGCGGGCGACTGTTCAGCGACCCGCTCGCACGCGTGGTGTTCGTGTTGTTCCTCCTGCTTTCGACGCCGGTCGGGATTCACCACCAGTACCTCGACCCCGGCATCGCGGAGGGCTTCAAATTCATCGCCATGACGAACACGATGTTCCTGCTCCTCCCGTCGCTGCTGACTGCGTTCACCGTCGTCGCCAGCGTCGAACACGGCGCGCGCCAACGCGGCGGTGAGGGCTACCTCCGCTGGCTCGGCGCGCTCCCGTGGCGCGACCCCGCCTTCACCGGCATGGCCCTCGCGGGCGCGATGTTCGCCGCCGGCGGCTTCTCCGGCATGATTAACGCCGGGATGAACATCAACTACCTCATCCACAACACGCTGTGGGTGCCGGGGCACTTCCACCTCACCGTCGGCACGGCCGTCGCGCTGACGATGATGGCCGGGTCGTACTGGCTCGTCCCGCAGGTCACGGGCAGGAAGCTTTACAGCCGCCCCATCGGCCTCCTGCAGGTCATCATGTGGTTCGTCGGCATGGTGTTCATGTCGAACGCGATGCACCGCGCCGGCCTCGCCGGCATCCCGCGGCGCACCGCCGAACCGCAGTACCAGAACTTCGAGTTCCTGACGCCCATCGGGAGCATCTTCGAGCTTCGGGTGCAGATCGCCCTCGGCGGGACGCTCCTGTTCCTGTCGGTGGTGCTGTTCCTGTTCAACATCCTCCTGACCTCACTCGGTGAGGAGTCCGACCGCCCGGTCGATTCGTACCTCCCCGAGCCGCTTTCGGGGCCCGAGGGAAGCCCGCGCATCCTCGACAACCTGACGATGTGGACCGGTATCGCGGCGGTGCTCGTCGTGCTCGCGTACACGCTCCCGCTGGCCGGCATCATCCAGAACGGCGGCGGGCTGTTCGGCGGCGGCCTCCCCGTCCCGGCGACCGTCTCGGCCGGCGTCGACCTCGTGTTGACGACGGTCACGAGCGCCTTTAACACCCTCTGGGGGGTGGTCGCGTGAAGCTCACGAAGGCGCGGGCGCTCGTCCTCATCGCGATTAGCGTCCCCGTCGCGATCGAACTGCGCACGGTCGCGGGGTTCTTCAACGTCGAACTCCCGCTCATCGCCGTGGCGGTCATCGAGTTCCTGTTCCTCGCCCTGCTGTTCGTGCTGTACGGGCTCTACGGCGAGGGGTCTGAGTCGGCGGCGTAGCCGACGACTCGGGCACACGTTTTCGACGCACGGTTTCGACCCTCTGATTTTCCGGTTCGTCGCCGCGGTCCCGTCGCGGGACGACCCGCGTACCAACATAAATCCCCCGCGATATCGGGGGAGACGCTCGGTCAGTTTCCCGGACGCTGGGAAGCAGTCTCCGTTTATATTCGGTCGTCTCGCGTAGGCTCAAGCGACCATGAGCAACCTCGACTTGATGAAAGCTGGCATCGGCCTCGCGGTCGTCATCGGCATCGTCCTCACGGCGGTCGCCGGCTACGCGCTGTTTACGACGTTCGGCGGCATCGACGGCCTGACCGTCGCTCCGGAGCTCCTCGTCTCCGTCCTCTTCGGCGGCCTGCTCGTCGCGGCCGCCGCGAGCGTCCGCCGGGTCGCCCCCAAACCGCGCACCCGCGTCTGAGGGACTCGACGCCGACCGCTCCGACCGGCTCCGCTGACCTCCATTCTCCGGTTTTCGACCCGTAGAGCGACTGCACCGCCCCGAGAGCCGTCTCTCCGACGAAAAAGACGATATCGTCGGGACGCCAATGAACTGATATGTACGATACCGTTCTCGTCCCCACCGACGGCAGCGCCCGCTCCCGCGCGGCGGCCCGCCGCGCCATCGACCTCGCGGGTACGTCCGGCGGGTCGATTCGCGCCCTCTCGGTCATCGAGGTCGACGACCTCGGGCTGTGGACCGCCGCCGACGTGCCGGTCGAACGAGTGCGCGCGAGCCTCCGCGACGCGGCCGAGATGGCCGTCGAGGAAATCGCATCGCTCGCCGGAGACGCGGGCGTCGACTGCGCGACCGAAATCCGAATCGGCGTGCCGTACCGGGAGATTCTGGACGCGACCGCCGAGACCGACGCGGACCTCGTGGTGATGGCGACCCACGGACGAACCGGGCTCGAACACGCGATTCTCGGAAGCACGACGGAGCGGGTCGTCAGGCTCTCGGACGTGCCCGTGTTGACCGTCAGGGAGTGAGACAAGAGCGAAGCGAGGCCGACTCAGACCAGCGCCCTGAGCCCGTCGCGGAGCGCCCGCCGGCCGTAGACCGCGAGGCCGACGGCCCCGGCCGCGCCCAACAGGAGCGGAATCACGTCGAAGCCGTCGACCGCCAACCGGAGCGCGCCCCAGACGAGGAACGCCGCGGCCTGCGCGACGTAGAACGCGAGGGTTCCGTTGAACGGGACGAACCCGCCGGCGAGGAAGACGACACAGAGGAGCGCGATGCCGACCACGTCGGCGCTCATCGGCGGGAGCCAGCCGACCGCGACCGCGGCGACGGCGAACGCGCAGAAGACGACGCCGACGGCCAGCCGGAACGGTGCGATTTCGGCGAACAGCGATTTATCCGGCGGGACGACCTTCGAACCGCCGTCCGTGGGCGTCGTCGATGTCGGTGACACGGTCGTAGTTCGCACAGAACTGTCAAAAAATTATTCTCTCTCTCTTTCGGGCTCACTCACGAGGATGCGACTGCCGCCGTTCCCGTCGTGCGACCGATGGGATGCCGCGAGGCCCCCAATTTAATACGATATGTAGTAAACGTCGAGACAACGATGGTCGCACTCGACGTACACGAGGACATGCAACGACTCGCCGACAGCGGCGTCGTCGCGGTGATGCGCGGCGCGGACGCGGACACCATCATCGACGTGGCCGACGCGCTCCACGAGGGCGGCGTCACCGCCTACGAAATCACGGCCGACAACCCCGACGCGATGGACCTCATCCGCGAGGTGTCGGCGTCCTTCTCGGACCGCGAGGCCATCGTCGGCGCTGGGACCGTTCTCGACGCCCCGACCGCCAACGCGGCCATCCAGGCCGGCGCGGAGTTCGTCGTCGGGCCGAACTTCGACGAGGGCGTCGTCGAGACCTGCAACCGCTACGGGACGCTCGTCGCGCCGGGCATCATGACGCCGACCGAGGCGACCGACGCGTACGCCGCGGGCGCGGACCTCGTGAAGGTGTTCCCCGCCTCCTCGCTCGGCCCCGGCCACCTCAAGAGCATGAAGGGGCCGCTCCCGCAGATTCCGATGATGCCGACCGGCGGCGTCGGCCTCGACAACGCCGCGGACTACATCGAGGCCGGCGCGGTCGTCGTCGGCGCGGGCGGCGCGCTCATGGACGACGAGGCAATCGAAAACGGCGACTTCGAGGTCATCACCGAGACGGCCCGCGAGTTCTCGAACGTCATCGACGACGCGCGAGACGACTGAGGGAGAGCGGGTGGTCGTCCTAATTTAAATAATAGAATATATAATATGTATTTAGCTATCCAAGACGAGATATAATATAATGACAAAAAGGAACGAAAGGACGGCCGTTTGGAATGGAATTATGTTTAGTTCTGAACCAAAATATAAAAATACAGCAATAAATAAACTAATCTTATCATACCCCTTCAGGTTATACGACTGACTATCTCCGCTTGGGCTGAGTTCGTTTCCTTCCATTTGCGTTAATCACTCCCCTGTGAGAAAATAACCATGCCGGATTTATGATTTCGGCTCGTGAGTACCCATCGATCTGCTTAGAGCTGGTTTCTTAATTTTAGTTTGGGGTATATTGTTTCCCGTTTCTGAGGTCTTCTTGTTCGTAGGCCGGAGATACGGTCCAGGAATCCTCCTCGTTAGTAATACCAAAACTGATTCCATCATCGGATATATTGGTATCTCCTAGACTTGCCGAATCATACAGCATTGAATAGGAGAAATAAATCTCTCGTTCATTTAGGGGAACAGATGTGTCTGGATCAATATAAAGCGTCATGTAATCTTGTAGATCTAAGTCACCTCCGACTTCACCATCTCCAATTAGTGGATTCTGACCTTTGAAGTATAGGCCATTATACCGTGCAATAGCTCCCCCTTCTGGTGTTTGCTTTTTGCCAAGCTCAACCATGTCAGATCCAAAGCTATACCAACTCTCCCCATCTCTCTCCGGGGGTTTACTGTAGTGGTCTGGGTTATAGCCAATCTTAGCTATATCTTTTGGCTTTCCAGTATATGCATCATCTATACCACTGTTATCGAATGACCAGTGTAACTCTACTGCGTCATAACTACCAAGGCTGTAGTAAGTCATTGTTAGAGTAAGGTCTTTTTCCTCAAATCCCGAAATGATCTGTGTTGACGGGCCATCTGTACTTGAACCCGTTTTCAGGTCTACTTTTGTTGTTTTTTGTTCATTCCCGTATTCTATATCTTTATCATCGATGTATTTGAACCATTTATCAAGGCTCCAATCTTTTTTATCCCGATTCTTCATGGCTTTGTCAAATTTCACCACGCTGTCTTCTTTCCCGGAACTGATTGTTGGGACCAAACCAACTCCAGCAGCTGCACCCATAGCTTGTAGAACAGTTCGTCGATTCGGTTGTTCTATGTTCTTATCAGACATCCAACTAGACTCTGACAATCAAAAACCATACTCTTTTCTAAACAGTTGGAAATCCAATATGTGTTTCAGATCTGTAATGTTTATAATATCCATTGGTTCCCACGTATTAACTCTAAGAATTGGTCTTGATTAATATTGATTTGTTGTTATTATCTCCGTTCAATACCTTCCTCTCTGAAACAACCGCTGAGTAGGTGTGTGATACTTGTCGTGGCGGGGTTACTGATACAAGGGGTGCGGTAGACCCACAGTCTCATCCTAACAATTGTTCAATATGAATTGAGTCGAATAAAGGGACAAGGCGTGCTGTATATACTCTCTATTCTGCACGCAATTCAGCTCAGAAATCACGGGTTCCAACGGATCAAATCCCCTCGAACCACCCGCCAATCGCTTCTTACCGAATCGACCGCACGCGTTCTTCGAACCCATCGGGAACCACGTCGGCGAGCGCGTCGGGGTCCGACTCGCCGTTGGCCGCGACGAGGTAGGCCGCGCCGTCGGCGTCGCCGTAGACGCGCTGGAAGTCGTAGACGAAGCCCCAGCAGTCGGTCGCCTCGGGAATCTCGTCGCTCTCGGTGAGGTACTCCACCTGCCGGACGACCGCGTACTCGACGAGTCGGTTGACCGCCTCGCCACCCGGCGTCTCCGCGTCGAACACGCCGAGTTCACGGGCCTCCTCGACGAGCGGGACGAGCCGCGAGACGGCGGCTTCGACCGACGCGGGCAGGTCTCCGACACTCTCGCCGGTGGCCGTCGCGTAGGCGGCCGTCACCGCGCCGCAGCCCGTGTGTCCGAGGACGACCACGTCGGTCGACTTGAGCGCCGACACCGCGTAGCCGACGGCGTCGTTGACGACGAGTCGTCCGTCGACATCGGTCCACACCTGATTGCCGACGTTGACCGACGTGAACAGCTCGCCGGCCTCGTCGGCGCTCCAGACCGCGTCGGCGGGGACGCGGGAGTCCGAACAGCTCACCGAGACGACCGCCGGCGACTGCGCCTCGCGGACGCCCTCGAAGTGGTCGACGCCGAGGCTCTCGACGTGTCGCGCGTTCCCGGTCAAGAGCGACTCCAGCACTGTTCGCGTCATTGGATTACGTTTCGTCCCGACTCTATATAGCATCCCGCTCGTCGCTCGATTCATCGGAGTCGTCCGCTTTTTCGTCGTCCCCGCCCGCTGACTCGACCGGCTCGCCCCAGATGAAGGGGTCGTCTGTCTCCGCCGACTCGTCGGCGTCGGCGGTGTCGGCGTCGGCGGTGTTAGCGTCGTCAGTGTCTCCAGTGTCCGCAGCATCCTCAGCGTCGTCGTCGGCCCCGGCGGCCGCGGGTTCGGCTTCCTCGACGAACTCGGGCGTCTGGCTCACGTCGGCCTCGGCGTCGGTGACTGCCCCCGAATCCGATGCGTCGGCGTCGCGGTCCGGCTCCGCGGCGCGGATGCCGAGTGCGGCTTGTCGGGACTGCTGTCGGGCCTCGCGGCGCGCCGCAAGCGCCTCGCGGAGGCGGTCGTTCAGCGTCTCCCGAAGCTCCGCCGCGTCGGTGACTTCGATGTCGACGGCGGTCGCGTCGCCGCCGACGAGGGAGATGCTCCCCGCGGTGTCGGCCGTGACCGTCGAGACGCGCCAGCGACGCTGGAAAATCGTCCGGCGCTCGATGACCGTCTGCACCCGGTAGTAGGGGACGAAGCGCGTCTCGCGCTTCCAGAACCCGTTTCGGGTGACGATATGGTCCTCGGTGAGCGCGTAGCCGCGGTGCCGCCACTGGAGCGCGCCGGCGACGACGGCCACCGGGACGAGCGCCAGCGGGACGAACCACGGAATCTCCTGCGGGAGGACCCGGTTTGCCCCGTAGAGCGCGAGCGTCGCCGCGCCGAGGACGAGCGAGTAGCGGACGGCGTAGCGCCGGCGGATGCGCGTCGGCGGCCCCTCGAACGTCGGCAGCTTGACGCCTTCGAGGTCGGCAACGAGGCCGAGCACGCGGTCGCGGGTCGCAAGCGGGATGGCCGCCTCGGAGCCGCGACCGCCGCCGCCGGACCCGTTTGTCCCGTCGGAGCTGGGGGCGTAGCCCGCGGTCTCGACGAGGAGCGTCGCGTAGCCGAACCGGCGCTTCAGGGGGTTGTCCTCGACGGTGAGCGTCTGGAGTTTGTCGAGCGGAATCGACCCGTTGTAGCGCTGGAGGAGGCCGCGTTCGTACTGGAGTTCGTCGCCGACGCGGGTCAGCCGGAAGCCGTAGTAGTTCACCACCGCGGAGGCGAAGCCGGCGGCCCACGAGACGAGCGCGACGAGGAGGACGAGCGCGACGATGCCGACCCCCGCGGCCGCGGCGCTCCCGGCGGGGACCGGCACGTCCACGTACGACGCGACGATGGGGAAGACGGTCGACCCGAACACGAAGACGAGACCGGGCAGTCGGAGGTCGAACGACAGCGCGCCGACGATGGCCAACTCGCGGGGCGTCAGTTCGAACAGGAGTTCCCGTTCGGGTTCAGGCGCGTCGCCGTCTTTACCGCCGCGTTTCAGGCGGGCGACTTCAGACTGGATGCGGCGGGCCTCCTCGTAGCTGACGAATCGGAGACTGCCTTCGGTCTCGCCGCCGCCCGCGGTTTCGAGGTCCACGGCGGCGATACCGACCAGTCGCTGGGCGACGTTGCGGGAGATGTCGACGTTCTGGATGCGCCGGTAGGGAATCTCGCGGTTGCGCCGGGAGAACACGCCCGACCGGATGTCCAGCGTGTCCGGCGTGAGTTCGTATTCGAACCGGCGGAAGTAGGCGAGTTCGTAGCCGGCGATGGCGACCACGACGACGCCGACGAGCGCGACCGCGCCGAGACCGCCGAGGAACCCGCCGAACGTGGTCCCGCCGGTGAACGCGAGGAACGCGAGCGCGAAGGCGATGCTGGCGCTGCGCTGGACCGCCCGATAGGGCACCGAGAGCGGCGACAGCCGGGTCATACCGCGTCGTCGCCCTCGGACGCGATTGCGAGG
Organism: Haloferax sp. ATCC BAA-644; assembly: GCF_000336975.1. NCBI lineage: Archaea > Methanobacteriati > Methanobacteriota > Halobacteria > Halobacteriales > Haloferacaceae > Haloferax > Haloferax sp. ATCC BAA-644. Next base: position 65,106 of record NZ_AOLF01000013.1, read on the forward strand.
CGCTTCAGTCGGTCCTGAAGGTCCTCTGCGCCCTCCGGAGTGAGCCCCGGAATCGCCACGTCGGCCCCGCGGGAGCCGGCGGTGTAGACGACGGTCGATGCGAGGCCGACGAGCCGTTCGAGCGGGCCGCGGGCCGAGTCGACGTGCTGGACCCGGACGAACGGGACCACGGTGTTGACCTTGGTGAGGACGCCGCGCTGGAGGTACAGCGAGTCGTCGCGGACCTCGTAGCCCCACGCCCGATACCGGAGCAGGGCGACCGCGACGCCGACGACGAGGAAGACGCCGCCGACCGCGACGGGGACGAACGTCGGTATCGGGACGGGCGCGAACAGCGTCGCCGCGGTCGCTACGCCGCCGGCGACGAGCGCGAACACGACCGCTCGGGCGACCCAGAGAAGACGGATACGGGGGTGGAGGCGATTCACGGGAATCCCTCCGAGCGCGTGAACATCGTACACTCCGGCGTCTCCTTGAACGGATAAATAACTGTGGCCGCGCCCGAATCGGCTTACGGGGTGGCGGCGAGGTGGCGCTCGACCCGGCGGGTCGCGGTGGCGAGCGTCGCGCCGACCGCCGCGAACGTCGCGAGCACCGGGTACCGGACCGACAGGTCGGCGTAGAAGAACTCCGTCACGTCCGGCACCAGCCCGGAGAGCGTCCGTCGATGGTGGGAAATCGTCTCCTGTCGCGCCGCGACGAGTCCGTCGAGTCGCTCGCGGAGCGCCGAAAGCTCCCCGTAGAGCGCCAACAGCGCGTCGAAGCCGCGGTCGGACAGCGGCGTTCGGTCGAGGTCGTCGAGGCGTCCGAGGAGGTCCTCGATATCGCCGCGCATCGACGCCACGGACTCGGCCTCCTCGTCGACGATGTCGATGAACTGCCCGCGTTCGTCCAGCGACGAGGCGGCGGCCGCTGCAATCGTGCGCCGGAGCGGGGCCGAGAGAACGCTCGCGGACCGGAACGCGGTCGCAACGTCCGGGCCGAACTCGGCGGCGAAGCTCTCCCCGAAGTCGTCGCCGTACTCCTCGTCGTAGTGCGGGACGGACATCACGGTCCGCTCGTAGCTCCGGCGCAGGCCGGAGAGCGCGGCGTCGGTTCCGCCCCGCCCGCCCCGCTGGCCGACGAGCGTCGCGGCCGCGGGGGTCTGATTCGGAGTCGACGCCGTCGCCTGCGACGCGGCGACCTCGCGGCGGAACGACCGGAACGCCTCGCGTTCGTCCACGCAGCGGCGACGCTCGGCGCGGAGTGCCTCGCGGGCGTCGTCGAGGCGGCCGAGGCTCACCGCCATCGAACCGCCCCCGGAACGTCCGAGCCGACGACCCGTCGCGGCGGCCTCCGCTCGTCGACGAGGGGGAGCGCCGACAGCTGCCCGCGGTCGGCGTGCGCGGCGATGCCCTGCCCGTGGGCGGCCCCGCTGGCGGCGAGGGTGTACGCCTCGGCCATGCCCTTCGGCCCCGCGAGCGGGACGAGTCGGACGGTCGTCCCGCGGCGGTCGATGTCGACCGCGACGAACGACTGCGGGAACGAGCAGGTCGCCGGGGCGATGAGTTCGCGGACGCCGGCTCGCACCGCGGTCGCGGGCCAGTGGATGTGCCCGGAGAGCACGAGCGGCACGTCGTGGCGCGCGAGCACCGCGGCGAGTTCGTCGGCGTTGCGGAGTTGGTAGAAGTCGGCGTCGGGGAACTGGCCGGTGTGGCGGCGAGGGTGGAAGACGTTGTGGTGGAGGACGACGAGTGGGGTCGTCGCGTCAGCGAGGACGGTGTCGAGCCAGCGGAGTTGGGCGTCGGGAACGGCCCCCTCGTGGGTGTCGGTGAGAGCGAGGTCCGGGCCGCCGCCGGCGGAGTCGAGGCCGACGATGTCGACGCCGCCGACCCGGCGGACGAACGGGAGGGAGCCGTCGGCGTAGCGCGCCGCGAACTCGGCCGGCGTCGGGGCGTCGTAGTCGTCCCAGCGCTTCGGCACGTCGTGGTTGCCGGGCACCGCGACCCGCGGCCCCGGCAGGTCGCGGAGGAGTTCGTCGACCACGTCGTACTCCTCCGGGCGGCCGTCGCGGGTCAGGTCGCCGAGCAGGACCGTCGCGTCGACGTCGAGGTCGGAGATGGTCGAGACGGCGGTCCGAAGCCGCGTCTCGCTCCGGTGGTAGGCCTTCCACGTACCGGAGCCCGTCGGCGTGACGTGCGGGTCGGCAACGACCGCGAGTCGAGTCGGCGTCTCCGAGACCGGCCGGCCGAGGCGTGCGAGCACGGGACCGGGACCGCGCTCGTCGGGGCTCCCAACCGGCGTCTCCCCGATTATCGGCGGGGCGTCCGGACTCATCGGTCGATGGTCCGCGTGAACGTCCCCAGCGCGGTTTCCCGGTGGACGCGAATCCGCCCGGTGTCGGGACACAACTCGATTCGAAGCGGCGACTCGGTGGCGCGCGTCTCGTCCCCGTGCATACACGTGGATGCATCCGGAGCGAGATGATAAACATGTCGTACAGAATATATATTTTCGAACGTAGATATAGATACTCTACGGAGTCCTCGGGAGTCGGGGCCGGCGTCAGTTGAGGAGCAGGCCGGCGTCGACGAGGAGCAAGACGGCGACGAGCGCGGCGCCGAGATAGAACGGTGCGGCCTTCTCGGCGGGCGTGCGGACCTTCTTCTCCGCGAGGCCGTCTTTCGCACGGGCGCGGCCGACTTCGACGAGGCCGGTCAGGACGAACCAGAGCGCGAGCATCCCGAGGACGAGGTGGCCGCGGCCGGAGCCGAACAGGCTCTCGGCGGTGTAGCGCGTGCCGGCGAGGTGGCCGCCGGTGGCGAACATCACGAGCGAGGCCCCGCGGGACCACATCGTCAGCCGCGAGACGACCGATTCGAACGCGGCGGCGCGGATGTTCCCGGCGCGGGCGGTCGGCAACACGGCGAGCGCGAAAAAGAGGACGCTCCCCGTCCAGAGACCGCCCACGACGAGGTGGAGCGTTGCCATCACGGTGTCGATGAGTGCCATGTCCGTCGGGTTAGTTCAGCGATGCTTGAAGGTTTCACCTTCGGGCGGGCGAGGCGGGTGGCACAGCCTCATGCGCACGCAGCGAGTGAGCGACAGCGGCGAGGCGACCAACCTCAGCGAAGCACGGCGGGCGGCTTCGCCGTCACGTCGAGGTCGGCCGCGTAGTGGAGTATCTGGTCGCCGCCGGGGTGGTCGAAGCCGCAGGCCTCGAACATCGTGTTCGCGCGAATCTCCGCCTCCACGTCCTGTATCGGCCACGGGTCGTGGTCGATGTCGCCGATGACGACGGGCCAGTCGTCCGTGTAAAAGCGGTAGTTCTCGACGAGGAACGCGTCGAGCGAGCCCGGTTCGAGGGTTCGGACCTCGCCGGTCGGTTGGTAGGTCGCCTCGAACCGCGCCGCCGGCGTCTCGGCGGTCGCCGGTCGGTAGCTCTCGTAGTCGACCGCGCCGTCTCGTTCTTCGACCGAGATGTTCGCGTAGTGGTACGGGAGCCGGTAGCCCAGTCGGGCCATCGTCACGCCGAGGCGGTCCGCGGCGTCGAGGGTGAAGAAGTAGACGCCGCGGGGGCCGCCGTCGGCGGGTTCGACGTAGGTCCGGAGGTTCACCTCGGGGAACCCCAGTCCGATGGGCGACCCGCGCGGGCGGATGTCCGTCATGTCGAACGAGACGACGCCGAGCCACGCCCGCCCGTCGTGAGTCGCCACCGAGAGCGGGTCGGGGAGCCGCGGCTCCACGAGTTCGGGGGCGACCGGCCAGTGGGCGAACAGCGTGTGCCGCCAGCGCATCGACAGGAGGTCCATGGCGGCCGTTAGGACCGAGGATGGGTGTGGGTTTCGGCGGTCCCGGCGGTCGGGAAGCCGCGGTCGATTTCCCCCAGCGAAACGCACAGGTGAGTGGCGACTAACTGACACGCATGGGACTCGAAAACGCCAGCGGCACGTTCGACATCGGCGGCGACCTCACGGTACACCGACTCGGCTTCGGCGCGATGCGAATCACCGGCGACGACATCATCGGCGAGCCCGACGACGTGGAGAACGCGAAGAAGGTGCTCCACGAGACGCTCGTCCACGGCGTTGACCTCATCGACACGGCGGACTCCTACGGTCCCGCCGTCTCCGAGCGCCTCATCGGCGAGGCGCTCGCGCCCTACCCGGACGACCTCGTGGTCGCCACGAAGGGCGGCCTGCTCCGCAACACCGATGGTGACTGGAAGCCCAACGGCGACCCCGACTACCTCCGGAACGCCGTCCTCGGGAGCCTCGACCGCCTCCGAACCGACACCATCGACCTCTATCAGCTCCACCGCCCCGACCCGCACGTCCCCTTCGAGGACTCGGTCCACGCGCTCGCGGAGCTGAAAGACGAGGGGCTGATTCGACACGTCGGCCTCTCGAACGTCTCGGTCGAACAGCTCGACGAGGCGCGCGACATCGTCGACATCGCCACGGTCCAGAACCGGTTCAACATCGGTGACCGCGAGTTCGAGGCCAGCCTCGACGCCTGCGAGAAGTACGGCGTCGGCTTCATCCCGTGGTACCCGCTGGGCGCGGGCGACCTCGGTGACCGAGCCGACGCCGTCGCCGCGGTCGCGGAGAAACACGACGCGACGCCCCAGCAAATCGCCCTCGCGTGGCTCCTGCATCGATCGGACGTGATGCTCCCCATCCCCGGCACGTCCAGCGTCTCGCACCTCCGCGACAACGTGGCGGCCTCGCACATCGCCCTCGACGACGAGGACATGGACCGACTCGCCTGACGTGGAGGCCTAACCGTGGTGGCGCGTGACGTGCGCGACGCGACCGACCCGGACCCGTCGGCGGGAGAAACCGACGCCGACGGAGTCGCCAGCGGAGACGCCGGCCCGGAGCTGTGCCCCGTCTGTTCGACGCCCTACGACTCCGTCTCGCTCCACGACCGCGGTCTGCTCGTCAATCTCCTCGACAACGAGCGCTACCGACGCGTCTGCTTCGAGCCGGTCGAACGCGACGGCCGGCCGCACGTCCGATTTTTCCACCACACGCACGAGCAGGTCGGCGCGGACGACTGACCGGGCGGCGTCGTCGGCGACGCGTTCACCACGTTCGCCCTAACTCCACGGGCGTTCCGTGAACTCGCCGGCCTCGATTTCGCGCTCTATCTCGCGGAGCGTCGCGTCGTCGACGCTGACGAGGTGACAGAGCGGGTGGCCGGGCGCGGCGACCGGGTTCTGGAGGACGCCGGCGACGAGGCCGGTGAAGGGGGCCGAGACGCGCTTTTCTCTCGTCTTGAAGTGGTCCGAGATGGTGCAGATGGTGTCGCCCTCGTGGACGAGGGGCACGTCGCCGTACTGCATCTCGACGAGGCCGCCAACGTCGGCGCGGAGCCACGTCTTGTCCGTCGCGGAGTCGATGACGCGCGTCCAGCCCGGCCAGCTGACCGCCTCGTCAGGGAGGACGCCGTACTCTGCGAGGACGCTCTCGACGCCGTCGAGCGCGCGGTCGACCATCGCCGGCTGGAAGCGGTGGGCGCGACCCATCTCGACGGTGATGGTCGGAATCCCGTCGTTGGTGGCGACGGTGCGGAGCGAACTCGCCTCGGCCTCGCCCGAGAGGATGAGGTTCGCGCCGAACGACCGCGCGAGGCGGGCGACCTCGGGTCGGCTCATGTCGGCGCGGACGTGGTACATGGTCGTCCGGTTGCGCGTCGAGGTGTGGAAGTCGATGCCGAGGTCGCAGGGCTCGACGAACCGGCGGTAGATCTGGTTCGCCATGCGTTCTGCCGTGTTCGCGCCGTCGCGGCCGGGGAACGACCGGTTCAGGTCGAGGTCGTAGATGGGGATGTAGCGCTGTTGGGCGAGGTAGCCCGGAACGTTCGCCACGTGGATGCAGACGATAGTGCCGTGGATGTCCGCGGGGTTGTACCGGCTCGCGACCTCCTGCATCACCTTCACGCCGTTGAGTTCGTCGCCGTGGAGCGCCGCGGTCATGAAGACCGACGGCCCGCCCTGCTCGCCGTTGATGACGGTGACGGGTATCTCGACGGGGTCGCCGAGGTACGTCTCGCTGATTTCGTATCTGAGGTGTCGCACCTCGCCCGGCGGCACCTCCGAGTCGTACCTGAACGGTTCGGGGTCCATGAGACGGTCATCGGCGGCGACAGGCAAGAAGGTTGACCGGCGGCCGACCGCCGCGTCGATTCGATTTACGTCGCTCGCGCGCCACTTCCACTCATGGCGACTCCCCGGCTCGACGACCCGCTCGACATCGGCGGGGTCACGCTCCGAAACCGGCTCTACCGCGCGCCGGTGCTCGAATGCGCGGGCACCGGTCCCGACGCGCCCGAACGCCTCGCGGCCGAACTCGAACCCGCGGCGCGGGCCGGCACGGGCCTCGTCTGTCAGGGGGCGACCATCGTCCGCGAGACGGGCGGCTGTGCCGCGCCGGGGATGACCCGAATCGCGGACCCCGAGTTCGCGGCGTCGCTGTCGGCGGTGACGGAGCGAATCCACGACTACGGGTCGGCTATCGCGGTCCAGTTGGAGTACGGCGGCCTGCGGAGCATGGAGACGTGGCACGCCGCGTACCGACGCGACCACCCGGAGTTACAGCAGCTCGCCGTCTCCCGACCGCCGCGACCCCTCAGACTGCTCGACGCCCTCGGTTTCCTCGACTACGACGCGCGCGTCATGACGACCGACGAGGTGTACGACCTCGCGGCCGACTTCGGTCGCTCCGCGGCGATGGCCGTCGACGCCGGCTACGACGTGGTCCACGTCGCCGGCGCGAACATGGGCGTCGTCCACCAGTTCCTCTCGCCGTTCTACAACCGCCGGGACGACGAGTTCGGGGACGGCGTCCGGTTTCTGGAGGCCGTCTCCGACGAGGTGCGCTCGCGGGCGGGCGACGTGCCGCTCATGACGAAAGTACCGGCCGAGACGGCCGCGCCGCCCGGCATCCGCAGACGCCTGACCGAGGACGACGCGCTCGGAATCTGTCGCCGCCTCGACGACGCGGGCTACGACGCGCTCGTCCCCGTCTCGGGGTCGGTGTTCTGGGACGCGAGCATCGTCCGGGGGTCGTTCCCGGCCCGCGCGTGGCGCGACGACCGCTACCGCGACGGCTACGCCGCGGCCTTCGGCGGCCCGCTCCGGGCGCGGCTCGTCGAACTCGGCAATCGAATCGAGGCCGCGTGGTACGACTTCGACCCGGCGTGGAACGCCGACCTGTGCCGCCGCGTCCGCGACGCCGTCTCGGTGCCCGTGCTCTGCGAGGGCGGCATCCGCGAGCGCGGCGATATCGACCGACTGCTCGGTGACGCCTGCGACGCCGTCGGGATGGCCCGGCCGTTCTACGCCGAACCGGAACTCCCGGCGCGACTGCTCGGCCGCGACGTGTCGGCCGACACGCGGGTCGTCTGCGAGAACTGCAACAACTGCGCGGTGCCGCAGGCGACGGGCGCGCCGGGGGTCTGTCGAACCCCCGCGGTGTTGGCTCGCGCGGGGACCCTCAGAATGGAGGGCGCGTACGATACAGACGCCGAGACCGCGGACGCCGACGAGGCCGACCCGGAGGGTTAATAAGGCTCTCGTCGGTCAATCTGGGTAATGGCGCGCGACCGGTCCGCGATGGAGTCGGCCGAACTGACGGCGGTGCTCGACGCGCTCGACGACGCGGACGCCCGAGCCATCATCAGAGGACTCGAAGAACCCATGACGGCAAGCGAAATCTCAGATACGTGTGACATCCCGCTTTCGACGACGTACAGGAAGCTGGACCTGCTCACGGACGCGGCGCTCCTCTCCGAGGGGACCCAGATTCGCGCGGACGGTCACCACGCGACGACCTACGAGGTCGCCTTCGACGAGGTGCGAATCGCCCTCAACGACGAGCGCGACTTCGACGTCGCGGTCGGCCGCCCCGAGCAGACGCCCGACGAACGCCTCGCCGATATCTGGTCGCGGGTACGGAGGGAGACCTGATGGGGCATCTCACCACATCGCCGACGATTGCGACGATGATTATCGTCGTCAAGACCGGCATCCTCGTCCTCGGCGGGCTCATCACCTACTTCAGCTACAAGGCGTACCGGAACACCGGGGCGGCGTCGCTCCGCGCGCTCGCGCTCGGCTTCGGCGTCGTCACGCTCGGCGCGATGCTCGGCGGCGCGCTCGACGTGATTCTCAACGTCGACCTCGCCACCGGACTGCTCATCGACTCGGTGCTGACGCTCATCGGCTTCGCGGTCATCACCTACTCGCTGTACGTCGACTGAGCCGGACCGAAAGACAGCCTTCGAACTTCCCGAGCCGCCTCCGAACCAACCCGTAACTCGCGGTCGCGTCGCCGCCGTTTCTGTCTCGTCTCTCGGTCGCAACCCACAGCGGCGTCTCCGGAGCGTGCCGTCTGTCACCACGAGCCACTCTCTGCGGATATTATTGCTCAAATTGTGCAAAACCGTTATTACGTCGCGGCCGGTATCGGTAGGTATGTCCGACGACGAACTGACCGACATCCGGAAGCAGAAACGCGAACAACTCGAATCCAAGCTCCGCAGCGACGGCGGGAGTGCGGCGAAAGAAGCCTCTGCTGGCCCGGCAGAGCCCATCCACGTCGACGGCGCGGACGAGCTGGACGACGCCGTCGCCTCGTACGACGTGGTGCTCGTGGACTTCTACGCGGATTGGTGTGGTCCGTGCAAGATGCTCGAACCCACCGTGAAGAAGCTCGCGGAGAACACCGACGCCGCGGTCGCCAAGGTCGACGTGGACGCGAATCAGGAGCTCGCCGCCCAGTACCAGGTTCGGGGCGTCCCGACGATGGTGTTGTTTGCCGACGGCGAGGCGGTCGAACAGCTCGTCGGCGTCCGCGGTTACGACGACCTGAAGAACCTCGTCGAAGCCCATCTCGCGTAAGCGTTCTCTCCCCCCGAGACTCGGGGTCGATTTATTGGCGCTCTCGTCCGACCTTCGGGTATGCAACTCCTCGCCGAGCCCATCGACATCGGAACCCGGTCGCCGACGGTCCTCCTGAACGAGAGCGACGCGGCCGAACTCGGGGTCCACGCGCTCGAACGCGTCCAACTGCGCCGGGACGGGCGGACGACCATCGGCATCGTCGAGCTGACGGACGAACTCGTCTCCGAGGGGACCCTCGGCGTGACGCGCCGCCTCGGCCACATCGAGGGCGACGTGGAGGTGTCGGTCGCGCCGCAGCCCGACTCGGTGTACTACATCCGCAAGAAGCTCGACGACATCGAACTCGAAGCCGACGAACTGTCCCAACTCGTCCGCGACATCCACGAGGAGCGTCTCGCCGACGTGGAACTCGGCGCGTACGTCTCCGCGACGTACACCAACGGGCTGTCCATGGAGGAGACGATGCACCTCACGGAGTCGATGGCGGCGGTGGGCGAGGCCATCGCGTGGGAGGAGCCGGTCATCGTCGACAAGCACTCCATCGGGGGCGTCGCGGGCAACCGCGTCACGCCGATTCTCGTCCCCATCGTCGCCGCGGCGGGGCTGAAGATTCCGAAGACCTCCTCGCGGGCCGTCACCTCCGCGGCGGGCACCGCCGACACGATGGAGGTCCTCTGCGACGTGGCGTTCTCCGTCGCGGAGATACGCGATATCGTCGGGAAGACCGGCGGCTGTCTCGTCTGGGGCGGTGCGGTGAACCTCTCGCCGGTCGACGACCGCATCATCCGCGCCGAGACGCCGCTTTCTATCGACCCCAAAGGACAGCTCATCGCCTCCGTTCTCTCGAAAAAGAAGAGCGCCGGCTCGACCAACGTCGTCGTCGATATCCCTTACGGCGAGGGCGCGAAAGTCGAGAGCCTCGCGGAGGCGCGCGAACTCGCGGAGGACTTCAACCGCGTCGGCGACCACCTCGGGATGGCCGTCGAGTGCGCCATCACGAACGGGGGCGCGCCGGTCGGCCGCGGCGTCGGCCCCGTGCTCGAAGCCCGCGAGGTCCTCGCCACGCTCGCCGGCGGCGGCCCGAACGACCTGCGGATAAAGGCGATTCGCCTCGCCGACCTGCTGTTCGAATCCACCGGCGTCGACGCCGACGCCGCCGAGATTCTGGACTCGGGTCAGGCCGAAGAAACCTTCCGCGAGATACTCGCCGCGCAGAACGGCGACCCCGACGTTGAGGCGGCGGACCTCTCGCCCGGCCGGCACACCGTGTCGGTTCGCGCCGACCGCGACGGCGTGGTCACACACGTCAACAACCGCCTCGTCAACGAGGTCGCCCGCCGGGCCGGCGCGCCGCGAGACCCCGGGGCGGGCCTCGAACTCCACCGGCGCGTCGGCGAGATGGCCGCCAGCGGCGAGACGCTGTTTACCGTCCACGCCGAGTCCGAGGACAAACTCGCCGACGCGAAGGCGCTCACCGAGCGCGTCGAGACCGTCCGGGTGCGACACCCCGACGAGGCGCTGGTCGAGCGGGTGTGAAACCCCTCGCCGCGGCGACCTTTTTCCATTCGACGCCCGTAGTTCTCGCATGGACGACCGCGTACACCCCGAGGTCCGGCGCACCGCGACGGAAATCGACACGATGGAGATTCGCGGCGCGGCGACCATCGCCGACGCGGCCGCGCGAGCGCTCCGGACGCAGGCCACGGAGAGCGACGCCGCCGACGCCGAGGCGTTCAGAAGCGAACTCCGCGCGGCCGCGAGAGCGCTCTACGAGACGCGGCCGACCGCCGTGAGCCTCCCCAACGCCCTCCGGTACGTCCTCCGCGGCATGTCGAGTACGACCGTCGAGGGACTCCGACGGAACGTCGTCGAGTCGGCAGACGAGTTCTGCGCCCGTCTCGAACGCGCGCAGGCCGACCTCGGGGAGGTCGGCGCGAACCGCCTCCGCGACGGCGACACCGTCATGACCCACTGCCACTCGACGGACGCGCTGGCGTGCGTCGAGGCCGCGGTCGAGCAGGGAAAACATATCGAGGCCGTCGTCAAGGAGACTCGGCCCCGAAATCAGGGGCACATCACCGCGAAGCGACTCGACGAACTGGGCGTGCCCGTCACGCTCATCGTCGACTCGGCGGCGCGGCGCTACCTCAACGACGTGGACCACGTGCTCGTCGGCGCGGACGCCGTCGCGGCCGACGGGAGCGTCATCAACAAAATCGGGACGAGCGGCCTCGCGGTCAACGCCCGCGACCGGGGGACGCCCATCATGGTCGCCGCGCAGACGCTCAAGCTCCATCCCGGGACGATGACCGGCCACACCGTCGATATCGAGATGCGCGACACCGCGGAGGTCATCGACGACGAGACGCTCGCGGACCTCGGCAACCCGACCGTACAGAACCCCGCGTTCGACGTGACGCCGCCGCGCTACGTGGACGCCATCGTCACCGAGCGCGGGCAGTTCCCGCCCGAGAGCGTCGTCATCCTGATGCGGGAACTGTTCGGGGAAGGTACCTCGGAGCCGTGGGTCGAACCGTAGTCAGGCCGATTCGACGCCGCCAATCGGAGGCGGTCACGGCCCGCCGACGAGGTCGGCCATGACTTTCATCTCCGCCTTTCGCAGGTGTTCCGCCGCGGTGCTCGTCGAGCAGTCGAGCCGCGCGGCCACGTCGGCGACCGCCCCGGTCCGCGGCTCGCGGTAGTAGCCGCAGTCGACGGCGGCCTCGACGGCCTCGCGCTGGCGGGGCGACAGCGACCCGGCGGAGACGCTCCCCGGTCCCGTGTACTCCCGCACCCGAACGACCTCGAGGCCGCGGCCCTCCGGCAGCTCCTCGACCGCCGACTGGAGAGCGTCGTCGGTGCCGACGAGCGTCACCGACACCGTGCCGTCGCCGTCGAAGACGACCGGCGGAACGACGATGAGGTCCCCCCGCGTGACGGCCGCCGTCTGTCTCGCGCCCGCGGCATCGAGCCGCTCGTTCACCACGATGAAAAACGAGTCGCCGGGGAGCTGTGAGACCTCGTACGACCGGATGCGCTCTGTCTCCGCGAGCGCCGCCTCGTAGGCCTCGATGTCGGAGCCGACGACCTCGAAGACGATGGTGTTTCTGTCGGTCACCGTCGGGTTCCAGTGGTGGAGTTCGGTCCGCTCGAACGCCTCGTGGTCGACGACGAACTCGTGCATCGGATGCAGCTGCCCGTCGTCGGGCGTGAAGCGAAGCCTGACCGATTTCATGCCCGCGGGTTGATTCGACCGCGACATAAAAACTGGCCGCACTCGTGAGGCAGAACGCCGAACCGGTGTTCGGACGAACGAACGGGTGTCAGCCGCCATGTCACTCGAACGCCCGCGACAGACCCCCGACTCCGACGACGACCCCGCCGCGCTCGCCGATGACGACGCCGGTCCCCTCGACGCCGACGCGCTCCGGCGGGCGTTGGGCGACGCCGTCCTCGCCACCGAGGAGCACGTCCACGCGCCCGCGGTGCAGATTCGTCCCGACGCGGTGCAGTCGTCGCTTTCGGCCCTCCGCGAGAACCTCGGCCTCGACCACCTCTCGTGTGTGACCGCACAGGAGTACGAGGACCGCTACGAGTCCGTCTATCACCTGAAATCGTACGACGACCCGACCCGAGAGGCGAGCGTCGTCGTCCCGACGCCGCGCTCGGACCCGGTGAGCGAGTCCGCCGCGCCGGTGTTTCGGACGGCCGAGTGGCACGAACGGGAGGCGTACGACCTCGTCGGTATCGAGTACGACGACCACCCGGACCTGCGTCGCATCCTCCTGCCGGAGACGTGGCAGGGTCACCCGCTCGGGCGTGACTACGACCGGACGCGCCCGCAGGTCGTCCGGTACGACGAGAACGCGAACCCGCTGGCGGAAGACGGCCGCGCCGACACGAACACGATGCTCCTCAACATCGGGCCGCACCACCCGGCGACCCACGGCGTGATGCACCTACAGGTCGCGCTCGACGGCGAGCAGGTCGCGGACGTGGAGCCGGATATCGGATACATCCACCGCTGCGAGGAGCAGATGTGTCAACAGGGGACCTACCGGCACCAGATTATGCCGTACCCCGACCGCTGGGACTGGGGCGGCGGCGGCCTCCTGAACGAGTGGGCCTACGCCCGAACCGCCGAGGCGCTGGCCGACATCGACGTGCCCGAGTACGCGCGGGTGCTCCGGACGCTGGCGGCCGAACTGAGCCGCATCCTCTCGCACATGCTCGCGGTCGGCGCGTACGCCCTCGACGTCGTCGGCGACTTCACCGCGACGTTCATGTACGCCATGCGGGACCGCGAACTCGTCCAGAACGTCCTCGAAGACCTCACGGGCCAGCGGCTGATGTTCAACTACTTCCGGCTCGGCGGGGTCGTCTGGGACCTCCCCGAACCCCGCGAGGAGTTCTTCGAGAAGATTCNNNGCCCGGACGGTCGGGACGGGGGTCCTGCCGCCGGAAGTCGCAAAGAGCTACGGCGCGACCGGGCCGGTCGCCCGCGGCTCCGGCATCGACTACGACCTCCGCCGCGATGACCCCTACGGCTACTACGACGAACTCGACTGGTCGGTCGCCGTCGAGGACGACTGCGACAACTTCGCGCGCCTGCTCGTCCGCCTCCGCGAGGTCGAGGAGTCGGCCAACATCGTCGCCCAGTGCGTCGACCTGCTCGAAGACTGGCCCGACGACGAGCGGACCATCCAGTCGAACGTCCCGCGCACCCTCAAACCGGACGATGACACCGAGGTCTACCGCGCGGTCGAAGCCGCGAAAGGTGAGTTGGGTATCTACATCCGCGCCGACGGCACCGACACCCCGGCGCGGTTCAAGATTCGCGGCCCCTCGTTTTCGAATCTCCAGTCGCTCCCCGAGATGGCCGAAGGCGAGTACATCCCGGACCTCATCGCGGCGCTCGGAAGTCTCGACACGATAATGGGAGAAGTAGACCGGTAGTCGGCGGCGGAACGGCCGGCGTCGCGCGGTGTCGCGCGTCGCCGCCGGCTCAGTCGTCCGAGGGCGAGGCGGGACCGGTTCCCGAGCCGTCGGTGACCGCCTGACTCATCGACTGCGACGACGCGGCGGGACTCGTCTCGCCCGGTGCGGCGTCGCCACCGCGGTCGCTTCCGCCGGCGTCGCCGGCGTCGCCGACGTCGCCGGCGTCGCCGACGTCGAACCGGCCGACGAGGTCCTTGAGCGACTGGGCGGACTCCGACACCTGTTGGATGTTCCGCGTGACCTCGTTTATGGCGGCCGTCTGTTCTTCGGTCGCCGCCGAGACCGTCGCCGTCTCCGAGGTGGTCTCCTCGCTTACGCTCGACACGTCGTCGACCATCGAGACGACCTCCTCGGTCGAGACGGCCTGGTTCTCGGTCGCCTGCGATATCTCCTCGACGCCGTGTTCGGCCTCGCGAATCGCCCCGGAGATGTGGTCGAACATCTCGATGGCGTCGCCGATGGTCTCGGACCCGCTCTCGACGCTGTCCTGCATGGACTGCATGTCGTCGACCGTGTCGTCGGCGCTCTCGCGCACCTCGCCGATTCGGGACTCCACCTCGTCCGTGGCCTCGCTCGCCTCCTTGGCGAGCGCCTTGATTTCGTTGGCGACGACGGCGAAGCCCTCGCCGGCCTCGCCGGCGCGGGCGGCCTCGATAGAGGCGTTGAGCGCGAGCAGGTCCGTCTGCTCCGCGATGTCGTTGATGAGCTGGACGATTTCGTTGATTTCGCCCACCTGCTCGCCGAGGGCTTCGACCCGCTCGACCGCCTCGTCGGCCTCGGTCTCGATGGTCGATATCTCGGCTGTCGCCTCCGCGGCGTGGTCGCGCCCCTCGTCGGCGAGCGACACGGCCTCGTTGGCGGACTGGACGACGCCGTCGGCGGAGGCGGCGACCTCCTCGATGGTCGCTGAGAGGTCGTTCATCTCGTCGGCGACCGTCTGGAGCCGCTCGGTCTGCTGTTCCGCGCCGTGGGCGATTTCCTCGACCGACCGCGCGGTCTCCTGGCTCGCGGACTCGATTTCCTTCGCGCTCGACACCGTCTCGTTGCTCACCGCAGCGAACTCGTCGGCGACCGACTGCACCTCGACGAAGCCGTCTTGGAGCTTCTGAATCCCGGTGTCGAGGTCGGACATGATGGCTCCGAACTCGCCGGGGAGGTCGGTTCGGAGGTCCTGGTCGAGATTGCCGTCTCCGAGTTCCGTCCCGGCGGTCCGAAGCTCGGAGACCTGCCGTTGGAGGTTCTCCTGCATGTCGTCGAACGCCTCGACGAGTTCGCCGAGTTCGTCGTCGTTGGCGTCGATGTCCTCGTCGTCGTCGAACCGCCCGCGGGCGAGCGACTTGGCGCGGTCCCGGAGCGCCTCTATCGGCTCCGAGAAGTACCGCGCGGCGACGTAGCCGACGCCGACGACGACCACGATGATGCCGACGATTAACAGGAGCATGATGTTTCGAGCGGTGTCCGCCCGGTCGTTCATCGCCTGCCCGAGCTGTTCGACCGGGCCCGTCACGTCGGACTCGGGGACGGTGGCGACGAGTTCGTACTGTCCGTTACCGAAGTGGAGCGGCGCGTAGCCGACGAAGTAGCGAGCCGACTCGCCGCCGTCGCCGGTCGTCTCGTGGGTGGTCAGACCGGTCTGGCCGACAATCGCGGTCACGTTCCCCGCGATTTCGGACTCGACGGTGCCGAGCGATTCCCGGGAGTCGGTCAACAGCGTCCCGCGCTCGCTCACGATAGTCAGGTGGCCGGTCTCACCGACCTGGATGTCGTCGATGAGCGTGTTGAGGAGTTCGAAGTTGAACTGGAGCGTGATGGTTCCGGCGAGTTCTCCCCCGCGGTACACCGGCGCGGTGACGTACACCGCGGCGTCGCCGTCGACGGTCGTCACCTCGCTCACCTGGATTTCACCCTTCTGAAGCTCTGTCGCGGTCTCGAACCACGCCTCGTCCGCGAACGAGGTGCCGGACACCGACTCGGTGGCGATGCCGTCGTCCGTGCGCGTCGCTTGGACGATGCCCTGCCCGTTCTCGTCGGTGAACAGAATCTCGTCGTAGGCGGGGTGTTCCTCGCCGTCGATGGTCACGGCGCGGGTTTCGAGGTAGCTCCGGAACGAGTCGTTAATCTGGTCGCGCGCGTCGGTGACGGCGGCCGTCTGGAGTTCGTAGTAGTAGACGCTCGGCGCGAGCACCCATTCGAAGTCCTCGTGGTAGGTGTACGCGACGAACTTCTCTTCGACGGGGTTGCCCTCTTGGGTGGTGTCTTCCCACTCGTACTCGACGATGCCCCAGTCCTCGCCGTTGCGGATATCGGCGTTCGACTCGATTTCGGCGGGCACCTGATTGAACGCCGCTATCCCGGCGTCGTCGACCGTGTTGACCCCGTCTTCGAGGCCGTGGTGGACGACGAAGTCGAGGTTCCTGTCGAGGATGAACGCGTAGCCGGTCGACCCGACGTAGCCCGGTCGGAACGCGTCGGAGAGCGTCCCGCTCTGTTGGACGCCGTCTCCGGCGGTTCCGGCGATTCGAGCCTCGACACGGTCTTTCACCTGCTGTTGTTGCGCCGGCGAGAGGTCCGCCCAGTCCTGCCCGCCGTACTGGTTCGCAAGGACGCTCTGTTTCGTGGTCTCGACGGTGGCGCGCATCTGGAGCGCCATGTAGCCCAACTGCGCTTGGCTCTGTTCTTGGACGAGCTCCATCTCCCCGTCGCGGGCGGCCTCGTAGTTCTGCACCGGCGCCGAGTCAGCCAGCGCGAGCGCGTCGATTCGGCGGGCGTCGAGGAGGTTCTGTATCTCCTCTTGCCGGGCGGCGACGGTCTGATTCAGGTCGCCGGTAATCTGCGATTCGAGCGTCGCCTCGCTTTGGTCTTGTGCGTAGTTTCCAATACTACTCATCCCCTGGACGCCTGCGACGCCGACGACTGACACGGGTATCAGCGAGATGGCGAGACAGAGCGCGATAAGTTTCGTTCGTATCTTCATGGTTTGATTGATATCGTCGGCCCCCGGAGTTCCTCAGTATGCGCCGTTTGACCGAGAAATCGCCCGGTTCACTCTGAATATAGCTCTGCAAAAACAACGGTATAAATCTCACTCGCCGGTTATTATTACCGATACTCGGCCCCCGGATTGCCTCGTAATTCCCACCAAATAGCGGGCCGAGCCCCTCACTCGGTATTGCAGTAATCACTCAACACGTTTCGAACCATTGTCACAAAACAGCAACAATTGCGAACGCGAGGAGACCGCGCCGTTCCTCCCCGCCTACCGCGGCGTCTCCGTCCCCCACTTATCGAGGGCGACGGCGAGTTCGGGCGTCTCTTCGGCGGCCTCGGTGATAGCGCGCCCCTCGACGTAGGCGTCGATGGCCGACCGGAGCGCGACCGCGCCCGCGCGGGTTCCGTCGGGGTGGCCGTGGATTCCGCCGCCGAGCTGGACACAGACGTTCGTCCCCGTGGCGTCGAGCAGGTCGGGGAGCAGACCGGGGTGGAGTCCGCCCGAGGCGACCGGCAGCACGTCGGTCGCGCCGTGGAGGTCGCCCGCGAGCCACTCGTTGATGCCGACGGTGTCCTCGTTGGCGAGTTTTCCGAGGCCGGCGGTGCCGGTGTGGAGCTGGTCGACGCCGCAGAGGCGACTTATCTGCGCGAGCACCCGCATCGAGACGCCGTGGGCCGGAAGCCGGTCGAAGGCGGCGTGCATGGCGCGGTGGGCGTGGATGGCGAGACCGTGTTTCTCGGTGCGCTCGCGGACGGTCTGGAGGCCCGCCCAGCCCGCGGTGATGATGTCCACCATGACGTACTCGCCGCCCTGCGCGGCCACCTCGTCCACACGGTCGAGCATCGTCCGGGTGTCGGCGGTGACGTTGATGAGGTAGGACTTCTTCTCGCCCGTCTCGTCTTCGGCGTCGTCGCGGAGCGACAGCGACTCGGTCAGGCGGTCCGAAAAGGGGTTGAACGCCTGGTCGGTCAGGTTCTCGTCGTCCTTCAGGAGGTCGACGCCGCCGACCCACGCGTCGTAGCCGACCTGCGCGTGCGCCGCCGTCGAGAGGCCGACTTTCGGCTTGGGGACCGTCGCCGTGATGGGGCGGTCGGTGACGCCGAATATCTCCTCGCGGACCGACGACCCGTACAGCGGGCCGGGGTACGCCGAGACGACCGACTCGGGCCACTCACAGTCGAGGAGGCGAATCGTGTCGACCGCCTTCATGCCCATGATGTTGCCGGCGATGCACGACAGCACCTGCGGCATATTGCCGGGTTCGAACAGCCCGGCGGGGTAGGCGACCCGAATCAGGTCGCCGTCGATGTCGAACGTCGTCGCGCCCATGTCGGTGAAGTCCGCGCCGGTCTGGAGGGCCGCCCACGTCCCGTTGGAGGACTCCGAGGCCACGCGGCTCGCCGCCGCCTCCGTCGACATCCCCGTCGCGGGGTCGATGCGGAAGGTGCAGACGAGGTCCTCGTCGGTCGGTTCGTAGTCGAGGTCGAGGAAGTCTTCGTACGTGATACCCATAGCCTCGCCTACGCCCCCGCGAAGCTTAAAACGGCATCCCGAAGCGCCTTTGCCCCCGCGACGCGAAAGGGAACGGCTCGGCGCGAAGCGATGTCATCACGGGAGCGTCACGCGTCCGGGCCTCCGATTCAGGGCGACAGCAGCGCCCGGACCTCGCGGAACTCGGGTACGTCCGCGTCGAGGGCGGTACAGAGGGCGTCGGCCGCGCCCAACAACCACTCGGCGCGCTCGACGCGGGACTCCACGTCGCCCGGCCCGATTCGGTAGCGTTCGACGAGTTCCTCGATGTCGGACCCCTCGGTCCACTCGTGGAGGATGCGGGCGGTCTTCACCGCCGTCAGCCACTCCTCGAAGGGGTCGGCGTCGTGCATCGCGGTGGTGAACTCCGCGGCGTGACTCCGGGCGTACTGATACATCTGCGCCCGCTCTTGGTTGCCGAGGTAGGTGTCGTGCATGTCCGGCGTGTCGCAGACGACTTCGAGGGCGGTCCGGGCGGTGACGTGCTCGTCGGCCATCGTCTCGATGGTTCGGATGCCCGAGACGATGCGCGCCCCGGTCGTCGGCGACACGTACTGTCTGGAGGTCTGTGCGCCCAGCGTCGTCGCCGACAGCGTCTCCCCCGTCGCGTCGAGGAGCTCCATCGCTTCGAGGTCCGAGACCACCTCGGCGACGAGGTCCGCGAGGTCCACGTTCGGGTTCTGGTGGGCGTAGTACGTCGCCGAGAACACGTCGGCGACGCCGTCGAGGCTGTCGGCGAAGCCGGAGGCGACGACCGAGAGGACGTGGGTCCGGAGTGCCTCGGGGTCAGCGAACTGCGAGTCCACGGCCTCGGCGTCGGCGGTGACGTAGCGGTCGACCAGTTCGGCTTTCGTGTCCGCGTCGCCGACGAGAACCGCCTCGCCGAACGGGTCGAGGTGCGGGCGACCGGCGCGGCCGCACATCTGGTGCACGTCGAGGACGGGTATCCATTCCATCGCGTCGCCGGTGTAGCGCTTCTGGTCGCGGATGACGACCCGGCGAGCGGGGACGTTCACCCCGGCGGCGAGCGTCGGCGTCGCGCAGATGACCGCGAGCCGGCGGTCCCGAAACGCGTTCTCGACGGCGACGCGGTGGGCGCTCCGCAGCCCGGCGTGGTGGAAACCGACGCCGGTGCGGGCGCACGCCGAAAGCTGGCGGCCGGTCGCGGTGCCACCGAGTTCGTCGAGCTCGTCGCCGAGGGCGGGCGCGGGCGACAGCTCCTCGTCGGCGAGGCGGTCGGCCAGCGCTTCGGCCTCGCGGCGCGACCGGACGAACGCGAGACACTGCCCGCCCGTCTCGACCGCGTCTTCGACGAGCGCGACGGTCGCCTCGGTCGCCTCGTCGTCGTTCGGGCCGGTCGGGGGGACGACCACGTCGAGGTCGGTGCCGTCGTCGAATTCGACGGTCTCGTCGGCGTAGACGCCGGTGCGGAGCGAGACGGGCCGCCACGTGCTCTCGACGAGTTCCGCGTCGAGCCAGTCGGCGATGGCTTCGGGGTTGTCCACGGTCGCTGAGAGGGCGACGAGTTGGAGGTCCGGGACGCGACGTTGGAGTGTCGAAAGCGTCACTTCGAGCGTCGGCCCGCGCCCCGGCGCGCCGAGCAGGTGGACCTCGTCGACGACGACGCACGCGAGGCGGTCGACCCACGGCGCGCCGTTTCGAATCGCGGAGTCGACTTTCTCGCTCGTGGCGACGACGATGTCGTGGTCGCCGAGTTCCTCCTCGGCCGCGTCGAAATCGCCGGTGGAGATACCGACGCTCACGCCGGGGAGTTGGTCGAACGTCTCGTACTTCTCGCGGGCGAGCGCGCGAAGCGGGACGATGTACAGCGCCGGCCCGTCGGCGGTGAGCATGGCGAGTTCCGCGATGAACGTCTTGCCGCTGGCGGTCGGAATGGCGGCGACGACGCGGCCGCCCGCCGCGACGCCGGCCTCGACGGCGGCGGCCTGCGGCGGGTACAGCTCCTCGATACCGTTCGACTCGTAGTGAGAGACGAGAGCCGCCGACAGCGGGAGGTCGCGCACGCGCATCTGTCACAGAGGTGGCGGCGGACTCACATAAGTATCTTCGCCGGCGGGACGCCTTCGACCAGCGGTCGGCCCGGCGGGCGGTCGGGCGACGAGAAACCGATGTGGCAGGTGGCTAGTGCTGCCGGTGGCGGCGGTGCGACAGTCGGGGCTCTCAGGTGAGCCCGCCGATAAAAAATCGAGAACGTCGGCCGCGTGGTGGCCGATTATCGCGGAGGCGTTTCGTGGTCAGTTACGCGTTAGGGCCGGACCACCGCTGGAGGGTCGCGGAACTCGACCCCGCTTCGTCGGTCCAGACGATGCGGACGGTCTGGTCGGAGAGCGATTCGCCGTCCTCGGGTATGATGGTGACCGAGGTCCCCGCCGTCACGTCGGTCTGCGTATCACCGTTTAGTGCGGTCCAGGTTCGACTCTCCGCTGCATCCCCGGTTGCTTCATCAGGTGCGTAGATGCCGACACCCGTCGAAATGTTCAACTGGTCAGAGTCGATTGCGCCACCGCTCTCGTGGGTGATGTTGAGGTAATCTGCGCTACTCTGGTTGTAGTCGAAGCTGAAGCTCGCTTGCGGAGCGGTTGCGGTCTGTTCACCGAGTCCCAACACGAACGTCCCGATGACGGCCGCGAGGATGACGGTAATCGCGACCATCAGAATCACACCGATGACCGGCGACACCGCGTCGTCGTCTGCGAATAGTTGTTTGAGTTTCATGTGTTGTCTCTCATATACATACGCGGTTTATCCGCGGAAATCCCACCCGGAATGCGGTATGTATGGTTGCTACATGGGCGCTCTCGAACATAAATCTAATCAAGCGTACGACAACAAAAATCACGTTCGCCGCTAGCATACTGTTCAGTCAAAAATCACGACTCGGGGAGCGACCTCGGTGCGTCGCCCGGAAAAATCGGGTCGCCGCGGGCGGCTCAGATGTAGTCGTGGTCGGCGAGGCGCTCGACGGCCTCGCGGAGTCGCTCTTCGCTCGCGGCGTAGGAGATACGGGCGTAGCCCGGGGCGTTGAAGGCGCTTCCGGGGACGGTCGCGACCTTCGCGTCCTGAATCGCGCCCTCGCACCACGCCTGGTCGTCGTCGTCGACGGGGAGCATCATGTAGAACGCGCCCTTCGGGACGGCCACGTCGACGTCGTGTTCGGCGAGGAGGTCCACGAGCATGTCGCGGCGGGCCTCGAACGCCTGGCGCATCTCCTCGACGTCGTCGTCGGTGCGCTCCGAGAGCGCCTCGACGCCGGCGTGCTGGACGAAGTTCACGGCGCAGGAGACCGAATGCGAGTGGAGCTTGCCGGCCTGCGCGATGAGGTCGGACGGGGCGTGGAGGTAGCCGAGCCGCCAGCCGGTCATCGAGAACGCCTTCGAGAAGCCGTTGATGGTGATGGTGCGGTCTTCCATCCCGTCGAGGGAGCCCAGCGAGGTGTGCTCGAAGCCGTCGTAGACGATGCGCTCGTAAATCTCGTCGGAGATGACGGCGAAGTCGTGTTCGACCGCGAGGTCGCGGACGCCTTCGAGCGCCGCGTCGGAGAAGACGCCGCCCGTCGGGTTCGACGGCGAGTTGACGACGAGGAGCTTCGTCTCGTCGGAGACCGTCTCGGCGAGTTCGTCGAGCGCGGGTTCGAGCCTGAAGTCGTGCTGTGCGAGGTCGACGCGGCTGAGCGTGCCGCCGGCGAGTTTGACCATCGCCTCGTAGGAGACCCACGCGGGGTCGAGGAGCACGACCTCGTCGCCGTCGTCGACGAGCGTCTGGAACGTCTCGAACAGCGCCTGCTTACCGCCGGGCGTGACGATGACCTCGTCGGCCTCTGCGTCGACCCCGTTCCCGCGGAGCTTCGCCGCGATCGCGTCCTTGAGTTCCGGAATCCCGTTCGACGAGGTGTAGCTCGTGTGTCCCGCGTCGAGGGCGTCCTTCGCCGCCTGCGTGATGTTGTCCGGGGTCGGGAAGTCCGGCGCGCCGACCGAGAGGTCGACGACGTCTTCGCCCTGCGCTTCCAGTTCGCTCGCGAGGTTCGAGATGGCGAGCGTCGCGCTCGGTTCGACGCGGCCGACTCGGTCGCTGAAATCGAAGTTCATGCCAACGCCTCCACCATATCGGTCGCGGCGTAAACCGCTTCCGCACCTTTGCTGACGCGCTCGCGGGCCTCAGCCCCGCTCATTCCGGGGCCGGAGACGCCGAACGCGACGGGTTTGTCGCGGTCCAGCGAGACCTCCGTCAGCGACTTCGCGGTCGCGTCGGCGATGACGCGGTCGTGGTCGGTGTCGCCGGTGACGATTGCGCCGATGACGACGACGGCGTCGATGTCGTCGCGGCGGGCGAGTCGGTCGGCCGCGAGCGGCGAGTCGTACGCGCCGGGGACCTGAATCGTTTCGACGACCTCCGCGTCGCGCTCGGCGGCCGCGTCGCGGGCCGCCTCCTCCATCTGCTCCGTGACCGACGAGTTGAATCGGGCCACGACGAGTCCGAGAGAGACCATGGCCGACCCTTCCCGTCTCGGATAAAAGAACTACCGACACCGACCGGATTTGGCCCCGTCGACGGGCAAGCACAAAAGTTGTATTGTCGGCGTCGCGATGGGTGGGCATGAGTACTGACAGTGGGACCGAGGCGGTCGCTCGGTCCCGTGCCCTCCTGGCGATTCTCGGCGTGACGGCCCTCGCCCTCCTCGCCCGCCTCGCCGACCTCGGCGGCCGCATCTTCCACTGGGACGAAGGCCGCGTCGGCTACTGGATTCTGCGGTATCACGAGACCGGCGAGTTCTCCTACCGGCCCATCATCCACGGTCCGTTCCTCCCCGTGGTCAACGACTATCTCTTCGCCGTCCTTCCGGCGACCGACTTCACGGCGCGGCTCCCCGTGGCGCTCGTCGGCGGCCTGCTCCCGCTTTCGGTCTGGCTGTTCCGCGAGCACCTCCGCCGCGACGAGATGGTCGCGCTCGCGTTCTTCCTCGCGGCGAACCCGCTTTTGGTCTACTACTCGCGGTTCATGCGCAACGACGTGCTCGTGGCCGCCTTCTCGCTCGCCGCGCTCGGCTTCGTCGTCCGCGCGTACGACACCGGCCGCCTCGCCTACCTCATCCCCGCCGGGGCCTCCTTCGCAACGGGGGCGGCGACGAAAGAGAACTACGTCGTCTACCTCGCTTGTTTCCTCGGGGCGGCGTTCCTCGTCTTCGACCACCGGCTGCTCGCCCGCACGTCGACCGGCGAGTCCGCCCGCGACATCCTCTTTTCCGAACTGCCCGCGAATATCCGCGAGCGACTTCGCGCACGCGGGGCGGGAAGTCTCGGTTACGGCGCGGTTCGCTACGTCGCGGGCGTCCTCGGCGGCCTGCTCGCGTTCCTCGCCGTCTTCGTCTTCTTCTACGCGCCGCGGCCCGACCTCTGGAACGCGCTCGGCGGCTCCGCCTCGATGCTCCCGGTTCTCGAAGCCGGAAGCGTCGGCGCGGTCTCCGAGATGGTCGGCAGTTGGCTCGGCGGTGGCCACCAGTCCCACGAGTACCTCCCGTATCTGAAGGACTTCCTCGAAACGTTCGTCTACGGCGCGCCGGTGCTCATCGTCTTCGCGCTCGTCGGCATCGTCGTCGACCGCTACGGCGTCGTCGCGGGTCGAATCCGGTGGCTCGTCGCCTTCGCTACCTACTGGGGCGTCGTGTGTATCTTCGGCTACCCGCTGGCGACCGACATCCAAGCGCCCTGGGTCGTCGTCCACGCGGTCGTCCCGCTCGCGGTCCCGGCGGCGGTCGGCGCGGCGTTCGTCTTCCGCTCCGGCGTGCAGGCGCTCGACGCCAAAGACACGGTCGGCGTCGGCCTCGCGGCGCTCGTGCTGGTCGCCTCCGTCGGCGGCGTCGCGGCCGCGAACGTCGACTACTGGAACGCCTCGACCGACGAGGACAGCGAGGTGCTCCAGTGGGCGCAACCCGCGAACGACTTACGGGCCACCCTCGACGACGTGGAGCGCGTGTCGGCCGCCAACTCCGGGACGGACGTGCTCCTGTACGGCACGCAGCCGCCGGACAGCGACGAGACGCACTTCTACGTCGAAAACGAGTCTGCCCCCCTCGACGGGCCGTCGTGGCACAGTCGCCTCCCGCTCCCGTGGTACTTCGAGAGCGCGGGCGTCGAGCGCACCAGTAGCGCGCCCGACGCGAACGTCTCCGAGGTGACCGCCGACGCGCCGCCGGTCGTCATCGCCTACGAGTGGGACCGCGCCGAACTCGAATCCGAACTCGACGGCTACGTCGCGCGCCAACACGCCTTCAAGCTCTGGAGCGAGGACGTGGTCGTGTTCATCGACGAGGACGCCCTCGACGCCGCGAACGAGACGCGGGGCTGACGCTCGGTCGGGACGTTCGACCACCTCGATTTTTTTCCTCGCGTTCGACAGGGTGAGCGCCGCGAGCGCCCGGCGCGTTCGGCGTCGGCTTTTGCCCTATTCTATCCACGTATGTGAACATCTAGACGCAGAATGTGGCAACGTTTATGCACCGACGTACTGAATCCGCGACTGTGACCGTCACCGTACCCGGACCCACGCTCGGCGTCGTCGGTGGGGGCCAGCTCGGGCGTATGCTCGGGGAGGCCGCCGCACCGCTCGGCGTCGACATCGTCGTGCTCGACCCGACACCCGACTGCCCGGCGTCGGCCGTCGCCGACCAAATCGTCGGCGGCTTCGACGACCCCGAGGCGATGGCGGAACTCGCCGCGCGGGCCGACGCGCTGACGTTCGAAATCGAACTCGCTGACCCCGACCTGCTCGACGAACTGGCCGCCGAGGAGGGAATCGCGGTCCACCCGTCGCCCGACGCGCTTCGGACCATCGAGGACAAACTGGTCCAGAAGGACACCTTCGGTGAGGCGGGCATCCCGATTCCGCCGTTCCACCGCGTCGACGACGCGGCCGACCTCCGCGACGCGCTCGACGAGTTCGGCTCGGTCATGCTGAAAGCCCGGACCGGCGGCTACGACGGCCGCGGGAACGTCCCCGTGTCAGACCCCGACGAGGCCGAGGCCGCAATCGAGGAGGTCGGCGGCCCGGCGATGGCCGAGGCGTTCGTCGACTTCGAGCGCGAACTGTCGGTCATCGGCGTCCGCGGCGAAGACGAGATTCGAACGTTCCCCGTGGGCGAGAACGTCCACGAGGAGGAGATTCTCCGCGAGACCGTCGTCCCGGCGCGGACGACAGACGCGGTGCGCGAGGAGGCCGACCGCGTCGCCCGCGAGGTGCTGTCGCACCTGCCCGGCCGCGGCGTCTTCGGCATCGAACTGTTCGAGACCGCCGCGGGCGACGTGCTCGTCAACGAGGTCGCGCCGCGCCCGCACAACTCCGGCCACTGGACCATCGAGGGCGCGCTCACCTCGCAGTTCGAACAGCACGTCCGCGCGGTCCTCGGGTGGCCCCTCGGCGCGACGACCCGCCGGTCGCCCACCGTGATGGCGAACGTCCTCGGCACGGTCGACGTGAGCCAGCCGGCGCGACTCGGCGGCCTCGACGACGCCCTCGCTGAATCGGGCGTCTCGCTGCACTGGTACGGCAAAGACGAGGTTCGGCCCCTCCGCAAGATGGGCCACCTCACCGCCGCCGGCGACGACGACGCCGACCTCGGAACGCTTCTCGCACGCGCACGCGAGCTCCGCGACGGACTGCACTTCGACTGATTCACCATGACGACAGAACGGGACCTCATCGACGACCTACACGCACAGGCCGACGCCGACCGCGACCCCGAGACGACGCCCGACGTGGGCATCATCATGGGGTCGGACTCCGACCTCGACGTGATGTCCGGCGCGCACGAGGCGTTGGACACGCTCGGGTTCGGTGAACAGACGGACTTCGACGCGCCGCCCGCAGCGCGATTCACCTACGAGACGTACGTCGTCTCCGCGCACCGGACGCCGGACCTGATGTACGCCTACGGCGACACCGCGCGCGACCGCGGCGTCGAGGTCATCATCGCCGGTGCGGGCGGCAAGTCCGCGGACCTCCCGAACATGACCGCCTCCATCGCGTACCCGATTCCGGTCGTCGGCGTCCCCGTCCAGGAGAAGTCGGTCGACTCGGTCATCGGGATGCCGACGGGCGCGCCCATCGTCGCGGTCGACGCCGGCAAGTCGTTCAACGCGGCTCTGTCGGCCGTACAGGCGCTCTCACGCGGCTACCCCGAACTCGAAGACAGACTCGTCGACTACCACGAGGACCTCGTGTCCGACGTGGCCGAGACCTCGGCCGCGCTCCACGACCTCGGGGTCGCCGGCTTCCGCGAGTCGCGGTAGCGGGGCGCGTTTCGCGGTCGGTCGCCGCCCGGTCGTTTCCGCGTCTGTGGGGGTCGATTCCGGCGGCGAAACCCCGCCCGTGCGGGGTTCCGGGCGTCTCTCGCGTATTTTCCAAATAGAAGCTCTCTCGCGCCCGAAACACACAAATCAATGTTTATAGGGGAGCGCTTCTAACCGCCGCACGTCAGGGAGACACGGCATGAGTGATTGGATTGCAATCGGTGCGATGGGGCTGGTTGGTGTCGGCATACCGCTCGCGATGATGGCGGTGTCGGCGCTGCTTCGCCCAAGCGTACCGGAACAAGGAAAGAGTGCCACGTACGAGAGTGGTGAGGTGCCGACAGGCACGGCGCGCGTCCAGTTTAACATTCAGTACTACATGGTCGCGCTGCTGTTCCTCGTATTCGACATCGAGACCGTCCTCATTTTCCCTTGGACGGTCATCTACCGCTCGGCCCTCGAACAGGGCGCGTCGCTGGCGACGATTCTGACGCCGATGCTCGTTTTCATCGGTGTCCTCGTCGTCGGCCTCGTTTGGGCGTGGCGCAACGGCGCTGTCAAGTGGGTCAAAAGCCCGCAGGCAAACCGTCGTAAGACAGAGAGGCAAGATGCATGAGTAGCGAACAGAAGCCATTCGTCACGGACGACACACAGGTACAGACCGAGACTCGCGACGCCCGGATGGCGGGGGCGGACGACCGGTTCAACTCGAAGCTTCGGGAGGCGTTCGGCTCGTCACCGTTCATCCTCACGAAGTTCGACAAGTTCATGAACTGGGTCCGCGGGTCCTCGATGTTCATGCTGCAGTTCGGTATCGCGTGCTGCAGCATCGAGATGATGCACACCTACTCGGTGAAACACGACCTCGACCGCTTCGCGGCCGGGGTCCCGCGCGCGTCGCCCCGGCAGGCCGACGTGATTATCGTGCCGGGGACCATCGTCTCGAAGTTCGCCCCGCGCATGAAGCGCGTCTACGACCAGATGCCCGAACCGAAGTTCGTCGTCGGCATGGGGTCGTGTACGATTTCCGGCGGCCCGTTCCAGGAGGGCTACAACGTCATCAAGGGCGCAGAAGAGGTCATCCCGGTGGACATCCACATCCCCGGCTGCCCGCCGCGCCCGGAGGCGCTCATCTACGGTATCGCGAAGCTCCAAGAGCGCATCGCCAACGGCGAGTCCAGCCCGGTGACGGTCAAGCCGTACGAGCTGGAGCAGTTCGGCGACCTCGAACGCGACGAAATCGTCGACAAGCTCGCCGCGGAAATCGACGAAGAGGACCTCGTTATGCGGTACAACTGGGCTGATTCGCCATGAGCCTCGAAGAACAGCAGTCCGACGACCCCGCGGAACTCGAATCGGGCGTCAGCCGCGGCGACGAACTCGCAGAGCTGCTCGGCGACCTCGTCGTCGGCCGCGAAGAGCACATGAACGCGCCCGGCCTCGTCATCCGTCCCGACGAGGTCCAAGACGCGCTGTTCAAGCTCCGCGACGAGGCGGGCTTCGACCACCTCTCGTGTGTGACCGCACAGGAGTACGAGGACCGCTACGAGTCCATCTACCACCTGACGAAGTTCGACGACCGGACCGACGAGGTCTCGGTCGTCGTGCCCACGTCGAAGGACAACCCGGTCAGTCAGTCCGCCGAACCGGTGTTCCGGACGGCCGACTGGCACGAACGGGAGGCGTACGACCTCGTCGGCATCCAGTACGAGGACCATCCGGACCTGCGTCGCATCCTCCTGCCGGAGACGTGGCAGGGTCACCCGCTCGGGCTTGACTACGACCAGGACCGCCCGCAGATTGCGACGCTCCGCGAGCACGCCAACCCGCTCGAAGAGGACCACCGCGCCGGGGACAGCAACACGATGTACATCAACATCGGTCCCCACCACCCGGCGACCCACGGCGTGCTGCACGTCGAGACGGTCGTCGACGGCGAACAGGTCGTCGACCTCGAATCCGACATCGGCTACCTCCACCGCTGCGAGGAGCAGATGTGTCAACAGGGGACCTACCGGCACCAGATTATGCCGTACCCCGACCGCTGGGACTACATCTCGTCGGGTCTCCTGAACGAGTGGGCCTACGCCCGCGCCGCCGAGGACCTCGCGGACATCGAGGTGCCCGAGTACGCCCAGATTATCCGCACGATGGGTGCGGAACTGTGCCGCATCGCGTCGCACATGATCGCGCTCGGCACGTTCGCGCTGGACGTCTACGGCGACTTCACGGCCATCTTCATGTACGCCATGCGGGACCGCGAGATCGTCCAGAACATTCTGGAGGACCTCACGGGCCAGCGCATGATGTTCAACTACTTCCGGCTCGGCGGGGTCGTCTGGGACCTCCCCGAACCCCGCGAGGAGTTCTTCGAGAAGATTCGCGACTTCATGGACGGGCTCCCGCAGGCGCTCGAGGAGTACCACGACATGATCACCTCGAACGAGATTCTGCAGGCCCGGACGGTCGGGACGGGGGTCCTGCCGCCGGAAGTCGCAAAGAGCTACGGCGCGACCGGGCCGGTCGCCCGCGGCTCCGGTATCGACTACGACCTCCGCCGCGACGACTCCTACGGCTACTACGACGAACTCGACTGGGACGTCGTCGTCGAGGACGGCTGCGACAACTTCTCGCGCCTTCTCGTGCGCATGCGCGAAGTCGAGGAGTCGGCCAAGATCATCCAGCAGTGTGTCGACCTGCTCGAAGACTGGCCCGAAGACGAGCGGAACATCCAGGCGAACGTTCCGCGCACCCTCAAGCCCGACGAGGACACGGAAATCTACCGCGCCGTCGAGGGCGCGAAGGGCGAACTCGGCATCTACATCCGCGCGGACGGCACGGACAAGCCGGCTCGCTTCAAGATTCGGAGCCCGTGTTTCTCGAACCTCCAGACGCTCCCCGAGATGTCCGAGGGTGAGTACATTCCGGACATGATTGCCTCGCTCGGCAGCCTCGACATCGTGCTCGGAGAGGTGGACAGGTGATGCATCTGCAAGCGGTCCTTCCGGACACGGTCAGCGGCCTCCTCGGTCTCGAAGGCATCCTCGGGGATGTCGTCGGCGGCCTCGTCGGCGCGTTCCTCGTAGCCAACATCATGCTCATCATGACGGCGTTCGCCGGGCCGTGGGCGAAGCGGAAAATCACGGCCGCCTTCGCCGACCGCATCGCGGTCAACCGAATCGGTCCGTTCGGTCTCCTGACCATCGTCACGGACGCGGTCCGTCTGCTGTCGAAGGAACTCGTCGTCCCCGAGGGCGTCGACCGTCCCGCCTGGGACCTCGCGCCGATGGTCATTCCCTTCTCCGCGCTGCTCGGATTCGCCGTCATCCCGATGGGCAACGGCATCCAGCTCGCGGACCCCGAAACCGGTCTCGCCTTTGCCTTCGCCGCGGCGTCTATCGCCTCGCTCGGCATCGTCATGACCGGCTACGCATCGAACAACAAGTTCTCGCTCATCGGCGCGCTCCGCGCCGTGGCGGCGAACATCGCCTACGAGATTCCGCTGGTCGTCACGGCGGCCTCGGTCGTTATCTTCGCCGGGTCGCTCCGCATGAGCGAAATCGTCGCCGTGCAGGCCGAACCGCTGCTTTCGGTCGCCGGCGTGACGATTCCGACCTGGTTCGCGTTCGTGAACCCCTTCGCGTTCGCGCTGTTCGTCATCGCGAACCTCGCGGAGGTCGGCCGCAACCCGTTCGACATCCCCGAAGCGCCGACCGAAATCGTCGCCGGGTACCAGACCGAGTACTCCTCGGTCTACTTCGTGCTCATCTACCTCGGTGAGTTCATCCACATCTTCCTCGGTGGCGCTATCGCGGCGACCCTGTTCCTCGGCGGTCCGGCGGGCCCGGTGCTCCCCGGGTTCGTCTGGTTCACAATCAAAATCTGGGCGTTCTTCCTGTTCACCCAGTGGGCGCGCTCCGCAGTGCCGCGCCTTCGCGTCGATCAGTTCCTCGAAATCGGTTGGAAGGGGATGCTCGTGCTCTCCTTCGCCAACCTGGTTCTCACGGCCATCATCGTGGGGGTGATTGCATGATCGGAATCCTGAAAGGCATGGCAGTGACGCTGAAGCACGCGCTCGACGGGCAGACGTTCACGGTCGAGTACCCCGAGACCGCGCCCGAAGTGAGCCCGCGTTTCCGCGGCGTCCACAAGTTCAGCCAAGAGCGGTGTATCTGGTGTCGCCAGTGTGAGAACGTCTGTCCGAACGACACGATTCAGATCGTTCAGGACGACCAGCGCAACGGCGAGCAGTACAACCTCCACATCGGCCAGTGTATCTACTGCCGGCTGTGCGAGGAGGTCTGTCCCGTCGACGCCATCCTGCTCACGCAGAACTTCGAGTTCACGGCGGACACGAAAAACGACTTCGTCTACAACAAAGAACAGCTCAAGAACGTCCCGTGGTACAAGGATATCGACCCGCTCAACTCCCGCAACCCCGACCGCAACGCGTGGGTCGGCGAGGGCGAAGGAGAGGTCGACTACCAGTAACATGACCGCGAGTGAATCGTTCGAGTCCCGTCAGCCCGCGTCCGCTACCGGACGCTGAGGACGTTCTCGAAATGTTCAAAGGGATATCTCAAGGAGACACACACAATGGTTTATGAAACCATCGCGTTCGCGCTGTTCGCCCTCGTCACCGTGGGTTGCAGCCTGGGCGTCGTCCTCGTGCGGGACATCTGGCATTCCGCACTCCTGCTCGGGGGCGCGCTCTTGAGCGTCGCGGTGCATTACGTGATGTTGCAGGCGGAGTTCCTCGCCGCCATGCAGGTCCTCGTCTACGTCGGCGGGGTCCTGATTCTCATCACGTTCGCCGTGATGCTGACGCGTATCAATCCGGAGGTGAGTAGTACATGACAACCAAACCGCAGCTGAAACTCGGTTCGCACCTCGTGCCCGGACTCGCTGCCGTCGCGCTGTTCGTCGTGATGGCGGTCGTGTTCCTCGGCGCGTCGTTCCCGAACCCACAGGGGTTCCCGGAGGGAGCAAACATCACCGCGAGCATCGGCTATTCGATGTTCAACCTCGGGTTCGGAAG
The DNA here is from genome assembly GCF_000336975.1 of Haloferax sp. ATCC BAA-644. NCBI lineage: Archaea > Methanobacteriati > Methanobacteriota > Halobacteria > Halobacteriales > Haloferacaceae > Haloferax > Haloferax sp. ATCC BAA-644. The sequence continues at coordinate 96,851 of NZ_AOLF01000013.1, forward strand.
CGTCGACGGCGAGAGCATGCTGGTCGCGTTCGAAATCATCGACCTCGTGCTCGTCGCCGCGCTCGCCGGCGCGGTGCTCCTCGCTCGCCGCGAGGACACCACGGGGCAGATGCGGACCATCCTGACCGACGGCGGTCGGGAGCTCAAGCAGACGCTGTTCGACGACGAGGAGGGTGACAACTGATGGTGCCCGCGCAGTACTACCTCGTTCTGTCGGCCGCCGTGTTCTGCATCGGTATCTTCGGCCTCTTGACCCGTCGGAACGCGCTGTTGTTCCTGATGTCGGTCGAACTGATGCTGAACGCCGCGAACATCAACCTCGTCGCGTTCTCCTACTACTGGGGTAACGTGACGGGCCAGACGTTCGGGCTGTTCACGATGGCGCTCGCCGCCGCCGAGGTGGCGGTCGGTATCGGCATCATCCTCGTACTGTACCGCAACTTCGACGGCGTGGACGTGACCAACGCGACCACGATGAGGTGGTAATCTATGGCAGGTATCTTAGACTTCGCTCCGGCCATCGTCCTCCTCCCGTTCCTCTCGTTCCTGATCGCGCTCGGGGCGGGACGGTACATGCCGAAGGGAGGCGCGCTGGCGGGTATCGGCGCGACGGCGGGCTCGTTCGTCCTGTCCATCGCGACGTTCTTCGCCGTCAGCGGCGGACAGACCTACAACCAACACATCTACACGTGGGCGACCGGCGCCGGCGACGCGGTGACGCTCGACTTCGGCCTACTCATCGACCCGCTTTCGTCGATGATGCTCGTCATCGTGACGCTCGTCGCCGTCCTCGTCCACATCTTCAGCCTCGGCTACATGAACGACGAGGGCGAGACGGGCCTCCCGCGCTACTACGCCGGGCTCGGCCTGTTCACCGCGTCGATGCTGGCGTTCGTCGTGTCCAGCAACCTCCTCATGGCGTTCATGTTCTTCGAGCTGGTGGGGCTGTGTTCCTACCTGCTCATCGGCTTCTGGTTCCGCCAGGAGGGCCCGCCGAGCGCCGCGAAGAAGGCGTTCCTCGTCACCCGCTTCGGTGACTACTTCTTCCTCATCGGCGTCGTCGCGGTGTTCGCGACGTTCGGCTCGGCGGCGTTCGCCGGTCCCGAGGCGTTCCCCGTCCTCGCCGAGGAGGCGCTCCACGGCGAGCACGCGGTCAACACGTTCCTCGGCATGGGTGAACAGGCGTGGTTCACCGTCGTCGGCCTCCTCGTTCTCGGGGGCGTCGTCGGCAAGTCCGCGCAGTTCCCCCTGCACACGTGGCTTCCGGACGCGATGGAAGGCCCGACTCCCGTCTCCGCGCTCATTCACGCGGCGACGATGGTCGCCGCGGGTGTCTACCTCGTCGCCCGGATGTACGGCTTCTACGCGCTGACCCCGACGACGCTCGGTATCATCGCGCTCGTGGGCGGCTTCACGGCCCTCTTCGCCGCGACGATGGGCGTCGTCAAGAAAGAGATCAAGCAGGTGCTCGCGTACTCGACCATCAGCCAGTACGGCTACATGATGCTCGGGCTCGGCGTCGGCGGCTACGTCGCCTCGACGTTCCACCTGCTCACCCACGCCTTCTTCAAGGCGCTTCTGTTCCTCGGTGCCGGTGCGGTCATCATCGCGATGCACCACAACGAGAACATGTGGGAGATGGGCGGTCTCAAAGACAAGATGCCCGTGACGTACTACGCGTTCCTCTCGGGCTCGCTCGCGCTCGCCGGCATCGTTCCGTTCGCCGGCTTCTGGTCGAAAGACGAGATTCTGTACGAGGCGCTCAACCACGGTCTCGGGACCGACGGCGGTCTCGGAACCGTCTTCCTCATCGCGTACGCGATGGGGCTCATCGCCGTGTTCTTCACCGGGTTCTACACCTTCCGGATGGTGTTCCTCACCTTCCACGGCGAACCGCGTAGCGACACCGCGCGCGACCCGCACGGCTTCGGCTGGAACGTCAAGTTCCCGCTCGCCGTCCTCGGCGTGCTCGCGGCCGTCACCGGCCTCGTCAACATGGCTCCGGTGGAGGACCTCACGGGGATTCACCTCACGTTCCTCCACGACTGGCTCGACGGCGGCATCACCTCGCTGACCTCGCACCACTACCTCGAAGTGCTCGAAAGCGGCGTCGGTGCGGGGCTCCACCCGGCCGGCATCGGCTCTATCGCGCCGGGGCTGGTCTCGCTGGCCCTCGCCCTCGCGGGTGCCGGACTCGCCTACCGCCTGTACAACGTCCCCGAGCCCGTCGAACACACGGACAAGCTCGGGAGCATCAAGACCGTACTGTACAACAACTACTACCAGGACGAGTACCAGGTCTGGATTGCGACCGGCGTCGTCCAGCCCATCTCGCGCGCCCTCGATAAGTTCGACCAGGGCATCGTCGACGGCGTCGTCAACGGTATCTCCAGCGTGAGCCTGTTCGCTGGCGGTCGCGTCAAGCGCGTCCAGACCGGTGTGGTGAGCAACTACGCGGCGCTCCTCACGCTCGGTCTGACCGCGCTGCTTCTCGGTCTCGGTCTGCTCGGAGGTTGGTTCGCATGATAATCGAAGCGCTCATCGCAGTCACGTTCCTCGCCGCGCTGGTCACCTTCGTCCTGCCGGACCGGTACGCCGGCAAGGCGGCCTTCGCGCTGAGTCTGGCTCCCGTCGTCGGGAGCCTCTACATGTGGCAACAGTACGACGCGAGCGGGAACGCCCTCCTGGGCGGGAACATCGCGTTCGAGACAGACATCGCCTGGCTGCAACTCGGCCAGTACGACATTCACTGGATGGTCGGCGTCGACGGCATCAGCATGCCGCTTGTCGTCCTCACAACCATCCTCACCACGCTCGCTATCGTCAGCGCGTGGACGCCCATCTCGGAGCGTCAATCCCAGTTCTTCGGCCTGATGCTCCTGATGGAGGCAAACCTGCTCGGCGTCTTCACGGCGCTCGACTTCTTCGTCTGGTTCATCTTCTGGGAGGCCGTGCTCCTGCCGATGTACTTCCTCATCGGCGTCTGGGGCGGCCCACGCCGGAAGTACGCGGCGATCAAGTTCTTCGTCTACACGAACATCGCGTCGCTCGTGATGTTCATCGGCTTCATCTCGCTGGTGTTCGGTCTCGGCGACTCGATATCGTCGTTCCGCCTGCCAGAAATCGCGCAGGCGTTGCAGGCCGGACAACTCGGGAGCTTCGCGGGACTGTCGGCCGGCGCACTCGCGTCTGTCGCGTTCGTCGCGATGTTCTTCGGATTCGCGGTGAAGGTCCCGGTCGCCCCGCTTCACACGTGGCTGCCGGACGCACACGTCGAGGCCCCCACGCCGGTGTCGGTCATGCTGGCGGGGGTCCTCCTGAAGATGGGTACGTACGCCCTGCTCCGGTTCAACTTCACGATGCTGCCGGAGACGGCGCGCGCCTTCGCGCTGCCCATCGCCCTGCTCGCCGTCGCGAGCGTCATCTACGGCGCACTGCTCGCGCTGGCCCAGCAGGACCTCAAGCGCATCGTCGCGTACTCCTCCGTCTCGTCGATGGGGTACGTCATCCTCGGTCTCATCGCCTACACCACCTACGGCGTCGGCGGTGCGACCTTCCAGATGGTCGCCCACGGCCTCATCTCCGGACTGATGTTCATGGCCGTCGGTGTCATCTACAACACGACCCACACGCGCATGGTGTCGGACATGTCCGGCATCGCGGACCGGATGCCGGTCACGGCGGGTATCTTCGTCGCCGGCGCGTTCGGGTACATGGGCCTGCCGCTCATGGCCGGCTTCGCGGCCGAGTTCTTCATCTTCAAGGGCGCGTTCGAGTCCACGGTGATGGAGGCGATGCCGCTGTTCACCGGCGCTGCGATGTTCGGCATCGTCATCGTCGCCGGCTACCTGCTGTTCGCGATGCAGCGGACGCTGTTCGGACCCTTCCGGTTCGACGGCGACTACGACGTCACGGAGGCACCGTTCCACGACGTCGCACCGCTCGCGGTGCTGCTGCTTCTCACCATCGTGCTCGGCGTCTCGCCGGATATCTTCTTCACGATGATTCAGGACGCAGTTACTCCGATTCTCGAACTGGGAGGTGCGTTCTAGATGACGCCCCTCCAGTCCGCTCCCCAGTGGTTCGCAACGGCTCCCGCCATCGTGCTCGCGTTGACGGGGCTCGCGCTGCTGCTCATCGACACCATCGACCCCGACTCCACGAACAACGGCCTCCTGGCCGGCACGGCGACGCTCGGCGCGCTCGCCGCCGGCGGCATCGCCGGCTGGTTCCTCATCGGCGGAACCGGCATGGAGTCAACCGGCGGCGCGATTTCGCTGTACGGCGACGCGCTCGTCGTCGACGGGATGAGCCTGTTCTTCACGCTCATCTTCACCAGCGTCGCCGCGATGGTCTCGGTCGCCTCGTACGACTACCTCGCGGACCAGCAGTACCAAGGCGAGTTCTACGCCCTCGTGCTGTTCGCCGCGACCGGCATGACCCTCATGGGGATGTCGAACTCGCTGGCGACCGTCTTCGTCAGCCTCGAACTGGCGTCCCTGCCCTCGTACGCGCTCGTCGCGTTCCTCAAGAAGGACCGCGGCAGCATCGAGGCCGGGCTGAAGTACTTCCTCATCGGCGCGCTGTCGTCGGCGGTGTTCGCGTTCGGTATCAGCCTCGTGTTCGCCGTCACCGGCTCGCTGGTGCTCCCGGAGATCGCCGCGACGCTCGCTGAGGGCACCGAACTGGTCGGCGTCCTCGGCCTCGGCGTGCTGATGCTCGCCGGCGGCTTCGCGTTCAAGACCGCCTCCGTCCCGTTCCACTTCTGGGCGCCGGAGGCCTACGAGGGCGCGCCAGCGCCCGTGAGCGCGTTCCTCTCGTCGGCGTCGAAGGCGGCCGGCTTCGCCGTCGCCTTCCGCGTGTTCACCGTCGCGTTCCCCCTTGAGACCGTCACCGCAATCGGCGGCGGGAGCGTCGACTGGTCGCTGCTCTTCGCGGTGCTCGCCGTCGTCACCATGACGCTCGGTAACTTCGCGGCGGCGACGCAGAACAACGTCAAGCGGATGCTCGCGTACTCCTCTATCGGTCACGCGGGGTACGCGCTCATCGGTCTCGCGGCCATCACCGCCGACGGCGGTGCCGCAAACGGTGATGTCCTCGGCGCGAGCATGGCTCACCTGTTCGTCTACGGCTTCATGAACACGGGCGCGTTCCTGTTCATCGCCATGGTCGAAAAGTGGGGCCTCGGCCGCACGTTCGAGGACTACAACGGCATCGCGTCGAAGGCACCCATCGCCGCCTCGGCGATGACCGTCTTCATGTTCTCGCTCGCGGGGCTTCCGCCGTTCGGCGGCTTCTTCTCGAAGTACGCCCTGTTCGAGTCGGCCATCGGCTCCGGCTTTTGGTGGCTCGCCGCGGTCGGCGCGGTCAACAGCGCACTGTCGTTGTTCTACTACAGCCGCGTCGTGAAGGCGATGTGGATCGAGGAGCCGTCGAAGCCCCTCGAAATCGGCAGTCAGCCGGTCGGTCTCTACGTGGCGATCGTCTTCGCCGCGGTGGGGACGGTCCTGCTCCTGCCCGGCTTCCAGCCCGTCATCGAGACGGCTCAGACCGTCGCCGCCGCGCTCTTCTGAGCGTTTCGGCGATTCGGATCAACTCCGTTCGGTCTCTTTTATTCCCGCAGTAACTCGCCGAGCGCCGACGCCAACTCCTCGGAGCGCCTGAGCGTCAGGCCGTCGGTCGTGACGAACACACCCTTGTCGTCTGCGGTCACCCGCGTCAGGTAGCCGTGGTCGAACGCGCGAACGGTGTAGCGGTAGTTACCGAGTTCGGAGCCGCGATAGGCGGTTCGGGCCTGAAACCCGTCGGTCTCGTGTTCGACGAACCCGGTGAGGTCGGCGTCGGCTTCGAGGTCGTTCCGGAGGTATATCTGTTCGCAGCGGTCGTGCGTAAAGTACGTCACGCTCCTGAGGTCGTCGCCGACGACGGTTCGACAGGTTCGGACGAACGACTCGGCTCGCGATTCGGGGAGCAGTTGCGTCTCGAGTTCCATCGTGTATGTGTCATGGTATGCCATGACATAATATCATCGCCGGATGGGAGGACGGTAGGGTTTTGCGGCCGGAGTTCGACCGTCCGTGTATGGTACGTCGCCTGATTCTCGGCTGCGGGTCGCTCGGTGGGGGCCTCGTCGGGCAACTCGCCGGCCGCGGCGGGACGGTGACGGTCGTCACCGACCGACAGGGCCGCGCCGAGGACCTCCGCTCGGACGGCATCGCCGCGCGAGAGGGCGACCCCGCGGACCCGTCGACCTACCCCGAGGAGGTGGACCTCGTCGTCGTCGGCGGACAGTCGCCGCAGGGAAATCTCGACGCGGCGCGCGCGGCCCGCGACCACTATCCGGACGCGCCGCTCGTCGTCTACCTCGGCGACGACGCCGCCCCGTCGGTCCGCGCCGACATCTACGACCTCGCCGACGAGGTCATCGACCCGCGCCGAGTGGTCACAGAGCGCATCCTCGACGCCGTCGGCACGTCGCACACGGAGCGGCTGAACCGGCTGATGCGGGTCCTCCGGAACGTCGACGGCAGGCTCGCGGTTGTGATGCACGACAACCCCGACCCCGACGCCATCGCCGCGGCGCTGGCGCTCCAAGCCATCGCCGAGCGGGCGGGCGTCGACGCCGACGTGTGTTACTTCGGCGATATTTCTCACCAGGAGAACCGCGCGCTCGTGAACCTCCTCGAACTGGACCTCCGCGTCCTCGACGAGGTGCCCGCGGACGACGAGTACGCCGGCTTCGCGCTCGTCGACCACTCCCGGCCGGGCGTCAACGACCGCCTGCCGCCGGAGACGACCATCGATGTCGTCATCGACCACCACCCGCCGCGCGCGCCGGTCGAGGCGGCGTACGTCGACCTCAGACGCGGCGTCGGCGCGACGAGCACGCTGCTGGCGGAGTATCTCGAACGGCTCGGTATCGTCCCCGATACGACGGTGGCGACCGCGCTGTTGTTCGGGATTCAGGTCGACACCAACGACTTCACGCGGGAGGTGTCGACCGCCGACTTCGAGGCCGCCGCCTTCCTCATCCCGCACGTCGACGTGGACCTGCTCGAACGGGTCGAGACGCCGAGTCTGACCTCCGAGACGATGGAGACGCTCGCGCGCGCCGTCTCGAACCGCGACGTTCGGGGGAACGTCCTCACGACGAACGTCGGCGACATCCGCGAGCGGGACGCGCTCGCGCAGGCCGCCGACCACCTCCTCGGGATGGAGGGCGTCGAGGTGACGGTCGTCTACGGCCTGATGGACGGGACGGTCTACGTCTCCGGTCGCGCCCGCGGAGCGCGGGTCGACCTCGGTGAGGCGTTCCGAGAGGCGCTCGGCTCCATCGGAAGCGCCGGCGGCCACGCCGACATGGCGGGCGCACAGATTCCGCTCGGCATCCTCGACGACGTGGGCGACGACTCTCGGGAGTCGCTCGCGACGATCGTCACCGACATCGTCGCCGGACGGGTGTTCGAGACGCTCGAACACGCGACGCCGACGCCGAGTCTGGACACCGACGTGGCCTTCGAGTACCCGTTAGATGAGTGAGCGCCCACACGTTTTTGCCGACGGTGGCCCTATCAGGTGGGAGATGACTACTAAAGCGACCGTCAAGGAGTACATGACGCGCGAGGTCCAGACCGTCTCTCCGACCGACACGGTCGCGGACGTCGCCCAGCGCATCGCGGAGAGCGACGGGCACAACGGGTTCCCCGTCTGCGACGGACGCAAGGCCGAGGGCTTCGTCACGGCCCGCGATATCCTCCTGTCTGCGGACGACGCGCCCATCGAGACGGTGATGGCGACGGACCTCGTTGTCGCTCATCCCGAGATGGACGTGAACGACGCCGCCCGCGTCATCCTCCGGTCGGGCATCCAGAAACTCCCGGTCGTCGACGACGCGGGTAACCTCGTCGGCATCATCTCGAACACCGATGTCATCCGGAGCCAAATCGAGCGCGCGACGCCCGAGAAGGTGGGCAAACTCATGCGAACGCTCGAACAGATTCACGGCATCACGGTCCACCAAGAGCGCCGCACGGTCTCGCTTTCGGCCCTCATCCCCACGCAGGCCCGCGTCTACGCCGACGAACTCGACGGTCGCCGGTACGAACTCGAACGCGGTCTCGCCGAACCGCTCGTCGTCATCGACAACAACGGAACGCTGCTCCTCGCGGACGGCCACCACCGCGTCCTCGCGGCCGACCGCATCGGCATCGAGGAGATGGACGCCTACGTCATCGTCGTCGACGACCCCGTCGAACTCGGGATGCAGCGGACCGCGGAAAAGGAGGGCCTCAGTTCCATCTCGGACATCGACATCGTCGACTACGCCCGACACCCGCTTGTCGAGACGACCCGCCGACTCCAGTAGTCCGGCGTCAGTCGTCCACGTCGTACTCGGTTTTCCACGCGTCGACGGTCTCGCGCGCCTCGGCTTCCGACTCGAACCGCTTGCCCTCGTAGCCGCGGCCCTCGGCGGACTGGTAGAGCCGGTCGACTCTGACGTGCCACGTATTCGGCCCGCGTCGGAGCCGAATGGTCGCGTGACCGTCGCTCCGCTCCCACTCCACGATGCGGTCGTCCCGACGGACTTCCGTCCAGCTCACACCGTTGAGTGGCGGCGAAGCCCGAAGTGTCTACCCATCCACCGGCGTCGAGGCGTCGGCCATCGCCGCGGCCGCCGGGCGCGTCTCCGCACCGCACCCCGGACAGACCGCGTACCCGAGTCGGTCGTAGGGAACCTCCGGCGACGGGCGCTCCAGCCCGCACTCCTCGCACGTGAAGTACGAGACCCATTCGAAGGACATACCGGAGCGTAGGATTGTCAACGTATTAATTAATCACCGCTTACCACCCGAGACGGTCGCGTCGGCGACGGCGCGAAAAACGAAGTGCGACGGGGGTTTCGGGGTGTGACGGCGGCGCGCCCCCCGAGATTGGAGCGCGAGTCGTGGCGAGCGAGTCGCCGGTGTTCAGGCGGGCGTCGGGCCTTCCGGGGCCGACGAGTCGTCGTCGGACCGGAACTGCGAGACGAGGTCGAGCGAGTCGTCGGCGCTGCCGAGCAAGAACAGCGAGTAGTACCGGAAGTACGTCACGACGGGCATCTGGACGACCGCGCCGACCGCGATGGCCGCGAGGACGAACAGAACCCCGAGCGCGCCGAAGACGACCAGCCCGGCCGTCGAGAACAGCGCGACGTTCGCGGCGTCGAGCGCGAGGAACGCCCCGCCGCCGACGATGGCGAACGGGATGGCGACGACGAGCAGGGCGAGGAGGGCCGCGATGCCGACAGCGATGCTCGCGAGGATGCCGAGGATGAACCGGACGATGACGTACAGGCCGAACTCGGAGAGTTCGGCGCGGAACACCGGCACGACCCGTCCCCACGACGACAGGAGCGCGCGGTCTTCGGCTATCATCGTCGGGACGACGAAGTCGGTCGTCAACTGCATGACGATGGCGACGACGAACAGTAGCGCGATGGCGAGGAAGACGAGCGGAATGGCGAGGAGGCCCACTGCGGGCGTGACCGCGACGGAACCGAGAAGCACCGCCGCGACCGGGAGCAGGATGACCGCGAGGACGGCGACGAACAGCCCGGCCTGGAAGCCGAACAGCCTGACGCCGAGCCAGAAGCGCTCGCGGAACGGCTTGCGGATGTGCACGTCTTTCGTGACGACGGCGTCCACGAGGACGAACTGCATCACGGAGCCGACGAACATCCACACGAGCCAGAGGACGATACCGACCGCCACGAGCGCGATGACCGCGGCGAAGACGTTTTCGGGCGTCACGAACCCGGGCAGCGAATCGGTCGGGATGTCGGTCGAGCCGCCTCCGGTGGGGGCGGTCGTGCCGGTGTTGCTTCCGGCACCGCCGCTCCCGCCGAGACCACCGATGAAGAGGGCGATGAATGCGAGGCGCGCCCATCGACCCGCGTCGAACGGGAGGAGGAGCGACGTCGTGGCGTCACGAGCGTCGTCGAGGGCGTCGATTGCTTTCCAACTCATGGCCGACAATGCGACGCCCCGCGAGATAAAGCTGTTCGAGCGCTAAGGTGTCTCTCGCACGCCGGTCGCGTCTCCCGCCCGGAAGTGCCACCCATCGGCGTCGTCCGCGAGGCGTTCACACCGCGGGGCCGAGCCGACACCCTCAGGGGAGTCCGGTTCGAACGCTCGCGTCACATGGTAGGTGTCGAAACCGCGCTTCGCCTCGGCGGCGGTCTGGTGTTGTTGCTCGCGAACGCCTTCTTCGTCGTCTCCGAGTTCGCGATGACGCGCGTCCCGCAGTTCGACGAGTCCGCTTTCGAGGGCTCCCGCGGGCTCGAACTCGCGTGGGAGATGACGGAGCGACTCGAAGTGTATCTCTCGGGCTGTCAGGTCGGGATCACCATCGCCAGCGTCGGCCTCGGTGTCGTCGCTGAACCCGCGGTCGCGGCCACGTTCGACGCGGTCCTCGGCGGCGGCGGGGCGGCGGGCTCCCACACGTCGCTTTCGGTCGGGCTGTCGCTCGTCGTCATCAACCTCTCGCACGTCGTCCTCGGCGAGCAGGTGCCGACGTACCTCGGCGTCGAGCGCTCCCGCACGGTGGCGAAGTACACCGCGCCCGTCCTGTACGGCTGGACGAAGCTGATGTACCCGGTCATCGTCGTCGCCGACTGGCTGGCGAAACGCCTGCTGTCGCTCGTCGGCGTCGAGATAACCCGCTCGTGGCAGGAAGCCGAAATCGACGACGAGGACGGCGACGGCTCCGCGGGTGAGGGCACCCGGCTCACGCGCGGCGAGGTCCGCAGCCAGATGGGGGACGTGCTCTCACAGGGTTCGCTCCCCGAAGACCGCCGCGAGGAAGTGCTCAACGCGCTCCGAATCGGTGAGTTGCCCGTCCGCGACGTGATGGTCCCCGCCGACCACGTCGTCGCGCTCTCGGCCGACGCGACCACCGACGAGAGCCTCGAACGCGTCCGGTCGAACCCCCAGCACTCGCGGTTCCCGCTCGTCGGGGACTCGCTGGACGACGTACGGGGCGTCGTCTACGCGCCGACGGTGCTCTCGAACATCGACCGCCTCCAGTCGGGCGACCGCCGCCTCGACGACATCGCCGCGCCCCCGCTTTCGGTCCCCTCGGACCTCTCGGTCAGCGACCTCATCGACCGCTTTCAGGAGGAAAATCAGGAGCTCGCCATGGTCCGCGACCCCGAAAGCGACTCCGTGGTCGGCCTCGTGACCGCCTCCGACGCCTTCGAATCCATCACCGGCCAGCTCTACGACCCGCTCGACCTCGGGGCGTAGGACGCCCGCGGCTGGCGACCCGCCGCGCTCGCGGACCGCCCACGCTTTTCCCCCGGCGCTCGTATCGACTCGCATGACGCCCTTCGAACGACGGACCCGCGCGTGTCAGGACCGACTGGCCGACGCGGACGCCGACGCGACCGTGCTGTTCCCCAGCCGAAACCTGCTGTACCTCTCGGGCTTCGACGAGGAACCCGCAGAGCGCCACCTGCTGCTTTTCGTCCCCCGCGAGGGCGCGCCGGCGTTTCTCGTCCCCGACCTCTACGAGACGCAGGTCCGCGCCGAGTCGTGGGTCGCTGACGTGCGAACGTGGAGCGACGACGACGACCCGCGGGACGCCCTCGCGGACATCGTCTCGGACCTCGGCCTCGCCGGCGGCCGCGTCCTCGTCGACGACACGATGTGGGCGCGCTTCTCGCAGGACCTCCGGGCGGCGCTCCCCGACGCCGACTTCGGGCTGGCGAGCGAGGTCGTCGCCCCGCTTCGCGCGCGGAAGGACGACGCCGAACTCGACGCGCTCCGCCGCGCCGGGGCGGCCGTCGACCGCGCGGTCGAGCGCGTCCGCGACATGGGTGAGGACGCCGTCGGCATGACCGAGAACGAACTCGCCGCGGAAATCGAGCGCCTCCTCGCGGACGAGGGCGGCGAGGGGATTCCCTTCGGCCCGCTCGTCGGCTCCGGCCCGAACGGGGCGATGCCCCACCACAGCCACGGCGACCGCGTCATCGAGTCTGGCGACCCGGTCGTCCTCGACTTCGGGACCGTCGTCGACCACTACCCGAGCGACCAGACCCGAACCGTCGTCTTCGCCGGCGAGCCGCCCGCGGCGTTCGCGGAGGTCCACGGCGTCGTGCAGGCCGCCAGAACCGCCGCCGTCGAGACCGTCGAACCCGGCGTCGCCGCCGGCGACGTCGACCGCGCGGCCCGCGAGGTCATCGAGGAGGCGGGCTACGGCGACCGCTTCATCCACCGGACCGGCCACGGCGTCGGCCTCGACGTGCACGAGGAGCCCTACATCGTCGCCGGAAGCGACCGCGAACTCGAGGTCGGGAACGTCTTCAGCGTCGAACCGGGCGTCTACCTCCCCGACGAGTTCGGCGTCCGAATCGAGGACCTCGTCGTCGTCACCGACGACGGCGCGGAACTCCTGAACGACACCGACCGCGGCTGGCGCTGCTGACCGGGCACTGGTAACGTGACCTGGAACTATTAACTTCCTGACCACCGTAGCGGGCGTATGGTCTCCCGACAGACGCTCGTCGTCACCGGGTTCGTCCTCGCCGCCCTCCCGGTTGCCTACCTCGTCGAAGCGGCTACCGGACAGTTCGTCCTCTCATTTTTCGCGCTCCTCGGCGTCGGCGTCGGCGCGCCGTCGCTCGTCAACGACTATCTCGATAGGCGCGAGGGTGGACAGAACGGGGTCTGAGTCCGAATCCCGAAAAAAGCAGTCGATGCCGACGCGTCGGTCGTTACTCGTCGTCGCCGTCGGCCGCGCCGTCACCGGACGGTTCGATGTTCCCGATGATGGCGTCGATGTCGGCGTGTTCGTACAGCAGGTCGCGCATCCGGTTGACCGTTCGCTCGTCGCGGGTGCGGCCCGTGCTGACGATGTCCTCGGCGCGGTCGGTCACGGAGAGCGTGTCGCCGTTGACGAGCAGCACCGGGACGCCTTTCTCTTCGGCCTTGCCGATGACGGCTCCGACGGGTCGGTGGCCGCCGGTGAGGATGATACATTTGACGCCGGGGGCTTCGAGCGCGGCGCGCTGGATGTTCGCGCGGTCGCCGCCGGTGATGACCGCGGCGTTCTTCGTGCGGCGGAAGTAGCGGAGCGCCGCGTCGCCGCCCATCGCGCCGACGAGGAAGCGCTCGACGAAGGCGTCGGTCGGCGCGTCGGTCGCGAGGTCCGCGCCGAGTTCGTTCGCGAGTTCCTCGACGGTGACGCCCGCGAGGTCCTTTTCGGTCGGGACGACGCCGAGGACGGGGACGCCGCGGGCTTCGAGGAACGGCGCGACCTCGGTTTCGAGTTCGTCGTAGGCAGCGTCGCTCACGCGGTTGAAGACGACGCCCGCGAGGCGGTCGGGGCCGATGTCTTCGACCGCCGCGACCACGTCGTCGAGGTCGCTCGGGTGCTGGTAGTCGGCGACGAGGACGACCTCGGCGTCGAGGAGGTTCGCCACGTCCCCGTCGGTGAGGTCCACGATGCCGCCGGTGCGGTAGGAGCCGCCGCCCTCGACGAGCATCAGGTCCTTGTCGGCCGAGATGTCCTCGAAGTGGTGGGAGATGACCTCCGAAAGCTCCTCGGCATTTTCCTTGCCGCGGACGGCTCCCTGAATGAACGTCGGGGAGTAGACGACGGGTTCGAGCTGGTGCATCTCCGCATCGATGTCGAGCAGTTCGCGGGCGAGCATCGGGTCCTCGTCGAGGGTTTTTCCGGTGCTGGACTGCAGGCGGGTGCCCTTGGGCTTCATGTAGCCCACGTCCAGCCCGCGCTCCTTGGCGAGGACGCCGAGTGCGAGGGTGATTGCGGTCTTCCCGGTGCTTTCTCCGGTCGAGGTGACGAGTACCGTGTTCATTGTTGAGTGATAGGGTGGTGAAGTGTTTAAAGTTCGTCCGGGTCGACGGTGAGTCGAACGTCGACGGCCTTCACGCCGTCCGGCAGCGCGACGAGCGGGTTGATGTCGAGTTCGAGGATGGCCGGGAAGTCGGTGACCAGTTGGGAGAGCCGCTGGATGGTCTCCGTGATGCCGCCGATGTCGACCGGGTCGTTCCCGCGGGCACCGCGGAGCATCGGCGCGGCGTCGATTTCCTTCGTCATGTCTTCCGCTTCCGTCTCGGAGACGGGCGCGACGCGGAACGTCGTGTCTTCGAGGATTTCCACGAAGATGCCGCCGAGGCCGAACATCATGAGCGGGCCGAACTGCGGGTCGCGGTTCATGCCGACGATGGTCTCGACGCCGTCGTCGAGGTTCACCATCTCTTGGACCTGCACGCCGAGGATGTTGGCGTCGGGCTGGTAGTTCTTCGCGCGGGTGATGAGGTCCTCGTAGGCGTCGTAGACGTCCTCGTTTGCGACGCCGACCTTGACGCCGCCGATGTCGGACTTGTGGAGGATGTCCGGGCTGACGATTTTCATCACGACGTTGCCGTCGATGTCCTCCGCGACTTCGAGCGCGTCGGCGGGGTCGTCGACGATGTCGCCGGCCGGCGTCTCGATGCCGTAGGCGTCGAGCAGTTCCATCGCTTCGACGCCGAGACGGGTCTCGTCGCGGTCCTCGACGGTTTCGAGGATTTCCCGGGCGCGCTCGCGGTCCACGTCGAACTCGGTGGGCGCGTCGTACTCGCGCTGGCGGATGTCGGCGTACTCCGAGAGGGCTTCGAGGCCGTCGACGGCGCGCGAGGGGTCGAAGTAGTTCGGGATGCCGGCGTCTTTCATCACGTCGGACGCGGCGTCGACGCGCTCGCCGCCCATGAAGCAGGCGGCGATGGGTTTGTCGTACTCCTGTTGGAGTTCGACGGTGTCGGCGGCGAGTTGGTTGTAGTCGAGGACGGCCGTCGGACAGGTCAAGACGAGCGCCATGCCGACGTTGTCGTCCGCGAGCGCCACGTCGAGGGCCTCCTTGAACCGGGCGTTGTCGGCGTCGCCGACGATGTCGACCGGGTTGTAGATGTTCCCCTCGGCGGGGAGCGACTCGGAGAAGGCTTCGAGCGTCTCGTCGGTGAAGTCGGCCATCCGCAGTTCCGACTCGCCGATGGCGTCGGTCGTCATGACGCCGGGGCCGCCGGCGTTCGTGATGACGGCCACGTCCTTGTTCTCGGGCAGCGGCTGGTCGCCCAGCACGCGGGCGGTGTCGAACAGGTGCTGGACGGAGTCCGCGCGGATGACGCCCGCCTGTTCGAGGCCGGCCTCGTAGGCGGCGTCCGAGCCGGCGATGGTGCCGGTGTGCGAGGAGGCGGCCTGCGCGCCGGCGTCGGTCTTGCCGGACTTGACGAGGACGATGGGCGTGTCTTTCGTCACGTCGCGGGCGGAGTCGATGAACTCGCGGCCCGCCGAGATGCCTTCGAGGTAGCCGATGATGACCTCGGTGTCGGGGTCGTCGTTCCACGCCTCGATGAAGTCGGCCTCGTCGAGGACGGCCTTGTTGCCCAGCGAGACGATGTCCTTGAAGCCGATGTCCTCGTCGTTGGCCCAGTCGATGACGGCCGTGATGAACGCGCCCGACTGGCTCATGAAGGACATGTTGCCGTCGAGGGCCATGTCGGGGCCGAACGTCGCGTTCATGCCCACGTCCGTGTTCATGATGCCCAGACTGTTCGGGCCGACGACGTTGAGGTCGTACTCCTCCGCGATGTCGCGGAGTTCCTGCTCGCGGGCGGCACCCTCGCTGCCCGTCTCGCCGAAGCCGGCGGTGATGACGACCACGTTCTGGATGCCCGCCTCCCCGGCGGACTTCATCGCCGGCAGGACGACCTTCGGAGGGACGACGATGACCGCGAGGTCGGCGTCCGTCTCGCCGACGTCGCCGTAGCACTGGAGGCCGAACAGTTCGTCGTACTTGGGGTTGACCGGAACGACCTCACCGTCGAACTCGTCGATGAGGTTGTCCATGATTGCCCGCCCGATTGCTCCTTCGCGCTCGGTCGCACCGACCACCGCGATTCGGTTCGGCGCGAACAATTCGGATAGCTCTCCCATTGGTTAGTGGTTCCCGTCATTTACTGATAAACTCGGCGGTGTGGGCGGTCTCTCGGCCTTTGGTGGCACGCTACAGTAGCGCAATTAATCGGGATGGTTCGTGGTTTATACCACAGAATTGGGCCGGTTACGCTCGTCAGCCGGAGGGTGTCGCCACCGGCCCGTGGCGGCCAAACAGATAACTCCGTCGCCTGAAAACCACGGGCCATGTCCCCACTACCGGACGACACGCCACTCCACCGGACCGCGGGCGCGAAAGTCGCCGTCGCGGTGTTCCTCGCGCTGACGCTCGCCTACGCGCTTCTCATCGCCCAGCAAGTCCTCGCGTGGGTGTTTCTCGTCGTCATCGTCGTCGTCATCTGGTACGCCGCCAGACTCGTCGTCGCCATGGAAGAAATCGCAACACAGCTCGGCCATCTCGCAGATGAACGCACCGGTTCTCGCGGCCGCGGCGACGAATCAAGCCGAGATTAAATCGCGGCCGACGCGCTCGAACCAGAGACTGTCCCGCTCGCCGGACGGTCGAACCGAACGAACCGAACCGTGACGCACCGACCCTGTGACTCGGCGCTTCGTCCGTTTTTGCCGAGTATCGGAGAAATCGGAGGGTTCCGATTACGAGATAATTTTATTCACGGTTCTTGTATTCTTAACTAACTTCGGGGAGCGCGACGTTCCACCCGCAACAATGTACCCGTTACAAGTCACGCTGACCGAGTCCGTCGCAGAGTTGACCAACGCCGTGCTCGCGTTCGTCCCGCGGCTCGTGGGCGCGCTGTTGATTCTCATCGTCGGCTGGTTCATCGGCAGCATCGCGGCCCGGCTCATCACGCGGGTCGCTGACCGCGTCGAAGTCGACAAGGCCGTGTTGGCGACGCCCGTCGGGAAGATTCTCGGCGGAACCGAAACGGCCGTCTCGGGCGCGTTCGGGACGCTCGGCAAGTGGTTCGTCTACGCCATCGCCGTCCTCGCGGCCGCCGACGTGCTCGCGGTGGACCTGTTTTCCGAATGGGTCTCGACCGCGGCGTCGTACGCGCCGTCGTTCGTGGCCGGCCTGCTCGTCATCGTCCTCGGGTTCGTCGTCGCCGACTTCATCGGTGACGCCATCACCCGCACCCGCGCGGCGACCGAGACGCCGTACACGAGCGTCTTCGCGGTCGGCACCCGGATGTTCCTCTACTTCACCGCCGTCGTCATCGGTCTGAGCACGATGGGCATCGACGTGGCCATCCTGTTCACCATCGCGCAGGCGTTCGCGTGGGGCATCGCCGCGGCCCTCGCCATCGGCGTCGGCGGCGCGGTCGCCTTCGGCGCGCGCGACTACGTCTCGGCCAACGTCGAGCGCTGGATGGGGTCGGCCCGCTCCGTCGCGGCCACGCCCGTCTCCCCGATGGGCGGCGACGGCGACTCGCCCGAAGGCGCGTCGGCGGCCGACGACTGAGCGCAGAGCCTAATATATCAGAATGTCTATCTCATTTTCCCGTCGGAGTTTTTGGCCCGTCTAAACCGTCTAAGGCTTGCTACCCGCAACTCAAATATTTAGGCAAGCCAAAAATATCTAAGATATGATAATACTTATCGGCGCCGAGTGGCTACGTCCGGTATGGACCAGTTTTCCGCTCTCACGTTCGTCTTTCTCGCGGGGCTCGTCACGGCCATCGCGACCGGGGTCGGCGCGATTCCGTTCTTCTTCGTCTCGGACGTGAGCGACCGCTGGAACGTGGCGCTGTGGGGCATCGCCTCGGGCATCATGGTGTCGGCGTCGCTGTTCGGCCTCGTCTTCGAGGGACTCGCAAACGGGACGCCGCTCCAACTCGGCATCGGGATGCTCGCCGGCGTCGCGCTCGTCCTCGTCGCCCACCGCGTCATCGAGGGCGCGGAGGTCAACCCCAAGCAGTACGAGGAGGCCGATTTCCGCAAACTGCTGTTGATTCTCGGCATCCTCACCGTCCACAGCTTTCCCGAGGGCGTCGCCGTCGGCGTCTCGTTTGCCGACCTCGGCCTCGACGGCGGCTTCCAGCTGTTCGGGTTCGTCGTCCCGCTGCTCGCGGTGTTCATGACGATTGCCATCTCGATTCACAACGTCCCCGAGGGGCTCGCCATCTCCATCCCGCTGCGGTCGATGAACGTCTCGAACTGGAAGCTCGTCTGGTGGGCTATCTTCTCCAGTCTACCCCAGCCCATCGGCGCGGTCATCGCGTTCTACTTCGTCCGCATCGCCCGGGAGTTCCTCCCGTTCGGCTTCGGCTTCGCGGCCGGCGCGATGGTCTTTCTCGTCCTCACGGAGTTCATCCCCGAGGCGCTCGAACTCGGAAAGCGCCTCCCGCGCGGCGGCCGGGTCGAACTGCTCGCCGGCCTCGCCGCCGGCTTCGCCGTCATGGTGCCGCTGGCGTTCATCTGACCCCGGCGGACCCGCCACGAGGCCCGGACGCGCGGCTCTCTCCTTCGACTCGGAACGACAGAGAAAACCGCGTAGCCGCGACCCGCGACTTCGACTTAGTGCGAGTGGCCGAGCGCGTCCGACAGCGGGACGCCGAAGCGCTCTTCGAACAGCTCTTCCATCTTTTCGTTGATTTCGGCGATGTCGGCCGGCGCGCCGTCCTCGCTGTGGTGCGCGACGACGTGGGCCTGCTGTGCGAACGCCTGCACGACCACGTCGGCGACGACGTCGGTCGGCTCTTCGCCCTGCTCCGAGAAGATGTCGACGAGGCCCGCGGGGAGTTCGAGCGCCTCGGTGTCTCCGTCCGGTCCCTCGATGGTGTACGTCTCAGTTTCGACCATGCCACCACGTGGGGTCGGCCGCGGGTTAAGGCTTGAGTTTGCGGGCGCATCGGGGGCTGCCGAATCCCCCCGCACCGCAAGCAGGCGGCGCGAGTCGCCTCAGTCGGTCCGCGGAATCGCCAGCGTCCCCGCCGCGAAGAAGGCGACCGCGAGGGCCGCGAGCACCGCGAGGTTCGTGAGCCAGTCGCCGCCGCCGTAGGTGAGCGCCCGGACGCCGCGGGCGAAGTACGTGAGCGGCGAGAGGTTCAGCGCCGGGACGAACCACGCCGGCAGCAGGTCGGGCGTCACGAACGTCTCCGAGAGGAACAACAGGGGCAGCGCGATGGCGTTGCTCGCGGCGATGACGCCGTCCTGCGAGTCCGCGACGCTCCCGATGACGGCCCCGAGGCCGCAGAAGAGCGTCACGCCGAGCGCGACGAAGGGGACGATTGCGAGCGTCGCGGGCGTCAGCGGAATCGACGCGCCCGTCACGAGCGCCGACAGCGCGAGGAGCAACAGCGCCGCGAGGCCGATGACGACGACGTTGACGAGCGAGTGCGCGAGGAGCCACTCGGCGCGCGACAGCGGCGTCGTCGCCAGTTTCTCGAAGCGACTTCCCTCCCGGTGGCGCGCGATGGTGCTGCCGACGCGCGACAGCGGGGTGAACAACACGACGACCGCGAGGTAGCCGGCGATGTAGTACTCCTTCGGCTCGGCGAACAGGCCGCCGCCGGTCGGCTGGGTCTGCACGAGCGCCCCGAAGATGACGACGATGATGGCGGGGAAGAAGAACGTGAAGAAGACCGCCGTCCGCCGCCGGAGGAACGAGTGCCACGAGGCGACGAACTCCGAGCGGACGCGGGCGGCGAGGCTCATCTGTCACCTCCGACCGCGGCGGCCGCGGCGGGGCGGGCCGCCTCGAACTGCTCGCCGGTCAGAGAGAGGTACACCTCTTCGAGGCCGGGCTGTTTCCAGACGAGCGACTCGTAGACGACGCCCGCGTCGTCGAAGGCGGCGACCACGTCGCCGATGTCGCGCGGACCGACGCCGTGGACGGTGATGCCGTCTCCCGACACCGTCGCGTCGAGCGCGGCCGGGAGCGACACCGACCGGAGGGTCGCCTCTGCGTCGGCGTCGCCGTCGGTTCGGACGACGAGGCGGCTCTCGCCGCCGTACTCGGACACGAGGTCGTCCGGCCGGCCGACCGTGACGAGTTCGCCCGCGTTGAGCAGCCCCACGCGGTCGGCGAGGCGCTCTATCTCCTCCATGGAGTGGCTGGTGAGAAACACCGTCGTCCCGCCGGCGGCGAGGTCCTCGACGAGCCCCCACAGCGACCGGCGGCCCGCGGGGTCGATGCCGGTCGTCGGCTCGTCCAAGAACAGCACGTCGGGGTCGTTGACGAGCGTCAGGGCGATGCAGGCGCGGCGCTGTTGGCCGCCCGAGAGGTTCTCGTACCAGGTGTCGGCGGCGTCGGCGAGGCCGACCTCGTCGAGCACCGCGTCGGGGTCGCGGGCGTCGTCGTAGAGCCCCGCGTAGTAGGCCACGAGTTCGCGGGCGGAGAGCCGGCCCGCGGGCCGGAACTCCTGCGGGAGGACGCCGAGGCGCTGGCGGTCCACCTCGGTCGGGTCGCGCCCGAGGATGGCCGCCGACCCCGAGTCAACCGCGGTCGTGCCCGTGAGGGCGCGAACCAGCGTCGTCTTCCCCGCGCCGTTCGGACCGATGAGGCCGAAGACCTCCCCCTCGGCGACCGACAGGGAGACGCCCGAGAGCGCCTCCACGTCGCCGTAGGACTTCCTGAGGCCGTCGGCGGCGAGTACCTCGTCCATGTCGTACCCGTCGTCACTATCGGGTGGTAAGAGATTCGGAATCGCCGCTCGATTCGAGTTGTGGGGGCGGCGGGGTAGCGGGGAGTCCCCCCCGCCCCGACCGGAGCAAGCCTTACTCCACTCGCGCTGTACTACGTTGACATGAACGGGTCTCGACGCGAGTTCCTCGCCGCGACCGGCGCGGCTCTCTTGGGCGGCCTCGCGGGCTGTGCGAGCGCCCCGACCGACGACGGCGCTGGCGGAACGACTGACGGCGACGCGACATCCGACGACACCGATAGCTCGACCGCGACCGCGGACACAGGGGGCGACGGCTCGCTCGCGGGTCTCGAAGTCGCTTACGAGACGGTGGCGACCGGGTTCGCCTCGCCGGTCGACGTGGCTATCCCCGAGGCGTTCGGCGGGAGCCGACGGTTCGTCGTCGACCAGCCCGGTCGAATCTGGTTGCACGACGACTCTGGACTGCGAAGCGAATCGTACCTCGACATCACCGACCGCGTCGTCGACCTCAACGGCTACGACGAGCGCGGCTTCCTCGGCGTCGCCTTCCACCCCGAGTTCGCCGATAACGGGCGGCTCTACCTCCGGTACAGCACTCCGCGGCGGTCGGGGACGCCCTCGAACTACAGCCACACGTTCGTCCTGAGCGAACTGACGGTCGACCCCGAAGCGACGACCGTCTCGGCAGATTCCGAGCGGACGCTCCTCGAACTTCCGCAACCCCAGTCGAACCACAACGCCGGGGCCGTCGCGTTCGGCCCGGACGGCTATCTCTACGTCGCCACGGGCGACGGCGGCGGCGCGAACGACGAGGGCCGCGGCCACGTCGACGACTGGTACGACGCCGTGTCGGGCGGCAACGGACAGGACGTGACCGGGAACCTCCTCGGGAGCGTCCTCCGCATCGACGTGGACTCGACCGGCGGCGTCTCCGGCGACGACGACCGGCCCTACGGCATCCCCGAGGACAACCCGCTCGTCGGCTCCGACGGCCGCGACGAGCAGTACGCGTGGGGCTTCAGAAACCCGTGGCGGCTCTCGTTCGACGGCGAGGACTGCTACGTCGCCGACGTGGGACAGGGCGCGTGGGAGGAGGTGAACCTGCTCGAAGCGGGCGGCAACTACGGCTGGAACGTCCGCGAGGGCGCACACTGCTTCCGCGCGGGCGACTGCCCGACCGAGACGCCCGACGGCGCGCCGCTCATCGACCCGGTGCTGGAGTACCCCCACAGCGGCGACGGGCCGTCCGGGGTGGCCGTCATCGGCGGCCACGTCTACCGCGGCGAGGCGATTCCGGACCTCTCGGGCGCGTACGTCTTCGCTGACTGGCAGTCCGAGGGCAGACTGTTCGCCGCCCGCCCGAGCGAGTCGCGCCCGTGGGACATCGCGGAGCTACCCGTGGCGGACCGCGACGACGGCGGGACGAACGTCCTCGCGTTCGGCCGCGACCCCGACGGCGAACTGTACGTCTGCACCAGCGACCGAGGGGTCGTGACCGGGTCGTCGGGCGCGCTGAACCGGCTGACCGGCGTGTGACGGCCCGAGTCGAGAACGCAAATCACACTCTGCTCAGGCGTCGCCGTCGACGTTGACCCGTCTGCCCGTCGTCGCTGACTCGTAGGCCGCCTCGGTCAGTGCGGTCACCCGCAGGGCGTCCTCGGCCGGGATGGCGAGGTCGGCTTCGTCGCGCGCGGCGTCCACGAAGTTCCGGAGCTTCTTCCGGGTCAACTCCTCGAAGTCGGGCGTCGGCGGCGTCGCGGTGTAGGTCGTTCCGCTCTCCGTCACCTCGATGGTCTCGCCGTCGAAGGCGACCATCCCCTCGGTCCCGATGACGCGGAGCGACTCGCCCGGCTCGGGGACGCTCTGTCCGTCGCCGGAGACGCCCACGCTCGCGGTGAGGCGGTCGCCGTCGCGGTCGAGGACGACCGCGAGCGCCGAGTTCACGTCCACATCGTGGCCGCGGTGGTCGACCGCCGCGGCGACGGTCATCGGTTTCGACCGCGTCACCCAGAGCATCGCGTCGAGAAGGTGTGACCCCGAGTCGTACAGTTGGCCGCCGCCCGACAGCGACGGGTCGCCGCGCCACTCGTCTTTCGTCCAGCGAATCCACTCCTGTTCGAGGTGGCAGACCACCATGTGCGGGTCGCCGATGCGGCCGCTGTCGACGACGCGCCGGAGTTCGTGGAACCGCGGGTCGAAGTGGCGCTGGTAGCCGACCGCGAGGGTGAGGCCGCGGTCCTCGGCGCGGTCGATGAGCGCCCGCGCGCCGCCGAGGTCGGTCACCATCGGCTTTTCGAGGTGGACGTGGAGGTCGGCGTCGAGCGCCGCGAGCGCCTGGTCGAAGTGCTCGGCGTGCGGCGAGGCGATGGTCACCGCGTCGAGGAACTCGGCGTCCAGCAGTTCCGCGGTCGTCTCGTAGGTCGGCACGTCGAACTCGTCCCCGAACCGCGCGCGCACCTCGTCGGCGGGGTCGACGCCGGCGACGACGCGCACCCCCTCCAGTTCGTTGAGGAGGCGGCACTCCAGCATCCCGAGGTTTCCGAGGCCGATACCTGCGACTCTGAACATGGCGTATCAGTCGCGCGGAAGCCGCAAAAGCGTGCGGGCGAGTCGCAAGGGATTCCCGGGGACGGGCGTGGGTCGGCCATGGACGACGCAGTCCTCCGGCGATTCGCCGTCGTACTCGCGTTGGTCGGTGTGGCCCTCCACGTTACGGCCCTCGCCGCGAATCTGTCGCAGAGATACGTCACCGTCGGGGTCGGAGTTCTCCTCCTCGCGCTCGCGCTCAGCGGCGGGCCGGTCGCGCGCGACCTGCTCGCGGCGGACGTGGCCCCCGCCGAATCGCCCGACGCCGACGGAAAACGGTGAACGCCTCGCCGCTACTCGCATCCTTTAGTCGCCGGCCGTCGTGGGGTCGACCATGAGCCTCGACTATCGACGACTCGGGTCGACCGGTACCCGCGTCTCGGAACTGTGCTTCGGTACGTGGCGATTCGGTCGGAAGAGTAGCGGCGTCCTCGAGACCGACGAGGAGGAGGCCCACGAACTCCTCGACGCGTTCGAGGAGCGCGGCGGGAACTTCATCGACACCGCCAACGTCTACGGGAATCCGAACGGCACGTCCGAGGAGTACATCGGCAACTGGCTGGCCGAGCGCGACCGCGAGGACTACGTGCTCGCGTCGAAGGTGTACTTCCCGTTCGACGAGGACAACCCCAACGGGCGCGGCCTCTCGCGGACCCACATCCGCAACCAGATCGAGGGCACGCTCGACCGCCTCGACACCGACTACCTCGACCTCTACTACATCCACCGCTGGGACGAGGAGACGCCCATCGAGGAGACGCTTCGGGCGCTCAACGGCCTCGTCGAGGAGGGGAAGGTCAACTACCTCGGCGCGTCCACGATGGCGTCGTGGCAGCTCACGAAGGCGCTGTGGAAGTCCGACGTGCACGACTACGCCCGGTTCGACGTGACACAGCCGCTGTTCCACGCCGGCTACTACGAGGACGTGAAAGACTACCTCGACGTGTGCGGCGACCAGGACATCGCGGTCTGTCCGTACTCGCCGCTCGCGGGCGGCTTCCTCACGGGCAAATACGAGCGCGCCGACCCCGACGACCCGACCGAGTACGTCGCGCCCGACGGCGCGCGCGGCTCGTTCGACGAGCGCTTCGACCGGTTCTACGTCTCCGAGCGCGGCTGGAAGGTGCTC
Organism: Haloferax sp. ATCC BAA-644; assembly: GCF_000336975.1. Lineage (NCBI taxonomy): Archaea > Methanobacteriati > Methanobacteriota > Halobacteria > Halobacteriales > Haloferacaceae > Haloferax > Haloferax sp. ATCC BAA-644. The sequence goes on from NZ_AOLF01000013.1 coordinate 121,127, forward strand.
GACGAGATTCGCGCCGTCGCCGACGAGGTCGACGCCAGCCCCGCGCAGGTCGCGCTCCGCTGGCTGATGGACTACCCCGAGGCGACGGTCGTCCCCATCGTCGGCGCGCGGACGACCGACCAGCTCGACGAGAACGTCGGCGCGGCCGACGTGGACATCTCGACCGACCAGTGGGAGCGCATCATGAACGCCCGCTACGACGAGGACGGCCGACGCTGGGGCCACTAACGGCCACCGGCGACTGCGAGCGGTTGCGGGCGGCTCGACCGATGCCTGCTTTTTTCACGCGATTTCGAGGTCTCGCAGGAAGTCGCAGACGACGTGGACGTAGAGCACGACCGCGAGGAACGCCGCGAGCGACCCGAGCCCCGAGAGCGCGAGCGAGCCGACCGCGACGCCGCCGACGAGGTGGTGGCTCAGGAGGCGTTTGCGGTCGAACTCGGTGTCGAACTCCTCGAACACTCGCTCTTGGTCGAGGAGGCCGACCCGCGGGTTCGTCACCGCGAGCCGCAGGTTCGCCCAGTCGCCGCGCTGGACGCGGGCGATGACGAAGTGGTCGAGGTCGACGAAGACGCTCGCGAACACCGCGCCGGCGACGAGGAGCGGCAGGCTCCCCGGCGGGTCCACGGCGACTGCGGCGGCCGCCCCGGCGACCGCGCCGACGGCGGCGTGTTCGAGTGATTTCACGGCTCGGCCCGGTCAGCCGACGTGCGGGCGGACCCGCCGGAGCACGAGGTCCGGGTCGAACTCGGCTTCCGACTTGTCCCAGACGCGCTCGCCGTCGACGGTGACGGTGAGGACGCCGTGGTCGCCCGTGACGAGCGCCACGCGGTCGAGTCGGTCGCCGAACTGTTCGAGCAGCGCGTGCTGGAGCGTCTCGGCGCGGTCGAGGAAGCCGCAGGGGACGCAGTATTCGATTTCGACCTCGGTCATGGCCGGACGTTCACGGCGCGCGGGTAAAAGCGAGGGGGCGGGCAGCGAGCGCGCCCGCGGGCGCAAACCGCGATTACTTCCCGAATCCGGGTCGCCACCGGAGCAGGACCACGGTGACGAGGAAGACCAGCGTCGAGAGGTCGTACGAGAGCGTCGTCACGGTCGCCGCGACGGCCGTCCCGCCGCCGAAGACGCTCGTGGCGACCGACGCGAGGACGGGCCACGAACACGAGACGCAGGAGAACAGGCCGACGACGCCGGAGACGGCCGCGCCCGCCGCCTCGACGACCGTGTCGTAGACGAGGAACGCGAGCGCCGCGTAGCCGACCACGCGCGCCGGCATGAGCACGAGGTTGAACAGGTCGCCGCCGTAGACGAGCGCCGGGCCCCATCCCGGCGGGAGGAAGGCGACGCGGACGCCGCTCGTGCCGCCGGGCACGGGCGAGGTGACGAGGCCGCCGGCGACCGCGAGGAGCGCGAAGTAGCCGACAGCGACGGCGGCCGCCTTGCGCTTCGTCGCGGTCGAGGCGGGTGCCACGTCGGTGTCGAACAGGACCCAGAGGCCGACGATGACCCACGCGACGCCGTAGACGGCGTAACGCGGCGCGCCGACGCTCGCCTCGGTGAAAAGCAGGTAGACGAACGCCAGAATCAGCGTCGTGTTCACGGCGAAGGCGGCGCGGAGCAGACTGTCCCGCGAGGGGCGGGGAAGTGCGGATGCGGTTGCCATGTGTTTGGGTGGTGTCGCAGGCGAGTCTCAGATGGCGAGCGTGTCGACGACGATGGCGAGCAGCAACATCCCGAGGTAGGCGTTCGAGGCGTGGAACGCCCGGAAGGCGGCGGTGTCGTCGCGCTCGTAGTGCAGGCGAACGACGAAGTAGAGGAACGCGCCGCCGAAGAGGATGCTCGTCACGAGGTAGACGACCCCGAGGGCGTCCATGACCGCGAGGCCGGCGGCGGCGACGAGCGTCGCGCCGAGCCACCAGAGGATGTGCTTTCGCGTCTCGGTCTCGCCGCGGACGACGGGCATCATCGGGAAGCCGCCGCGGGCGTAGTCGTCCTTGTAGGCCAGCGCGAGGTTGTAGAAGTGCGCGGGCGTCCACAGGAAGATGACCACGGCGAGGACGACGCCCCCGAGGCCGACATCGCCGGTGACGGCGACCCAGCCGATGAGCGCCGGGAGCGCGCCGGCCGCGCCGCCGATGACGGTGTTCTGGACCGTGTTGGGCTTCAGGATGAGCGTGTAGACGACGCTATAAAAGGCGATGGCGACGACGCCGAGGACGGCCGCGAGCCAGTTGACGGATGCGAACAGCGCCACCGACGCGACCGTCAGGAGCAGGCCGAACGCGACCGCGTTGCGGACGGGGACGAGGTCGACCGCGAGCGGCCGGTCGCTGGTCCGCTGCATCCGGCGGTCCACGTCGCGTTCGAGGACGTGGTTGAACGTGCCGGACGCGCCGATAGAGAGGACGCCGCCGCCGAGGGTCGCCGCGATGACCTCGGGCGTGAGGCCGGACGAGACGGTGCCGGCGAGCGCCATCGCCGCCGACGCGACGAGACAGAGGAGCCACATCAGCCGCGGCTTCATGAGCCGGAAGTACGCGTTGACCGTCGCCTTCGCGCGGGCGACCGGGTCGGTCGGGACGGACGGTCGCTCGCCGTCGTCGGCCGGAGGGCTCATCGACGGGGTGCCGACCGGCGCGTCGTCGGGGTCGCCGGTGGCCGCTTCGAGCGTCCACGCGAGGGCGGCGACGAGGCCGCCGAAGATGACCATCCCGAGGACCAAGTGGAGCGTCGAGAGCGCGGGGCCGACGCCGACGGTGGCGACGACCGCGCCGAGGCCGGCCTGCGCGGGATAGAGCACGGCCGACGCAGTGACGGTCGCTCGCACCCGGCGAGACGTGTCGGTCCGCCACGCCGAGACGAGCGTGGCGACCGTGAGGAGGCCGACGAGGACGGCCGCGACGCGGTGGCCGAGGGCGACCCAGCCGTCGAGCGTCGCGGGGAGCGAAAAGCCGTCGCCGCACGCGGGCCACGCGCTGCACGCGGCGGTCGCGTCCGTGAGCGCGGTCGTCGCGCCGACGATGAGCAGGAGATAGACGCCCATCGCGGTCGCCGCGAGCAGGCCGTGGAACGTGTTCGAATCGCGATTCGTGGCCACGAAATTCACCTACGGACGTGTTGGGCCGTCCCGTATTTAGGACCCGCGCTTTCCCGCTTCGCGTTCGGGCGCCGCTCCCCGTGATATGAGGGGGAGGGGTTGATAAATGGCGGGCCGAGAGTCGGTACGCATTTATGCGGTTGTTCCTAAGTCTCGCTCAGTATGAGAAAGACGCGTTTCGCGCTCGCGTCCCTGCTCGCGACGGCCGCGATGGCGCTCGTTGCCCCCCCCGCCGCCGCGCAGGCGTCTGCCACGTCGGAACTCATCAACCAGCTGAACGGGGAGCTGCTGTACGTCGCTATCCCGATTACCGTGCTGGTGGAGGTCATCCTCCTCTACACCGTCATCAAGTTCCGCAACAGCGAGCGCGCACTGCCGACCAAGGAGAACCGCCGGCTCGAAATCACGTGGACCATCGCGACAGCGATTATCCTGCTTTTCGTCGGCGTCGCCTCCTACGGCGTGCTGGCCAACGAGAACGTCACGCACCAGGGCAACGACATCGCCATGGACGACGACCCGGTCGTCGTCACGGCGGAGGCCTACCAGTGGGGCTGGAACATGTACTACCCCGAGGAGGGTAACTTCTCGTCCGGAAACGAGATTGTCATCCCCAAGGACCGCCCGGTCTACTTCCAGGTCACCTCAACGGACGTGATACATGGATTCCACGTCCCCGAACTCGGCCTCAAGCAGGACGCGATGCCGGGTTCCACGAACACCATCAAGACCGTCGCCTACGAGGAAGGCACCTACCAGGGCTACTGTACTGAGTACTGCGGCGTCGCGCACTCCCAGATGTACTTCACCGTTGATGTCGTCTCGCAGGACGAGTACCAGAACTGGCTCGACGAACAGCAGTCGGCCAACAGCGAGTCGTCCGGCACCTCGAACTCTACCGCGACGAACTCCACGCAGTAACGCTTCCTCCCTTCTGTTTCGACGCTGCTCCCGAGTGACGACGCTCGCGCTCGTCGCAGTCGGTCGTCGGAGAACTCGTCGCGGGCCGCAGTGCAGTCGGCTATCGGCCGGACGAACGGTGACTCAACAGCGCCGTTCGACGATGCGGTCGATGATGCGACCCGTCGAGAGCAGTTCGTCGTCGTGGCGGGACTCTCGGGGCGTCGCGCGCGTGACCTCGCAGTCGATGCCGCGGGCGTCGAGGGCGGCTTTGATTCCGTCCTCGTCGTGGTGTTGGTCGTAGCCGAGGACGATGACGTCGGGGTCGATCTCCTCGATGGGGACGAAGATGTCCTCGGCGTGGCCGAGATGCGCCTCGTCGACCACGTCGAGCGCGGCGACCATGTCGCGGCGCTGGCGGCCGTCGAGTATCGGTTTCGGCTTGTGCGTCACGTTCTCGCCGCGGGCGATGATGACGTGGAGTTCGTCGCCGAGCGACGCGGCGTCCGAGAGGTAGTGGACGTGGCCGGGGTGGAGGATGTCGAAGGTGCCCTGCGCGATGACCCGTCTCATCGGTCCAACTCCGCGTCGATGTCGTCCTGCGTGAAGTCGAAGAACGATTCGGGGTCGGGGAGGTCCGCGTCGAGCACGTCGAGGTTGCGGACCTCTCCGGACTGGTCGAACGCCTCCCAGTCGTCGGGGCCGTACGGCGAGCCGATGATGATGTGGACCCGGCCGCTCCCGAACGTGTCGAGGTCGGCGTCGCTCGGGCGGAGGACGCCGTTCGGGTGCGAGTGAATCGACCCGACGGCGCGGAAGTCGTTCGGCACGAGGTCGTTCCTGACGGTCGCGCTGTACGGGTCCGAGACCGTCCCCGGGATGATGAGCACGTCCGTCACGACGTAGCCGTCGCGGTCGACGCCGACCCGTCGGGCCTCCTCGCCGCGGAGGAGTCCCATGTACTCGTTCGGATGCGTCTCCGCAGAGGCTTCGAGCGCGAAGTCGAGGGCGTCGGCGGCGATGCCGACGACCTCCCGCGACCGGAAGAGTCGCATACCGAACCGTCCGCGGGCGCTCCATCTAAGGGTTCCGGAACGCCGAGTCGGTCGCCGGAACGGAACCGCCATACTGAGGTCGGCGCTCGCTCGACATCGGGTGTGACGCTCGATTCCGATCTCGTCGCCCGCGTGACGGACGCGCTCGCCGCCGACGCGCCGCCGACCGCGACAACCGAACTCGACGGCGGACACGTCGGCCGCGTCTACCGACTCGATTTCGATGGGCGCGACCCCGTCGTCGCGAAGGTGGGCGACACGCCGCTCGACGTGGAGGCGGCGATGCTCGACTCGCTCGCCGCGGCCGGCCTTCCGGTCCCCGCGGTCCACCACGCCGACGCCGACCTGCTCGTCCTCGACTACGTCGAGGGCGCGTCCGAGTTGACCGCCGCCGCCGAGCGCGACCTCGCCACCCACCTCGCCGCGCTCCACGAGACGACCGCGCCGGCGTTCGGCTTCCCCTACGACACCCTCTCCGGACCGTACCGACAGCCGAACCCGTGGACCGACTCGTGGGTCGCGTTCTTCCGCGACCAGCGCCTCCTGCCGTGGGCCGACGCGGCGCGCGACGCCGGCTTACCGGCCGCGACCGCCGAGCGAATCGAGTCGGTCGCCGCCGACCTCGACGCCCTCCTCGTCGAACCGGCGGCCCCGCGACTCGTCCACGGCGACGTGTGGGGCGCGAACCTCCGCGTCCGCGACGACCGCGTCGTCGCCTTCCTCGACCCGGCGTGTTACTACGGCCACCCCGAGGTCGAACTGGCCTACATCGACTGGTTCGACGCCGCGGGCGACGCCTTCTTCGACGCCTACGACGAGCGCCGACCCATCGCCGGCGGCTTCTTCGAGTCGCGGTCGCCCGTCTACGCGCTGTTTCCCCTCCTCGAACACGTCCGCGTCTTCGGGGCCGACTACGTCCCGTCGGTCGAAGACGCGCTGGACGAACTCGGTTACTGACCGCCCGCGAATGCGAGTGTCGGGCCGAACCGAGCCGTGCGAACCGGCCGCGCACGCGAGATGCTTTTGTAAAGCTTAACACTACCCCCTGACCTAGCGGGACTATGAGCGACGAGCACGCCGGGGATTCCGGCGACGACTCGGGTCCGAATTCGGACGCGCGACCTATCGTCTATGATCTCGCACCGAACTGTACCGCCGACGATGTCGAGACCGACGCGCACTACCACGCCGTCGTCAACGGCGTCGTGGAGTACGGCATCTTCGTCGACGTCTCCGACTCCGTCTCCGGACTCATCCACGAGTCCAACCTCTCGGCCGACTACGAGGTCGGCGACCGACTGGTCGTCCGCCTCGAATCCGTCCGCGATAACGGCGACATCGCGTTCGCCGAGGACACGCCCGACGACTACCGCACCCTGACCGTCGACCACGAGCCGACCATCACGCCTATCTCCAGTCTCTCGGTCGGCGAGTCGGTCACGGTCGAGGGCGTCGTCACGCAGATTAAGCAGACCGGCGGCCCGACCGTCTTCCGCATCGCCGACGACTCCGGCATCGTCGCCGCCGCCGCCTTCGAAGAGGCCGGCGTCCGCGCGTTCCCCGAAGTCGACCTCGACGACGTGGTCCGCATGGCCGGCACCGTCGAAGACCACGAGGGCACCCGTCAGCTCGAAGTCGACGGCCTCACCGTCCTCGACGACGAGGCGGCGGCCGACGCCCGCCAGCGCATCGACGCCGCGCTCGACGAGCGCGCCGAGCCCGAGCCGGTCGAGCCGCTCGTGGAGTGGTCGGCGTTCGAGAAGCTCCGCGACGACCTCGAAGACGTGGCGCGCCTGCTGCGCCGGACGGTCCTCGAGGGCCGCCCGATTCGCGTCCGCCACCACGCCGACGGCGACGGCATGTGCGCGTCCGTCCCGGTCCAACTGGCCCTCGAACGGCTCATCACGGAGGTCCACGACGACCCCGACGCGCCGCGACACCTGTTCAAGCGCCTGCCGAGCAAGGCCCCGTTCTACGAGATGGAGGACGTGACCCGCGACCTGAACTTCGCGCTCGAAGGCCGCGCCCGCCACGGCCAGCGGCTCCCCTTCCTGCTCATGCTCGACAACGGGTCGACCGAGGAGGACGTGCCCGCCTACGAGAACCTCGCGCACTACGACGTGCCCATCGCGGTCGTCGACCACCACCACCCCGACCCCGAGGCGGTCGACCCGCTTCTCGACGCGCACGTCAATCCGTACCTCCACGACGAGGACTACCGCATCACGACCGGCATGATGTGCGTCGAACTCGCCCGGATGATTCACCCCGACGTGACCGACGAACTGCGTCACGTCCCCGCCGTCGCCGGGCTGTCCGACCGCTCGAAGGCGGAGGTCATGGACGAGTACATCGCGCTCGCCGAGGACGAGGGCTACGACCGCGAACAGCTCCTCGACGTGGGCGAAGCGCTCGACTACGCCGCCCACTGGCTGCGCTACAACGACGGTGCATCCATCGTCAACGACGTGCTCAACGTCGGCTGCGACGACGAAGCGCGCCACCGCGAACTCGTCGAGTTCCTCTCGACGCGCGCCGAGCGCGACGTGGACCGCCAGCTCGAAGCGGCCGAGCCGCACCTCGAACACGAGCGCCTCGACAGCGGGGCCAACCTCTACCGCATCGACCTCGACAAGTGGGCCCACCGCTTTACCTACCCCGCGCCGGGCAAGACCACGGGCAAGCTCCACGACCGCAAGGTCCAGGAGACGGGCGAGCCGGTCATCACCATCGGCTACGGTCCCGACTTCGCCGTCCTCCGCTCCGACGGCGTCCGCCTCGACATCCCGCGGATGGTCGCTGAACTGAACGAAGAGGTCGTCGGCGGCGGCGTCTCCGGCGGCGGCCACCTCGTCGTCGGCTCCATCAAGTTCGTCAGCGGCATGCGCGAGGAGGTTATCGACAGCCTCGTCGAGAAGATGGCCGAAGCCGACATCGACGAAGAGCTGTCGACGACGGCGTAAGCCGGCGTTCGACTCTCAGACTGCGACCGCTCAGTTTTCGAACTCCAGTCGCCTGAGCGCCGCGAGTCCGACGACGACCGCGAGGGCCGCCGCGGCGACGAGTCCAGGCTTCGGCTCCGCTCCGCGCCCGCTGGCTCGCCAGTCGGCCGCGAACGCCTCGCGGAAGTACGCCGCGGCGGCCGGGTCCGACAGCGCGAGGACGACTTCGCGGTTCTCGCGGGCCGAGTGCCGGTTCCAGTTGAGACTGCCGACGAGCGCGGTGTCGTCGGCGACGACGCCCTTCGCGTGAATCGCGCCGTACCGCCCGCCGGGGCGCGCGAGGCGGACCGAGAGCGGGCTGCCGGTTCGGTCGGCCCACTCGTTCAGGCGCTCGGCGAGCGCGCGGTTCTCTTCCTCGTCGTACCACGCGCTCCCGAGGAGGAGTCGGACGCGGACGCCGCGGTCGGCGGCGCGCTTGAGCGCGCGGGCGAACGGGCCGTCGGCCTCGACGGTCGGTTGTAGCACGTCGATTCGGCTCTCGGCGGCATCGAGTCGGGCGACGACCGCGGACTCGGCGTTGTCGGGCGCGCGGAGGACGGCGACGCGGTCGACTCGAAGCGTCTCGGGCGCGATGCGCGACGGATACGAGCCGTTCGCCGATTCGGTGCGGACGAACGACCGGCCGACGCGGTACGTCTCCCACGAAGCGGTCTCTGGGAGGCTCGCATCGGTTTCGAACGTGGCCGCGAGGTCGGCCGCGACGGCCGGCGAGCGCGCGACGACGCCCCAGCCGCGGCTCTTTTTCCCGCCCGTTCCGGCGGGTTTCCAGTTTTCGGTCATCACGAGCGCCGCGTCGTCGACGACGGCGTACTTCGGGTGGTGAAACGAGTGCGGGTCGCCGACGACTCGGACCGACACGCCGGCGTCGACGAGGCGGTCGAGGACGCGCGCCGACCGCCGCGGGAAGCCGCCGACCGGGCTGTCCTCGACCAGTACCCCGACCTGCACGCCGCGCTCGCGAGCGGCGACGAGTTCGTCGGCGACGCGCGCGGAGGAGACGACGTAGCCGGCGAGCAGAATCCGCTCGTCGGCCGCCCGGAGCGTCGCTATCGGACGCTCCGGCGAGTCGGGGAGCACGAACAGCGTCGCGTTCGCGGGGCCGTGTGTCGTGACGTTCCGCCGGGGGAGCGTCCGCGGCCACCACGACCACGCGCCGTCCCGCCGTTCGAGGCGCGCGCCCTCGCGGCTCCGGTCGTAGCTGAGGCGGTCCGCGACGACGCCGTTGCCGGCCGTGTCACCGTTGCCACCGACGACGCGGAGCGTGACCGTCTCGCCGCCGTTGGCGAGGTCGAGACCGGGCGCGACCACTGGGAGGTCGGTCAGGTTCGACGCCGCGGCCGGGTCGGTGGCGACGGCGACCGTGCCGCCGGGCGCGACGAAGGAGACGGTGTCTTCCCCGTCGGACAGCGAGAGCTCGGTTCCCGCGGGCGCGGCGACGGCGACGAACTCGCCGCGGTCGCCGGGCGTCGCCGGGTCGGGGAGCGCGGCGACGATGCGCGGTTCACCCGGTACCGGCGGGTCGGCGGCGGTCGCTGATTCTGTCGCGTTCGCCGTTCCCGGCGCGGCCGCTATCGGCGCGGGGACGACGGCCGCGGCCGCGATGAGGACCACGAGCGAGGCGGCGAACGCGGTGGTGAGGGGCCGTCGAGACACACCCCGCGGTGGTCGCGTTTCCCTACAAAAACGTTCGCAACCGGGGACTCAGCGCGAGCGACTGCGAGAGAAAGAGAACGAAAGGGGACCGCAGAGCCGCCGGGCTACCGCATCGGTCGTGCGGTCTCAGACGGTCGCTTCGGCTTCGATGTCGTCGCCGAGGAACTCGGCGGCGAGTTCGGCTTCGCGCTGGACGAGGAACGAGCGGTCGTCGGCGTAGCCGGCGGCCACTTCGAGCGCGTCGTTCGTGCCGATCTGTCGGAGCGCCCACGCGGCGCTGGCGCGGACGGCGTCCTCGTCGTCGTCGGCGACGACGTCCGACAGCGGCTCGACGGCGCGGGTGTCACCGATGAGACCGAGCGCGCGCGCGGCGGCCGAGCGGACGTTGTCGTTTTCGGTGACGAGCTTGTTCGCGATGGGTTGGGTCGCCTCCTCGGAGCCGATTTCGCCGAGCGCCTTGAACACGACCTTCTGGAGCGCGGGGTCGCTGTCGGTGTCGACGTAGTCGACGAGCATCTCGACGCCCTCCTCGGCGGCCATCTTCCCGATGGCCTTGATGACGCCCTTGTCGCGGCGCTTGGCCTGCCCCTCGATGGTCTCGTAGGCGCGGTCGTCGTTCATCCGCGTGAACGCCTCGATGCAGTACTCCTGCATGAAGTCGGACTGGAAGCTCTCGAACGCGAGCGCAATCATCTCGACGTTGCCGCGCTTTTCGTGTTCCTTCAGCGCCGACAGCTCCGGCGGGAAGTCCTTGTAGTGGCCGAGCACGTCGTAGAAGCCCTGCACTTGGAGCTTCTCGCGCGTTTCGAGGTCGTCCCACTCCTGGGCGTCGTCGAGGCCGTCCGCGAGACCGTCGGCGACTTCGATGAGGTCCGCGATGGTTTCCGCGTCCTCGTCGGCGTCGAGGGCGGCCGCCTCGACGGCCGAGACGGCGTCGTCGACGGCGGCGGTCAGCGCGTCCTCGTCGTCGCCGTCGACCGAGACGCCCGCGTCGAGCACGCCGTTGAACTCGTCGGCGAACGTCTCGACCGCGGCGACGATTTCGCCTTCGCCCTGCTCGGTCCACCGGGTGTCCGCGATGGTGGACTTGGCCTCTTCGAGCGTCTCGACGGCGTCGTCGGCGTAGGGACCGCGCTGGGATTCGAGTTCGTCGCGCAGGTCGGACAGGCGCGATTCGAGTTCCTCGGCGGGGTCATCCTCGTCTTCGTCGTCCGGTTCGGGCAGGTCCGCGGCCTCCACGTCGGCCTCGATGTCGTCGAGCGTGGCCTCGACCTCGTCGAGGTCGGCTTCGGTCTCGGCCGCCTCGAGAGCCTCCTCGGCCTCGGTCAGGCGCTCGTCGAAGCTCTCGGGCGAGAGTTCTGTCGTGTCGTCGTCCCCGTCACTCATATGTCGGAAGTCCGTTCGACTGTAAAAAGAGCGTTTCCCTTCGCTCCGCGTCTCGGACCGGGACCGACCGCCGATTCCATCCGGGTCACTTTTTCGCGACCCGTCCGTTCCTCCGAGCGTGACCGGTCCCACTATCGCCGTCCCGCAGCGCGCCGCGTTCGACCTCGACCCGGCGCGAAACGAGGCAGACGTGCGCGCCCGCGCCGCCGACCTCCCCGAGTCGGTCGATATCGCGCTGTTCTCCGAGTACGCGCTCACGGGCTTCGTCGCGGACAACCGCGCCTTCAGTGGCGCGATACCCCGGGAGCGCGCGACCGACTTCCTCGCCTCCGTCGCCGCGGAAAACGGCTTCGACGTACTGGCGGGCTACCTCGAACGCGACGGCGAGACGCTCCACAACGCGGCCGCCTACGTCCGACCCGACGGCTCGGCGACCGTCTACCGCAAGCGACACCTCTGGGGCGGCGAGGCCGATATCCTCACGCCGGGCGACGAACTCGTCGTCGCGGACACGCCCGCCGGACGGGCCGGCATCCTCACCTGCTACGATCTGAACTTCGTCGGCGACAGCGCCGCGCTGACCGACGAGCGAGTCGACGCCCTGTTCGTCGTCGGCGCGTGGCCCGCCGCCCACTCGACGAACTGGCGACTGCTCTGTCGCGCCCGCGCCCTCGACGGGGTTCGCTGGCTCGTCGGCGCGAACCGGACGGGGAGCGGGTCGATTTCGGGAACCGCGGGTTCGGAGTACGCGGGTCGCTCGCTCGTCGTCAGGCCCGACGGCGTGGTCGCAGCCGCGCTGAACCGCGGCGAGCGCGACCTCGTGTGGACGCTCGACCGCGACCTCTTGGCCGAACAGCGCGCGTTCGTCGGCTCGGTCGAGTAGCCGAAACCGGACTGCATCACCGGAACCGAGGGGCGTTTTTCCGACCGCGCCCAATCGGGGGCGATGACGGACTCGCTCTTTACGCCGCTTTCGCTCCGCGAGACGGAGGTTCGAAACCGAATCATGGTCTCGCCGATGTGTCAGTACTCCTCGACCGACGGGTTCGCCGACGACTGGCATCTCGTCCACCTCGGCAGTCGCGCCGTCGGCGGCGCGGGCATCGTGATGTCCGAGGCGACGGCCGTCTCCCCCGAGGGGCGCATCACGCCGAACGACCTCGGCATCTGGTCGGACGACCACGTCGAGAAGCTCAGCCAGATAACCTCGTTCGTCTCGTCGATGGGGAGCACGCCGGCCATCCAACTCGCCCACGCGGGCCGGAAGGCGAGCAAGACCCGGCCGTGGGAGGGGAGCGAGCCGGTCGCACCCGACGACGGCGGGTGGACGACCGTCGCCCCGAGCGACGCGCCGTGGCCCTACGAGGGCGAGGCACCGCCGACCCGAAAGCTCTCGGCCGACGGTATCGAAGGCGTCGTCGACGACTTCCGCGCGGCGGCCGAGCGCGCCCTCGACGCCGGCTTCGAAATCGCCGAGGTCCACGCGGCCCACGGCTACCTCCTCCACGAGTTCCTCTCGCCGGTGACGAACCGCCGCGACGACGAGTACGGCGGCTCGTTCGAAAACCGGACGCGACTCCTCCGCGAGGTCACGGACGCGGTCCGCGGGGTCTGGCCCGACGACAAGCCCGTGTTCGTCCGCATCTCCGCGACCGACTGGCTGGACGACCGCGAGTCGTGGGACATCGAGCAGTCGATTCGCCTCGCGGCCGACCTTGACGACCTCGGGGTCGACCTCGTCGACGTGAGCGCCGGCGGCATCCACCCCGACCAGCGGATTCCGAACACCGGCCCCGGCTATCAGATACCCTTCGCGGAGGTCATCCGCGAGGAGACCGACGCGATGGTCGGCGCGGTCGGCGGCATCCGAACCGCGCGCCACGCCGACGAGGTCGTCAGAAACGGGCGGGCCGACCTCGCCATCGTCGGCCGCGAGCATCTCTACGACCCGTACTTCGCGCTCCACGCCGCGGGCGACCTCGACGCCGACGCGGAGTGGCCGCCGCAGTACCAGCGCGCCGTCCCGCGGCGGTAGCGACGGCGGTACCCTCGAAACGCACCCCGCGTTCGCCCCCTCGAACGCTTATCCCCGCGGCGACCCAACCGTGGGCCATGAGCGACCGACGACGCGACGACGACATCCTCGACGTACTCGACGAACTCGGGGACACGCTCGACGAACTCGGCGCGGAACTCCGCGAGGAGCGCGACCGCAACCTCGGCCGACGCGTCACCGGCGACGACCGATTTCGCCCCCCGCGCCCGCCGACGTTCGGTGAGGTCCTGCGGTTCACCGAGTCGTACACCATCCCGACGGTCATCGCCGTCCTCGAAGCGACTATCGCCTCTCTCGAACTGCTCCGCCGCCTCATGCGGCTTTCCGACCCCGGCCGCGCGATGGACGACGCCAGAGGCGAGACGGAGGCACGGATGCGAAACGTCCCGAAGAGCGCCGTCTCCGGCGTCGACCGCGCCCTCGACGAACTCAGAAACGCGCTCTCGGAGGCCGACCTTCCGTCGAACCCCGAGGCGCGCGACGTGATGGACCGCGCCCGCTCGCTGGCCGACGAACTCGACGCGCGACTCAGCGAGGCCGAACGCGAGCGAACCGCCCGCGAGCGTCGCTGGCGCGAGGACGAACGCACGTTCGAATCCGAGTGGCAACGGCGCGACGACGCCCGGCGCTCCGGTGACGGGACCCGAACCTCACGCGACGCCGAGCCGGTCGGGACCGGACCGGTCCGCATCGACGTGACCGAGGAAGCCGGCCCGGACGGCGGCGACGACGGGAGCGGGAGCGACGAGCCGACTGTCGATGTCGACGCCGAACTGGAGTCGATTAAGCGCGAAGTGAACGGCGACGACGAAACCGACGGAACCGACGCCGGCGCGGGCGACGAGCCGAGCGACCGCTAAGCGGCGACTCCAGGCACCAGCGGTCCAGACGCGAGTGAAAAAGACTCTCGACGCGCCCGCTCAGACCGGCTCGAAGCGGTAGCCGTCCCACTCTTGACTCGCTGGCTCGCGGATGCCCGCGCCGGGTTCGCGGAGTTCCTCGCAGTAGACCGGGCGGACCTCGTCGCCGATGTCGACGTCGTCCTCGCCGGTGACCTGTCCGATGGCGGGGACGGGCTCGCCGTCCACGTCGAACTCGACGATGGCGAGCGTGTTTGGCTGGCGGACGCCCGGCGGCGTCGCGGTGGAGGTGGTCCACGTTAGCACCGTCGCCGTGTAGTCGCTGAGGTCGACCGTGCCGACCGGCTCTTCGCCGCCCGGACCGACCGGGTGGCCGGGGTAGGTGATGCTCCCGTCGGGGTAGCGGTACGCCTCCATCGCGGGTTCGTCGTCGGACATTATCGGGACTCCATGATGGTCGTGGTCACGCAGTTGCCGAAGCCGCCGACGTTGCACGCGAGGCCCACGTCGGCATCGACCTGCCGCTCGCCTGCGTCACCGATGAGCTGTTTGTAAATCTCGTACACCTGCGCGACGCCCGAAGCGCCGAGGGGGTGACCCTTCGACTTCAGGCCGCCGGACGTGTTGATGGGAAGGTCGCCGTCGCGGTCGGTGACGCCCTCCTCGACGGCCTTCCAGCCCTCGCCCTTCTCGAAGAAGCCGAGGTCCTCCGACTGGAGGAATTCGAGGATGGTGAACATATCGTGGAGTTCCGCCACCTCGATGTCGTCGGGTTCGAGGTCGGCCATCTCGTAGGCGATTTCCGAGGAGTTGACGACGCCGCCCATCGTGGTCGGGTCGGCGCGCTCGTGGACGACGTGGGTGTCCGTCGCGCCGCCGATGCCGGAGATGACGGCGTAGTCGTCGGTGTACTCGCGGACGACCGACTCGGGGCAGAAGACGAGCGCCGCCGAGCCGTCGGTGATGGGACAGAAGTCGTAGAGGCGAAGCGGGTCGGCGACGACCGGCGAGTCGAGGACGGTGTCGAGGTCGACTTCCTTACGGAACTGGGCGTGGGGGTTGTCGACGCCGTTTCTGTGGTTCTTGACGGCGACCTTTCCGAGCGACTCCCGCGGGGCGTCGTAGGTGTCGAGGTAGAGCCGGGCGGTCAGCCCCGCGAAGGAGGGGAGCGTGACGCCGTGTTTGTACTCCACCGGGTGCGTCAGCGAGGCGATGACGTCCGTCGACTCGGCGGTCGAGCGGTGGGTCATCTTCTCGCCGCCAACGAGCATCGTCATGTCGGACGCGCCGGAGGCGACCGACTGCCACGCGGCGTAGACGCCCGCGCCGCCGGACGAGGAGGTCTGGTCGATTCGGGCGGTGTAGGCGGGCATCGCCGCGAGGTCGTGGGCGAGGGCGTTCGGGACGCCCGTCTGGCCCTCGAACTCGCCGCTCGCCATGTTCGAGACGTAGAGGTGCTCGATTTCGTCGGGCGAGACGTCGGCGTCCGCGAGCGCGGCCTGCCCCGCCTCCGCGAGCAGTTCGCGAATCCACGCGTCTCGCTGCCCGAACTGGGTCATCGATGCACCGATAATCGCTACGCGGTCCATACGCGCACGTCGTCGCAGCGCGATTTAAAACCGGGCAATCCCTCGCCGGCGCGTCTCAAACCGTTTATCAGTCGGTCGCCCGAACGACCGGCCATGGACGCCGAACGCCTCGCGCCGACCGTCGGAATCGTCGGCGCGCTGCTCCTCGCACTCGCCGTCGCGATTCCCGCCGTCACCGTCGAGGGCGGGGACGGACAGGTGGCCGCCTACTACGCCGCGGGCCCGGTCGGCATCTCGTTCGTCGGACTGCTCGCGCTCCTCGAAACCGTCGTCTTCCTCTCGGGCGGACAGGAGCGGACCGACCCGGCGACGGCCGCCGGCCTCGCCTTCGTCCTCTCGATTTCGATGCTCGGCATCGCCGCGCTGTGGTCGTTTTCCATCGACCAGACGCTCCTGTTCAGCTTCGACCAGCAGTACTCGTGGCTCTCGTACCACCGTTGGTCGGTCGTGGCCGCCGCGTTCGTCACGTTCGTCGGCGGCGCGTGGTACGCCAGCGACGTGTTGTGAGCCGGGTGCGACCGACCGGAACCGGCGACTCGCGGGGCCGCCGCGTCGAACCACCCCGACGGTGTCCCCCGATTTTCCCGCACCCGAGTCGAAAGGCCCTTAACAGTCGGTGGATAATGAGGGAGTGGACTAGGTCGGGCAGTTAGGCCCTGCTCTCCACCCGCGAAATAGGTCTTTAGCGGGGACCGAACACGGGCGCGTCCGGTCAGACCGGCGCGGGCCCCGGAAGCCAACGTAGAAACCTCGTCCTTCGGGGACAGCGGTTCCGCGTACCCCTTCCGCAGGGAAGGGTTCGCGCGGTTCATCGGTGGTACCCCGCCAGGCGCGGAAGCGAGCAGCGGACCATCGGACGTGCGTCGCTCGAGGGATCGCGGGGTGGAGGAGGCAACCGGGATTCCCCACGTCGGAACGCCGGGCAACCTCGCTGTCCACCCATTCATACCTCATGCAGTTACTCGCCGACCGGCCGGTCTCTCGGTCGCAGGCTCGCCGTCGGCCCTCGAAGCCGCGGTCTGGCGTCGTTACCGACCTCGTGAGCGACTGCAAACAGTAGACACTCGCGACCGTAAAAGACCGCACAAGGGGTCCGGTTCCCCGGGGAGACGCGTACTATCTGTTCTCGGCTTCCGTCTCGGTCGCGTCGGCGTCGTCCGCCTCGGCCTCGTCTTCTTTCTCGTCCTCGTCGTCGCCCTCCTCCGCGCCCTTCTTCAGTTCCTCTTCGATTTCTTCGCGGCCGCGACGGAACTCGCCCATCGCCTGCCCAGACGACCGGGCCAGTTGGGGGAGTTTGTTCGCACCGAACAGGAGGACGACGATGAGCAGGACGATGAGCAGTTCTGGGCCGCCCGGCAGTCCGGGGAACAGCGGAATGGAATCCAGCATTACGTTCGGTTACGTTCGGAGGGAAGATAAGAGAGACGGTCCGTCTCGGCGTCTCGAAGTCGCCGTAGTCTCCGTATTTCGGCACTCGTGGGCGTTTAGACGACACGACGCGGGCGGGCGGAGCCGACCGCGTCGGCAACCGAACCGACACCGCGTCGCTCCCGCGTCACCGCCAACTGGTCCAGCCGCCGTCGACGACGATGGACTCGCCGGTGACGTACTTCGAGAGGTCGCTGGCGAGGAACACCGCCACGCCGGCCACGTCGTCCGGTTCGCCCTGCCGGCCGAGCGGAATCATGGCGGTCAACTGCGCGGTCTGTTCCTCGCCCGTCTCTTCGGCCCCCTCGGGGCCGATTTTCGTCCTGATAGCGCCGGGGTGAATCGCGTTCACCCGGACGCCGTCGCCGCCGAGACCGTGGGCGAGCGAGTACGAGAGCGTCCGGACGGCCCCCTTCGACGCGCTGTACGACGGGTAGTTGCCGTTGCCGAAGATGCCGTTGACGCTGGAGACGTTGATGATGCTCCCGCCGCCGGATTCGACCATCCGTTTCGCGGCCGCCTGCGCCCCGAAGTACACGCCCTTCAGGTTGATGTCCAGCATCCCTTGGAACTCGTCTTCCGTGACTTCGAGGAACTCCTCTGGCCGCCAGATGCCGGCGTTGTTCACCATCACGTCCACCCCGCCGAACGCCTCGGCGGCGTCCATCGCCGCCTCGAACGCGGCCGGGTCGGTCACGTCGAGTTCGACGTACGTCGCCGACGAGTCGGTGTCCGACTCGATTTGTTCGTGGGTGGGCGCGCCGCCTTCTTTCGGCTCTTCGCGGATGTCGCAGACCACCACGTCCGCGCCCGCCTCGGCGTAGGCCAGCGCGATTCCCCGTCCGATACCCGAACTACCGCCGGTAACGACCGCGACGCGGCCGTCGAGTAGGCTCATCTGTAATTCACCACACACGATATCGATGGGGTGATAGTTAATGATAGATGGCGATTCCGACGGTGTGAGAGTCGCTGAGTGCTCTCCGCGGCGAGTAGCGATTCGGAGAAGATGCACCGGCTGGGAATCGAACCCAGATAATTGGCTTGGAAGGCCAATGTCTTACCATTAGACCACCGGTGCTCATTGCATTCGCACCGTGCATCGACGGACTCCGTCCGTCTCAACACCGGTGCTCGCTCGCTTCACTCGCTCGCACCGAGCCTCGGCCTCGCTTCGCTCGGCCGAGACACCGGTGCGCGCGAACGTCGCGTCTATCCCTTCATTCTCGACGCCCCAATAAGGATGTTACCTTTTCGGTCAGGCGGCGAGGGTGGTCGATTCGCCGCCCTCGTCGGGGTTGTCGGGGGCGCTCCCGACTACTTCGAACTCGAACTCCGCCTCAGCCTCGGACTCGCCGTCGACGGCGACCACCGTCACGTCTCGCTCGTCGGGGATGGGGACGCCTAGCTCGCCGTCAGCGTCGGTTTCGCCGGCGGCCTCGCCGTTTATCGTCACCGTCGCGTTCTCCACGGGCGTCCCGTTCCGCGTGACGACGACCGTCGCGTTCTCGCCGGCGGAGACGTTCCCGTCGAAGCTCACGGAGAGGTCGCCTTCGGCATCGGATTCGGCGTTCTCACCGGCCTCATCGGTCTCGTTTTCGCCCGCGTCGACCGCAGCCTCAGCTTCGGCGTCGGCTTCCGCTCCCGCGCCGACCTTCGTAATCGGCACGTCCGTCCCCGACTCGCTCACGACGGGCTTGAGGATGTACTTCCCGCTGTTGCCCGCCTCGAACGCCGTGATGTCGAAGACGAAGTCCACGGACTCGCCGTTGCCGACTTCGAAGTCCGTGTTGAGCTGGAGCTTGTTACTGGGGAGCTTCACGTTGACCTGTTCGCCGGTCTTCAGCGTCCCGTTCACGTCGCTCACGTGCACGAAGACCTTCGTGTAGTTGCCCTCCGGCACGTCGTATTCGCCCACGAGACTCGCGTTCTCGCCCTGCAGTTCGGTCAGGTCGACGGTCGCGTTATCGACCTCGTAGGCGACGCTCGACTCGCCTTCGGCCGCGTCGGTGTCGTTCGCGTCGTCCGCTTCTTCGGTTTCGATGTCGGCCTCGGAGTCGGCGTCGGCGTCGGCGTCGGCGTCAACCGACCCGTTGGTTGAGGCCGACCCGTTCGTCGTGTTCGCCGTCGCGTTAGCTTCGATTTCCACCTCGACGCTCGCGTTCGCCTCCGCGTCGGTGTCGTTCGCGGTGTCGGTCTCGGTTTCAGTTTCGGCCCCGGTCTCATTGTCGGCCTCCGCGTCGTCGGTGTCGGCTTCGGTCTCCGAGTCGGCGTCACCGCTCGCGCGGATGAGCGTCACGCGCTCGATGGTGACGTTGAGGTGTTCGAAGTCCGCGATGGCGTTCTGCTCGTCGCTCACGTAGAAGTTCACGGTTCCCGTCCGGGCCGCGTCGTCGCCGCCGTCGGACGACGTGGTCGTCGTCGCGTCGGCGCTTCCGTCGGTCTGCGTCTCGGTCATCGTGCCGGCCCCGCCCGCACAGCCGGCCAGTACGACCATGAGCGCGAGCAGGACAGTCGCAAGTCCAGTACGTTTCATCGTGGGAGACCGTACTGGCCGCGAGAACTTTAGAAGGGTGTTCGTAGACTTCGGTTTTCACCGAATTTCGCTGAATTACGGCCTCAGTCGTCCGCGTGCGACTCGTTGAACTGCTTGGCCTTGTCGAGCAGGCCGGGCGAGATACCGGGCACGTCGTCGACGCTCACCGCGCCCTCGGCGCGAATCTCGTCGAGGCTCTTGGGAAACTCGCGGAGTTCCATGTGGATGGCGATACCTGCCTTCGCGCCCTTGCCCATCGCCACCGGAATCTGGTTGTGGCCGGGGGTGATGTCACCGACCGCGAACACGCCGTCGACGCTGGTCCGACCGTGGTCGTCCACGGGGACCGTTCCGTCGTCGTCGAGGTCCACGTCGAGCGCCTCGAACAGCGTCGTGTTGTAGTTCGAGCCGTACATGGCGAAGCCGCCCTTGTACTCGCGGACGGTTCCGTCTTCGAACTCGAAGCTCTCCAGCCAGCCGTCGTCGCGCTTCGTCATGCCCGAAAGCTCCTCCTCGACGATGTCGACGGGGTGCGCGCGGACGAGTTCGTCCGTCTCGTCGGACCACGTCGGCTCGTCGCCGCGGAGCAGCAGGTCGACCTCGTCGGTGAAGTTGAGCATTATCATGGCGACGTAGGCCGCCGAGTCCGAGTGGCCCATCACGTACACCAACTCGTCGACGAACATGTAGGCGTCGCAGTGGAGGCAGTAGTGCAGGCCCTTCCCGGTGCGGGGCAGCGGCGGCTCGGGGCGCTCGTCGTTGAAGCCGACGCCGAGCACGACGCGGTCGGCGACGAACTCGCCGTCGTTGCCGACGAGGCGGAACCGACCGTCGTCCAACCGTTCCGCGTCGGTCACGAAGTCGCGGTGGATGTCGGTCCCGTAGTCTTCGAGCTGGCCGCGCGCGGTTTCGAGGAACTCGTTGCCCGAGGTGTCCTCGGTGACGCCGATGACGTTGTGCGTGTCGAGCATCATGGCCGCGCGGCCGCCGCCGCGGTCCACGAGCGCGGTGTCGTGGCCCAGTCGCGTCGTGTAGAGCGCGGTCTGGAGGCCCGCGGGGCCGCCGCCCACGACGACAACCTCGTACTCCCGTGGTTCGTCGGTGTCGGTCATACACGGGAATTCGTCGCGGCGCTCTTAAGCCCACATCACCTGTGCGCGGCCGGCATCCACCCGAAACGTGTTAGCAACCAACACGATTTCATCCGTGACGCCCGCAGTCCCAACCAACGCTCAGCAGCCGGCGACGACGGCGTAGCAGTTCCCGCTGGAGACCGTCGACTCGACCACCGTGAGGTCGCTCGCGTCGAGGTCGGCGTCGAACTCGTCGGGCGCGTAGATGTGGTAAAAGCGGGGGACCGTCTCGCCGCCGGGGAGCGTCCAGTCGACCGTCGTGTCGAAGCCGTCCTCGCGGTCGAACGTGTCGTGGGCGGTGCTCCACGCGCTGACGACCGCGCGGCCGTCGGCGTCGAGCACGCGCGCGAGTTCGTTCAGGCTCGCCACGCGCGCCGCCCGCGGCGCGAGGTGGTGAATCGTCGCCACGTACACCGCGAGGTCGAACGCGTCGTCGGTGAAGGGGAGTTGCGAGGCGTCGCCCTGCACGAGTCCGGCGTCGAAGCCGCGTTCCGCCGCCCGCGCGACCGCCTCGTCGAGCAGACCGCGGCTCACGTCGAGGCCGACGACCTCGTCGGCGTGCTCGGAGAGGAGTTCGACGTGCCGGCCGTTGCCGCAGCCGAGGTCGAGCGCGCGGGCGGCCGGTCCCGACTCGGTCGCGTCGGCGACGAACGAATCGACTTCGGGCCACGGATACTCGCGGGTGGACGCGAAGTGCGACGCGATGCGGTCGTACGTCTCGCGGACCCCGTCTCGGGGTTCGTCTCCGTCCATGCCGGTCGGTCGGGGCGGCGGGACAAAGACCGCACGGGTCGCGGGCGTCGGTCGGGGGTCGTCCCCCTGATGAGTCGCGCGCGCTCAGATGAACAGGAACGTCACGTAGGTGATGACGAGCAGGATGGCGGCGTGCTTGACGCCGTCGGCAATCTGTCCCTCACCGAGCTGTCCGGCGATAACCCCCGAGCAGAGCCCCTGAATGGCCGTGACGTGGAAGAACAACAGCGTGTACGACTCGGTGTCCACGTCGCGCAGGCCGGAGAACGCGCCCGAGGAGACGCCGGCGACCTCGCCGGAGCCGACGCCTCC
The DNA here is from genome assembly GCF_000336975.1 of Haloferax sp. ATCC BAA-644. Lineage (NCBI taxonomy): Archaea > Methanobacteriati > Methanobacteriota > Halobacteria > Halobacteriales > Haloferacaceae > Haloferax > Haloferax sp. ATCC BAA-644. The sequence continues at coordinate 142,887 of NZ_AOLF01000013.1, forward strand.
GGCGCTGGCCTGCTCGACCGCCGGGATGAACGACACCGTCAGCGCGGCGATGATACCGAGGAAGACGAGAAACGAGATGTAGATGACGAGGAGGTACGTGAGCATCTCCTGGTTCCGCTCGCGGGCGAGGCGGCGGCTGTCTTGGGCCTCGTTGGCCGCGATGCGGAGCACGGGCGCGAGGTCGCCGCTCGCGCTCATCGCGTTGGTGATGAGCGTCACCGACCGCGACACCATCGGGCTGGCCGTCCGGCGGTCCATCCGCCGGAGCGCGGTCTGTGCGTCGGCCCCCCAGTCGATGTCGCGGACGGCGCGCTCGACCTCGTCGCCGAGCGGCCCGAGATCCGACGCCGACACCCGGCGGAGGCTCTGGACGACCGTCAGCCCGGCTTCGTTGACGCTCGCGAGGCGGTCGAGGAAGTCGGGCATGCTGCGCTCGATGGCGCGGATTCGGCGCTTTCGCAGCTCGTGGAACATCGAGACGACGACGAGCGAACCGATTGCGGCCTCGACGACGTGTTCGTCCACCGCGTCGGCGACGCCGAGTATCGTGGGGGCCGCGGGAATCGTGGCCCGCAGCGCGACCCAGACGAGCCCCAGCGGGACGGTGAGCGCGAACGCGACGAGCGGCTTGCGCCCGAGGGTGTCGAGGGGGCGTTCGAACCAGTTGCGGAGCGCGCGGAGCCGGTCGTAGGCGGCGAGCCGCTCGCGGTTCGCGCGCCACGGGTCGCCTCGGGCGTCGGTCTCGCCGCCGTCGGTCGCGGGGGCTGAGCCGACGCCGCCGGTCGCGTCGATGCGCCGGGCCGACTCGGCCGCGGTGTCGGCGCCGTCGTCGGCGACCGCCGCGCCCCGGAGCGACTCGGTGATACTGTCGATGTAGACGACGAAGCCGAAGCTCGCCAGCGGGATGCCGACGTAGCCGACGACCCGGATGAGCGTCAGCGTGTCCGCGAGGACGAGACCGATGACGACGAGAACGGTGATGAAAAACAGCGGGCCGGCGACGAGGACGGTGACGTACACCTCCGCGAACGTCGAAAGCAAGTCGAGGTACTGCTGTTGTTGGGCTTCGGCTTCCTCCTGAAACCGCTCGTACTGCTCTTGGAGGAACGACGAGAGGTTGCGACCGCTCCCGAGGACGCTGGCGAGGTTCTCGGCGAACTCCTCGAGGCTCGGACTCGGCGTCCGCGTGGCCATCGTCTGGAGCGACGAGAGCACGTCGGTGCCGAAGGCGTCCATGTCGCGGACGACGATGGAGACCTCGCGTGCCGCCTCGCCGTAGATGGCCTCGTTTCGCGCCAGCGTCTCCAACACCTGTGGGAACGGCATCCCCGACCGCGACAGCGCGAAGACGAACGCGACCGTCCGCGGGAGCGTCGCCTCGATTTCCGACGAGCGGGTCCGCGCCCGCTCGGTGAGGACGTACCACCGACCCCAGTAGACGCCGAGCGCGAGGAGCGCCCCGAGCGTCGCGCTCGAAAGCAGCAGTGCGAGAAACAGGTCGCGGAGCGGGAGCGCCTGAATGCTCGTGAGCCCGCCGAGGAAGCCGAGCGCGCCGGGGAGGACCTCTCGAATCGTCTCGGACTGGACGGCGAGGGTGTCGAGCGTCACGGCGGCGAGGTAGACGCCGAAGACGCTCCCGGCGACGCCGAAGACGGTCGCCATGAGGAGCGTCCGCGAGGCGTACACGCGGTGGGTGACGCTTACGTGCGCCGCCCGCAGCTGCGTTCGCTGTTCCCTGCGCCGGGGGTTCTCGTTGGCGACGTAGAAGCCGAAGACGGAGAGCGCGACCCGCGAGACGAGGAGGTCGGCCGCGCGGCTTACCGGCGACAGGACGACGGGCAAGACGAGGAGGACGGCGAGCACGAGCGGGAGCAGATACAGGTACTGTGCGACCATCTCAGGCCTCCGAGCCGGCGTCGACGATGTTCTCGTCGGCCTCGACGCGCCGCATCACGTCTTCCGAGTCCGCGTAGTACTCGTTGATGAGCGCGGTAAAGCGCCGGTAGTCGGTGACGCCCTTGTCGAGGAGGTACCGGAGGAACCCCTCGCGCCGCCGGAGTTCGCGCCGGAGTTCGGTCCGCGACCAGCCGTTTTCGCGCTGGATTTCGGTGAGCAGCGAGCTGTCGTTTTGACTGAACGTGTCCGTCTCGGGCTCCCACGCGAACGCCGACGAGTAGTCGAGCTCGCCGGTCCGCTGGTCGATGTCGCCGATTTCACCGATGGTCTGCGAGCGGCGGACGCGCTCGCCGCCATGACGGGTGAGCGTCTGGACGCACAGCAGGTCGAGCGACTGCACCATCGCGCGCGGGACGTTGATTGGCTCGTTTTCGAGGCGGTTGATGACCGTCTCGATGCTGTCGGCGTGCATCGTCGAGAACGTCGTGTGGCCGGTGTTCATCGCCTGGAACAGCGTCACGGCCTCGTCGCCGCGAACCTCGCCGACGATGATGTACTCGGGGCGGTGCCGGAGCGCCGAGCGAAGCAGGTCGTACATCGAGATGTCGGTCCCCTCGTGGAGTCGTTCGCGGGTGACAGACGACAGCCAGTTGTCGTGGTAGAGCGCGAGTTCGCGGGTGTCCTCGATGGACAGCACCTTCGACCGCGGCGGGACGAACATCGACACCGCGTTCATCGAGGTGGTCTTCCCCGAGGCCGTCCCGCCCGCGAAGATGAGGCTCTTGTTGTGTTCGATACAGAGCCACAGGTAGGCCATCTGCTCGATGGAGAACGTGCCGTAGCGCACGAGGTCGATTGGCGTGAACGGCTCTTCGGCGTAGAGGCGGATGGTAAACGCCGACCCGCGCGGCGTGACCTCCTCCCCGAGGGCTAACTCGGCGCGCGCGCCGTTCGGGAGCGTCGTCCCGAGGACGGGGTCACCGACGCTGATGTGCTGGCCGGAGCGCTGGGCGAGGCGGATGACGAAGTTGTCGAGTTCCTCGGCGGCGAACGAGACGTTCGTGGCGATGTCGGTGTACTCGTCGTGGTAGACGAAAAGCGGCAGGTCGTAGCCGTCACACGAGATGTCCTCGATGTGGGGGTCCTTCATCAGCGGGTCCAGCGGGCCGTAGCCGTGGAAGTCGCGCCGGAGGTAGTACAACAGCGTGTAGAAGGTGTTCATGTCGAGTTCCAGCCCGTACTGTTCGAGAATCGACTGAAGCTCCTCGACCAGCGCCGTCTCGGTTCGGGGGTCCGCCTCGCGGCGGTACAAAAGCGGGTCGCGCACGTCGGTGCGGACGCGTTCGAGCAGCGACGCCTCGAACTCGTCGAGGTCGGGTTCGACGGTGTGGTACTGGTGGGCGGTCGCGTCCGTGTCGTAGGTGACGACGACGTAGGCGAAGGGGGCGTTCACCCAGTAGCGCTCGACCTCCTCGTGGCCCCCGGGGACCTCGTACGTTCCGAGCGGCGTGTCGTCGGGCGAAAGCGGGCGCACGTCGAGGTCCGACCCCCGAAGCATCTCGGCGGTTCGGCGCAAGAGCCGCTCTGCTTCGGCGGCCGCGGCGTCGAACTCCCCGCTGGCGAGGAGTCTCCACACCCCTCGTTCCACCGACGGGTCGCGCATTCCCCTCGTCTCGCTCGTCGTATCTCGTGGCATCGTCACCCGGTCAGTTGGTCGGGGATATGGTGGGTCGAGACTTAAAAGGTCCGCGCGGGAGACTGTCATTCGACGAGCACGACCGGTCGCGACTCGCCGTCAGGTCCGGTCGACGGTCAGGAGGACGCCGGCGAGGACGAGCGAGATGACGACGCCGAGCGGGAGCGGAATCCCCGGAATCCCGCGCGTCACGAGGAGGTACGTCGCGGCGGCGAGGACGACGCCGGCGACGCCGAGGAGGCCGCCGAGCACCCGAACGGGGTCGACCGGGCCGGCTTCGACCCGCTCGTCGCGCAGGTAGTAGACGAGCGAAAACAGGACCGCGAGCGCGAGGACGGCCGCGCCGACGACCCACGCCTGATACGCGACGGCGACGGTCTGCCCCGATTGGAGCGAGAGCGCGGACAGCGGGCTTCTCATCGCGACACGGTTGGACAGGCCCCACGAGAACTGCACCTCCGCGAAGGGGAACCGGACGAAAAGCAGGCTCACGCCCGAGAGGTTCGGCGTGTACGTGACGTTCCACGGGAGGAGCGCACAGAGCCACGTCGAGACGACGGCCAGCGCACCCGCGTGTTCGGAGCGGACCCAGACCATAGGACAATCGCACGGTCTGATAGGTAAAAACTACCGACGGTCCGGGGTGCGCCAGTGGGGCGGCAGGACGGGAGCGGACGCGCCCGGTCGACCCTCAGGAGAGCCGTTCGGGGTCGCCGTGCGTCAGGTCGCTCTCGTCTGCGTCGCCGGTGTTGAGCGTCTCGGTCGGTTCGACGAGCAGCACTTCGGTCGGTTCGAGCGCCACGGGGCGGTGTTCGACGCCGCGGGGGACCACGAGGAGGTCGCCCGGGCCGAGGTCCGCGTCGTCGCGGTCGCGGAACTCGATTCGGAGCCGTCCGTCGCGGACGAGGAACAGTTCGTCGGTGTCGTCGTGGGCGTGCCAGACGAACTCGCCGTCGAGTTTCGCGACTTTCACCGCGTGGTCGTTCAGCTCCGCGGCGATTCGCGGGGCCCACGTCTCGTCGAACGACGCGAAGCTCTCGTCGAGGTTGACGGGTTCCATATCCGGTTCGCTCGCGGCGGCGGCCGATAACCGTTGTGCCGAGCGCGCGTCGAACCGGCGTAATCGGCCGGTTTCGACGCCGGAACCACGCTTCGGGCGGCGTCACGTTAATAGGCGGCGCAGTACAACCAACGGTACGGAATGCGGCGTGACTACTTCGAACTCGATGTCCGCGATGTCGATTGGTACGAGGACGACGGCGACCCCCGCCAACCGACGGTATCTATCGACTTCTACGGCCCGGCCGAGGAGCTTCGGTCGCGGTTCCTCTCGACCAGCGGCGACGTGCTCGCCGCGGAGGAACTGGACGTCTCCTTTCGGCTGCAAGACTCCGTCGACGCCGACGACGCCCGCGGCGTCGTGAGCGTGACGGACCGACTGACCGGCGACTACGTCCTCGAACTCAACGCCCGCGCCGACGACGTGCTCGACTTCATCCGCGCGGCCCGCGAGTACGGCCGCGCCGCGGGCGACGACGAGGGTCGCTACCGCGTCGACGTGGCCATCGAGGGGGACCACTTCGAGACCTTCGAGAAATCGACGTTCCTCGTCTACGACGGCGACGGGACGCTCCTGCGGAGCCAGAGCCTCATCCCCTCCGGCGTCGAACTCTGAGCCGGAGCCCGTCGGTCGACGGTCGACGGTCGACGGTCGACGGTCGACAGCGCGGACGACGTTTTCTCTCGATGCGTTCCTCACGCTCGTTCGTGTACGATATCGGGCCGAACCACGTCTTCTTTACCGACCGCTCCCACAGAGAGTACCGTGAGAAACGTAACCGACCGCACGAGAAACCCGTTCGACATGCGACCGTCGTGTGACCGGTACGTCCCCGGCTACGGCGACGCCAACGCCGACTTCCACGTCATCGGTGACCACCCCGGCGTCCACGGCGGCATCGAGACCGGCGTCCCCTTCGCGGGGGGCGCAGGCGAGAAGCTGTTCCCGGCGCTCGAAGACGGCGAGTTGCTGGCCGAGGCCGGCGACGAACCGACCGTGAACAGCACGTTCTTCTCGTATCTGCATATGTGCGTGCCGGACGGCACGCCGTCGGCGGCCGACTACACCGACATGGAGCGCTTTTTCGACGCGGAGCTCCGCGCCATCGCCGCGCACGTCCTCCTGCCGGTCGGCGCGGTGGCGACGAAGCACGTCCTGAACAACTACACGTCGGTCGGCTGGAAGACCGAGGTGGATATGGAAGCACTCCACGGCGAGGAACTCCGCGGGAGCGGCTTCCTCGTGTTGCCCATCAAGGACCCCGCCGAGTGGGACGACGGCGACCACGACGAACTCGTCGCCGGTCTGCTGGAGCTTCAGTCGACCGACTTCCGCCGCGAGTCCGACCTCGGCCGCTTCATGCCCGGAGCGGACCCGTATCTGGTCAGATAGCGTATTTTCGGCCGCGTTCGACTCTCGTCCGCGGATTCGATAGATTCTTCACCATTCTGGCGTCCGTTCGTCCAGTAACAACCATGAAGGTTACTGGGTGTCCAGTTAATGAGGCTAAATGAATCACATAAGAGCATATTTATCCAGTCGTTCTGGAGGCCGTGGTTCTAATTGGCGATAACAAAGGACTTTTTACAACTAGTGTCCAACGTGGTGTTGACGCGCGTGGTTCGATTCACTTCCGCCGGGCGCGTCAGGCAGCTGTGAGACTGGTGCTCCTCACAGTGGCTTGGTCAGTCCGGGGACCTGCGCTCGGCCGCGGTCCCCGCTCTTAACTCAGACACGAGCGATAGCTCGGCGTCTCGTCACGGAGAATCGCGCGCCGAAAGCGACCGCGCTCCGATTAGAGTTTGTCCGCGAGTCGCTTGAGCGCGCCGTATCCGTACTCAGTGACCGGCTCGCCGTGTCCCATGGCGACCACGTCGACCGGCGGGCAGCGCGCCGCGAACTCGCGGACGCTTCGCCTGTTCTCCGCGGCGTCGGTCGCGAGGATGCCCGGCAGCAGCCCGAGGCTCCCGTTCGACTCGCGGACCATGTCGCCGACGAACGCGACGCCGTGGTCCTCGTGGACGAACGCGGTGTGGCCGGGGGTGTGTCCCGGCGTCCGGTACGCGACGAAGCCGCCGAGTTCGTCGCCGTCGCGGACGACCTCCACGGGGTTCGTCGGTCGCTCGACGAACGCCGCGAGCGCGCGCTGTGCGACGCCTTTCAGCGAGCGAGGCGACGGCTTCGCCGCGCCGGTCAGGTGCGAGGCGTCCGGCTCGGCGAGGTGAATCGGCACGTCGTCGCGGAGGCTGAGCGACGCGAGCGTCCCGACGTGGTCGAGGTCGAAGTGCGTCACGAGCACCCGGTCGATAGCGCCGGGGTCGAGGTCGGAGCGGGCGAGGCCGCGGAGGAGTCGGTCGCGGTCCCGCGGCGTCCCGGCGTCGACGAGCACCGTCTCCGAGCCGTCGGAGACGAGGTACGCGTTCACGCCGCGGAGTCGGAACCGCCGGACCGAGTCGGTCGGGATGGCCATACCGGCCCGTCGGGCGCGGGCGACAAAAATCGTGGGCGAGGGCGGCCCGCACGCCGCGACTTCCGAGGGGACCGCCTGCCGGGACGCCCCGCACCGCGCCAGCTATCGCGAGGCGAAGAGATACCACCCGGCGTCGACGACGAACCCGCCGCCCCCGAGAAGCGGGCAGACGACGAAGCCGAGGAGGTCGACCGCGACGGGGCGGCCGACGCCGACCGCGCCGGCTACCACGAGCGCCAGCGGGACGGCCGCCGCGAGCGCGTAGCCCCACGTCGTCCACGCGTGGCCGAACCGGGCGATGACTCCGGCGACCGAAACCGCGAGGAGCGCCGCCGCGACCGGGAGGACGACCACCGTCGGCGTCGCCGCCGCGGTCCGCAAAGCGGCGAGGCTCGGCACCGACAGCGGTGACGACGCGAGAAGCGCCGAGGCGGGCGCGGCGGTGTCGAGCGACGCGAGCGCGGTCACGAATCCCGTGCCGTCGCCCGCGAGGTGCCACGCCAAGCCGCCGAGATACGCGAGCAGCGCGAGGAGCGAAACGCCCCACCCGTACCAAAGCGGGTTCGTCTCCCCGGACGCTGACGCGGACGCCGGCTCGGAGCCGTCGCGTTCGCGTTCGAACCGGCCGGTCGTCCCGGTCCGACCAGAGCGACCGGACCCCGAGGTTCGAGTGCGGCCGCGCGACGCCCCGCTCGCGGCCGACGACTGCGATGCGCCCGTAGTCCGCGACGGCGACCCGGAGGCGCGCGACGAGGAAGCCGACCCCGAGCGGCGCGACCGACCCGACCGCGACGAATTCGCGGTCGAAGACGAAGACGATGCGCGCCCGGACGACGACCGGGACGACGAGGAGGACGACCGACCGGAAGAAGACGAGGAGGACGATGTGGACGAGGACGACCGGCCGGTCGAGGACCGCGACGAACCTGACCGCCCGCCGGCGTCGGCGCTTCCAGAGCCGCCGGACCCGGCCTGCTCGTCGGCCTTGCCGGGGTATCTGAACTTCGTCAGGCCGTCGAGGCGCTTTTCGACGTACGCCCCGTGGCCCATCCGGTCGTAGTCGGCGCGCTCGGCGTCGTCGGTGAGGACTTCGTAGGCCTTCCGGACGACGGTGAACTGCGCCGTGGCTCGCTCGTCGTCGTTGACGTCGGGGTGGTACTCCCGAGCGCGCTGACGAAAGGCCTGCTTTATCTCCGCCGTCTCGGCGTCGCGTTCGACCCCGAGGAGTTCGTAGAAGTCCACCGGCATTCGACGTGCGATTCGATGCGACGCCGGCCTTTGAATGTACCGGGCGTTCGCCCGGCGAATCGAGCCGGTAACCGACCGTGTGCCGGCGAGCGCGCGACAAACCGCGGGACGCCGCTCCCCCGCGACCATTCGGAATAATCATGCACCTCGGCGGTCAGGTGGCCGCATGGAACGGATACGGCTCGGCAACACCGTCTTCGAGGGCCTCAACAACGCCTATCTCCTCCCCGGCGACCGACCGACGCTGGTCGACGCCGGCGTGGCGACCGACTCGGTCCGCCGCGACCTCCGCGAGGGACTCGACGCAGCCGGGTACGGGGTTGCGGACCTCGACGCCATCGTCCTCACCCACTGGCACGCCGACCACGCCGGACTGGCGGGCGAACTCCAGGCCGAGAGCGGCGCGCCGGTCTACGTCCACGCCGACGACGCGGGCATCGTCGCGGGCGACCCCGACGCGGTCGCGGCCGAGCGCTCGATTCGCGAGCGCCGCTTCGACGAGTGGCGTATCCCCGACGAACCGCTCGCTGAGGTGACCGCGTTCCTCGACGGCCACGACGACCTCCGGGGCGACCGCGTCGACGTGACGCCCGTCGAGGACGGCGACCGCATCGCCGCCGGCGACGGCGAACTCGAAGTCGTCCACCTCCCCGGCCACGCCGCCGGCCTGAGCGCCTTCGCCTTCGACGGCGAACCCGGCGCGGGTCGCGAGGCGTTCGTCGGCGACGCGATTCTCCCGAAGTACACCCCGAACGTCGGCGGCGCCGACCTGCGGGTCGACCGCCCCCTCGAAACCTATCTCGACAACCTCGCGCGCCTCGCGGCCCTCGACTTCGAGCGGGCGTGGCCCGGCCACCGCGACCCCATCTCCGACCCCGCCGGCCGGGCGCGCGTCATCGCGGAGCACCACCGCCAGCGCACCGAGCGCGTCGTCTCCGTCCTCGACGACCACGGCCCGGCCGACGCGTGGACCGTGAGCGCGCGCCTGTTCGGCGACCTCTCGGACATCCACATCCTCCACGGCCCCGGCGAGGCGTTCGCCCACCTCGACCACCTCGTCGCCGAGGGCGTCGTCGCGTCCCCGGACGGCGAGGACAGATACGAACTCCTCGACGCGGACCCGGACTTCGACGAACTGGTCGCGGTCCCCGAGACGAAACGTTAAAACGCCGCTGGAGGGAACGGAGAGCCATGGAACTGCGGGTCATCGACAAGACCGACGAGGAACTCCGCATCGAAATCGGCGGCGAGGACCACACCTTCATGAACGTCCTGAAGGGCGAACTCCTCCAGACCGACACCGTCACGGCCGCGACCTACGACGTGAACCCCGAACAGTCCGGCGGACAGACGGACCCCGTCCTCTCTATCAAGACGGAGTCCGGCGTCGACCCCCTCGACGCGCTCGCGGAGGCCGCCCGCGGCGTCCAGCGCACCGCCGACGACTTCACCGACGCCTACCGCGCCGGTATCGACGCGTAATCTGCGGGTTCTCTCTCGTTTCTTCCGGCCGCGAGCGGCGCGTCTCTCAGTTCTCGGCTTCGGTTACTCGTCGCCGCCGCCCGGCCCTTCGTAGTCCTTCTCGCCGGCCTCGATGCGGACTTCGAGCCAGTTTTCCATCGGAACCAGCGGGCACTCGTAGCGCGGCGAGTAGGCGCAAAACGGGTTGTACGCGTCGTTGAAGTCGACCACCCAGCGACCGTCGTCGGTCCGGTCCGCGGCTTCGAGGTCGAGGTAGCGACCCGCTCCGTACGTCTCCTCGGCGTTCGTCTCGTCGCGGAACGGAACCCACAGGCGGTCCTCGTCGGCGTCGGCGCGGTAGGCGTCGAGCGCGTAGGACTCGCCGTCGACCTCGAACTCGAAGCGCCCCCACGCGAGGTACTCGCGCTCGCCGTCGGTCGAGGTACCGATGGTGATGCGCTCGGGGTCGTCGTATTCCCGGAGTTCGAGTTCGAACCGGAGGTCGGGGTCGGGGTCGAAGTAGTCGAGGCCGTCGAAAAACTCCCGCTGGTCCGGCGGAATCGGTGAGTTGCGGTCCCCAGCGAGATAGCGGTCCTTCTGTTCGCGGTGCGTGCGGAGGGCGTCGAGCCACGCGTCGTCTGTCATCTCGGTCGAGATACGACGCGCCGGCGGGTTAAGATTGGTTTCGACTGCGCGAGCGGCGCACGACCGGCGAACGGAATCGGTGTGTAGAGTCGGTAACGGGGCGCGAAAAGAGAGACGAAGAGAGGCGGCACAGAACGGCTGTGGAGGCGGGGCTTACAGGCGAACCGGCACGTCGCGCTCGTCGAGGTACTCCTTGACGTCTCGAATCGTGTACTCGTCGAAGTGGAAGATGGAGGCGGCGAGCCCGGCGTCCGCGCCGGCCTCGGTGAACACCTCGTACATATCCTCGGGGCCGCCGCAGCCGGAGGAGGCGATGACGGGCGTCGAGACGCTGTCGCAGACGGCCTTCGTCAGCGGGATGTCGTAGCCGTCTTTCGTGCCGTCGGCGTCGATGGAGTTGATGAACAGCTCGCCCGCGCCGCGGGACTCAGCCTCGTTGGCCCACTCGACCACGTCGACGCCGGTTCCCTCGCGGCCGCCCTTGACGGTGCACTCGAACCAGCAGGACTCGCCGTCGACCTCGGCGTAGTGCTCGCCCTCCTCGTCGAAGCGCCGGCGGGCGTCCACCGAGATGACGATACACTGGCTGCCGAAGGAGCGCGCGCCCTCCTCGATGAGGTCGGGGTTCTGGAGCGCCGCGGTGTTGATAGAGACCTTGTCCGCGCCGGCGCGGAGCGTCTCTTTGATGTCGTCGCGTGTGCGGATACCGCCGCCGACCGTCAGCGGGATGAACACCTCGTCTGCGACCTTCGAGACGGTGTCGAGCATCGTCGCCCGCCCCTCGGCGGAGGCGGTGATGTCGAGGAAGACGAACTCGTCCGCGCCCGCCTCGTTGTACCGTTTGGCCATCTCGACCGGGTCGCCGGTGTACTTCAGGTCCTCGAAGTTGACGCCGGTGTAGACCGCGGGGTTCCCGTCCTCGTCGAGGTCGACGTCGATACAGGGGATGATGCGCTTCGTGAGCATTCGCTACCGGATTGTTTGCGAAAGAGCCGTTTCACCGTTTCGACTACGGCAGGTGGTGGCCGAACGCCGACCACTTCTCCGAGTCGTCCGATGACCGCGAGACCCCCTCGGGCCTCGGCTGGTCCCGGTGTGGAGTCAGCTTGATGACCCGTCCGCGAAAAGCCCGACACGGGTTCCGATTCGAACGATGCCGGATTCAGCCGAACTCCTCAGCCTGCTCGTGGTCGTCGAGTTCGTGGTGATGGCCGCGATAGTGGCGCTGTTTGTCCCGCTCGACGCCGCGATTCCGTTCCTCCCGCTCGCGCTCGTGTTTCTGGTCGTGCTGTACCTGTACCGGTCCTGACCCGTCCGGCGCGACGCCCGCCCGCCAGCCCGCGAGACCGGTCGCAAGCGATGCAGTGGTGGGGCTCGCGGACGACGGTTAGGTGCGTTTTTGTACCGCGAACCCGTCGCCCCGCGTATGAGCGACGACCACGACCACGGACACGACGACCACCACGAAGGCGAACAAGAAGGCCGCGTCACCTCCCCGATGCAGGAGTTCTCGATGAGTCAAGTCACGACCGGCGTCCTCGTCTTCGTCGTCGGCCTCGTCGTCACGTTCGGCATCCCGCTGGCGCTCGCGTAAGCGCGCCCAGAACCGGTCGAGACCGCTTGGAACCGGCAACCCGCACGAACTTCCGCGTTCTCTCCCCTTTTCAAGCCCCCGCGGCTACGGCCGGTGTGAAATCTATCGTCGTCACCGAGTACGGGAGCACCGACAGCCTCGAACTGCGCGAGACCGAAACGCCCGAACCGGCTCCGGGCGAGGTCCGCATCGACGTCGAAGCCGCCGGCATCAACTTCGCAGACATCATGCAGCGGCGCGGGACCTACCGAGACGGCCCGGAACCGCCGTACACGCCGGGGATGGAGGCCGCCGGCACCATCGACGCGGTGGGCGAGGGCGTCGACCGCGAGGTCGGTGAACGCGTCGTCGCCATGACCGGCGGCGGGGCGTACGCCGAGTCCGTCACCACGCCGGCCCCGACGCTGTTCGACGTGCCCGAGTCGATGTCGTTCGCCGAGGCCGCCGGCTTCCCCGTCCAGTTCCTCACCGCCTACAACTGCCTCCACGAGTGGGGCGACCTCGACGACGACGAGCGCGTGCTGATTCAGGCGGCCGCCGGCGGCGTCGGCACCGCGGCGGTCCAGCTCGCCTCCCACGCCGGCGCGGAGACGTTCGGAACGGCCAGCACCGAGGCGAAACTCGACCTCGCGGCCGACCTCGGTCTCGACCACGGCATCCAGTACACCGAGGCGGACTTCCGCGAGATCGTCGCCGACGAGACCGACGGCGCGGGCGTCGACCTCGTCCTCGACGGTGTCGGCGGCGAGACGTTCGAGCGCAGTCTGGACGCCCTCTCCGACTTCGGCCGACTCGTCACCTACGGCGCGGCCTCCGGCGACTCTGCCGCGGCGGACCCGACGCGCCTGCTGTTCGAGAACAAGTCCGTCATCGGCTTCCACCTCGGCAGCGCCATGGAGCAGCGCCCCGAATCGATTCTCGGCGCGGTGCCGGAGCTGTCCGAACTGCTCGCCGCGGGCGAACTCGACGTGGTCGTCGGCGAGACGTTCGACCTCGAAGACGCCGCGGCGGCCCACGAGTACATCGAGGACAGAAAGAGCAGCGGAAAAGTCGTCCTCGAACCGTAACGAGCGTCGCGCGACGCGGGACCGCGTTTTTCGTTCAGTCCGGGTTTCGGCTCAGTCGAGTTCGCGGGCGAGCACGTCGCGCAGGGCTGCGATGTCGCCCGCGGCGTAGGCGACCTCGTCGCCGTCGACTGTAAGCGAGAGCGTCGCGTCGTCGGTCGTCGTTCCGAGTTCGACCACGGGCACCTCGCCCGCGAGGTCGCGCAGCGCGGCTTCGTCGGTCGTCTCGACGACGACGCGACCGGGCGTCTCCTCGAACAGCGAGACGTAGTCGGAGACGGACACGTCCGCGCCGACGTCGTCTGTGACCATCTCGGCCAGCGCGACCGCGAGGCCGCCGTGGCTCACGTCGTGGACGGCGACCGTGGACTCGTCGGCGGCGACGGCCCGAATCGTCTCGACCGCCGTCGCGGCGTCGGCGTCCGCGGGGAGCGCCGGGAAGGCGTCGGAGCCGCCGGCGTGTTCGAGGACCGCCGAGCCGCCGAGCGCGCCGCCGGAGCGGCCGACGAGGAACAGGTCGCCCTCGCCCGAAAGCGAGAGGCCGGGCGAGGAGCCGTCGGCCTTCCCCACCATCGCCAGCGTCGGCGTCGGCGGAATCGGGCCGGAGACGGAGTCGTTGTACAGCGAGACGTTGCCGCCGACGACCGGGACCGAAAGCGCCCGGCACATGTCGGCGAGGCCGTCGACGATGCCCTTGAAGCCGCCGTACACGTCGGGTTTCTCGGGGTTGCCGCCGTTGAGACAGTCGACGGTGGCGAGGGGCGACGCGCCCTTCGCGGCGAGGTTGGTCGCGTTCTCGAAGGCGACGGCGCGCGCCCCGTCGTAGGGGGCGGCGCTCGTCCAGTTGGGGTCCGCGCCGCCGGTGAACGCGAGTTTCGTGTCGGCCTCGGGCACGTCGAGGAGCGCCGCGTCGTCGCCGGGCCGGCGGGCGGTCCGCAGGCCGACCTCGTGGTCGTACTGCCGGTAGACCCAACGCTTCGACGCCGTGTTGGGGTCGGAGACGACCGCCTCGAACGCGTCTTCGAGGTCGAAGGCGGGGAGGTCGCGCTCCGCCGACTCGGGTTCGACCGAGTCGAGGTCGTTCATCGGCGCGCCCTCCGCGAGGAACTCCGACGGCACGTCGACGACCGGTTCGCCGTCGAAGGTGCAGACGTAGTTGCCCTCGGCGACCTCGCCGATGACGGCGCTCCCGAGGTCGAAGCGCGCGGCGAGTTCCCGCACGCGCTCGACGTTCTCGGGGGTCACCTCGTAGCACATGCGCTCTTGGGACTCCGAGAGGAGAATCTCGAAGGCGTTCATGTTCGGCTCGCGCTGGTGGACCTTCTCGAGGTCGATTTCCGCGCCGAAGCCGCCCTTGGCGACGAGTTCGGAGGACGCGCCGCCGAGGCCGGCGGCCCCGAGGTCGCGGGCGGACTCGACGAGGTCCTCGTCGATGAGCGCCTCGTTGCACTCGATGAGCAGTTTCTCCGTGTAGGGGTCACCGACCTGCACCGCGGGCCGGTCTTCGGTTTCCGCGTCCTCCGCGAGGTCCTCGCTGGCGAAGGACGCACCGCCGAGGCCGTCTCGGCCGGTCGAACTGCCGACGAGAACGAGCTTGTTGCCGGCCTCCTGGGCTTCGGCCGTGACGAGGCGGTCGGCCGACAGCAGGCCGACGCAGGCGACGTTGACGAGCGGGTTGCCCTCGTAGTTCTCGTGGAACGAGGTCGAACCGGTCACCGTCGGGACGCCGATGGCGTTGCCGTAGTCGGCGATGCCCTCGACGACGCCGTCGAGGAGGTACCGCGAGTGCTCGCGGTCGAAGTCGCCGAAGTAGAGGCAGTCGGCCAGCGCGATGGGGTACGCGCCCATCGAGAGGGTGTCGCGGACGATGCCGCCGACGCCCGTGGCCGCGCCGTCGTAGGGGTCGACGTAGGAGGGGTGGTTGTGGCTCTCGATACCGAGCGTGATGTAGGTGTCGTCGTCCAGAGCGACGACCGCCGCGTCGTCACCGGGGCCGATGACGACCTGGTCGCCCCCGGAGTCGAACGCCGACAGAAGCGGGCGAGACGACCGGTAGGCGCAGTGTTCGCTCCAGAGGTTTTCGAAGAGTATCTCCTCGGCCGGCGTCGGGTCTCGACCGAGCTCGGCGACGACGAGGTCGCGGTCCGCGTCGGAAAGCGTCATTCACTGGTATGGTCAGAACGCACATTGTAAACCCTTTCTATGTGCACGAACGTGCGTAAAACATGGTCGAAATCGCCGTCGCCCCTCGCATCCGGCTCGCGT
This sequence comes from Haloferax sp. ATCC BAA-644, assembly GCF_000336975.1. Classification (NCBI taxonomy): domain Archaea; kingdom Methanobacteriati; phylum Methanobacteriota; class Halobacteria; order Halobacteriales; family Haloferacaceae; genus Haloferax; species Haloferax sp. ATCC BAA-644. The sequence goes on from NZ_AOLF01000013.1 coordinate 158,286, forward strand.
GGGCGTGTACGACGACGACTCGGACCGTCCCGGACCGGCTCGGGTCGCCCCGAACGCCCGTCGACCACCGTGCGTGAGGTCCACACGCCAATCACACCGGGACCGGGGCGCTTTTTTAGCCTCCATCGTTAGGAGACGGTGTGTTATCGGTCGAGTTGCACTCGCATTCGTCTCTGTCCTACGACGGGCGGGACCCAATCGAGTACCTCCTCGAACAGGCGGTCGCGGTCGGCTTGGACGCCCTCGCCGTGACCGACCACGACGAGATAGACGCCAGCCTCGAAGCCGCGGAGCTCGCGGCCGACTACGGGCTGGTCGGCATCCCCGGGATGGAGGTCACCTGCGCCGCGGGCCACGTCCTCGCTTTGGGCGTCGAGGAGCTGATTCCCGCGGGGCTGTCGTACGACGAGACGCTCGACCGCATCCGCGACGCGGGCGGCATCGCCGTCATCCCGCACCCGTTTCAGAAGTCGCGCCACGGCGTCGCGCCGCACATCTCCAGCGCGCAGCTCGCCAGCGCCGACGCCATCGAAATCTACAACTCGCGGCTCCTCACCGGCATCGCCAACCAGCGCGCCGAGCGGTTCGCCAAGCGCCGGAACCTCCCGATGACCGCCGGCAGCGACGCCCACATCGCGGAGATGGTCGGACAGGCCGTCACCGAGGTCGGAACCGACACCCGAAGCGCCGACGCCATCCTCTCGGCCGTCGCCGAGGGGCGAACCAGCGTCGTCGGCAACAAGACCCCGTGGCGCATCTCGTTCCGGCAGGCCGCGGGCGGCGCGACCCGGCGCCTGAAACACGCCCTGACGGACCTCTTTTGATGCGCGGCGCGTCCCCCGACCTCGTCCGGCGCGCCCTTACCGAGCGCGACCCGCTTCCCGGAACCGCGGGCTTCGCGGGCGAACTCGACGGCCGACTCGTCCGCGACGTGCTCGGTCGCCAACCGCTCTTCTCCGAGCGCGCCGACCCAGAGCGGTGGTCGTTCGACCACCGCGACCTCGACGACCCGGTCGCCGTCCCCGCCGGTCACGCCCGCGGGACGACCGGCGAGGCCGCCGGCGACGACGAACGCGTCTGGTCGCTTCCCGACCCGCCGGCCGCCACCGACCGCGACGCCGCGCTCGACCGCGTCCGCGACGCGGTCTTCGAATCGGTCCGGTCGGTGGACGACGACGGCCTCGCCGTGGCCTTCTCCGGCGGCGTCGATTCGGCGGTCGTCGCGGCCGGCGTCCCCGACGCCCCCTGTTACGTCGCCGGTTTCGAGGGCTCTCACGACGTGGCCGCCGCCCGCGAGGCCGCCGACGCGATGGACCGCGACCTCACCGTGGTCGAACTCACTCACGCGGCGCTCGAACGCGCCGTCCCGGAAATCGTCGCCGCGCTCGGCCGAACGAACCCGATGGACGTGCAAATCGTCCTGCCCCTGTACCTGCTCGCGGAGCGGGTCGCCGCGGACGGCTACGACCGCCTCGCGGTCGGGCAGGGCGCGGACGAACTGTTCGGCGGCTACGCCAAAGTCCAGAAGGCCCCCGACGACCCGCGCGTCGAGGCCGAAACCGTCCGCGGGGCCGCCCGCGAAATGATTCTCACGCTCCCCGACCAGCTCGAACGCGACCTGCTCGTCCTCCGCGCCGCCGGGGTCGACCCCGTCGCGCCGCTCCTCCACGACCGGGTTGTCTCGGCTGCGCTCCCGCTCCCCGGAGAGTTACTCGTGGACGGCGACCGGCGGAAGGTCGCGCTCAGGGAGGCTGCGAGCGGCGTGCTCCCCGAGTCGGTCGCGGAAGCGGACAAGAAGGCGGTCCAGTACGGCACCTACGCCTCGCGCGAACTCGACCGGCTCGCGCGGCAGGCGGGGTTCAAGCGGCGGATGGAGAACCACGTCCAGCAGTACGTCGAATCGCTCGTCGAGTAGGTCGAAGTCGCGGGGTCCCCGCTATCTCTCTCGCTCGTCGGCGCGCACGACCTCGATGGCCTCCAGCGCGAACTGCACCGTGTCGGGGTCGATATCGCTCTCGCGGAGGTCGGACTCGTCGTACCACGCCCAGACCTCGGGGTCGGCCTCGCCCGGCGCGGGGTCGATGTCGCGGGAGTCCACGCGGGCGTAGAAGACGTGGTCGATGTGCTGGTGGCCGACCGAGCCGTCGCCGTGGACGTTGATGTCGTAGAGCATCTGCTGGCGAGGCTGGGGGAGCGCTCGGCCGGCGGGCGCGGGGACCGACGGCGTGTCGTCGACGAGTTCCGGGTCGAGCCCCGTCTCCTCGCGGACCTCACGCAGGCCGGCCTCGTGGGGGAGTTCGTCGCGGTCGACGTGCCCGCCCGGCGGGATGCGGATGCCGAGGCGCTCGTGTCGGTGGAGCGCCACCGCGCCGTCGTTGACGATGTACACGGTCGAGGTGAAATGTCGCGTCGTCTCCATGGCTGTGGCTCCGGAGCGAGCGGCATGGCTGTTGCGAAACGAGGCGGGACGGAGCGAGACAGGACGGAACGGAACCGCGGAACCGAGCGGGACGAAACAGACGAACGGACCGGCCGAGTTAGGGCAGTTGGACCTGCTCTTCGGCTTCGAGGAGTTCGTGGTAGCGGTTGCGGATGGTGACCTCGGAGATGTTGGCGACCTCGGAGACCTCGTTCTGCGTCACCTTCTCGTTGGTGAGAAGCGAGGCCGCGTAGACGGCGGCGGCGGCGAGGCCGACCGGCGACTTGCCCGAGTGGACACCCTGTTCTTTGGCGTTCTTCAAGAGCTGTCGGGCGCGCCGCTCGGACTCGTCGGAGAGGCCGAGGTCGCTGGCGAACCGCGGGACGTACTGCTCGGGGTCGGCGGGCTTGATTTCGAGCGAGAGTTCGCGGACGACGTAGCGGTAGGTGCGGGCGATTTCGTCCTTCTCGACGCGCGAGACGCTCGTAATCTCGTCGAGCGAGCGCGGGGTGCCGGCCATCCGTGCGGCGGCGTACAGCGCCGAGGTGGCGACACCCTCGATGGAGCGACCGGGCAGTAGGTCGTCGTCGAGCGCGCGGCGGTAGATGACCGAGGCGGTCTCGCGGACGTTGTCCGGAAGCCCGAGGGCCGAGGCCATGCGGTCGATTTCACCGAGCGCCTGCTTGAGGTTGCGCTCCTTGGAGTCGCGGGTGCGGAACCGCTCGTTCCACGTTCGAAGCCGTTGCATCTTCTCGCGCTGGCGCGACGACAGCGAGCGCCCGTAGGCGTCTTTGTTCTGCCACCCGATGTTGGTCGACAGCCCCTTGTCGTGCATCATGTTCGTCGTGGGCGCGCCGACGCGGGATTTCTCGTCTTTCTCCGAGGAGTTGAACGCGCGCCACTCGGGGCCGTGGTCGATTTCGTCTTCCTCTACGACGAGGCCACAGTCGTCGCAGACCGTCTCACCGTGTTCGGTGTCGGAGACGAGACTCTCCGAGCCGCACTCGGGACACGTGGGCGTCTGCTCCCGCTCGGTGTCGGTCTGCTCGGTATCTTTCGTATTCTCATTGCGCACGCGCGCGTTACCGGTCGTGAAACGTCGGACACTTTCTGTCATTGTGTGCGAGAGAAGCAACTGGGAACGGTCGTTCTCCGTCTATTCGTATTGACCCTCGTTACTTATATCTGACGGCGACGAGAGGACGGAATGAGCCGTGTTCGCACGGTCGGAGCCGGCCGTCTCGCCGGCGGTCTCGGCCGGGGACCGGACGAAACGACCCACACCGAAACTCTTACTCCCGGTCTCCCATTCCTCCGATACATGAGCGATACGCCCGTCGACGCCGACGAGGTTCGACACGTCGCCGAGTTGGCGCGGGTCGACCTCGACGAGGACGAGGTCGAGGAGTTCGCGGCGCAGTTCGCGGACATCCTCGGCTACTTCGACGCCCTCGACGAGGTCCCCGAAGTCGACCGCGAGGACGAACTGGTGAACGTGATGCGCCCCGACGAGGTCCGCGACGGCCTCACCCAAGAGGAGGCGCTGTCGAACGCCGCAGAGACCGAAGACGGCTTCTTCAAGGGCCCGCGGGTGTCGTAGATGTCGCTGAACGCCTTCATCACGAAAGAGACGCTCGACGGCTCCGACGGCGGCCCGCTTTCGGGCAAGACCGTCGCCGTCAAGGACAACATCTCCACGGAGGGGCTGCGGACGACCTGCGGCTCCGCGATGCTCGAAGACTACGTCCCGCCGTACGACGCGACCGTCGTCGAACTCCTGAAGGACGCCGGCGCGACCATCGTCGGCAAGGCCAACATGGACGAGTTCGGCATGGGCACGACGACCGAGACCTCGGCGTTCGGCCCGACCAAGAACCCCGTCGACGAGTCCCGCGTCCCCGGCGGCTCCTCCGGTGGCTCCGCGGCGGCCGTCGCCGCCGGCGAGGCCGACCTCGCGCTCGGCACCGACACGGGCGGCTCCATCCGCTGTCCCGCCGCATTCTGCGGCGTCGTCGGCATCAAGCCGACCTACGGCCTCGTCTCGCGCTACGGCCTCGTCGCCTACGCGAACTCCCTCGAACAGATCGGCCCCATCGCGCCGACCGTCGAGGACGCCGCCGCGCTCCTCGACGTCATCGCCGGCCCCGACGACCGAGACGGCACGACCCGCGACGCCGGCGCGGACTCGAACTACGCCGCGGCCGCCGACGGCGACGTCGAGGGCCTCACCATCGGCGTCCCGACCGAGTTCGTCGAGGGCGCGGACGAGGGCGTCGAGGCGGCGTTCTGGGACGCGCTGGACGACCTCGAAGCGCAGGGCGCGGAGTACCGCGAGGTCAGCATGCCCTCCGTCGAGAAGGCCGTCGCCGCCTACTACGTCATCGCCATGTCCGAGGCGTCGTCGAACCTCGCTCGCTTCGACGGCGTCCGCTACGGCAAGTCCGGCGGCTACGACGGCAACTGGAACGAGGCGTTCGCCCGCGCCCGCGAGGAGGGCTTCGGCTCCGAGGTCAAACGCCGCATCCTCCTCGGCACGTACGCCCTCTCCGCGGGCTACCACGACAAGTACTACGCGAAGGCGCAGGACGCCCGCGCGTGGGTCAAACAGGACTTCGACGAGGCGTTCGAGGACGTGGACGTGGTCGCGTCGCCGACGATGCCCGTCCCGCCGTTCGAACTCGGCGAGAGCCTCGACGACCCGCTCCAGATGTACCTCGCAGACGCGAACACCGTGCCGGTGAACCTCGCGAACCTCCCCGCCATCTCGGTTCCGGCGGGCGAGACCGACGGCCTCCCGGTCGGCCTCCAACTCATCGGCCCCAAGTTCGGCGAGGAGACCATCGTCCGCGCCGCGTCCGCGGTCGAGAACTGAGTCGGCCGCGCGGCTCTCGTTCGGTTCTCACGCGGTTCTCTCGCGTTCGAGCGACGGAACGCCATGCCGATAGTTTTTCCACCGCCCCACGCCCACGCCGGAACGTCATGTACATCATCGTCGTCGGCGCGGGCAACATCGGCACGCCGCTCATCGAAATCGCCACCGAGGGCGGCAACGAGGTCGTCGTCGTCGAGCGCGACGAGGCGAAGGCCGAGGCGGCCGCCGCGACGTTCGACTGTCTCGTCCTCAACGACGACGCCACGGTCAAACAGACGCTCGACGAGGCCGGCGCGGACCGCGCCGACGCCATCATCACGACGACCGACAAGGACGCGACAAACATCATGGTCTGTCTGTTGGCGAAGGAACTCGACATCCCCGACATCGTCTCGGTCGTCCACAACCCCGAGCACATGAGCCTCTACCGGCAAATCGGCGTCAACACGATGGAGAACCCCCAGCGACTCATCGCGGAGTACCTCTACCGGGCGGTCAAACGCCCCTCTATCGTCGACTACATGCGCATCGGTGAGCACGCCGAGGTGTTCGAAATCCGCGTCGACGAGGACGCACCGATTACGGGAATGACGATTCAGGAGGCGGCCCAAGAGAGCCTCCTCGACGGCGACACCCTCATCGTCGCCGTCGAGCGCGGGGGCGACGACGACCCCGTGACGCCCCGCGGGAACACCACCATCGGCGCGGGCGATCTCCTGACGGTCTACTCCGCGAAGGGCGCGACGCCCGAGGTGACTGACGTGTTCGGCCACTACGAGGACCACTGATGCCCCGCCGCGGACGAACCGTCTCGGGGTGGCCCGCCGACCTCGCGGTTATCGGCCGCGACGTGGGGTCGCTCCTCGCCATGGAGTCGGCCCTGATGACCGCCTCGGTCCTCGTCGCGGTCGGCTTCCGCGAGTGGTACGCCGCGCTCGCGTTCCTCGCCGCCGGGGGCGCGACGGCGTTCGTCGGACTCGGCGCGCGAAAGGCGTTCGCGGACGCCCCCGCCCCCCGGATGAAACACGGGATGATAATCGCCGCCGCGGGCTGGTTCGCCACGGCCACCTTCGGGTCGCTTCCCTTCTTCCTCACGGCGCAGTTCGCTCCGCAGAGCGTCTTCACGGCGCTCGTGCCCGCCGGCGTCGACTACGCCCAGTCGAGTCTCGTCTACTTCCGCGACCCGTTGCACGCCCTGTTCGAGAGCATGAGCGGCTGGACCGGGAGCGGGCTGACGATGGGCATCCACGAGCCGTCGCTTCCCCGGACGATTCAGTGGTGGCGCTCGCTCATCCAGTGGGTCGGCGGCGTGGGCGTCATCGTCCTCACCGTCTCCATCCTCTCGCGGCCCGGCAGCGGGAGCTACGCGCTGTACCGCGGCGAGGCCAGAGAGGAGAAGATTCACCCGAGCGTCGTCTCGACCGTTCGGACGGTCTGGAAGATTTTCGTCGGCTACACGCTCCTGTCGGTGGTCGTCCTCTTCGTCGCCATCCGCGCCAGCGACTACGGGGCGACGCTCCCGCTGTGGGAGGTCGCGTGGCAGGCGCTCAACCACGCGATGACCGGGCTCTCGACCGGCGGGTTCGCCGTCACCGACGGCTCCATCGGCACGTACGACTCGCCGCTCATCGAGACGGTGTTGCTCCCCATTATGGCGCTTGGCGCAATCGCCTTCCCCGTCCACTACGCCGTCCTGAAAAAGCGCGACGTCGACCGCCTCTGGGCCGACCTCCAGACACGCTGGCTTCTCGTTCTCTTCGTCGTCGGCGCGGTCGCGCTCGCCGTCCAGAACCTCGTCAGCCTCCCGGCGACCGCGGGGTCGGCGTTCGTCGAGACCGCGGACTACTTCGGACTCTCGGGCGTCGTCGGCGGGGCGCAGGCGGACGCCGTCCGCGACGCCGCGTTCCACTGGGTGAGCGCGCTCACCTGCACCGGCTTTCAGGCCGCGCCGCTCGGCGCGTGGTCAGACGGCGGGAAAATTCTCCTGTCGGGGGCGATGACCCTCGGCGGGGCCGCCGGGTCGACCGTCGGCGGCATCAAAATCATCCGCGGCTACACCATCTCCCGCGGCATCCGCTGGCAGTTCTCCCGCGTCTTCCTCCCCGAGAGCGCGGTCGTCAACATCGAGATGAACGGCCGCCGCCTCTCGCGGACCGAGATGGACCGCGAGTTCTCCGAGGCGGCCATCGTCTCGATGCTCTGGCTGTTGCTCCTCGTCGGGTCGAGCGTCCTCCTCGCGAACCTCGCCGGACCGGAGTTCACCTACGCCGACGCGCTGTTCGAAGTCGCGTCCGCACAGGGCAACGTCGGCATCTCGACGGGCATCACCGGCCCGTGGATGAATCCGTGGGCCGAGGCGATGTTCCTCTTTAACATGTGGGTCGGCCGCCTCGAAATCATCCCGGTGTTGGTGTTCGCCCGGTCGGCCATCTACGGGCTGAATCCCTGAGTAAACGCGGACGCGAATTCCGAGTTTCCGGCGCTATCGCCGCCAGTACTCCGGCGTGAAGATGACCAACACGGGCAGAATCTCCAGCCTGCCGACCCACATGAGAAGCACCATGTACAGCTTCGAGCCGTTGGAGAAGTCGAGATAGCTCCCCATCGGGCCGACGACGCCGAAGCCCGGCCCGACGTTCCCGAGGGTCGCGGCGACGGCGCTCATGGTTTCGAGGATGCTCACGTCGAAGCCGATGCGCGCTGCATCGAGGTGGAGCAGGCCGGTCGAGACGAAAAACAGCACGAGATACAGGAGCGTGAAGGCGTAGATGCCGCGGATGGCCCGCTCGTCGACCGCGCGGCCGGCGAGCCTGACGGGGCGAACCGCCTCGGGGTGGGCCGTCGTGAACAGCTCCCGGCGGAGCGATTTCACGATGACGTACCAGCGGACGATTTTCACCGCGCCGCCGGTCGACCCCCCGGAGCCGCCGATGAACATCGCGAACAGCAGGACGTACTGCGCCGGCGCGCTCCACGCGTTGAAGTCGATGCTGGCGTAGCCGGTCGTCGTGACGATGGAGACGACCTGAAACACCGACTGGCGAACCGCGGGCTCGACGTTGCCGATGATGGCCGTGCGGATGCCTTCGAGGTAGAGTTGGTCGTAGGTCTCGCCCGCGGGCGCGACGGACATCAGCCCGTCACCGAGGAACAGGATTCCCGCGAGGATGGCCGAGACGACGCCGATGACGCCGAGGTAGGACTTGAACTCGGTGTCGCGGAACAGCCGCTTCGGGTCGCCCGTGAGGACGTGCCAAAACAGCGCGAAGTTGGTCCCGGCGGCGACCATGAAGGGAATCACGACCCACTGCGCGGCCGCCGAAAACGCCTCGATGCTGCGGGCCTCCGGCGAGAACCCGCCGGTCGGCATCGTCGTCAACCCGTGGGCGATGGCGTTGTACACGTCCATGTTCGGGGCGTGGCCGGTGACGTTGAGTCCGTAGAGGAGGACGATTTCGAGGACGGTGAGGCCGAGGTACGCGCCCCAGAGCGCGCGGGCCGTCTCGGCGATGCGGGGGGTGAGCTTCTCGATGCCGGGGCCGGGCGCTTCCGCGTCCATCAGCTGTGCGCCGCCGACGGAGAGTTCGGGGAGGATGGCGACCGCGAGGACGACGATACCCATCCCGCCGAGCCACTGGGTGAGCTGCCGCCACATCATGATGCCGCGGGTGTGGGAGTCGAACGAGATGTCGCCGAGCACCGTCGCCCCGGTCGTGGTGAAGCCGCTCATCGTCTCGAACAGCGCGTTCACCGGGTTGCCGAGGGTCGATTCGGGGTGGATGGGCGACGCGACGAAGGGAATGCCGTGGGCCTCGATGAGAAACGGTATCGCGCCGACGATGGTGACCGCTAACCACGTCAACGCGACCATCAGAAAGCCCTCGCGGGTACCAATATCGGGCTCGTCGGCGAGTCGTTCGAGCGCCGCGCCGACGAGGACCGTGACGGCCATCGTGACGACGAACGGGAGCACCGACTCGCCGTAGTACAGCGCGACCACGAACGGGAAACAAAGAGGGACCGCGAGATACTTCAGGACGGTCCCCACGAGACGCAGGCTGGCTCTGTAATCGACCCGCAATTTCATCCGTGGACTAACGTACCGAGCGCCGGGTTCTTCCGTGTTCGGGTTCGTAGTCGGGGACGCGACACCGTGACGCGGTGGGGATTCGGCGCACCCGTGGGTCGGCGGCGACGGGGGTGGCGGCGACGGGCCGGCTTACAGATTGGGCGTCACGTCGTCGATGACGCAGCTATCGACGAAGACGACGACGTGGTCGCCGGGTTCGATGACGGTGTCGCCGCGGGGGGTGATGAACTCGCGGCGGCGGGTTATCGCGCCGATGACGACGCCCTCGGGGAGCGTCGCGACCGACTCCCGAATCGGCTTGCCCGCGAGGACGCTCTCGGCGTCCACCTCGATTTCGAGCACCTCAGCCTTGTCGGACTCGATGAGCGCGACGTTCTCCGCGCCGCCCTCGCGGGTGAACCGCGTTATCTCTTCTGCGACGACCTCGCGGGGGCTGACGCCCACGTCGACGCCGACGGCCTCGAACAAGTCCACGTACGGCGTCGTGTCGATGACGGCGACGGTGCGCTCGACGCCGAGTCGGGCAGCGAGAAGCGACACGAGCAGGTTTTTCTCGTCGGAGTCGAGCGCCGACACGAGCAGGTCGGCGTCACCGATGTACTCGCGTTCGAGGAAGTCCACGTCGGTCGCGTCGCTCTCCATGACGATGGTTCCGGGGAGCATCTCCGCGAGGTCGCGGGCGCGCTCCGCGTCGTGCTCGATGAGTCTGGGCTTGAAGCCGCGTTCTTCGAGCAGGCGGGCGACGTGGTAGCCGATTTCGCTCCCGCCGACGATGACGACCTCCTCCGCGGTGCCCGGCGGTTCGTCCGGCGAGACGGAGCTTGCGAACCCCTGGACGCTCTTGGGACTGCCGATGACGACGACGCGGTCGCCGGGGCCGATGACGGAGTCGCCGCGCGGAATCGTCACTTCGCCGTCGCGGAGGATGGCCGCGAAGGTCAAGGAGTCGAAGCGGTCGGCCTCGCTCACCGTCTGGTTTGCGACGGGGCTCTCCTCGTCGACTTCGAACTCGGCCATCTGGACCTGTCCGCCCGCGAAGGGGTCCACGTCGCGGGCGGCGGGGAGGCCGACGACGCGGACGATGGACTCCGCGGCGAGCAGGTTCGTACAGACCATGAAGTCGATGCCGAACGCCTTCTCGGAGCGCTGCCACGTCCGGAGGTACTCCGTGTTCTTGACGCGGGCGATTGTGAACGCGTTCGAGATGGCCTTGGCGGTCGCGCAGGCGACGATGTTCGTCTCGTCGTCGTCGGTCGAGGCGATGACCATGTCGGCGCGCTCCACGTCGGCCTCTTCGAGCGTGTCCACTGAGGTTCCGTCGCCGTGGAGCGCCAGCACGTCGAGCGAGTAGTTCAGTTCGTCGACGCGCTCGGGGTCGCAGTCGATGACGACGACCTCGTGGGTCTCGTCGAGGTCGGCCGCGATGGACGACCCGACCTGTCCGGCACCGATGATTATCACGCGCACCAGAGACCAGCCCCTGTCATACCCCTGTGTTGGACCGCGGGCGCGTATGTGCATTTCCCTTCTGGAATCCCCGGGCCACCGTCGCTCACGACCCCGGTTTCGAGTGTACCGTCAGTTCCACGCGCCGCGGTCGCCCCTCGATGTCAGCGACGATGCGTTCGACGATTCGCTCCGCCTCCTTCTGGAGCACCGGCCGGAGCTTGTCGATGACCCACCCCAGCGAGACGAACCGCGGGAGGTCGATATCGCCGGCGGAGACGCTGTCGGGGTCGTACTCGACCTCGAAGAAGACGCGGCAGGCGGCGTCGGCGTCCGACGGGGCCTCGGCCGGCAGGTCGTCGAGTTCCTCGACTCGCCAGCGGCCGACGGCGTGTACGTCCTTGGTGATGGTCCAGTCGATTCGCGTCGGCGGGGTGACCTCGGTTACCTTCGACTCGGCGGTGTAGGTGAGCTTCCACCACGAAAAGTACAGGGCGTACCGCGTGCCCGGTGACCCGTCGCCCGACTGCCGAACGTCCCGCAGGTGCTTCGAGTAGTCGGCGTACCGCGGGAAATCAACGAGGAACTCGTATATCTCCTCGGGCGGCAGGTAGACGACGGTGCTGACGGCTATCTCGTCCACGAGCGTCGAATGGGGTCGGCGGGACCAAAGCCTTGTGGGCCGTGTCGCTCGCTCGCGCGGCGCGGACGCCCTCGCAATCGCAACCTATAATCGGTCGGTGTCTCGACATACAGCCGAGATGGTGGGGGGGACGCTTCGGGACATCAGAGCCGAGATTCGGTCTCTGGCGTGTTCCGACGGCGACTACGCAGTTGTGTGCGGCCGCACGGGTTCGCCGCCCGGAGCCGCCGCAGGACAGCGGTTTCCGGACCGGCGCGCCGCCGGCGAGGCCGCGGAACTGACGCGGGACTACCGGGCGGCGCTCCGGCGCTACGACCCGAACAGCCCGTACGACGACCCGCTCGTGTACGAGGTGGCCGAGGGACCGCCGCGGGCCGCCGAGGCGTCTGCGGACGAGTACGCCCGATACAGCGCGTTCTGCCACGACACCGCGGGCGCGCTGTTCGAGGCGCTGTCGGAACTCGGTTATCGGGAGGCCGAGACCGCCGCGATGGAGACGTACCTCACGCTGGCCGAGGTCGTCGACGACCGCGACGACTTCTGTCTCACGCTGGTGTGGAGCCTGATGAGCGAACTGGACGTTCGCCTCTCGGCCGCCGAACAGCGGGCGGTCGTCGAGGCGGCGGCCGGGCTGTTCTGTCCGACCCCGACGCCGAACCCCGTGGAGGCGACGCTCCGACACCTCGAAACGGTCGGCTTCGTCGAAGGATACTCGGTGCGGCCGATACCCGACGCCGAGGCGACTGGAACTGCCGGTGCCGACGCCCGAACCGACGCACGGACCGACGGCGACGACAGCTCCCGGACGTGGGAGCTCACCTTCGGTGACTACGCGCTCGCGGAGCGGACCGGCCGGATTCCGACGCTGCCGCTCGCCGTGGCTCTCGTCCGGCGGACGCCGGAGCGAACCGTGCGCTTTCTCGACGGCGAGGCGCTGTCTGACGGGCGCTGGCGGCTCCGGCTCCGAATGTCACCGAAGAACGGAGCGGGGCACGCACCCGGCTCGGCGGGCCTCGTCAGCGTCGAGGCAATCGAGAACCGCTGGCTCAACGACCCGAGCGCGTCGCTGGGTCGGTAGCCCGAACCGCCTCCGGGCGGAACTCGGCAGCGTTCAGCGACATCCGTACGGTTTTACTCGCCGCTGAGCTATCGCACGACATGAGCCAGACGACTCCACGAGACGCACTCGTCGTCGGCGGCGGCGTCGCCGGCCTCACCGCCGCGACGTTCCTCGCGCGCGCCGACCTCGACACCCTCGTCGTCAACGACGGCGAGCCAATCGTTCGCCGGAACGCCCACCTCGAAAACGTCCCCGGCTTCCCGGCGGGCGTCAACAGCCGGCTGTTTACCGACCTCCTCTCCGAGCAGGCCGACCGTAACGGCGCGGGCCGACTGACCGGCCGCGTGACCGACATCGACGTACTCGGTGACGACGAGGACCCGCTGTTCCGGGCGACCGTCGAGACCGACGACGGCGAAGAGACCATCGAGGCGTCCCGAGTCGTCGCGGCCTCGTGGTCCGACGCCTCGTATCTCGAAGACACGGGCGTCGACCTCCGGGCCGCCGGGTCGAAAACCTACGTCGGCGTGGACGACCTCGGCCGGACCGACGTGCCCGGCATCTACGCCGCGGGTCGGCTGACCGAGAGTTACCATCAGGCGGTCGTCGCCGCCGGCGACGCCGCGGAGACGGCCATCACGCTCGTCCACGACTCGGGGACGGCGTTCTACAACGACTGGGTCGCGCCGACCGGCTACTTCACCGACCGCGGCCGCGAGGTACCGCCGGCCTGCGAGGAGATAGACGCCGACGAGCGCGCCCGCCGCGAGCGCGAGTCCCGCGAGGTCATGCGCGAGTTCTTTGCCGAACCGCACGACGAGCCCCAGCGCACCCACCCGAGCCTCGTCGACGACGAACTCGGGCGGCTCGACGAGTAACCGACCCGACCGCGCCGCGGGCGGACCGCCCGTCGGCCCCGCGGCCGCCCGCGGACGCGAATCCTTTTAGCGGGTCGCGGGCGCAGAGACGAGTGAATGCTCGAAGGTGTGAACGTCGCGCTCGGGGTGACGGGGAGTATCGCGGCCGTGAAAGTCGTCGAGTTGGCGCACGAACTCCGCCGCCGGGGCGCGTCGGTCCGCGCGGTGATGACCGACGCCGCGACGGGAATCATCCACCCGTGGGCGGTCGAGTTCGCCACCGACAACGACGTGGTAACCGAAATCACCGGCCGCGTCGAACACGTCGACCTCTGCGGCCGCGACGGCTGGGCCGATGTGTTCCTCGTCGCGCCCGCGACGGCCAACACGGTCGGCAAGATAGCCGCCGCCATCGACGACTCTCCGGTGACGACCACCGCGACCACCGCCCTCGGCGCGGGCGTTCCGGTCGTCGTCGCGCCCGCGATGCACGAACCCATGTACGACCACCCCGGCGTCCTCGACGCCATCGAGCGGGTGCGGTCGTGGGGCGTCGAGTTCGTCGACCCGCGCATCGAGGAGGGGAAGGCGAAACTCGCCACCGAGGAGGCCATCGTCACCGGCGTGGCCAAAGCGACGACCGACCAGACGCTCGCCGGGAAGTCGGTCGTCGTCACCGCCGGCGCGACGACCGAGTCTATCGACCCCATCCGCACTCTCTCGAACCGCGCCTCCGGTCGCACGGGCCGCGCCGTCGCCCGCGCGCTCGCGGTTCGCGGCGCGGACGTGACGCTCGTCCACGACGGCGACGACGCGCACTACGCCGACGTGCTCGCCGTCGAGTCGGCCGCCGAGATGCTGGAGGCCGTCGAGGCCGCGGTCGACGCCGACGCCGACGCGCTCGTCTCCGCGGCCGCCATCTCGGATTTCACCGTCGAGGCGGCCGACCGGAAGATTCGCTCCGGCGAGGCGCGCACGCTCGACCTCGAACCCGCGCCGAAGCTCATCGACGCCGTCCGCGAGTCGCACCCGGACCTCCCCATCGTCGGCTTCAAGGCCGAGACGACCGGCGACGACGAGGCGATGACCGGCGAGGCCCGCCGCATCATGGACCGCGTCGGCCTCGCCTTCGTCGTCGCCAACGACGCCTCCGTGATGGGCGAATCCGAGACCCGCGCGCTCGTCGTCCGCGCCGACGAGACGAGCGAGTACGTCGGGTCGAAAGACGGACTGGGCGCTCGCGTCGCTGCCGAACTGGCGACCGAGTTGGAAAAATAGGCCCTCGGTGGGTCGTCAGTCGTCGCCGCCTGCGGCGTCGGCGTCGGCGCCGTCCGCGCCGTCGGCGTCGGCCGACGCGACCTGCTTGGGCCACGTGACCCCGTCGAGGAACGGGACGCCCATGCGCTGGGCGGCCTGCGAAATCATGTGCGCACCCGTCGGCGCGGTGAGGAACAGGAACAACACCGTGACGAGCGCCATCAGTCCGTCGCCGTGGGGCAGGTAGTACACCGTCGCGGCGAGCGCGATGGACGCCGCCCCCAGCGTGGTCGCCTTCGAGGTGGCGTGCATCCGGTTGTAGACGTTGGGGAACCGGAGCAGGCCGATGGTCCCGACGACGAGGAAGAAACTCCCCACGAGCGTCAGGAGGATGACGAGCGCCGCGCGGACGGGTCCGACCGTCGTCGCGGCAGCTGCGGTCTCTGCGGCGGTCATTCGATGATGTCCCCCTCCGTGACGTACCGAGCCACGGTAATCGTGCTGATGAAGCCGATGATGGCGAGCACGAGACTGACGCCGACGAAGTAGCCCTGTTGGCTCCAGATGGCGTACAGCGCCGCGATGGCGACGACGTTCGTTCCGATGGTGTCGAGCGCGACGACGCGGTCGGGGACCGTCGGCCCGCGGATGACGCGGTAACTCACGAGGAGCGTCAGCCCCGCGGCGAGCGCGAGGCCGGCGAACAGCACTGTGTCCATCCACGCGAGGTACGCGGGCTCAGCCATGTTGCTCACCTCCCGTCGCGGCGGCGGGCGCGTCGCCGCCGTCCGCGGGGCTCCCCTCGACTTGCGGCGCGGGGTCGCCCGGTTTCAGTTCTTCGTCGAAGATGACGAGCGCGTAGTCCTCCCAGCGGCGGATGGGTTCGAGGATGCCGTCGGGGTCGCTCCCGTCGATGCTGTGCACGTACAGCGAGTTGGTTTCGTCGTCGTAGTCCATGGTCAGCGTCCCCGGAGTGAGGGTGATACTGTTCGCGATAGTCGTGATGGCGAGCGGCGTCCGCACGCGGAGCGGCACCTCGACCACGGCGGGGTCGATGGGCATCGACGGCGACAGCGTCCGCACCGCCACGTCGACGTTGGCCGTGAGGAGTTCCCAGAGGAACGTCGCGAGGTACAGCGCCGCGTAGGGCGCGACGCGGAGGCTCCGCGCGACCGGCGCTTCGTCGCCGTAGAACCGCCGGAAGAAGAAGGCGATACCCATCCCGACGCCGAGGCCGATGATGAACTCCTCCAGCAGGCGCTGCGGCGTCAGTTCGACGCCGCGGACGAACAGCCAGAGGACGGCCATGACGAGCCCCGAAACCGGCCAGCGGCGGCTCATCAGTGGCCACCCCCGCCGGATTCGAAGCCGACGCCCGGACCGTGCAGCACGGCATCGACGTAGCCGTTCGTGTCGACGGCGGCGCGGGCCGCGGCGTCGGCCGCGCCGAACAGCGCCTCGAATCCGATACCGAAGCCGATGGCGGCGACGGCGAGCGCGACGACGACGGCCACCTGCGTGGTGAGTTCGAGCCGTTCGAGGCCGTCGTCGCCGCCGTCGGTCATCGCCACGTCGCCGGAGCCGACCGACCAGCGCTCGGGGAGCGCGGCGTCGACGAGGTCGCTCGGGCGACCCCAGAACACCGCGTTCCACGCGCGGGTGTAGTAGGCGATAGTCAAGATAGCGCCGGCGAGCGCGACGGCGAGCGCGAGTCCCGCGCCGGCCCCGCCCGCGGCGAACGACTCCGCGGCCGCCTGGAAGACGAGATACTTCCCGAAGAAGCCCGACAGCGGCGGGACGCCGATGAGCGTCAGCGCGCCGAGCAGGAAGCCCGCTGCGAGCACCGGCGCTCTGTCGGCGAGGCCGCCGAGGTCGGACAGGCGGTCGCTGCCGACGACGTCTTTGAGCGTGCCGCTCGCGAGGAACAGCAGGCTCTTGGCGAGACCGTGGTTGAACGCGTAGACCAGCGCGGCGGTCACGCCGAGCACGCGAACCGCCTCGGACGGCGCGGTG
This sequence comes from Haloferax sp. ATCC BAA-644, assembly GCF_000336975.1. Taxonomy (NCBI): domain Archaea; kingdom Methanobacteriati; phylum Methanobacteriota; class Halobacteria; order Halobacteriales; family Haloferacaceae; genus Haloferax; species Haloferax sp. ATCC BAA-644. The sequence continues at coordinate 174,943 of NZ_AOLF01000013.1, forward strand.
GCGGCCACCGCCAGCGGGAGGACGATAAAGCCCACCTGACTGATGGAGGAGTACGCGAGGATGCCGTCCACGTCGTCGCGGCCGACCGCGCCGATGCCGCCGAGGACGATGCTGACCGCGGCCATGACGAACATGACCGGGCCGAAGAAGCCGAGGAACGACTCCCCGGTGATGCCGAGGAAGCCGATGTCGAGAGACGCCGCGGCGAAGATGGTGAAGTAGAGCCGAACGATGGCGTAGACGCCGACCTTCTTGACGACGCCGGCGAGCATCGCGGTCACCGGCGACGGCGCGGCGCGGTAGGCCGCGGGCACCCAGAACTGGAAGGGCGCGAGGCCGGCCTTCAGCGCGAACACCGAAAACAGCACCGCCGACAGGCCGAGCGTCGGCAGGAGTTCGATGTCGTAGGCGGCGGGTTCGGCCAGTCGCCGGGCGATGTCGGCCATGTTGAGCGTCCCGGTCGTGCTGTATAGACCGCCGATGGCGACGAGCATCACCGCGCTCCCGATGAGGTTGAGCACGACGTAGTTGAGCGCCGCGCGGGTGTGCTCGCGACCGGAGTAAAACAGCACGAGGATGTAGCTCGACATGAGCATCACCTCGAACCAGACGAACAGGTTGAAGATGTCGCCGGTGAGGAACGAGCCGGTGACGCCGACCACCATGAAGTGGAACAGCGGGTGGTAGCTGAGGCGCTGGCCGAACGAGCCGACCGACGCGACCGAGTAGCCGAGCGTCAGGAGCGACACGAAGCCGGTGAGCGCCAACAGGAACGCCGACAGGGCGTCGGCGACGAGCGTGATGCCGAACGGCGCGGCCCAGTTCGACACCTGATAGACCAGCGTGGTCGACTCGCCGCCGAGCGGCAGGACCACGGCGTCGAACAGGGCGGCGACGGCGACGAGGTAGGCGACGCCGCCGAGCAGGCTGACCGTCCGTTGGAGTATGTCGCTCGGGCGCGTGAGCAGCGTCAGAATCGCCGTCACGAGCGCCACGAGGAGCGGTGCGATGACGAGCGTACTCATCTGCTCCCTCCGAGTTCGTACATGTCGATTGTGCCGTGTTCCTCGTACACTCGGTAGGTCAACACGAGCGCGAGCGCGGTCGTCCCGAAGCCGATGACGATGGCGGTGAGGACGAGCGCCTGCACGATGGGGTCCGAGGGCGCGGGCCCGCTCGCGCCGTGGCCCGAGAGGATGGGCGCGAGGCCGTCGAATCCGCCCATGGTGACGAGGTAGACGTTGGCCGATTGGCTGATGATGCTGATACCCCAGACGACGCGAACCACGTCGCGTCGGAGCACGAGGTACGTGCCGATGCTGAACAGGACGCCGAGCGTGGCGGCGAGGAAGAACTGGGTCATTCGTTACCGACCTCCGCGACGATGGTGAGCAGGCCGCCGACGACGGCGAAGAAGACGCCGATGTCGAAGGCGAACGCGCTCGCGACTTCGAGTTCGCCGTAGAGGGGCAGGTGCTCCAAGAAGAGCACGCCCTGCGTCAGGAACGGCGCGCCGAACGCGAGCGGGGCGAGGCTGGACGCCACGGCGATTGCGAGGCCGAGGGAGGCCATCCAGCGGTAGGTCTCGACGAGTCGGTGTCGCTCCGAGCCGTCGGGTTTGATGGCGAGCACCTCGCGCTGGATGAACTCCAGCCCGAAGATGATGTAGACGAGCGCGAAGGCGGCGGCCGCGAGGACGGCCCCGATGAAGCCGCCGCCGGGGAGGTTGTGCCCGCGGAACAGCAGCGCGATGGCCGTCACCAGGATGATGGGGACGACGATGCGCGCGACGGTCCGCGAGATGACGGTCGTCCGACCGGACGAGCCGTTCATTGGGTCTCACCCCGCGTTCGCATGCGAATCAGCGTCAGGATGGCGATCGACGCCATCACGACGACCGAAATCTCGCCCATGGTGTCGATTCCACGGAAGTCGACGAGGATGACGTTGACGATGTTCGACCCGCCGCCGTAGTCCGCGAAAAAGGGCCCGTGTTCCGCCGGAACGCCCGCCCGTGCCACGATGAACTCCCGGAGGAGCGGGTCGGGCGAGGCGTCCGTCGACAGCAGCACGGTGAGGAACACCGTGCCGCCGACGGCCAGCGACAGCAGACCGTCGCGGACGGAGACGAGTCGGTCCGGCGCGTCGCCGTAGAACGCCGGCAGGCGGTCCAAGACGAGCAGGAAGATGACCAACACGAGTGTCTCGACGACCAGTTGGGTCAACGCGAGGTCGGGCGCGTCCGCGAGGATGTAGAAGATGGCGACCATGAAGCCGACGATAGACAACGTCAGGACGCCGGCGACGTGCGACGGCGCGACGTCGACCGCGAAGGCGGCGACGAGCGCGACGAGCAACACGAGCACGATGGGAATCGAGACGCTGAGCTCGCTGAAGCCGGGCATCGAGACGCCGGCGGCCGCGTAGCCGCCGAGCGCGAGCGCGACGAAGCCGAAGAGGCCCCACGTCGCGTAGGTGCGCAGGAGGCCGGTCTGAATCTTCGGCGTGACGGCGACGCTCGTCGTCGTCAGCCCCTCGACGAAGTTATCGTACCACCAGTTCGCTCGAACGGGGCCGCGCAGGGCCGCGTTGATGGCGTCGTGGATGCGGTCGTAGAACGGGAAGGCGGCCGCACCGACGACGATGGTGATGAGACTCATAATCACGTACGGGGTGAGTTCGGTCGGGAAGTGGACCGAAAAGGAGTGGGCCTCGCCGGGCACGACGCTGCCGTACACGTCGCCGATGAGCCCCTCGATAAAGAGGTTCGGCTGGGCCGAGATGGCGAGGACGAGCGCGCCGAGAATCGCCGGCGGGGCGAGCATCGCCGCGGGCGGGCGGTGGACGTGACCCAGCCCGTCGGGTTCGTCGCCGAAGAACAGTGAGGCGAACTTGATGGAGTAGAGGAACGTGAAGACGCTCCCGAACACCGCGACGACGGGGAAAACCCACGCGACACCGCCCATGTGTTCGGCGGCGTAGTACGTCGATTCGAACAGCAGTTCCTTCGAGTAAAAGCCGTTGAACGGCGGGAAACCGGCCATCGACAGCGACGCGACGACTGCGATGACGGCCGTCACCGGCAGGTGTTTTCGGAGCCCGCCGAGGCGGTCGATGTTCCGGGTTCCGGCCTCGTGGGCGATGATGCCCGCGACCATGAACAGCGCGGCCTTGAAGCTCGCGTGGTTCAGGATGTGGAACGCGCCGGCCTCCGCGCCGTAGCTGTTAGCGAAGCCGAAGGCGGCGATGATGAGGCCGAGGTGCGAGGCCGTCGAGTACGCGAGCAGTTCCTTGATGTCGGTCGCGCTCACCGCGAGCATGGCCGCGACGGTCATCGTCAACAGGCCGAGCACGGCGAAGATGAGCGTCCATTCACCGAGCACCGCCGCGTCCTCGGGGAGGAAAAGCGGGCGGAATCGGCCGACGAGGTAGACGCCGGCTTTGACCATCGTCGCGGAGTGGAGGAACGCCGAGACCGGCGTCGGTGCCTCCATCGCGTTGGGAAGCCAGACGTGGAACGGGACCTGTGCGGACTTCGTCGCCGCACCGAGGCCGACGAGGACGAGCACGGGGACGAGCAGGCCGGAGGCCGTCAGGACCTCGCGAATCGCGCCCGCGTGTTCGACCAAAACCGGGATGCTGTACGTCGTTCCCTCGATGGCTCCCGTCTGGCCGGACGCCCAGACGAGAAGCAGGAAGCCGACCAGCATGAACAGGCCGCCGGAGACGGTGATGAGCATCGACTTCCGGGCGGCGTACTGGGAGGCCTTCTCCCCGGTGTAGTGGCCGATGAGGATGAACGACGAGAGGCTCGTCAGCTCCCAGAAGACGAACAGGGCGACGAGGTCGCCCGCGAGGGCGACGCCGAGCATCGAGCCCATGAACGCCAACAGAGTCGCGTAGTATTTCGCCTGGCCCGGTTCGCCGTGCATGTATCCTCCGGAGTACGTGAGGATGAGCACGCCGACGCCGCTGGCGAGGAAGGCGATGAGAAGCGCCAACCCGTCGACGTGAAACGCCAGCGAGATTCCGAGCGAGGGAATCCAGTCGAGCGACACGGTTCCGTGCGCCCCCGCGAGATACAGGTCCGTCACGAGGCCGAGCGTGACCAACGCGACGGCGGCCGCGAAGTACGCCGTGCGCTCGCCCAGGAGCCGGTAGACTACCGGGGTGAACGCCGCGGCGAGAAACGGCAAGAAGACGACCGCGAGGACGACTTCCGGTGTGGGTTGCACGGGGGAAATTGCGGGGACCGCCGACTTAGGTGTTGTCAAACCCGTTGGCTGTTCGGCGTCGAAATCTGACGGTCGGTCGATTTCTTCTACGTTTTTCTGATTTTCATGATTTTCTCTGGAGGGCGAAATTTATATCCTCAGCCGACCATACTACGTCTCAGAGTACATTCGTCCGTTCGAGAATATTTGTCGCGCCGGCGGGATTCGTCCGCGCGACTCGGCCGGCGCTGTGCTCACGCGTCGCGGCGGTCCTCTCACCGGCGACCGCGCGCGACCCCACCGCGTCGTTCGCGAGGGAGGCGGTCCCGTTGTCAACCGTCTTCGTCCGCACGCGAGGTGTTACGTAAGCAGCATCGTTTGTCATAGTCGCGGAGTCCCCGGTTCGGCCCTCTCTCACCCCGCCCGTTCGCACCGAAGGCGGTCACGGTCGCAGGGGCGCAACTACTTTGTACGCTCATTCGGAGGCTTTCATCAGGATGGACGGACGCGTGTCGAGCGACGAACTTCTCGATATACTTGGAGACACCGAGTCCCGGGCGCTGCTCGTGACGCTCCGCCGCGACTCTCGCACCGCGAAGGAACTCGGTGAGACGCTCGACCTCTCGCTTCCGACCGTGTACCGACGGCTCGACCGACTGTGCGAGTGCGGCCTCGTCACCTCGACGACCGAGGTTCGCGACGACGGAACCCACTGCCGACGCTACGAGTGCGACTTCGACGAGGCGGTCGTCTCCCTTTCGGACGAGGGATTCCGGACCGAACCCCGCTCGACACCCCCGGTATCGGGCGGTCAAGTCGAGTCAGAGAACAACTGACGACGTGGGGTCGAATCAATCATGGTTCCTCACGATATCCGGTGTCGCGTCGGAACACGCTCGCCGTAGGTGGCCGAAAACAGCCTTCATACCCCGCGTAGCGCGCTGTTTTTCAACGCGCGAAATTCCACCTCCACATTTATAGCAACAACTGACTATCTGAGATTCATGATACGTCCAGGCGCGCGCTCCGGGCAGGGAGACGCGCGGCGTCAGGGCAAGGGGGGAAACGAATGATAATCGACCCGTCACGGATGGCATCCGTCAACGGACCGGGACCCGATAGCGAGGTCGCGATGGAGGCGCTCCGGGAGACTGCGAAGGGGGCAGTCTCGCTGGTCGCCGTCTACGGTGCGACGGCGTTCGACCTGTTCCACGTCGGCGAGACCGTCCGTGAGGACTTTCGGAGTCGCGACGAGCTCGTGGCGCACCTGAGTTCGCTCGCCGAGGAGACTCGGCGCGAGTTCATGGAACGCGGGCTGTTTTCCGGGCTGAGCCCGGTGCAAAACAGCGTCGAGTACCGCTTCGAGGAACGCGACGGCTACGGCGTGTTACAGGTCTACTGCGGCGGCCGCGGGATGTTGCTTTTCGTCGAACCCGACGAGAGCGTCGAGCCGCTGGTGAAGACCGCGTCACAGCTTCTCGGCGGGATGTAACCGCCCTCGGAGCCCCGCGCCCCGAGTCGCGAACACGGCCGTGAGCGGTTGCGCTCGACTGCGTTCGACCGCGAGACGCGATACCGCACGGCGTGGGTCGGCGTGTCCGAGAGCCTTCGAACCGCCACATTTTATGCCCGACCGGCGGAACGAGCGCCATGGACCAGTTGCGGCAGTCCCTTCTCGACGCGCCGATCATCGAAAAAGGAGATTACGAGTACTTCGTCCACCCGATCAGCGACGGTGTTCCGATGCTGGAACCGGGGCTCCTCCGCGAAATCGTCATCAAAATCATCCGCAAGGCGAACCTCGAAAACGTCGACAAAATCGTCACGCCGGCGGCGATGGGCATCCATATCTCGACGGCCGTCTCGCTGATGACGGACATCCCGCTCGTCGTCATCCGCAAGCGCGAGTACGGTCTCGACGGCGAGGTGTCGCTCCACCAGCAGACGGGCTACTCCGAGGGCGACATGTTCATCAACGACGTCAACGAGGGCGACCGCGTGCTCGTCCTCGACGACGTGCTGTCGACCGGCGGCACGATGAAGGCCGTCCTCGACGCGCTCGACCACATCGGCGCGGACGTCGTCGACACCGTCGCCATCATCAAGAAGGCCGGCCCGAACGAACTCGACGACTCGGACCACCACGTCAAGACGCTCATCAACGTGACCGTCGAAGACGGCGAGGTCGTCATCGTCGACGAGCACGGCGACGACTGACCCGACACCGACACGGCCGCGGTGTCAGAGTCAGAGCCGCGCCACCTTCGCCCGCGGATTTCCGCCTCCGCGGGGCCTTTTTGTGCCCGGGCCGTACTCGGGAGCGATGACATCGGCGCTTTTCATCGTCAGCGAAGACGGCTACTGGGGAGAGGAATGCATCGAGCCGCTCACGACTCTGACCGACGCCGGCGTGGACGTAACCGTTGCGACGCCGACGGGCGGCGTCCCGGTCGTCGACGAGCGCTCTGTCGACCCCGAGGAGGTCGGCGAGGAACTCGCAGAGCGCGTCGTCGAGGTCCACGAAAACGACGAGCGACTCCAGAACCCGAAGCCGATTGCACAGGTCGACGCCGACGCGTACGACGCCGTGGTGTTCCCCGGCGGTCACGGGACCGCGTGGGACATCAATCAGGACCGACACGCCCGACAGGCGCTCTTGCAGGCGGTCGCCGGCGACGACTCGAAGGCGCTCGTCGTCTGCCACGCGGTCGGCATCCTCGGGTTCACCCGCGAGGCCGACGGCTCGTTCCTCGTCGAGGGGCGCGAGGTCACCGGCTTCCCCAACGAGTGGGAAGAGGGTATCGTCGACGACGACGACCTGATGCCCGACGGCCGGAAGCTCCCGTACTGGGTCGAAGACGAGGTGAAGGCCGCCGGCGGCGTCTGGGACGCCGAACTCGACAGCGACACCAGCGTCACCGTGGACGGCGACCTCATCACCGCGCGCGGCCCCGGTTCCTCGGCGGCGGCGGCCCAGACGCTGTTGGACGAACTGTAAGCCGCGAACGTCTCGCCGCCTCGGTCACGCCGTGGCGCGACTCGACTACTCGATTTTGAACACGGCTTCTTCGATGCCCTCGCTTCGGCACTCCGGACACCGCGAGGGGTAGTTCACGGGGTCGTCGAAGGCGGTGAAGCCGCAGTGTTTGCACTCCGGCGGCGCGACGAGGAACTGCTCGCCGTCCGCTCCGTGGACCGTTCGGGCGACGTGCTGGAGGTGGCCGTACACCGACGACACCGAGACGCCGACGCTCGCCGAGAGTTCGGAGGCCGTCGCGGGGTCGTCGCGGAGGGCGTCGGTGATGCGCTGGCGGGCCGTCGTGTCGGACTCCCGGGCTGTCATATCGCCGGGTTGGGGGCCGAAGGGAAAATCCCTTGCGCCGCCGCCGGGCGAGAGATGTCAGCAATATAGAGAGGATGCAAAAAGGCCTTGTCAACGTGGCGGGATTTGGCGTGTATGAAGGCAGTCGTCCTTGCCGGTGGGTACGCGACGCGTCTGTGGCCGATTACCAAACACCGACCCAAGATGTTCTTACCCGTCGGTGACCAGACGGTCATCGACACCATCTTCGAAGACCTGGAGGCCGACGACCGGGTCTCGGAAGTGTTCGTGAGCACGAACGAGCGCTTCGCCGGCGCGTTCGAGGAGTACATCGACGAGTCGCCGTTCGACAAGCCGACGCTGTCGGTCGAAGACACGAGCGAAGAAGACGAGAAGTTCGGCGTCGTCGGCGCGCTCGCCCAACTCATCGACCGCGAGGAGGTCGACGAGGACCTCGTCGTCATCGCGGGCGACAACCTCATCAGCTTCGACGTGGGCGACTTCGTGGACTTCTTCTACGAGAAGAACGCGCCGTGTCTCGCCGCCTACGACGTGGGCGACAAGGAGCGCGCGAAGGCCTACGGCCTCGTCGAACTCGACGGCGACCGCGTCATCAACTTCCAGGAGAAGCCCGAGGACCCCAAGAGCACGCTCGTCTCCATCGCCTGCTACGCCATCCCGGCGGACGACCTGCCCAAGTTCGACGAGTATCTCTCCGGCGACAACAACCCCGACGAGCCCGGCTGGTTCATGCAGTGGCTCCAACAGACGGGCGACCTGTTCGCCTACACGTTCGACGAGGCGTGGTTCGACATCGGAACGCCCCAGAGCTACCTCGACGCCGTGGCGTGGTACCTCGGCGGCGAGAACTTCATCCACGAGTCGGCGACGCTCACGAACACCGAGGTCGGCACCAACGTCCACGTGATGGCCGACGCGGTGGTCGAAGACTCCGTCCTCGAAGAGTCCGTGGTGTTCCCCGGCGCGGTCATCCGAAACGCGGAGCTCAAGAACTCCATCGTCGACGAGGAGACACACATCGAGAGCCTCGACCTCTCGAACGCCCTCATCGGGGCGCACTCGCGGTTGACGAACGGCCAGTAGCGCGGTCCCGCGGGCCGAACCCGCAACCCGGCCGCGAGTTCTTATCCTGATTCTTCCCCGAGGAACGCGTCGGTGATGCGGAGGCGGCCGTGGGTCCCCTCCCACTCCGTCTCGTACTCCAGTTCGATGGGGCGGTCCATGTGCGGCCCGTCGGTGACGAGCGTCTCGAACTCGCCGCCTTCGCCGAGGATGTGGACGCCGTACCGGTCGTTGAGCGCCTCCAGTTCGTCGAGCGCGTCGGCGTCGAGCGTCCGGCCGAGCCACGACTCGTCGAGGCCGTGAGCCGCGACCTGGATGATGGTGATTTCGAAGCCCGCCTCGAGCATGGCGTCGCCGAGTTCGCGGGGGTTTTCCTGCCACAGCGGGGCGAACAGGTCGATGTCGAGGCGGTCGCACATCGCCTGAATCCGGTCGGTCTGGAACTCGCTTTCGATGGCTCCGGCGGTGACGCCCGCGAGGTCCATCTCGGCTTGGAGGTCCGACAGCGCGGCTTCGAGGGGTTCGAGCTCGGCGTCGCCCTGCGCGCCGGAGTCGGCGGCGGCGGTCGCTTCGAGATCGCCGGGATGGACCTCGACGAGTTCGATGCCGGTGCTCTCGGCGGCGAGCGCGGCGAGGTCGGTCGCCGGGACGTGGTACATGTACGAGTCGTCGCTGGGGTGGACGGTCAGGAGGCGGGTGACGTTCAACCCCTCTTCGAGCGCGCGGTAGAGCGCCCACGAGGAGTCCTTGCCGCCGGAAAAGAGACTGACCCACTCGGATGTCATGGAGGCGATAGCGTATTGGAGGAGTTAGGCGCTACGGTGTGCACGCCGCGGACTCGTTTCGATAGACCCCCCGGACTACATATAGCCCAAATCGCGGAGCCGGCCCATCAGGTCCTCTTTGTCCTGCGCACGCCCCTCGCGTTCCGCGCTCGCGCCGAGGTCCTGCGCCCACGCGGGTCGGTCGTCGGACTTCGCGGAGCCGGATTCGGTGCCGAGCGAGCGGTAGCCCTCGAAGTACTTCGGCGAGACGGGGAGTTCGGCGGGTTCGACGCCGTCGGGCAGGTCGTCGGACGTTTCGGGGACGTGGCCCGCGGGATAACCCTCGACCGAGTCGGGGACGATGTACTCCCAGAACGTCGCCCACACGTCGGCTTCTTCGAACTGGAGGATGGGGTGAACGCGGTCGTGCGGCGGGTACTTCTCGGAGTCGTGGCGGGGGCTGAAGAACGTCTCGTCGGCGCGGGACTCCTGTTCGTCCCAACGGACGCCGGAGAAGACGCCGTCGAAGCCGCGGGCTTCGAGCGTGTCGTTGAGCGCGACGGTCTTCAACAGGTGGTTGCCCTCGAAGGAGTCGGCGTCGAGGACGACGCTTTCGCCCTCGTAGCCGAGGCGGGCGAGTTCGCGGCGGGTGTCGTCGCCGAGGTCCGCGAGGGGAATCTCGTCGCCGGGCGACGCGCCGAGGCGCGCGAAGTCCTCGTTGCGGGCGACGACGAGGTCGAGGTCCCAGCGGTCGGCCCACTCGCGGACGAACGCCTCGGTCTCGTCGAAATGTTCGAAGTGGTCGATGAAGACGACGGGCGGCACGGGGACGCCCATGTCGGCGGCGACCTCGCGGACGGCGTAGAGGACGAGCGTTGAGTCCTTGCCACCGGTCCACATGACGGCCGGGCGTTCGTACTGTTCGAGCGCGGTCGCGGTCACTGTCGCTGCCTTTTCGAGTTTGTCTTCGAGGGTCGGGTAGTCGGCGGCGGTCTCCTCGCGGCCGTCGTCGTAGTCGAGGTCGAGGTCGTCGGGGAACGTGTGAACCATACAACAAGACTCGGCCGCGGAGACTATCGCTGTTTCCGCCGTGCGGCGGTCGCAGTCGCTCTCGAAGCGGGGCCGGGAAAAAGTGGCCGCGACGCGGCGTTCGCGTCAGGTGTCGGCCGTCGTCACATGTAGCCGAGGTCGCGCAGGCGCTCCATCAGGTCCTCCTTGTCCTGGGCGCGGCCCGCGCGCTCGGTCGTGTTCTCCATGTCCTGCAGCCACGCCGGTTCCTCGGCGGACTTGTCGGTCGAGACCTCGCTGCCGAGACTCCGGAAGCCGGCGAAGTATTTCGGCGAGACGGGCACGTCCTCCTGGGTGACGCCCTCGGGGAGGTCGGTGTCGCTCGTCGGGACGTAGCCGTCCTCGGGGTAGTTCTCGACGGTATCCGGGACCGCGAAGTACCAGAAGGCGTCCCAGACGGCGCTCTCTTCGAACTGGAGGATGGGTTGAATGCGGTCGTGCGGGGGGTAGATGTCGGGGTCGTGACGGGGGCTGAAGAACGTCTCGTCGGCGCGGGCCTCCTGTTCGTCCCAGCGGACGCCGGAGATGACGCCGTCGATGTCGTACTCTTCGAGGGTGTCGTTGAGTGCGACGGTCTTCAGCAGGTGGTTGCCGACGTAGGTGTCGAGCAGGAAGGGGAACGTGTCCTCCTCGTACTCGAGGATGTTACGGATGTGGTGCTGGTTGTGCTCCGAGAGTTCGGAAACCGGGATGTCGTCGCCGGGTTCGAGGCCGTTCTCGTCGACGTACGCGCCGACGTCCTCGTTACGCGCCCAGATGACGTCGAGGTCCCACTCGTCGGCCCAGTGCTCGACGAAGTCCATGATTTCGTCGAAGTGCTGGTAGTGGTCGATGAAGACTGCCGGCGGGACTTCGAGGTCGTAGCGCTCTGCGACCTCCTTGATGAAGTAGAGCGTGAGCGTCGAGTCCTTGCCACCGGTCCACATCACGGCGGGGTTCTCGTACTGTTCGAGACCCTGCTTCGTGACCTCGATGGCCTTCTCGATCTTGTCCTCGATACTCGGGTAGTCCTCCGGCGTCTCACCTTCGCCGTCGGTGTAGTCGACGTCGAGGTAGTCCGGGAAGGATTCGGCTTCCGACATGATGTGTAATTACATCTAATTAGGCGGTGTAAATGCTTTTTGCCCGAGGCGTAGTGTGGCGCGTGATACCGCCGAGCACGATTTGGGCCGCTGGCTCACGCGGTTCGGCGGTGACGGGATGAGGAGATACGACGCGTTTAGGAGATGAACTTGTTGTCGCGCCAGTTGATTCCGCTGTCCGAGGAACCGTTCTGCTGGGGATTCTCGACGACTTCGACGGAGGCGGCACGCACCTCGCCTTCGACGATGCGCGTCGCTTGCAGTTCGTCGCTTTCCTCGGTGATGGCGGTCAGCGTCCCCTTCTCCGAGAGCATCGCAATCTCGCGGAGGACGAGGAACATCGGGTACTGGAGCGCCGTGTTCTGGAGCACGGTTTCGAGGTCGCCTTTGAAGCAGGCGAACTCGACGAGTTCGGAGGGAATCTCCTCTTCTTCTTCGTCTCCCCAGTTGGGCGCGCCCGCTCGGGGCGGCTCTTCTTCGTAGACGCGATTTTCCGTCACGCTCGCTTTCAACTGGGCCGTCGGCGTGTACTTGCTGAGGTTGTCGTCGGCGGAGACGGCTTTGATGATGAGAGTGTTGTTTCGGCGGGTGATGTCTACGTTCTCGACCTCAGGCGGCAGTTCTGGGTCGTTTTCGAAGTAGTCCATCACGTCTTCGAGTGGCAGTTCCAACGTCGAATGGAGTCGATATACGCGGCCTGACATTGTTGGCTTCGGTATCGACGAGAGCCACGGTGCGAGCGCACCCGGATGGCGATACCTGTGTGCATGTACGAGTTCGAGGCTTATATGGCCTCCCCTTCTCGCTAGGCGAGAGCAACAGAGTCGGCGTCGGGCCGCTGTCCGGCGGTCTGTCGGGGTCGCTCCCGGGGTCAGTTCGCGCCGGTCAGCGTCGCTTCGAGGTCGCCGCGCTCGTCGAGTTCTTCGAGGATGTCGCTGCCGCCGACGAACTCGCCGTCGACGAACGTCTGGGGGATGGTCTCCCAGTCGCTTTTCTCCTTGAGCGCCTCGCGGTAGTGCGGGAGCGCGGGCAGCACGTCGACGGTTTCGAACTCGTCGACGTACTGGGAGATGAGGTCGACCGCCTTCGCGGAGTAGCCGCACTGCGGCATCAGGCGGTTGCCTTTCATGAACAGGACGACGCGGTTGTCAGCGACGGCCTCGTTGACGCGGGTCTGCACTTCTTCGGGGTCCAAACTCTCCGGTTGGAACGTCATGCACCCAGATAACGGCCGGGCGGACAAAGGAGTTGCGTCGCGGGTGGGTCGACAACGACACGACACCGACGGCCCGCGACGACCGAGCCGACGCTTACTGCTCGCCGACGCGGACGACGTTGATAAGCGAGTGGACGGGGACGCCGTCGATCTCCTCGACGCCCTGCTTGTCGACGATGACCACGCACGCGAGGGGTTCGCCGCCCTCCGAGCGGATGGCGTCGATGGTCTCGCGGAGCGTCGTACCGCTCGTCACCGTGTCGTCGACGATGAAGCAGTCGCGGCCCTCGACGGGCGAGAAGTTCCGGGAGAAGCCGCCGCCGAGGTCTTCGAGGTCGCCTTCGTCCCACTGGTGTTTCGCGGGCGAGTACGCGCCGAGCGTCGTTTCGAGTTCGCGCGAGACGGAGGTCGCGAGCGGGACGCCAGCCTTCTCGATGCCGACGGTCACGTCGGCCTCGCCGTTCGTCTCCATGAGCAGGTCGGCGAGCGCGCGCCCGACGTAGGTGAGGCGCTTGCCGCCGCTCCCGATGGCGTTCCAGTCGACGTGGATGTCGTCGGGGCCTTCGGGCTCCGCACGGGGTTCGGGTTCGGTCGCCGCGCCGCTTCGTTCGACCAGCCAGCTGGCGGTCTCGCGGGAGACGTTCAGCTCGTCGGCAATCTCGCCTTTCGAGAGGCCGCGGTCCGCGAGCTCAGCCGCGCTGGCGATGAGGTCGTCGACGTTCTTCATACAGTACCGAATTCGATGGCGGTTTTTATAGTGGTGTCGTCGTCTTCGAATGCTGCTTCGAACTCCGAAAGCGGATGGACGCCCGTGACCAACTCGCGGAGGAACCACCGGGGAAGCTTGGTGAACGTCACGGTCGCGGCCTCGAAGTGCTTGACGTGGGAGTTGACGCTGCCGACGAGCGCCTTGTTGTGGAGCACCATCTCGCGGTGGAACGCGCCGGCGTCGACCTCGAACTCCCAGTCGCTCGGGACGCCGAGGAGGGCGGCCACGCCGTTCGGCGCGAGCGCCTGCACCGACTGGATGGCGTGTTTGGGGAAGCCGGTCGCCTCGTAGATGAAGTCCATATCCTCGTGTGCGCCCGGAATCTCTTCGACCGGCGTCTCGCGGGAGTCGACGTAGGTCGCGCCGAGCTTCTCGATGATGTCGATAGTCGGGTCCGGTCGGTCGCGCCGACCGAGGCAGTAGAGGTCCTCGTAGCCCTTGTCGTCGGCTCTCAACATGGCGAGCGTCAGGAGTCCGAGGCTCCCGTTGCCGAGGACGAGCGCCGACGAGGGGTTCCAGTCGAACGCCGACCGGCTCGCGTAGGCGTGCTCCCGCGCCTTCTCGGTGATGGAGATGGGCTCGATGAGGAAGCCGAGTTCGGCCTGCGAGCGCGGGATGCGGACGAGGTAGTCCGACGGACTCGTGAAGTACTCGGACATGAAGCCGTGCGCGCCGACGATGCCGCGCTCGGCGTACATCCCGTCGGGGGCCATGTCGGGTTGGTCCTTCTCGAAGTACTCGTTCGTCCCCGACGCCGGCGGGCGGCGGACCGTCGGCACGACGATGTCGCCTTCCTCCAGTTCGGTGTCGTTCGGGTCGACGACGACGCCGACCGCCTCGTGGCCGAGCACGAGGTGGTCTTCGCCCTCGGGGAATCCGCCGTGGCCGCCGGCGATGACCTCGTGGTCCGTCCCGTCCACGCCGACCCGAAGCGTTCGGACCAGCGCCTCCCCGGCGTCGGGTTCCGGTCGCGGCTTCTCGATGACGACCGGCTTATCTTCCCCGCGCTCGACGGCGATTGCTTTCATACCTCCACCAACGCACCACCCCACCAAAAGACTTATTCTATGATGAGTAAATAATTCAGCCACGGTGAGCGCCCTGCGTCGTCGTCCCAGCCCATGACGAACCGCACTGCGCGGACCAGCCTGTCCAGCCCACCCGTGCCGGCGCTCGCCGCCGAACCCGTGCCCGAACCGCGCCGAGGCCGATATCCCGTGCCCGTCGGCCTCTGAGGCGGTTTCGGTTTTCTCCTGACGCTCGCTCGACTCAGCGGCGCGTTCGACCGACCGCGGAAAAAGAGCGCGTCGCTTCGTCGGGCCGCTGCCTGCCGACCCGACGACTCGACCCTCGGTTCAGTTGTCGATATCGTCGACGAGTTCGTCCGCGAGCCCGACGTACGTCGCGGGCGTGAGCGCGAGCAGTTCCTCGCGGGTTTCTTCGTCCACGTCGAGGTCCGCAAACAGGTCGTGGAAGTCGTCGAGGGTCACCTCGCGGCCGCGGGTGAGCTCCTTCACCCGCTCGTAGGCCTGCGTGTCGCCCTCGCGGCGGAGAATCGTCTGGACGGCCTCGCCGATGATGGCCGGCGTGTCGTCGAGTTCGTCGCGCATGACCTGCTCGTTCGGGACGACCTTGCCGAGGCCGGTCTGGGTCTTCTTGTAGCCGATGAGACAGTGGGCGAACGCCGCGCCGACGTTACGTTTGACCGTGGAGTCCGAGAGGTCGCGTTGGAGGCGCGAGGTCGTCACGTAGTCCGCAAGGAACGTCAGGTCGGCGTTGGCCTTCGAGAGGTTGCCCTCGGAGTTCTCGAAGTCGATGGGGTTGACCTTGTGCGGCATCGTCGACGAGCCGGTTTCGCCTGCGACGGCCTCCTGTCCGAGGTAGCGGTCGGAGACGTACAGCCACGCGTCGCGGTCGAGGTCGACGAGGACGTTGTTGACGCCGCGGACGGCGTCGAACAGCGCCGCGAGGTCGTCGCAGGGGTTGACCTGCGTGGCGAGCGCGGTGTGGTCGAGGCCGAGCGACCCGACGAACTCGCGGGAGAACGCCCGCCAGTCCACGTCGGGGTAGGCGGCGACGTGGGCCGCGTAGACGCCCGACGCGCCCGCGAGCTTGCCGGCGAGGTCGTCGGTCGCGGCCTCGACGCGGGCGAGCGTCCGGCCGAGGCGGGCGGCGTAGACGGCCATCTCCTTGCCGAACGTCGTCGGCGTCGCGGGCTGGCCGTGGGTGCGCGCGAGCATGGGCACGTCGCGGAACTCCCGCGCGAGCGAGACGAGTTCGTCGCGGGTGTCGCGGAGTTCGGGGACGAGCACCTCCTCGACCGCGCCTTTCACCATGAGGCGCTGGGCGAGGTTGTTCACGTCCTCGGAGGTGAGTCCGAAGTGAATCCACGGGTGGACCGACTCGTCGGTCTCGGTGCGGATGAAGTACTCGACGGCCTTCACGTCGTGATTCGTCGCCGAGAAGCCTTCCGCGCCCTCGACTTCGAGCCGCTTCACGAGATCGGCGTCGTCGGCGTCGAACGCCTCGTAGAGCGCGCGGAGGTCGGCGCGCTCGGCCTCGGAGAACGAAAGCGGCGTCGCGTCGAGGCCGGCGAGCGCGAGGAGGTACTCCACTTCGACTTCCACGCGGGCGCGCATGAGCGCGGCCTCGCTCACGTGCGGCGCGAGGGGTGCGGTTCGGGAGGCGTATCGCCCGTCGAGCGGGGACACCGCGTACAGCGGGTCGTGCCGGTCGGCGTCGGTCATGTCTGAGTCGTCACGATGGGGGAGGTTAAACGCCGGGGGTTCGCCGCCGCCGCGGAAGCGACGAGTACGCATGAGTGTGCGCACTCAGCCCCTGTCTGCGGCCTCGGTGGGTTAGATATATACATAATCGAGCATACTCCGGCGTCGAGGACCGCAACCACTTTGAGGGCCGCGAGTCGCCATCCTCACATGGTCACCATCGCCGGTCTCGCGAGCAACCGTGGACGAAACCTGCGCAACATCTCCGACCGCGCCCCCGGCGGGGCGGAACTCGGCGTCGTCGTCTCGAACCGCGCCGACGCGCCCGTCGTCGACTGGGCGGACGAACGCGGTATTCCCAGCGAGGTCGTCGAACGCGGCGACGACGAGTCCCGCGAGTCCCACGAAGAGCGCATCCTCGATACCCTCGCGGACTACGACTTCGACCTCGTCTGTCTCGACGGCTACATGCGCGTGCTCACCTCGACGTTCCTCGACGCCGCGCCGACGACGCTCAACGTCCACCCGTCGCTGCTCCCCGCGTTCCCCGGCATGGACGCCCACGAACAGGTCCTCGACGCCGGCGTCAAGACGACCGGCTGTACGGTCCACGTCGTCAACGAGGAGGTCGACGCCGGTCCCATCGTCACCCAAGAGGCCGTTCCGGTCTACACCGACGACGACGCCGACGACCTCAAATCGCGCGTCCTCTACGACGCCGAGTTCAAGGCCTACCCGCGCGCAGTCCGCTGGTTCGCCGAGGACCGCGTGACGGTCGAAGACGATTCCGTCACCGTCGAGGACGACGTTGACGCCGGCCTCCCCGAGCGCCGCGTCACCTCCGAGGACCGCTACGACGAACTCCGGTACGGCGAGAACCCGCATCAGGACGCCGCCGTCTACGTGGACGAGACGTGCGACGAGGCGTCGGTCGTCGGCGCGCCCCAGCTCAACGAGGGCGCGAAGGGACTGTCGTACAACAACTACAACGACGCCGACGGCGCGCTGAACCTCATCAAGGAGTTCGACGAGCCCGCCGCGGCGGTCATCAAGCACACGAACCCCGCCGGCTGCGCCACCGCCGACACGCTCGCGGAGGCCTACGCCGACGCCCTCGCCACGGACCCGATGAGCGCCTTCGGCGGCATCGTCGCGCTCAACCGCGAGTGCGACGCCGAGACGGCGGAACTCGTCATCGACTCGTTCAAGGAAGTCGTCGTCGCGCCCGGCTACACCGACGACGCGCTCTCTGTGCTGACCGAGAAGAAGAACCTCCGCGTCCTCGATGTTGGCGACCTCGGCGACCGGACCGAGACCTACACCGAGAAGGCGCTCGTCGGCGGGCGACTCGTCCAGGAGCGCGACCTCTGGACGCCGACGCTCGACGACCTCGAAGTCGTCACCGAGACCGAACCCACGGACGAGCAGTTGGAGACGATGCTGTTCGCGTGGAAGGTCCTGAAGCACGTGAAGTCCAACGGGATTCTCTTCGCCAAGGGAACCGAGACGGTCGGCGTCGGCATGGGGCAGGTCTCCCGCGTGGACGCGGTCGAACTCGCCGCGATGAAGGCCGAGGAACACGCCGAGGGCAAGGATGCGCAGGGAGCCGTCATGGCCTCCGACGCGTTCTTCCCGTTCCCGGACGGCGTGGAGAAGGCGGCCGGCGCGGGTATCGAGGCGGTCATCCAGCCCGGCGGGTCGGTGAACGACGAGGAGGTCATCGAGGCCTGCGACGAGCGCGGGATTGCGATGGTCTTCACCGGCCAGCGGTGCTTTAGGCACGACTGAGCGAAGCGAAAGAGAGCCTAAAGCTCGAAGCACGACCGGTGGGAGCGCTCCGGTGCTTCCGCCACGACTAGTGCCTGAAACTCGCGGCCGCGCGTCTCTCTGATACGACTCACGACCCGTTCCCACGTCCTAACACCGACGGTGTCCCTTCAAGTGTCGGCGAGGCGAACACAGAGGTATGTACGAACACATCCTGGTGCCGACCGACGGGAGCGAGGGGACGATGCAGGCAATCGAGCACGCGCTCGAACTCGCCGGGGCGGAGTCGACGATTCACGTGCTGTCGGTCGTCGATCAGCGGGTGTACCTCGCCGCGGGCGGCGACCAGCAGGACGCCGTCATCCAGTCGCTCCGCGACGACGCGGTACAGGCGGTCGAGCGGTGCGCCGAGAAGTGCGAGGGGAAGGCGTCGACGACGACGGCGGTTCGAGACGGCGTGCCGCACCGGGTCATCCTCGACTACGCCGACGAACACGACGTCGACGTGGTCGTGATGGGGACCCACGGGCGGACCGGCCGCGACAAACTCACGTCGCTCGGGAGCGTCACCGAGCGCGTCATCGAGAACGCGAAGCGCCCGGTGCTCGTCGTCCACATCGACTGAGCGCGGCGCGTCGGCGCGCCCGCGGCGCGTCGTCGCGACCCTCCGCGGTCGAAGCACGCCGGAGGTCGGCGTCGTGTCGCAGGAGTGACGTGGAGCGTTAGGCCTAAGCCCACCGTCCGGTTTCTCACGCGTATGGAGTACCACGAGGCGGTGAACTTCCTTTTCGACCTCCGGCGGTTTCAGGTCAAGCCGGGGACCGAGTCGATTCGGCGGTTGCTCTCTCACCTCGGCGACCCCCACGAGGGCGTGTCGTTCGTGCAGGTCGCGGGGTCGAACGGAAAGGGAAGCACCGCCCGGATGGTCGACGCGATGCTGCGCGAGTCGGGCGCGCACGTCGGCCTCTACACCTCGCCGCACTTCGACGACGTGCGGGAGCGCGTCCGCGTCGACGGCCGGAAGATTCCGAAGTCCGCGCTGTCGGCGTTCGTGGCCGAAGCCAAGCCGTACCTCGTCGAGCGGGCCGCCGACGGCGAGCCGCTGACCTTCTTCGAGACCGTGACCGCGCTCGCGCTGTGGTACTTCGACCGCGCGGACGTGGACGTGGCGGTGCTCGAAGTCGGGATGGGCGGCGAACTCGACGCGACGAGCGCGGTCGACCCGGTCGCCAGCGCCGTCACCAACGTCTCGCTCGAACACACCGCGGTCCTCGGCGACACGGTCGCGGAAATCGCGAAGACGAAAGCCGCCGTCGCGCCCGCCGACGCGCCGCTCGTGACCGGGACGACCGGCGAGGCGCTGTCGGTCATCCGCGACGAGGTCGGTGACGTGTTGACCGTCGGGGACGCCGACGCCGACTCGGACGCCGACGTTCGCGTCTCCTACGGCGGCCGCGTCAACCACCAGGAGGCGGCCGTCACCGTCGAGACCGACGCCGAGGCGCTCGACGTTCGCATCCCGCTTTTGGGCGCGTATCAGGCGCGAAACGCCGGCATCGCCGTCTCGCTCGCCCGGCAGGTCCGCCCGGATATCGACGCGGAGGCGATTCACCGCGGTCTCCGAAACGCCCACTGGCCGGGTCGGTTCGAGGTCATGGGCACGGAGCCGACGGTCGTCCTCGACGGCGCGCACAACCCCGACGCCTGCGCGCAGGTCGCCACCGTCCTCGACGAGTTCGACTACGAGGACCTCCACCTCGTCTACGGCGCGATGCACGACAAGGACCACGGCGAGATGGTCGGGGCGCTCCCGGAGGTGGCATCGGTCGTCACCTGTAAGGCGGACATCTCGCGGGGCGAGGCCCCCGAGATACTGTCGTCCGTCTTCGAGCGACTCGACGGACCCGCAGTCGAGACCGGCGGCGCGGTCGCCGCGGCGCTCGACCGGGCGCTCGCCCGCGCCGACCCGGACGACTGCGTGCTCGTCGTCGGCTCGCTGTACGTCGTCGCCGAGGCCCGCACGACGTGGACGCGGGCGGTCGTCCCGAAGACTCACCGCACACTCGACGACGCCCGACAGACCCTCGAACGCGCGAACGTCGCTGCCGCCGCCGAACGGAGCGAACGCGCGAAGCGGGGGGTCAACAGAACGGTCCACACGCGCGTCCAGCGCCGGCAGGCGCGGGTGCTCCGCGAGGAACTGCTGTCGGTCGGCGGCGACTGCGCCGTCTCGGGCCACGAGTTCGGCGGCGAACTCGTCGACGTGGTCCTGACCGGAACGCTCGACCAGTTCGAGCGCCTGACGGCGGCCCTCGAAGACCGACCGTACGCGCTCGCCGGTGTCGCTGGGGAAATCCGTGAGGCGCTCGCCATCGAGGCGGCTGACGCCGGCGAAGACGACGAGCGCGGCGCGGGCGACGCGAGCGACGCCGGCCACGATGCCGACGACTACCCGTGGGACGACGGCACGGCCGTCATGGGCATCCTGAACGTGACGCCGAACAGTTTCCACGACGGCGGGGAGTTCTACGACATCGACGACGCCGTCGAGCAGGCGCGGGCGATGGTCGACGCCGGCGTGGACATCATCGACGTGGGCGGCGAGAGCACCCGCCCCGGCGCGGACGAGGTCCCCGTCGACGAGGAAATCCGCCGCGTCGCGCCCGTCATCGAGGCCATTGCCGACCTCGACGTGCTCGTGTCCGTGGACACCCGCAAGGCCGCGGTCGGCGCGGCCGCCCTCGACGCCGGCGCGGACATCCTCAACGACGTGACCGGCCTCGAAGACCCCGAGATGCGCTTCCTCGCGGCCGAGCGGGACGCGCCGGTCATCGTGATGCACAGCATCGACGCCCCGGTCGACCCGACCCGCGAGATCGACTACGACGACGTGGTCGAGGACGTCATCGACGAACTGACCGAACTGGTGTTGCTCGCCGAGAAGGCGGGCATCCCGCGGCGGAACCTCATCGTCGACCCCGGTCTGGGCTTCGGGAAGTCGAAGGCCGAGAACTTCGAACTTCTCGGGCGCACCGACGAGTTCGCCGCGCTCGGCTGTCCGATTCTCGTCGGCCACTCCCACAAGTCGATGTTCTCGCTCGTCGGCGAGAAGCCCGGCGACAACCTCGCGGCGACCGTCGCGGGCACGGCCATCGCCGCCGACCGCGGAGCCGACATCGTCCGCGTCCACGACGTGCCGGAGAACGTCGCGGCCGTGAACGTCGCGCTCGCCTCCCGGGACCCGAGTCGGTTCGGAGCCGACGCCGAGCGCGAAGACTGAGACCGACGCGCCGGGCATCAGAGTGAAACCGACGTTTTTCTGCGCCGAGTGCCTACCCCCACCTCGTGTGCACACTCATCCTCGCGTGGCAGGTGTTCGAGGACGCGCCGGTCGTCGTCGCCGCCAACCGCGACGAACTCCTCGGCAGGCCCGCCGAACCGCCCCGGCGGTGGGAAAACGGCGACGGCCTCGCAATCGTCGCCCCGCGGGACGCCGAGGCCGGCGGGACGTGGGTCGGCTACAACGACGCGGGCGTCTTCGTCGGCATCACCAACCGCTGGGTCGACGTCGACGGCGGCGGCGAGCGCTCCCGGGGCCACCTCGTCCGCGACGCGCTCCGCCGCGAGACCGCCGAGGACGCGGCCCGGTTCGTCGAGCACGCGGTCGAGGACGACACCTACGACGGCTTCAACCTCGTCGTCGCCGACGAGAACGCCGCGCTGTTCTTCGAGTGGGACGGCAGTCTGTCGGTTCGGAACGTCGAACCCGGCGTCCGCGTCGTCGTCAACGTCGGTACGCCCGAGTCGTGGTTCGTCCCCGAGCGACGGCCCGAGGTGGGGAAGCGGCAGGCCGACAACGCCCGGCGACTGGAGGAGGCGCTCCAACCCGAGCCGAGCGAGTCGGTGGAAGCGTGGCGCGAGCGAGCGAAGGCGGCGCTGGGCGACCACGACTTCGGCGTCTGCGTCCACGACCCGGAGGGTCGGTTCGGCACGCGCTCGTCGTCGGTCATCACGCTCGGCGGGGCGGAGTTCGCGTACGAATTCGCCGACGGCCCGCCGTGTCAGACCGCCTTCGAACCGGTCGAACGTCAGGATTAAACCGCTCGCACGACGTGTAGATGGTATGAGCGCGAGCGAAGCCGAGCAAGACCTTTCTTCCGACGAGCGCGCGGGACTGGACCTCATCCGCGAGTCGGGCGGCATCCACCAGAGCGACTTCTGGAAAGAACTCGACATCTCCTCCCGGAAGGGGAGCCGCATCGCCGAGGTGCTGGAGTCGCTCGGTCTCATCAAGCGGACCGAGACCGTCTACAACGGCCACACCACCTACTACCTCGAACCCGCCGCGCGCGACCTCGACTTCTCGATGCTGATGGCCGGCGACATGCTCTCGCCGCTCATCGGCGAAGAGGAGATTAACGCCAACAGCAACGCCTTCTCGCAGTGGCTCATGAACCTCGCCTACGAGGAGTACTGAGCCGCCCGGGGTCGCTCTCCGTGGCCCGCTAGACGACCGCGTTTCCGGTTCTGTTTCGGGTTTCGTTTTCCGTTCCCGCCTCGTGTTCCGGCCGTGAGCGACGCCACCGCTCCCCGTCGCGTCCGAGACGCCGGCGCGGTCGCTCACCGGGCGGGAGTCGAAGAAGACCGCGCGGGAACCGGGAACGAGAAACGAGAACCGCGGGACGCGGCTTACTCGTCGGACTGTTCGTCGTCGTCCTCGGTCGCCAACAGGTCGTTGGCTTCGAGGTAGTCCTCGATTTCGTCGTTGGATAGCTCGACGAAGCGCTCGGACTCGGCGGAGACGGTCGCCACGTCGACGCCGTCGGGCGCGGTGCCCTCGTCGCTGGTCGAGGCGATGGCCTCCAGCGCGAGTTCGATACCCTCGTCGAGGGTCAGGTCGTCGCGGAAGTTCTCTTCGAGGTGCTCCTGGTGGTCGCCGCGGTCGGCCCCGATGGAGACGGCCTTCCACTCGTAGGGAGTCCCCGAGGGGTCCGTCTCGTAGAGACGGGGGGTGCCGTTTTCGACGCCGCCGATGAGGAGCGCGACGCCGAAGGGGCGCGCGCCGCCGACCTGCGTGTACTGCTGGATGTGGTCGGTGACTTCCTTGGTCAGCGTCTCGATGCCGATGGGTTCGCCGTAGCGGAGGCGGTTGACCTGCGACTGGCGGCGGGCGAAGTCGATGAGCTGGCGGGCGTCGGCGACGTGGCCGGCGCTCGCGATGCCGATGTGGTCGTCCGCCTTGTGAATCTTCTCGACGCTCGTCGGTTCCATCAGCGGCGAGCGAGAGCGCTTGTCCGCCGCGAGGACGACGCCCTCGGGCGTTCGCACGCCGATGCTCGCGGTGCCGCGCTTGACGGCCTCACGAGCGTATTCGACCTGATAGAGTCGACCATCCGGCGAGAAGATCGTAATCCCGCGGTCGTACGCCTGTTGTTGCGCTTGTCCCTGCATGGAATATCACTCGAAATCGAGTTGCGTCGCGCCCGTGAACCCGTCCGAACCGCGAACGTCGAAGAGGGAGTCGCGGACGACGGCGGTTCGGGAGTCGTTCTCGAACACGACGGTTCTCTCCTCGGAAATTCCGGCCCGGCCGTGTAAATACCTTTCCGAACAGGCACGCACTGTCCCCGAGACGCCTCGCACTCTCACCCCGACCGGGTCGCCGCCGACGGCGTCGATGCAGGCGAGTGCGGCCCGTGCCTCCTCGACGTGGCCGCGGCGGGCGCGGACGATAGTCTCGGCGACGCCGTCGGCGTACTCGAACCCGAGGACGGTCAGGTCGGCGTCGGCGCTCCCGGCGTCGCCGTAGAGGTTCTGGGCGGCGTACCAGAGTTCGCGCTGGAACGGTCCGCGGGCGAGGTCGGCGTCGGGCCACGTCTCGATTTCGACGGCGAGATACCGCCGCCGCGGCCGGAGGTGTTTGGGCAGGTGTTTCATCGGCTCAGCTCACTCGTCGGCGCTCGGCGCTCGCTCGGCGACGAGGACGCCCACCTGCTCGTGGACCGATTCGACGGCCGTGAGGACGAACCCGGCGTCCGTGAGCGCGTCGGCGAGGAAGCCGACGGTCGCGGGGTCGTCCACCTCCGGCGAGTAGAACGGCTCGTCGGGGTCGGGCGTCCCGAAGAACATCACGTCGCCGAGGACGAACCGCCGGGGTTCGAGGTCGGCGATGACGCCGATGGCCTCGCGTTTCTCCTCGTCGGAGAGGTGGTGCATGGCGAAGTTCGTCACCACGATATCGACCTGCTCGTCGTCGCCCACGTTCGGGTCTCGGAACCGGCCCTCGTCGAACTCGACGTTCTCGATGCCGACGTCGGCGGCCTTGGTTCGGGCCTGTTCGAGCATCCCCTCGCTGATATCGCGGCCGACGACGCGCTTCGCGTCGGGCGCGAGGGCGAGGGCGATAGCCCCCGTGCCGGTGCCGAGGTCAAGTACCACGTCCTCGGGAGAGGGGTCGGCGTAGTGGACGACGAGCGAGACGCACGCGCGGTACTCGTCGCTGTCTTGGGAGTCGTCGTACTCCGCGGCGATGTGGGAAAAGCGGGCGGCGTGTTCCTCAATCGTCTTCTTCATACCGTCCCCGTTTGACGCCGGGGGCTATGAACGACTCGGACGTGCGCTCGCGGTTGCGCGCCGCGAGGCGGCCCCACTCGCGGAGGCCGTCGAGCACCTGCTCGCGGTCGAAGCCGATGACCTCGCCCAGTCCCGCCAACTCGCGGGGACTCCGCAGTTGGAGATGCGACGACGGGGTCGCGGAGACGACGTAGGGGGCGTCGTAGTACTCGACGAGTTCGCGGAGCTTTCGGAGCGCCGAGATGGCCTGTACGCGGGTTCCCCCGTCGCTTCGGAGCACCGGTCCGAGGTCGAACTCGACGCGGACGCCGTTGTCGCGGGCGGCCTTGGCGAGGACGTGGTTGAAGTTGCCCTCGCCCGTCATCGGCCGCGAGAGCACGTCCACGCGCGGCTGTTCGACGGCGAATCTGTTGAGGGCGTTCGTGCCGCCGCGGAGGATGAGCAGTTCGCGCTGCGGGCGGTAGTTGCCGACCGCGCCGCTGGCTTGTTCCGGGTTGGACGCGTCGATTTCGACGGCGTCGACGAGGTCCACGTCGAGCGCC
Organism: Haloferax sp. ATCC BAA-644; assembly: GCF_000336975.1. Lineage (NCBI taxonomy): Archaea > Methanobacteriati > Methanobacteriota > Halobacteria > Halobacteriales > Haloferacaceae > Haloferax > Haloferax sp. ATCC BAA-644. The sequence goes on from NZ_AOLF01000013.1 coordinate 200,069, forward strand.
TCGCGGAGGCGGTCGTAGTCGGGGCGGGCGTCGAGCGCGCGGACGACGACCCCGTCGTAGTCGTACCGCCCGGCGGCGACGGCGACGCGACTGACCGTGCTCTCGCCGTCGGGGTGTGCGTAGACCGCCTCGTACATACGCCGACTCAGGTGCGGGTGGGAAAAGGGCGTTGCGTTCCGGAGCGACGGGGCAGTCGGCGCGGCGGGGCGGTCGGCGCGGGCGAGCGAACGGGTGAACTGGCGAACCCGGGACCGTGCGCTTAGAGGCCGCGGGCGGCGACGAACGACGCGACGAGGAGCGCGGCGACGCCAACTCCGGCACCGAAGCCGAGGACGTCGATTCCGGACGACTAATCGGCCGTCGTCGCGGTCGACGCGGACGTCGTTTCGGCCGTCGCGGCGTCGCTGATATCGGGCGTGAGCGTCGAATCTTCGGGCATATCGTACGTCACGAGCGTGGCGTTCTCCTCGTAGATCGGCTGTTGGTCCCGGCGAACCGAGACCTGCACCGGCCCGCCGCGGAGTTGGGCCATCTCCGAGAGATCGAACGTTACGTCGAAGCTGCCGTTTTCTCCGACGCGGACGGCCTTCGAGACGAGAAACGGATGGGTATCACCGACGGATTTCACGCGGACGCCGATGAGCGTCCCGGGCGCGAACGGGGTCGTCCCGTGGACGTGCTCGCCGTCGACCGCGTCGAGCGTAAGCTCGTCGCCCGCGTGGTCGATAGCGGTGCCGCTGTCGGCGGCGACGACGCCCGACAGCGACAGCGCGACCACGACGACGAGGGTGACGATGAGATATGGAGGGCGCATCGTCCGAAACGTATCGTTCGGATAACAAGTACGTTGTGATTAATCGACACTTAGGCGGCGAGCGCGGCGACCGCGGCGCGGAGTGCGGCGGCCGCGGTCCGCACGTCGTCGGTCCGGACGTACTCCCTGTCGGCGTGCGCGACCGCACCCTCGTCGTCGGCGAGGTGGCCGGGTCCGAAGACGACGACGGGCGCGGGAGAGAAGTAGGAGGCCTCGGTCGCGGCCGTAAAGGGCCGAACGTCCGCCCGGCCGCCGGCGTCTCGGGAGGCCGCGGCGAGCGTCGTCACGAGTTCGTGGTCGGGGTCGGTCGCGAACGCTTCGAGGAACGGCGTCGGGCGCTCCGTGAGCGCGAAGTCGATGCTCACGTCGTCGGACACGCCGTCCGACACCGCGGCCCGGAGCGTCGACCGGAGCTCCTCGCGGAAGCTGTCTGCCGTCTCCGGCGGGACGCTCCGGCGGTCGACCACGAGGCGGCAGTCGGCTGGCACCTGATTCGAGTTCGCGCCGCCGTCGACCATCGTCGGCGTCAGCGTCGCCGGGCCGAGTTCGGGGTGGACCTCGCGGTCGTCGTCGAACGACCGGAGGGCGTCGAGCACCGGCGCGAGCGCGTCCACGGCGTTGACGCCCGATTGGGGTTCCGCGGCGTGCGCGGCGACGCCCGACAGCGACACCGTCCCCTCGAACCGGCCTTTCGCGGCCGTACACACGTCGAGGCCGGTCGGCTCACCGACGATGTACATATCGCCGTCGAGGTCGAGGGCGGCCGCGCCCGTCGAGAGGAGTTCTTCGTCGGGCGTGACGGCCAGCGTGACTCGGCTGTCGGGGCCGGGATCGACGGCGAAAAACGCCGACAGCAGGGCCGCGAGCGGCCCCTTCGCGTCACAGGAGCCGCGGCCGCGGATGACGCCCTCGTCGCGTTCGTACGGGACGTGCGGCGAGACGGTGTCGATGTGCGTGTTGAGGACGAGGTGCGTCGCCGGCTCCGCCGCTCCCTTCGAGGCGACGGTGTTGCCGGCGTCGTCCACGGTGGGGGAAACGCCCTCGGCTTCGAGCGTCTCGACCAGCAGGTCGCGCATCTCGCCCACGTCGTCGTTCGACGCGACGGGGACGGCCCGTTCGAGGAACGCCACGGGGTCGAACCCGCCGGCGTCGCCGCTCATCGCTCGCGGAAGACGATATCGGCTTCGCCGTCGCCCTCGTAGACGGCCGGGCCGCCGAGGAGCGCCGCGCCCTCGTCGGGGACGGTCACGGAGAGCGCGCCGCCCGGCGGGGTGACGGTCACGGGGTCGTCGCCGGAGACGCGCCCGAGGCGCTTCGCGGCCGCGACGACCGCGACCGCGCCGGTGCCGCAGGACTGCGTCTCGCCTTCGACGCCGCGCTCGAAGGTGCGCTGGCGGAAGCCGCCCTCGCCGTCGGGCGAGGCGAGCGTGACGTTCGCGCCCTCGGGGAACACCGGCGCGTGGCGGACCGCCGGCGCGACGGATTCGAGGTCCACCTCGTCCACGTCGTCGACGAAGGCGACGGCGTGGGGGACGCCCGTGTTAACGGCCGTGACGGTCAAGCCCTCGACTTCGGCCTCGACGAGTTCGTCGTCGGCCGAAAGCGGTACGTCGCGGGGCGCGAACGAGGGCGCGCCCATCTCGACGGTCACGTCGGTGCCGTCGAGGCTCGCGCGGCGGGTGCCGGCGGGCGTGTCTATCATGACCTCGTCGGTGCCGGTTCGCTCGGCGGCCCACGCGGCCGCGACGCGAGCGCCGTTGCCGCACATGGCGGCGACGGAGCCGTCGGGCTGGACGAGCGTCATGACGACCCGCGGCGGGTCGTAACGCGATTCGAGCGCGAGAAACAGGACGCCGTCTGCGCCGCGTCGCTCGCTTTCGCTCAGGGTGATTCCGGCCTCGCGGTCGCAGTGGGTGCGGGCGAAGGCGGGGCGGTCCGGGACGGGGTCGTCTGCGTCGACGACGAAGAAGTCGTTTCCAGTGCCGTGGAACTTTTCGAAGGGAACGGTGTTGAGTACGCTCATGGTTCTGTGTGGGTGCTTGGTCAGTTGGGGATGTGCTCGGATGCGGTTCGTTCGAGTGCGGTGACGTCGTCGAGGGTCTCGCGCCGGCGGGCCAGTCGGGGGCCGTCGGCGTCGAGGACGACTTCCGGGGGGCGCGGTCGAGAGTTGTAGGTGCTCGCCATCTCGTAGCCGTACGCCCCCGCGTTGCCGAGCGCGAGACAGTCGCCGCGCTCGGGTTCGGGGAGGTCGCGGCCGTCCGCGAACACGTCGCTCGTCTCGCAGACGGGGCCCGCGACGATGGTCGAAACCGGGTCGGCGTCGGGCCGAGAGAGATTCGAAATCGCGTGGTACGCGTCGTACATCGCCGGTCGGAGCAAGGTCGTCATACCGGCGTCGATGCCGACGACGGTCGCCTCGGGGGCCTCTTTCACGGTGTTGACTTCCGAGAGCAGCACGCCCGCGTCGGCGACGACGTAGCGACCGGGTTCGATTGCGAGTCGCGCGCCCACCTCGCCGAGCGCCTCGCGGGTCGCGTCGGCGACGGCGGCGAGGTCGAGCGGCGGTTCGTCCTCGCGGTACGGGACGCCGAAGCCGCCGCCCACGTCCACGAATTCGAGGCCGCCGACCTCGCGGGCGAGGTCGCCCATCCGGCGGACCAACTCGCGGTGCGCCGAGAGGTCGTCGCCGGAGATACCGCTTCCCGCGTGGGCGTGGACGCCGACGAGGTCGAACTCCTCGCGCACGTCGGCGGCGAGGTCGGGGACGCGGTCGATGGGGATGCCGAACTTCGCGTGGCCGCCGGTCGTGACCTTCTCGTGGTGCCCCGCGCCGACGCCGGGGTTCGCCCGGAGGCAGAGGCGGCCGTCGAAGCCGCGCTCGCGCAGGCGGTCGATGGTGTCCGCCGCGCCGACCGTGACGGTCATCTCGGGGTTCGACTCCCAGCGCGAGACGACGTGGTCGAGGTCGGCGTCCGGCGGGTTGACCGCCGTGTAGCGGACGCGCTCGCCGGGAAAGCCCGCGTCGAGGGCGCGCTCGACTTCGCCCGCGGAGGCGCACTCGGCGTCGACGCCGGCCTCGCGGACGGTTTCGAGGACCGCCCGGCCGGCGTGGGCCTTGACGGCGTAGCTGACGTGCGCCTCGGGGAACGCCTCGCGGAGCCGGTGACAGTTCTCGCGGACGCGACGGAGGTCGGTCACGTACAGCGGCGAGCCGAACTCGTCGGCGAGCGACAGCAGGTGCTCGCGGTCCCAGTCGGAAAGCCGCCGGACGGCCGGCCCGCCGCCGCTCATTCGCGCAGCGCCTCCTCCCGACGGGTCGCGTCGAGGGTGTCGTCCTCGATGTCGAGGGCGACGACCGCGGGCTTGTACGCGCCGCCGGCAAAGAGGTCGTGGTCACCGAGCGACGACTCCACGAAGCGCGTGAAGGCGCGGCGGTTCGCGGGCAGGTGGCCGTAGTAAATCTCCTCGTCGACGAGGTCGTAGACGGGGATGCGGGGCGTCAGAAGCGTGTTCTCGCCGACGATGGAGTTCTCGCCGACGACGAAGCCGGAGGTGACGCGACAGCCCGCGCCGAGCGCCGCGCCGTCTTCGACGACGACCGGGGCGTCCTCGACGGGTTCGAGCACGCCGCCGATGAGCGTGTTCGCGCCGAGCTTGACGTTCGCGCCGATCTGCGCGCAGGAGCCGACGGTGTCGCAGGAGTCCACGAGCGTGCCGTCGTCGACGTGCGCGCCGACGTTCACGAACGAGGGGCTCATCATGATGCAGTCGGAGCCGAGGTACGCGCCGCGGCGGATGGCGGTGCCGTCCGGGGTGTTGCGCGTGCCGCGCTCCCCGAGGTCCTCGGTGTCGCGGAGGGGGAGCACGTCGTGGTAGCGAACGTCGCCGTACTCGCGGGCGAGCGTCTCGCGCAGGCCGAAGTTGAGCAGGATGCCCCGCTTGACCCACTCGTTGGCCTCCCACGAGGTCACGTCGGAGCCGGTCTTCTCGGCGGCGCGCACCTCGCCCGCTTCGAGGGCGTCGAGGAACGCGTCGAGCGTGTCGAGTTCGTCGACGGTCGCAGACGCGGCGTCGATGTCGCCGTCGTCGTATCGCTGCCACAGGTCTCGTACGTCGGATTCCAGATTCATTCGAGTACCTCGGTGAAGTCGTACCACCCGGCGTCGCGACCGGAGAGCCACGCCGCGGCGTCGAGTGCGCCAGCGGCGAACACTCCCCGCGACCCCGCGCGGTGCGTGAGTGAAAGAGACTCGTGATTTCCAGCCAGTAATACCTCGTGCTCACCGGCAATATCCCCCGCCCGACGAGCGTGGACGCCCACCTCGCCTTCGGACCGGGGCGCTTCGCCCTCGCGGCCGTGGACGCGCTCGGACTCGCCGCGTACATCGTCGATGTCGTCGAGGAGGGTCAGCGCCGTCCCGCTCGGGGCGTCGCGCTTGGCGTTGTGGTGCGTCTCCGTGAGTTCGATGTCGTAGCCGTCGAGCGCCGGAACCGCCTCGCGGACGGCCCGGCGGAGCGCCGCGATGCCGCGCGAGAAGTTCGAGGCGTACAGCACCGGTGCCTCCGATGCGGCCTCGCGGAGCGCGTCGAAGCCGCCCTCGCTCAGGCCGGTCGTGCCCGTGACGAAGGCGACGCCCGCCGCCGCGCAGGCCGACGCGTACTCGATGCAGGACGCCGGGCCGGTGAAGTCGACCACGGCGTCTGGCTGGTGCGAGGCGAGCAGGTCGGCAAAGTCGGCCGCGTCCTCGACGGCGACTCCTTCGACCTCGTCGCCGGGCGAGCGACTGACCGCGAAGGCGACAGAGAGGTCGTCGCGGTCGGCGGCCGCGGCGAGGACTTCCCCGCCCATGCGCCCGGTCGCGCCGGTGACGCCGACGGAGACCGTCACTCGCCCGCACCCCCGTCCGGAATCGCCTGTTCGGCTTCGAGGTCCGACAGCAGGCGGCGCAGTTCCTCCGCGTTCTCCTCGGTGAGTCGGGTGAGCGGCGGGCGCAGGCGCGCCGGGCCGTAGCCCCGAATCTCCATGGCCTCCTTGACCGGGATGGGGTTCGTCTCGGAGAACAGGTGGCGGTTCAGCGGCGCGAGGTCGTGGTGGATGTCGCGGGCGCGCTCGTAGTCGCCTTGGAGCGCCGAGTGGACCATCGCGCCGACGCGCGCCGGTTCGACGTTCGCCGTGACCGAGATGGCGCCGACGCCGCCGACAGAGAGCGTCGGGAGCGTGAGCGCGTCGTCGCCCGACAGCACCGCGAACTGCTCGTCGCGGGTCCGCTCGACGACCTCCGAAATCTGGCCGAGGTCGCCGCTTGCAGCCTTGTAGCCGGTGATGTTCGGGTGCTCTGCGAGCGTCGCGGCCGTCTCGGGCAGGATGTTGCTCCCGGTGCGGCCCGGGACGTTGTAGACGATTTGCGGCAGGTCGATTTCGTCGGCGATGGTCCGGTAGTGGTCGACGAGCCCGGCCTGCTCGGGCTTGTTGTAGTACGGCGAGATGAGAAGCAGCGCGTCGGCCCCGGCGTCGGCGGAGCGCCGGGAGAGTTCGAGCGCCTCGCGGGTCGAGTTCGACCCGGAGCCGGCGATGACGGGCACCTCCTCGACGGCCTCGACGGCGGCTTCGACGACCTCGACGTGTTCGTCGTGAGTGAGCGTCGCGGACTCGCCGGTCGAGCCGACGGGCACGACGCCGTCGACGCCGGCTTCTTCGAGGCGTCGCACGTCGGCCTGGAACTGTTCGAAGTCGATACTGCCGTCCTCGTGGAACGGCGTGGTCATCGCGGGATAGACGCCGCGGAAGTCGAATGATGTCATGTGTCGTTGGTGGATGTGGTGACGGTCGCGGGAGCGTTGATACGGTCGTGTGACCGGAACGTGCGTCAGCCGAAGGCCGCCCGAGACGGGGTCGCTACTCCCGCAACGAGCGATTCAGTACGCACGTTTTTTCGAAAAGAAAGCGGCACGCGACGCTGTCGAGGGTGTGGTGACCTGCGAGGGCCGCGTCGCGTCGTTCACACCGGATGCAGGTGCTGGAAACGTAATATAACTTGCGCCGTCTGCAGGACCTGCCGGACCCGACGGGCGGGCTGAGGCACGATTCGCGGCGCTCTCCGTCCGGTTTCCGGCCGCGACGGTGGACGCCCGTCCGCCGCACCCCCGTCTCCCCGGACGGTTATTAGCCCGCGCCGCCCAAGCGTCGTACGAATGACTGAGATTCACCCCGACCAACGCGTCGCCATCCTCGCAGACGCGCAGAACCTCTACCACACGGCACAGAGCCTCTACTCGCGGAACATCGACTACTCGTCGCTCCTCCAGAAGGGGACGGCGGGCCGCGCGCTCACCCGCGCCATCGCCTACGTCATCCGGGCGGATTCGCCCGACGAGGTGAGCTTTTTCGATGCACTCGTCGACATCGGTTTCGAGACGAAAATCAAGGATATCAAGACGTTCGGTGACGGCTCGAAGAAGGCCGACTGGGACCTCGGCATCGCGCTCGACGCGGTCAGCCTCGCCGACCACGTGGACACGGTCGTCCTCTGTTCGGGCGACGGCGACTTCGAACGACTCTGTACGCACCTCCGCCACGAGGGCGTCCGCGTCGAGGTGATGGCGTTCAAGGAGTCCACCGCCGAGGAACTCGTCGCGGCGGCGGACGCGTTCATCGACCTCTCGGAGCGAAAAGAGACGTTCCTGCTGTAATCTCCGCCGACTACTCGAACTGCGGAATCGCCGCGTCCCCGTCGATGTCGGGACCGGCCGTCCCGGTCGGTCCGTCGGTCCCCGCGTCGTGAGCCTCGAAGAAGGCGACCGCGTAGGTGTACTGGAACGCCGCGAGAATCGTCTGCGTCGCTATCGAGAGGACGGCGATAGCGGCGATTTCCATCGGCGCGAAGCCGACCCCGGCCTGCGCTGCCGCCGGGTTCGCCGCGTCCTGGACCTGCTGGACGCTCTGGAACGACACAAAGAGGATGACGCCCGTGGCGGGGATGCTGACGACGAGGCCGACGACGAACCGGATGACGGAGTAGCCGAGCGTGGGGACGACGTTGTGCCGGACGAGCCGATAGCTCTCGCCGAACGACTCGATGGGGCCCTTGTCGCCGACGACGACCGCGACCGGGTAGAACTGAATGAGGAAGCTGACGACGAGGTACACCAGTCCGAGGAGGCCCAGGACGGCGATGCCGACCAGGAAGCCGCCGCCGAGGGCGAGATTGGAGACATCGCCACCGCTGGCTGCGAGACCGCCGAGACCGAGCGAGACGGCCACGGCGACCACGATGATGACGAACACGATGCCGAAGGCGAGGACGATGCCGAGTTGGACGAAGTTCGCCAGGAGCACCGAGACGTACTTCTCGCGGCCGACGGCCGTGAGCGTCGACAGCGAGGTCGAGCCACCGCCCCCGCGGCCGACCGCCTCGTCGGCCATGCCGTAGAGACCGGCGGCGACGAACGGCGTGACGAAGAACGTCGCCGCCATGAGGATGGTCGGAACGAACGGTATCTGCGCCAACTGCGTGGCGAGTTGCGGGAGCGTGACGAGGCCCAAGGCGAGACTGCCGAGGAACAACACCGGGTTCGACCGGATGCCTCGGAGGGCGGTCTGGAGGGAGCTAATCGCGGCCATAGTTCGACCTGTCGATGCGACAATACGTAAAACGGGGGGTCGAGACGCCGGCGTGGTCGGGGTCGTATCCGGGCCCGCGGGTGGGAACTCAGGCCGTCGGCGTCGCCAATCGGGCCACGGTGGCGACCGCGCCGAGCGCCGCGATGGCGGCGAGCACCGTCGGGAGCCGCCAGTCGAGCGCCGTCTGCGTGAGAAGCACACTGCTCGCGAGCAGCAGCGCGGTCCCCACGGCGGCGAGTCGAACGTCCACAGACATACTCCGAGGGGGGTCTGTCCCGTACTTAGGACTTTCCGTCTCGAACGTGCGTGCTAACCCGGTGCACGCGGCCGGCCGGGACCGCGACCCACTTTAGCCGGCGGGGCGAACGGCGGGGTATGACCGAAGGCCACGCGACCGATTTGGACGACCTCCGGGTCGTCGCCGACTACCAGTTCGGGGCCGGCGCGGGCGACGCGCTGTTCCCCGCCGACGCGGACATCGAACTCTCGCGCTCGCGGAGCGGCCGCCCGCGACAGGTGTACGTCGAGGGCGACCGCGTCACCTCCTACGGCACGGACGGCCGGTTCACCCTCGGCGTCGCCGGCGGCCGCCGCCTCTACGACGCCCTCGACGGCGACGCCTACGTCGTCCGCGTCGGCGACGAGTCGGTGCCGTTCGTCCGCGACGGCAAGAACGCCTTCGCCAAGTTCGTCACCGCCGCCGACCCGGCGGTTCGCTCGGGCGACGAGGTGTGCGTCGTCGGCCCCGACGGCGACCTGCTGGGCGTCGGTCGCGCGGAACTCTCCGCGGATGCGATGCTCGACTTCCAGGCGGGGATGGCGGTTCGCGTCCGCGAGGGCGCGGACGAGGAGTAGCGGAGAAGTCGGGGGAGACTCGGGCGGTACGCCGCTGTTGGGATTGAGGGGTGGGAGAGATGGCGTGCGAGACGTAGAGAGAGTTCAGCACGACAAAGAGGCATCTACCCACAGACAACGTTCTAAACCTCTCCAGTTGGGGTCCGTATCAACCACCGTCTTAGCGTACTGATTTCGCCCAAATCGGTTCAATAATGTTACTTGATTGGGGCGTCGTTGTTTTCTATGGCTTCTGGGCGCTACCCCCGTATCACGGTTACTGAAGGACCTCAACCCAGCAAGAAACCCTTCCAGCTCAGTATGGAGAAGCTGCGCGATTTCTCATCCGATGCACCTGCTCAGATTCGGGGTTCATTTGAGAATCGTTCCTCCGAAGAGCAAACGGTTGGCTTCGGCGCAATCCAGCCGTACTCCAGTATTTGGAGTGAAGGCCAAGGATGGCTTGTTCTCATTCCGAGTGACCGTCAGGTACAGAAACACGCCTTCGGAACAGACGAACAGATTATCCCGGACCGCCCGGTCGAGAGGTGCTGGCAGACGAATCTTGTTCACTTCGTTCTTCCTGACGTGCTTAGATGGCAGTCACTCGATGCGGGGGAGTGCATTCAGACCGAATACACTGTACTGCATTACCCGGAGCGGGAAATATTGGAGGCCACGATGGACAAGTGGGTGAGTAACCGACCCGAAGATATAGGTTGTCTTCCCGCAGGGGAACACCGCTTTACCGAGTCATGTGTGCCGAAAGTTAGAGCGGACACGACATGGGAAGCGTTTGAGTGGAGCTATACACTCACGATTGAAGAATAGCTCTCCATCTGCCGACTCGGACGACCGAAGCCCGGCAAGTTACCATGACCGATTCGCGCTCTATCCAGCACAGCCGCAACAAATAATCACCGGACGAGAACTTCGACGAAGCCGCGCTTCAGAGGTACGGCGCGAGTCCGAGCGCGGAGACGAGCGGGACGCCCGCGACGACCGAGCCGACGAGGTACCCGCCGATTGCGCCGCCGTTGAGAAGCGGCAGGCCGGCGTGCGCCCGCCCCTTCATCACGGCCCACATCAGCCCGGAGAACCCGGCGAACGTCCCGACCATGGCGAGGAGCGCCGGGAGGTTCAGCGCCGGGAGCGCGCCGACGCCGAGCGACGGCGCTTCGGAGAAGAACGCGCCCGAGGCGACCATCACAGTCGGCATGACCGCGTCGCCGAGGCCGATGAAGAAGGCGTCTCGCTCGCCGGACTCGGAGTCCTCGGCGTCGTCATTGGCGTCATTGGCCGTCTCAGTTTCCGTATTGGCATCGGCCGTCTCCGCCGGTTCGCCCCCGTCGGTCGCGTTCTCGCCGTCGCCGACTTCGTTGGCGTCGCGGGCGAACTCGTCGTCGAGAATCGAGTACGACAGCGTCGTCGGGATGACGAGCACGACCGGGATGCGGAGGTCCATCACGCCCTCCGCGAGGTCGAGCATGTGCTTGGTCTTGTAGACGCTGATGGCGTCGTAGACGGCGAGGACCGAGAGGAGCACGATGGCGGGCAACAGGCCGAAGCTGATACCGAACAGGGCGGCCGCGCCCGCGCCCATGAGCACCCCCGCGGCGTCGATAACGTACCACTCGGGGTAGACGAGCAGCGCGAGCGCGACGGCCGCCGAGAGGGCGATGGCGACCAGTCCGTTGGGGACGAGCGCGGCGAAGACGTACCACGCGAGCAGGCCGCTCGTGAAGACGATGACGAGGCGGATGAGCTGGTCGAGGTCGTACTTGAACGCCGCGAGCATGAACGCGGTCATGGCGATAATCGCGCCGATGTAGAGCAGGCTGTTCGTCGGGTCCGAGGGGTCTTCGACCGTCTGGTACCCCTGTTCGAAGAACGTCGGCACGAGGGCGAGCGCACCCACCTGCACGACGAGGAAGATGAGGGCGGCGAGGGCGACCCCCCGATAGGCGCGGCGTGACATAGCGGGGCGTTCCCACCCGAGGAGTATGGGGGTTGCGCTCTGGCGTCGTCAGCGAGCGTAGAGCTTGCTGCCGACGAGGCGGGCGGGTGAGCCGCTGTCGGCCGTGACCGCGACGTAAGGGCGGTCGACCGGGCCGAACACGTCCACGATGCGACCCACCGTCGACAGCGATTCGTCGAGGACCATCGTGCCGATGTCCGGCGTGTCGTCGTCGTCGAGGCGGACGATGGCGAGGCCCTGCGCCGTCCGGGAGACCGTGCCGATTCGCCGCATCAGTCGCGGAGGATTCCGACGTAGGCGGCGACCGCCTGCACGATGTCGTTTTTCGTGGCGTCGTCGGCGTTGTTCACGAGGACGCGCCCGCGGGTTTCGAACTCGCGGGAGTACCGTTTGTCCCGTTCGATGACGGCGTCGTAGCCGACCTGCTGGACGGCCTTCGCAATCTCGTCGACGGTCGGCGCTTCGACCGCCGCGGACCGGGCGACCCGCCGACCCTCGCTGCGCGAGAGAGAGGCGTCGAGGTAGGCGGGGTAGATGACGTTCTCGACCATACTCGTGTGTCTGCCACCCGACGGTAATACGGTTGTGGTCTCAGGGAGCCGAGCGCGTGCGGCGGAGAAACGGAGCCGGCGTGGGTGGCTGTATGGTTATCGGCGGCGCGCGAGCAGGGCGACCGCGCCGATGGCGGCGAGGCCGGCGACGACGCCGAACCCGGGCGCATCGCTTTCTGTCGTGGACTCCGACGACTCGGTTGTCGTGGTTGCCTCGGTGGCGTCGGTTGCAGTCGCGTCCGCGGTCGCGGTCGTCTCGGTCGCGGACTCGGTTTCGAGCTGCCGGTAGCGCTCGTAGGCGTCGGGGTGGACCGCTTCGAGAATCGCCTCGCTCGCCTCGATGGCTCGCGGGGCGGGCTGTTGGAGCTTGTGCGCCTCGATGACGATGACGTTGCCTTCCTGCATCGCCGTCGTGCTGTTGTACGCCGGGCTGCTCGGAACCGGCGCGTGGTCGGGGACGACGATGTACTCGGGGTTCATCTCGACGACGAGCTCCTCGTTAATCTGGGCGAAGCCGGTGATGTTCGCCTCCGCCGCGCCGTTGCGCAGCCCCGCGGTCGTCATGATGTCGGAGATGAACGTGCCCGACCCGGAGGAGTAGCCGAAGAAGGAGTTGAGGCCGACCGGGCGCTCCGCGCCGTCGAGGGCTTGCTCCATGTTCGCCATCGAGTCGCGCATCTCCGCGGCGCGCTCGACGCCGGCCTCGCAGTTGCCCGTCATGCGGCCGACACGTTCGGTCTTGTTGGCGACGGCGGCGAGCGACTCGCCGGACTCGAAGACGACGACCGAGATGTCCGCCGAGCGAAGCTGTTCGATGCGGTCGGGTTCGGCGTTGTACGAGGAGTTCGGGACCAACACGAGGTCGGGTTCGAGACCGATGACGGCCTCGACGTTGAGGCCGCCGGAGCCGGAGACGTTCCCCTTGTCGGCCGCGCCGTCGAGGTACGTGGCGTACTGCGAGACGCCGACGACCTCGTCGCGCGCGCCGAGTTCCCACATGGTCTGGGCGGCGCTCGGGTTGGTCGTGACGATCCGCTCCGGGTCGTCGGTAATCGTGACTTCGGTCCCCGTCGCGTCGGTGACGGTCACCGGGAACGTACAGGCCGCGGTCTGCTGCGGTGCCGCCTGACCTACCGCGGCCGCAGCCGGTGCCGGAATCCCGGCGAGAACGGTCGCGAACGCGAGCAGGGCGACGACGAGTTGTCGGTTCACGGTAGTGGCCTCAGCGGCTGTTCAATAAATATTTACCTACTGAAAGCGCGGTTGTGCCCAATGAGCGTTCGAACGCGGGCGACCACGTGGTCGCTCGGCCTCGCCGGGCTCCTGTTTTTCGTCGTCGTCGTGAGCGCCGGCATCGGGGCCGTGACCATCCCGCCTCGGACCGTCGCCGCCATCCTCGCGGACGCGGTTTCCGTCCCCGTCGGCGTCTCGCTCGGCGGCGCGACGGCACTCCCCGTCGTCGGGTCGGTTCCGACGCCGACGCTGGAGTTCGTCTCGCCGTTCGAGTTTGCCGTCCCCAGACCCGCCCGTATCATCGTGCTCTCAGTCCGCCTGCCTCGTATCCTCCTCGCGGCGCTCGTCGGCTTCGCGCTCGCGGCGGCGGGAACCGTGATGCAGGGCTTTTTCCGCAACCCGATGGCCGACCCCTCAATCGTCGGCGTCTCCTCCGGGGCCGCCGTCGGCGCGGTGGCGACTATCGTGCTGTCGCTTTCGATTCCGTTCGGGCTGGAGGGCGCGGCCTTCGTCAGCGCCGTCGTCACCGCTTTCGTCGTCTACCTGCTCGCCAGCGAGGACGGCCGAACCCCGGTTGCGACCCTGCTTCTCGCGGGCGTCGCCATCCAGACGTTTCTCGGCGCGGTCATCTCGTTTCTCCTCCTCCAGAGCGGCGAGAGCCTCCGACAGGTCGTCTTCTGGCTCATGGGCCACCTCGCGGGCGCGACGTGGAGCGAGGTCGGGATGCTCTCCCTCGTCCTGCCGCTCCCGTTTTTCCTCCTCGTCGTCCACGCCCGCGACCTGAACGTCCTGCTGCTCGGGGAGGAGGACGCCCACGCCCTCGGCATCGAAGTCGAGCGGACGAAACAGCTGCTTCTCGCCACCGCGAGCGTCGTCACCGCCGCGGCCGTCTCGGTCTCCGGCGTCATCGGCTTCGTCGGCCTCGTCGTCCCCCATATGCTCCGGCTCCTCGTCGGTCCCGACCACCGGGTGTTGCTCCCGGCGTCGGCGCTGGCCGGCGCGTCGTTCCTCGTCGCCACCGACACCGTCGCCCGCTCGGGCGGCGCGGAGATTCCGGTCGGCGTCGTCACCGCCGCCGTGGGCGCGCCCTTCTTCCTCTACCTGCTCCGCACGCGGGAGGTGCACTCGCCGTGAGCGACCCCAACCGCGCCGGCGACGCGGACGCCCCCGGTTCGGACTCCCCCGGGGTCGACGCTCCCGACGACCCCTTCAGCGACGCCGAGCCGGCGATTCGGCTCGACGGCGTCTCGCTCTCGCTCGGAAACACCCGGATTCTCGACTCCGTCTCGGTCGACGTGGGCGAAGGAACCTTCGTCGGACTCATCGGCCCCAACGGCGCGGGGAAGACGACGTTGCTTCGGACGCTCAACGGCGCGCTCGCGCCCGACGAGGGGTCGGTTCGCGTCGTCGGGGAAGATGTCCACGCCCTGTCGTCGAAGGCGGCGAGCAGGCTCGTGGCGACGGTCCCGCAGACCACGAGCGTCACCTTCGACTTCCCCGTCCGCGAGGTCGTCAGAATGGGCCGCACGCCCCACCGCGGGCGCTTCGAGGGCTGGCGCGAGCGCGACGCCGCCGCCGTCGAGTCCGCCATGCGCCGGACCGCCGTCGAGTCGCTCGCCGACCGCCCCGTCACGGAAGTCAGCGGCGGCGAGCGCCAGCGCGTCCTCATCGCCCGCGCGCTGGCGCAGGAGACGCCCGTGTTGCTCCTCGACGAACCGACCGCCAGCCTCGACATCAACCACCAGGTCCGCACGCTCGAACTCGTCTCCGACCTCGTCGCGGACGGCACGACCGCGGTCGCGGCCATCCACGACCTCAACCTCGCGGCCCACTACTGCGACGCGCTGGTGCTCCTGTCGGGCGGGCGCATCCTTGCGGCGGGCGACCCCGAGACGGTGCTCACCGAGGGGAACCTCCGGGAGGCGTTCGACGCCGAGGCGGTCGTCTCGCGGCACCCCGTCACCGGTTCCGTCTACGTGACCGCCCTCCCGCCGTCGTCGGACGACGCCAACGGCCGGGTCCACGTCGTCGGCGGGGGCGGCACCGGCGCGCGGGCGCTCCACCTGCTGTCGGCGGCCGGCTACGCGCTGTCCGCCGGCGCGCTCAACGAGGGCGATACCGACGCCGAGGCGGCCCGCCGGGTCGGCGCGGACCTCGTGACCGTGCCGCCGTACTCGCCGGTCGACGACGCGGCGCGGGCCGCGGTCGAATCCCGAGTCGACGCCGCCGACGTGACCGTCGTCGCCGACGTGGAGGTCGGAGACGGCAATCTCGCCAACCTCGAAGCGGCGGCCGAGGCCGACCGGCTCGTCCTCGTCGAACAGCGACCGTTCTCGGAGCGGAACTACGCCGGCGACGACGGCTTCGCGGTCTACGAGCGCCTGCGGGAGCGCGGCCGCGTCGTCGAACCGGGCGACCTCCTGTCGGCCGTCGGCGAACTCGCCTGCGACGCGTTCGCAGCGCGCGACGACGGCGCGACCGGCGACGCCGACCGCGAGACGGGAGCGACCGCCGACGAGTCCGGCGCGACCGACGCCGAATCGACCGACTCCGACGCTGTCAGCGACGAGAGAGTGTCGGACTTATTTTCCAGTTAAACTGTCGTTGCGCGGCCCTACGCACAGCATATTCAATATCTGAGCGCGCGTCTAGTCGGTCGGATTTCTGAGAGGAAGACGGACATGAAACTCGCACTCATCGGTATCGGACAGGCAGGCGGCAAAGTCGTCGACGCCCTCGTCGACTACGAGCGACGGGCGAAGACGGGGTTCGTCGTCGACGCAATCGCGGTCAACTCGGCCCGCGCGGACCTTCGGGGACTTCGAACCGTCCCCGAGTCGCGGCAGGTGCTCGTCGGCCTGACGCGCGTGAAGGGCCACGGCGTCGGCGCGGACAACGAACTCGGCGCGGAGGTCATCGCGGAAGACGTCGGCGAGGTGCTCTCGATGATCGACGACCTCCCGGTCCACGAGATAGACGCCTTCCTCGTCGTCGCCGGACTCGGCGGCGGCACCGGCTCGGGCGGCGCGCCCGTCATCGCGCGGGAACTGAAGCACATCTACACCGAACCCGTCTACGGGCTCGGCATCCTCCCCGCGCGGGACGAAGGCGGCATCTACACGCTCAACGCCGCGCGCTCCTTCCAGACGTTCGTCCGCGAGGTCGACAACCTCATCGTGTTCGACAACGACGCCTGGCGGAAGACCGGCGAGTCGCTCGAAGCCGGCTACGGCAGTCTCAACGCCGAACTCGCCCGCCGGCTCGGCGTGCTGTTCAGCGCCGGCGAGGGCGACGGCTCCGGCGCGGTGGCGGAGTCCGTCGTGGACGCCTCCGAGATAATCAACACGCTCGGCGGCGGCGGCGTCTCGACTATCGGTTACGCCGCCGTCGAACTCGACCGCCCGAAGCGGGGCCTCCTGTCTCGACTCTCCGGCGGGAAGGCCGAGGCCGACGACGGCGGCGATTCGACGAACCGAATCACCAGCCTCGTGCGCCGCGCCGCGCTCGGGCGGCTCACGCTGCCCTGCGAGATTTCCGGCGCGGAGCGCGGCCTCGTCGTCGTCGCCGGCCCGTCGGACGTGCTGTCGCGCCGCGGCATCGAGCGCGCGCGGACGTGGCTCGAAGACGCGACCGGGACGATGGAGATTCGCGGCGGCGACTACCCCATCGACTCGAACTTCGTCGCCGCGGTCGTGCTCCTGTCGGGCGTCTACGACGTGCCGCGGGTCAAGGAGTTACAGGCGGTCGCCATCGAGACCCAACGCGATATGCTCGCCAAACGCGAGTCCAGCGCGGCGTCGCTCGACGACCTCGTCTCGACCGGCGACGACCGCATCGAACCGCTGTTCTGAGCCGTCTTCGTCCGGTTTCTCTCACCGGTACCGCTCACCCTCGGCCGCGGGGAAGGGTCATAGTGCCGCGGTACCAACTACCGAACGATGGCCGAGTACCCGCTGAAACAACGCTTCGTGCTCGACACCTCGCTGTTTCTCTCCGAGGAGATTCGAGACGACGACGAGACGTTCGAGGAGGGCATCGAACGGCTCCTCGACACCATCGCCGCCGCGCGACTGGACCTGAACATCTCGTGTTACATGCCGCCGTCTATCGCCGCGGAGTTGGAACACATCCTCCGCGAGCGCGGCGTCTCGGAGGACGTGCTCGGCAAACTCGATACGTGGGTCATCAAGAAACACCCCGACCGCTACGAGGTGTACATCCCCGCCGAAGTCGTCTACCGCTTTATCGACGAGATGTCCGACCGGGTCAACCGCGGCCTCCGCGTCTCCGAGAAGGCCGTCCGTAAGGCCGAGGAGTCGAAACAGCGCTCCAACGGGGGGTCGAAGCTCTCCGACGTCGACAAGGTCATCTCCGACCTCCGCGAGGACTACCGCGGCGCGCTCAGACAGGGCGTACTCGACTCTCGGGAGGACTTCGACCTCCTCATCCTCGCGCGCGAACTGAACGCCGGCGTCGTCACCGAAGACACCGGCATCATCAGTTGGGCCGCCGACTTCGGCCTGCGGAACCTCCGCGGGCGGGCGTTTCCGACCCTCTTAGAAGAGTACCTCATGGCGCTCGACAGCCCGCGCCCGTGGGTCGGGGGCGACGACGGCGTCGACCCCGACCGACTGTAACCCTCCGGTCGCTCTCACCCCGACGCCTACTCCATCGCATCGAGGTCGACGAAGCTCCCCTCGAACGCCGAAATCCACCGCGTCAGTTGGGCCTCGGGCGTCGCATCGGCCGGGTAAATCGTGCACTCCTCGCGCCCGTCGGGATGGGTGGTCAGCCGAGACGCGAGTCGCGGGCGAGCGTGGTCTTCGTTCCCCGAATCCGGCGGGTGTACCGGCTCCGAGCCCATCAGCGGTCCCCGCCGAGGGCGACTTCGAGCCCCCGGTCGTCGTTTAGCGAGACCGTGACCGACTCGACGCTCGACCGATACTGGTGGGTGTGCGTCCCGTTCGCCCGCAGTTGGAGCGTCTCGTTGAGCAACGCCGCCTCCGAGAGCTGTTCGACCTTCCGGTAGGTCGTCGACAGCGGCACGTCGCACGCCTCCGAGAGGTCCTGTGCGGTCATCGGCTCGGTCGCGCCTTGCAGGGTCGTGAGAATCTGCCGGCACGCGCGGTCCGAGAGCGCTTCCAGCACCTGTTCCGCCTCCAACTCGGCGGGCTTCGGTCCGGTCGGCGTGCGTCTGAGGCCGGTCTGCATGCTCACTCGTACGTTCGGCCGCGTCGTCCGTCGAAGAGCACCCCGAATATGCGGGGCGCTTTATAGCCCCCACCGACCGGCCGCAGCCCGCCTGTCGACGGTGGCGGCGGTGACACGAACCACGATATAAAGGCCCGGTGTATCGGGGGTGTTTATATCAGGGGCTGGGGCGACTTCGTACTCTTATGACGAGCGCAGCGGGCATCAGAGCGGAGTTGAAGGTGACGGGGCCGGACGGCTGTCCCGTCGCGACGGTCTCCGAGGGCGACACCTCGGGCTACGCGCTCTCGCGGAGCATGGCTCCCAACGAGCGCGGGTCGGTCGTCGAGGAGTTCGTCTTCGACGACGACGACGGGGTTCCCGAGGAGATGGAACGGTTGTTCGAGTACGGCGACGGCAGCGTCTACCGGTTCGACCGCGAGGGCGGCGTCGGCTGTCCCTGCGAGCGCGTCGAGGCGTTCGACTGCCCGGTCGTGGACGTACAGACGCGCGACGGCGCGCTGTTTCTGACGTTCCACGCGCCAGACGTGGAGACGCTCCGCGACGTGGTCGCCGCCCTCCGAGAGTCGTCGGGGGCGGTGGACGTGCGCCGGCTGCTCCAGTCGTCGACCGACGAGTCGCGGGACCTCGTGTTGGTCGAGCGCGGCCAGCTCACCGACCGCCAGCGCGAGGTGCTGGAGACATCCCACGAGATGGGCTACTTCGACCACCCGCGGCGCGCGAACAAAGGCGAGGTCGCGGCCGAACTCGGCATCACGACCTCGACGTTCTCCGAGCACCTCGCCATGGCGCAGAAGAAGCTCATGGGTGCCATTCTCCAGGAGTGACGAGATGGGACGTGTCGCCGGGGTATCAGTCCCCCGCGAATGCAGGGTGCGCCACCTCGGGGCCCCGCGGCGTACCGCTAGCCGGTGAGCAACGATGCGCGAGTTCGACGTGACCTGTCCCGAGTGCGGCGAGCGCTACCGGGTCAACGAGCCGATGATGCGGACGCTCCGGGAGACCGGCTGCGTCCTCTGTACCGCGCCGCTGAACGACGCCGCGAAGTCCGCGTGACGCCGACGCCGCCGACGCCGCGGCCGCTTACGCTTACTCGACGACGACGACGCCGACCATGCCGAGCGTCTCGTGGGGGACGCAGACGTAGTTGTACTCGCCGGACTCCTCGAACGTGTACTCGAAGGTGTGGCCCTCGGAGACGGTGAGCTCCGACTCGAACAGGCCGTCTTCGCGGTTGACGACGTTGTGCGTCCCGCCGTTTCCGGTCCACTCCCAGACGACCGTCGTTCCCGGCGAGACCTGCACCGCGGCGGGGGCGAACGCGTAGCCGCCGCCGTTGCCTGCCGCGCCGACCGCGACCGTCACGCTGTCCTGTCCCGTCAGGTCGTGGACGCCGTCGTAGTTTTGCGTCCGGTCGAACCAGCCGCCGAAGTCACGCATCTCGTGGTCGGCCGCGTCGTCCCCGCCGGACGTGTCGCCGCCGGCTCCGTCCCCGTCGCCCGCGCCGCCGGAGCCGTCGCCGGACGAACTCGAACAGCCCGCAAGCAGCGCGATACCAGTCGAAGCCGCCGTTGCGTGGAGAACCGACCGCCGGGAGAACCGTTGCGTCATTAGCTGGCTCTAGTGAGCGGCCGAACAAGTCGAAAGCTTCGATTCCCACGCGCTGAAAACGGGCGAAACGAGCGTGACCGTCCCGCCCGAAGGCGACAGCATGGACGACGACGACCCGAGGCGACGACCGCGAATCGACGGCAGCCGCCAGTGGGAAGTGTTCTACCGCGACGTGCCGACCGAGCCGATGCGCCACGTCGGCAGCGTGAGCGCGCCCGCCGAGGACCTCGCGACCGAGCAGGCGCGGACGCTGTTCGGCGGCGGCGACGCGGACCTCTGGCTCGCGCCGGCCGACGAGTTCCTCCGACTCGGGGGGAACGACCTCGCTGCGAAGGGCGAGGAGTCGAACGGCGGGGCGGGAACCGGCGACGATGCGGGGGACGCCCGCGGTGCCGAAAACGGGGTGTCCGCCGAGTGATTTCCATCAGCAAGCTCCTCTGCGGGCAGGGAGCCGAGGGCGACGGCCTCCGCTACGACGACCCCGACGCCGACATCGACCAGATACGCGAGGAGAAACAGAAACGTCCGGTCGTGGTCTGGAACACGACGCGGCGCTGTAACCTCTACTGCGAACACTGCTACGCCGGGGCCGACCTCGACCCCGCGCAGGGCGAACTCTCGACCGCCGAGGCGAAGGGCCTCATCGACGACCTCGCGGCCTACGACGTGCCCGTGCTTCTGTTCTCGGGCGGCGAACCGCTCGTCCGCGAGGACCTCGTCGAACTCGTGGACTACGCCACCGACGCCGGCATCCGGGCGGTGCTTTCGACCAACGGGACGCTCATCACCGAGGAGAAGGCCCGGGCGCTCCGCGACGCGGGGCTCTCGTACGCCGGCGTCTCCGTCGACGGCTTGGAGGAACGCAACGACCGCTTCCGCGGGAAAGACGGCGCGTTCGACGCCGCCGTCCGCGGCATCGAAAACTGCCTCTCGGTGGGGCTCAAGACCGGCCTCCGGTACACCATCACCGAGCACAACGCCGCCGACATGGAGGACGTGGTGGACCTGCTGTACGACGTGGGCGTCGACCGCTTCTGTTTCTACCACCTCGACTACGGCGGCCGCGGCGGCGACATCGCCGACGCCGACCTCGACGACGAGGCCCAGCGCCGCGCCGTCCGCCGGCTGTTCGACATGACCCGCGAGTACCACGCCGAGGGCGAGGAGATAGAGACGCTCCTGGTCGGCAACTACGCCGACTCCGCCTACGTGGTCGAGTACGCCGAGGAGGAGCTCGGACGCGACCACGCCGAGCGGATTCACCGGTATCTCCGCGTCAACGGCGGCGACCCGACCGGTGAGCGCGTCGCCGACGTGGACTACCGCGGCGACGTGCACCTCACGCAGTTCTGGCAGGGGTACAGCCTCGGCAACGTCCGGGACCGCCCGTTCGGTGACATCTGGGACGACGAGTCGAACCCGCTTCTCGCCAAACTCCGCGAGCGGGAGGAACACCTCACCGGCAAGTGCGCGACCTGCCAGTATCAGGACGTGTGTCGCGGCTCCTCGCGGCTTCGGTCGCTCGCGGCGACGGGCGAACTGTTCGGTCCCGACCCGCAGTGTTACCTGACGCCCGAGGAGCGCGGCGCGGGGGCCGACGCGAGTCCGGGCGCGGCCGACTGAGCGCCGCCGACCCCGCCGTCTCCTTTCACCCGCTGGGAACGCTCCGTACGCTTATTTTTCGTCGACTCCAACCGCGGCTATGGAAACCAAACGGGGAGTTCCGAACATCCTCGGGAACGGGCTCGTCGGCGTCGGTCTCGTCATCTTCGCCGTCGCGGTCGCGGACGCGGTCGGCGTCGTGGACGCGCGCTTTTCGCCCGGCGTCTACCTCATCTTCGTGGCGATTAGCTTCATCCTCGCGTGGCTGTTGCGGTCTTTGACGTAGCGCGTCGAAGCCGGACACGACCGAAAAACCGGAGATTGAGACGGGACGCTCGCTTACTCGGCCGCGCCCGCGGCCGCCCGCTTCTCCTCGCGTTCGAGCTCTTCGAGGTAGTCGTCGGCGTCGAGGGCGGCCTTCACGCCCATGCCGCCGGCGGTCGCGGCCTGCTGGTAGTGGTAGTCGACCACGTCACCCGCGGCGAAGATGCCGGGCACGTCGGTCGCCGTCTGGCCGCCGCCGGAGCCGCCCTTGGCGACGATGTAGCCGTCGTCGTCGCGCTGGACGCCCGTCCCCTCGAGGTAGTCGGCGTTCGGCGTGTGGCCGATGGCGTAGAACACCGCGCCCACGTCGAAGTCGAACTCCTCGGTCCCGGGGTCGTCGAGCTTGTCGCTCGGGTGACCCTCGGGGTTGCGGACGAGCGTGACGTGGTCGACGCCCTCCTCGGGCGAGCCGTGAAGCTCCGTCGCCTCGGTGTTGAGCATGAGTTCGATTTCGCCCTCGTCGACCTTCTCCATCAGGCGGTCGACCCAGTAGTCCTCGGCGCGGAACTCCTCGCGGCGGTGGACGAGGTACACCGTCGAGGCGAACTTGGTGAGGAAGTTGGCCTCCTCGACGGCGGCGTCGCCCCCGCCGATGACCATGATTTTCTCGCCGCGGAAGAACGCGCCGTCGCAGGTCGCACACGTCGACAGGCCGTAGCCCATCAGGTTCTCCTCGCCGGGGATGCCGAGGGTGCGGGCCGACGCGCCCGACGCCGCGATGAGGGCGTCCGCGGTGTACACGTCGCCGTTCTTGAGCGTGACCGTGAAGGGTCGCTCCGAGGCGTCCACGTCCTCGATGATGCCGTGGCGAATCTCCGTGCCGAAGCGCTCGGCCTGCTCTTTCATGTTGTTGATGAGCTCCGGCCCGGAGATGCCCTCGGGGAAGCCGGGGTAGTTGTCGACCTCGGTCGTGAGCGTGAGCTGTCCGCCCGGCTCGTCACCCTCCAGTACCAGCGGCTCGTTGTTGGAGCGGGCCGCGTAGATGGCCGACGAGAGGCCGGAGATACCCGAGCCGGCGATGATGAGTTTCCTGTGTTCCACGAACGAATCGGCGTCCTCTGTCATAGCCGATAGTTCGCTACACCGGCGTCTTAAGGTTTCGCTGTATTGCGAGGCGCGCTACACCACCGACACGACAACGCATGCCACGGCTCTCGCGGCGCGCGGAGCGAAAGACCGGTATCCGTCGCGGACGCACGACTCCGCATGGCCGCCGACTTACAGGAGAAGACGAACCGCTACGAGGGAATGCTCGCCGACGCGCTCGACGAGGCGGTGCAGGCCGTCCCCGACGAGACGCACCTCGGCGACGCCGCCGCCGACTGTCTGGAGATGGCCGAGTCCTACCTCGACGACGGCCGGCACTTCAAAGCCGACGACGACTGGGTGAACGCGCTGGCGTCATTTTCGTACGGCTATGGCTGGCTGGATGCGGGCGTCAGAATGGGGCTGTTCGACGTTCCCGACGACTCGCACCTGTTTACGATGTGAGCCGGGGAACCGGGAGGATTACTCGAACCGGAACGTCGCGCCGTCGGGGCCGTCTTCGACCTCAACGCCGAGCGCCGTCAGGTCGTCGCGCAGGTCGTCGGCGCGCTCGTAGTTGCCCGCCTCGCGCTCGGCCTCGCGCACGTCCAAGACGAGCTGGACGAGGTCCTCCGCGACCGACACGTCGCCGCCCTCGCCCGCGTCACCGAACGAGAGGCCGAACACCTCGCCGCCGAGGTCTTCGAACGCCTCGATTGCCCGCCGGAGCGCGCGGTAGTCGTACGCGTCGGCGTCGACGACGTGGCGGTTGACCGCGCCGGCGAGGCCGAGCAGTTCGGCCATCGCCTCGCGGACGTTGAAGTCGTCGTTCATCGCCTCGCGGAAGTTCTCGCGGGTCGCGGTCACGGTGTCGCGGAGCTCCCCCGCCTCGACTTTCGTCCGGGCGTCGGGGCTGTCGGCGGCGTCGACGGCCGCCTCGTAGGCGCGTTCGAGGCGCTCCCAGCGCTCTTCGGCCTCGGCGATGGTCTCCTCGGAGTACGTCTGCTCGGAGCCGTAGGCCGTCGAGAGGTAGAACGTCCGAATCACGTCCGCGCCGAACTCGTCGAGGGCGTCGCCGACGGTGAAGAAGTTGCCGAGGCTCGAACTCATCTTGTCGCCCTCCGTCTGGAGCAGGCCGACGTGGAGCCAGTAGCGGGCGAACTGCTGGCCGGTCGCCGCCTCAGACTGGGCGATTTCGTTCTCGTGGTGCGGGAACACGAGGTCGCGGCCGCCGACGTGGATGTCGAGGGTGTCTCCGAGGTGCGTCATCGACATCGCGGAGCACTCGATGTGCCAGCCGGGGCGGCCCTCGCCCCACGGCGACTCCCAGGTCTGACCGCACGGCTCGTGGAGCGGGTCGAGGTCGGGGTCGCGGTGTTCGGCGGCCGTCTTGGGGTCGACCGCGCCGGCCTTCCAGAGCGCGAAGTCGGTCGGGTTGCGCTTCTCGGAGCGCTCGTCTTTCGTCGCCCGCGACTCCAGTTCCTCGAGCTTCTGGTTCGAGAGCTTCCCGTAGTCGTCGAACGTGGACACGTCGAAGTAGACGGAGCCGTTTGACTCGTAGGCGTGGCCGCGGTCGACGAGCGTCTGTACGAGGTCGATAATCTCGGGGATGTGCTCGGAGACGCGCGGGTAGACCTCGGCGCGCTTCAGGTTCAGCCCGCGCATGTCGCGAATCACGTCGCCGACGAAGTGCTCGGCGACGCCCGCCTCGTCGCCGCCGAGGTCGTCCTCGCCGATGCGGGCGGCTATCTTCTCGTTCACGTCGGTGAAGTTCTCGACGTGGCGCACGTCGTAGCCCTCGTAGTCCAGCCAGCGGTGCATCAGGTCGGCGTGCATCCACAGGCGGGCGTGGCCGAGGTGCGCGTGGTCCGAGACCGTCAGTCCGCAGACGTAGAGCAACACTTCGTCGCCGTGCGACTCGAACTCCTCGCGCTCTCCCGTCAGGGTGTTGGTCACGGACAGGGTCATCACATTCGGCTACTTCCGGGACCGCTTTCAACCCGTCGGAAGCGCGGCCGGTTCGGGGTCGGTGTGCCGCCGTCCTCACGGGCCGACCGCCGCGCCGTCGTCACCTCATCGCAGCGGTTACTTCGTCCACTCCGGGCGGTCGGCCTCGCCGCGGCGAATCTTCGCCAGCGTCTCCTCCGAGAGCAGTCGCTTGACGAACGCCGGAATCCGGTCGGTTGGGTCGGCGGTTGCATCGTCGCCGGTCGGGGTGGACTCAGCGCCGCCGACTCGGTCGCCCGTCGAGGTCGTCGCACCCATCTCCCTGCTGACCGCGCGGTCGGCGTTCGCCGCCGACGCGAGCGCGTAGTGACCGCCTCTGGTGGCGACGCCGCCGTCGGTCGTCGTCTCCGCGCGCCGGCGGAACGATTCGAGGTCGGCCTCGCGGTCCAACTCCTCGACGGCCGTGTCGAGGTCGGCGGCCTGTTCGGCCTGCTCGGAGACGCTCTCGGAGATGCGGTCTATCTCCTCGGTCACCTCGTCGACCTGCGTCGCCGCGTCGTCGACGAAGGTGGCGATGTCGGAGGTGAGCGTCGCCTGCTCGTCGGTCGCCCGCGCCACCTCGTCGATGCCGTCGGTCACGTCGGCGACCGAGTCGGTTATCTCGTCGAGGCTCTCGACGGTCGATTCGACCCGCTCGATGCCGTGGTCGATGTTCTCGTCGGCCGACGACAGCGCCTCGGCGGTGTCCTCGATGTGGTCGGTCACGTCCTCTATCATCTGGCCGATGCGCTCGGCCTGCGACTTCGACTCGTTGGCGAGCGATTTCACCTCGTCCGCGACGACGGCGAAGCCGGAGCCGGCCTCGCCGGCGCGAGCGGCCTCGATGGAGGCGTTGAGCGCGAGCAGGTTCGTCCGGTCGGCCACCTCGTCGATGACCTCGACGATGTCCTGAATCTCGTCGATGGCGGCCACGAGCGCCTCGACGTTGACGGTTATCTCGTCGCGGTCGTCACCGACCTGCCGCATCGCGTCGATCGCCTCGCCGGCCTCGGCGCGGCCCTCCTCGGCCCGCGTGGTGGCCTCGTCGCTTCGGGAAGACACGTCGTCGGCGGTGGCCGCGACCTCCTCGACGGTCGCGCTGAGGTTCGACAGCTCGGCGGCGATTTCCTCGGTCATGTCGGCCTGCCGGGCCGCCAGTCCCTCGATTTCCGCGATGCTCTGGCTCGTGCCCGCGGTCTCCTCGTGAAGCTGGGACGCGACCGACTCCAGGTCCCCGCGGCTCTCTCTGGCCCGGCGGACCTCCTCGCGAACGTCCAGCGAGTACGAGTAGAGGTAGGTTGCGTTGACGACCTGCCGGTCGAGGTTGAGCCCGCGGACGACCGCCATCATGTCCGCGAACGCCTCGTCGATGGTGTGTTCGACGCGGTCGGCGTCGTCGCCCGACAGCGACTCGGTGGCGTCGGCGACGGCGCGCCCGCGGAGTTCGTCCGCGAAGATGCCGGTGACGTTGGCGAACATCCCGCCGAAGTAGTGCAGCGGCATGTCGAGTTTGTCGTGGAGCAGGCCGATTCGGGTGCGCGCCGCGTAGTGGTTCCGGTCGTAGTTCCCGTCGGTGAACGAGCGGTAGTAGCCGGAGACGACCGCGCGGAGGCCGTCGAGGTCGGTCGTCGAGCGGTCGATGACGTCCGTCGTCCGCTCGTTCGCGAGAATCGGCTCGACGAAGCCGTCGACGAGCGCCTCGTCGCGGGTCTCGACGACATCTCGGAGATCTGCGAGACGCGCGGCGTCCTCGTCGTCGAAGCCGACGAACGACTGCCGCCAGCCCAACTCGTCGCCGTCGAGGTCGAGTTCGGCGAGGAGTTCCGTGGATGAAAGCGAGATGTTGCCGTCGTCGTCGCGGGGGCTGGGCGAAACCATTGAGGAACTCACCGACTCCGAGGTAATAAGCGCCGGCCGCCGGCTATCACGGTTGATAGCCGAGAATCAGACGTATAAATCGCTGACGGCCGCCTCGACGACGCGGAGGGCGGCGGCCCCCTGTCGGCGCGGCACGACCACGGCGAGCGCGTCGCCCGCGACGCCCGCGGCGTCGACGACGACGGACTCGGCGTCGAGTCGGGAGAGGACGGCGGCGAGGACGGTCGGGTCGACCTCGCCCTCAGCGATGATAGCCGTGAGCGGGCCGCCGCTTGCGAGGTCGACGCCGGCGACCGAGAGCACGGGGTCGTCGTCGGTCTCCTCGACGTCCTCGCCCACGAGGCCGACGCCGCTCCGCATCGTCACGGACGCGTCTCGGGGGTCGGCTTCCAGCGACGGGAGGTCGTCAGCGAACCGGCGGAGCGCGGCCGCGACCGCCTCGTCGTCGCCGAGGTCGAGTTCGGCCGCGGCGGCGGCGTAGTTGACGACGCCCGCGCGGAGCGCGGTGAGGAGGTACGGTCGTTCGCGGACTGCGTCGCGCGCGTCGGCGGCGAGGGACATGCCTCAGCGGTGGTCGGGCGCGCGCAAAAAAGCGCCGCTCGCCGGGCGCTGTCGCGGCCGTCTCGGAGGCGACTCCCCGCCCCACCGCGTCGCGCCGCCTGAACGAGTAGTGAACGCGAGTTGGCCGAACCCGAAGATTCCTTTCTTCGATGCGAAGTTCATAAGACACTCCCCTCGTAACCCCCGGACATGCAAGCTCTGGTCATCGTGGCGCACGGGTCGCACCTGAACCCGGATTCGAGCGCCCCCACCTACGACCACGCGGACACGGTCCGCGAGGTGGGCGCGTTCGACGAGGTACGGACCGGCTTCTGGAAGGAAGAGCCGTCTATCCGCGAGGTGCTCCGGACCGTCGAGGCCGACGAGGTGTACGTCGTCCCGCTTTTCATCAGCGAGGGCTACTTCACGGAGCAGGTCATCCCGCGGGAACTCCGCCTCGACGGGTGGGACGTGGCCGACTGGGACTCCGACGGCCTGTCGGCGTCGCACGTCACCCTCACCGCGAACGACGTGCCCGAGAAGACGATTCACTACTGCGGGCCGGTCGGGACGCACGCGGCGATGACCGACGTGTTGGTCCGCCGGGCCGAGACGGTCACCGGCGACCCGAACGTCGGTGAGGGCTTCGGCCTCGCCGTCGTCGGCCACGGGACCGAGCGCAACGAGAACTCCGCGAAGGCAATCGAGTACCACGCCGACCGCATCCGCGAGATGGGCCGTTTCGACGAGGTACAGGCGCTCTACATGGACGAGGAACCCGAGGTCGACGACGTGACCGACTACTTCGACTCCGAGGACGTGGTCGTCGTCCCGCTGTTTATCGCCGACGGCTTCCACACCCAAGAGGACATCCCGGAGGACATGGGCCTGACCGACGACTACCGAACGGGCTACGACGTGCCCGCCGAGGTCGAGGGCCACTGCATCTGGTACGCCGGGGCGGTCGGAACCGAGGGGCTCATGGCCGACGTGGTACTCGAACGCGCGGCCGACGCGGGTGCCGACATCGGTAACAGCCTCGAAGTCGTGCGCGAACGCACCCGGAAGACGCCGCAGGAGGCGAACTGATGGGGCACCACCGCAACGCCCTCGTCGACGCCGCGACGACCGGCGGCGGCGTCTCGCTCGACGGCCTCACCGTCGCCCCCGACGGCGACGGCGGGTTCCGCCTCGAAACGCCCGACGCGACGCTCTCGGGGCTCACCGAAGACGGACTCCGCGAGGCTCTCGACGACTGCGACGACTACGCGACGAACTGGTACTTCTGGTCCGAGGTCGTCGGGGAGTCCAGCCCGCAACGACGGGCGTTCCTCCGCTGGGTCGAGGGCGCGCCGGTCGATACGGGCGGCGACGGAAACGGAAGCGACAGCGCCAGCGACGCCGACGCTGACGCCGCCGTCGCTTCGGTCCCCGAACGGTACGACGACCT
Organism: Haloferax sp. ATCC BAA-644; assembly: GCF_000336975.1. Taxonomy (NCBI): domain Archaea; kingdom Methanobacteriati; phylum Methanobacteriota; class Halobacteria; order Halobacteriales; family Haloferacaceae; genus Haloferax; species Haloferax sp. ATCC BAA-644. Next base: position 228,728 of record NZ_AOLF01000013.1, read on the forward strand.
CCGGGACGGGGTCAGCCGCGAGTGGGGCCAACTGCTCGTCACGGTCACGGTCGACGACCACGGCGAGCGGTCCTACGAACTCCGCCACGCCGACGAGGCCGCCGCCGACCGCGACGACCTCGACGCCTACCACGAACCGCTCGCGGCCCGCCAGTTGGCGACCTACGACGAGAAGGGGCGGTACCGCCCGCTGAAGTCCGGCAGCAACCTCGCCGGCGGCTGGCTGTTCCCCGCCCTCGACGGCCGCGACCTCGTGGAGACCGTCGAGACGTTCTACCCCGCGTCGGTTCCCAACTGGTACCGCGAGCGCCGGGGCGAACTCGACGTGACCCACTGGGAGGACGCCATCGGCCGTCAGACCGGGATGTACAGCGTCGTGAAGACGTGGAACCGCGGCGACGGTCACGAACACGTCGACTGGGTCGCGGAGGCCTGCTGCGACGACAGCCAGTGCGTCAAGCGCCGCGAGTGGGAGTACGACGACGACACCGACCTCGACGTGGACGGCGGCGACGGCGCGTTCCCGTGCCGCGAGCCGTGTTCCGTCGTCATCGCGGCGTCCCGAAAGTGGACGCGGCTGGAGGGCGAGGAGACCCGGACCTACGAGTTCGAACTCACGCCCTCGGAGAAACAACAGGTCGAGGACATCATCGACGCCGTCGCGGACGGCCGCATCGACGACATCCGCGAGGCCGACGTGTACGAGGGCGCGAACCGCTACCGGGCGCGGTTCCTGCGCGCGAAACTGTTCGACGACGACGGGAACCTCGGCGGCGTCCCGACCGACGCGCCCGACGACGAGTAAGTCGCGCCGCGAGAGACCCGCCCGACTTTTTCGGCTGCCGTCACCGCATCGTTAGCATCACCGCATCGTCAGCACCAGCGCCGCGAGAACGCCGCCGACGACGACGCCGGCCCCGAGGGTGATGGCGAAACTCTCGAACAGCGACGCGAGCGCCACCGCGAGAACGAGCGCGACGAGCGCGAGGCCGAAAAGCGGGGCGGCCCGCGGGTCGACGCTCGGGAACACGTCGGCGATGCTCTCGGTCACGCTCGGCTCGGGTTCGGGCTGTTTCGGCTTCGACAGCGTCTCGTCCACGTCGACCGGCGGTTTGCCGCCGGAGCCGGGTTCGACGGTCACGTCGACGTATCTCGTCTCCGAGCCGTGGCCCGAGACGATTTTGAGCTTCCCCGATACCGGCTCGGACGGCTGGGTGACGAACACCTCGACGGTCTTGGTCTGGTCGCCGTCGACGAAGTGGTTCCCTTCGGAGAGGCTCGCCGCGCGCGAGAGTTCGTCGTCGATGTGCAGGTGGACGTGCACCGCCTGCCCCTCGTTCGCGAGTTCGACCGAGAACGGCCCGTTCGTCGAGAACGACGGCGCTACCGAGAGGTCGTGCGGGCGCTCGTCGTTCAGCGTGACGGTGAGCGGCGCGTTCGACACGGCTTCACCGTCGAGACGAGAATAGAAAAACGTTCAGGTCCGATGAGGTGTCTCCTCAGTCGTCGCGCATGTCCGGCGGCAGGAGGTTCGGGATGCCGTCCTCGATGGGGTACACCTCGCCGGTGACCGTACCGATGAGCCGCCCCTCGATGATTTCGTCGCCGTCGCGCTCGTCGACTTCCAACTCGAGTTCGCTCTTGTCGAGGGGGTCACAGAGGATGTCCATCAGGGATTCTTTCATCGTCGTGACGGTGGATTGCGCGAAGTAAAAGCGTACGGGTTCGCCGCCGTCACGGCGGTGGTCGGCGGGCGGAAGCGCGCCGTCACCGGGTGGACGACTGCGCGGCGCTCAGTCGTCGAACGGGTTTTCGAGGTGGACCGTCTGCTCGCGGCCGGGGCCGACGCCGACGGCGTAAATCGGCACGTCGAGTTCGTCCGAGAGGTATTCGAGGTAGTCCTGTGCGGCGTCGGGGATGGCGTCGTAGCCCTCCTCGGCGACGGCCGCCCAGTCGACTTCCGGCCACGTGTCGAACTCCTTGAGGACGGGTTCGCACTCGCCCCAGCGCTCGGTCGTCGCGGGCATCGTCAGGCGTTCGTCGCCCTCCAGTTCGTAGGCGTGGCCGACCTTGACCTCGTCGAGGCCGGCGAGCACGTCGAGGTGGTTGACGGCGATGCCGGTGAAGCCGCTGACGCGGGCGGCGTGGCGGAGCATCGGCATGTCGAGCCAGCCGATACGGCGCGGGCGGCCGGTGACGGTGCCGAACTCGCCGCCCTTCTCGCGGATGAACTCCGCGAGCTCCTCGTCGCGGTCGTCGCCGTTCAGCTCGGTCAGCATCGGGCCCTCGCCGACGCGGGAGAGGTAGGATTTGACGATGCCGACGACCTCGCCCTGTCCGACGACGGTCGGACCGACGCCGGTGCCGGTGGCCGCGCCGCCCGCGGTCGGGTTCGAGGAGGTCACGTACGGGTAGCTCCCGTGGTCGATGTCGATGAGGGTGCCCTGTGCGCCCTCGAACATCACGCTGTCGCCGGCCTCGCGGCGCTCGGCGAGGAAGTCGCCGCAGTTGACGGCCATGTCGTCCTCGCGGAGGCGGCGGCCGATTTCGGTGTACTCCTCGACGAGCGCTTCCACGTCGCACTCCTCGCCGGCTTCGAGGCCGTACACGTCCTCGATGAGCGCCTTCTTCTGGGGCACGACGTACTCCAGTCGTTGGCGGAGCACGTCGGGGTCGAGCAGGTCGCCGACGCGGATGCCGCGGCGGCCCGCCTTGTCCTCGTAGGTGGGACCGATGCCGCGGCCGGTCGTGCCGACGGTGAGGTCCGAGTCGGCCTTCGCCTCCTCTTCGATGGTGTCGAGGCGGCGGTGGTACGGCATGATGACGTGCGCGCGCTTGGCGAGGCGCACGTCGGGGTCGAGGCCGCGCTCGCGGAGGTCGTCGATTTCGGAGAACAGCGTCCGCGGGTTGATGACGCAGCCGTTTCCGAGCACGCCGATTTTGTCGCGGACGGCCCCGCTCGGGACGAGCGAAAGCTTGTACTCCTCGCCGTCTTCGACGACGGTGTGGCCGGCGTTGTCGCCGCCCTGATAGCGGACGACGATATCAGCGTCGCCGCCCCACAGGTCGACGAGCGCGCCTTTGCCCTCGTCGCCGAGTTGCGAACCGACGATGGTAACAGTCATACGTCGGCCGTTCCCCGCGCCGGACTAAACAGATTACGGTCGCGGCCGACGAGCAATGCACATTCGTGTCTAATTCTCGAACCGTTGCCGAGGAATACGCCATGAACACGCATTGGCGTGGCGACGGATAACACAACGGTTAATTAGTGTCCTCGTTAAGGTCGCGTTATCTCATTTTTTCGCCGGCTCGGAGGGCAAGGCTTAAAGCCTCCCAAGAAGAGTTAACAAATGGCATGATAGACCGACTTGAGAAGGAAGTCGATATGTTGGAGCGCCATCTCCAGGTCCTGAAGATGGTCATCGAAAGTGAGCCGATCGGCATCGTGAAGATGTCCAACGAGACGGGCTACCCGCACCACAAGGTTCGCTACTCCCTCCGCGTTCTCGAAGAAGAGAACCTCATCGAGCCCTCCAGCCAGGGCGCAATCACCACCGAGCGCACCCAAGAGTTCGTCGACGAACTCGACGACAAGCTCGACGAAATCGTCGGCAAGCTCGAATCGATGAAAATCGAGGAAGCGGCCGAAATCGAGAACTAACCACACTTCAGGCGCACGCGGTCGTTCTATCCTGTTTCGTCCGACGAGTCTCTCCGGGCACGACATCGGACCGACCGCGTTAGCGACGCTTCGACGCGGTCGGAACCGAACGGTACCGACCCGACACCACGGACACTCGCCGCGGTCGCGCTCCGAGCCCCGCGGTCGTTTCACTATCGCTCAGTGCCGCCGACAGCCGCGGCGAACCGCGGACACAAACTAACACAGCGACAGCGACCGCGACGACGGTCGAATCGGGGGCGACTCAGAGGTCGGGCACGTTCAGGTGGAACTCGCCACCCCGCGCTTCGACCAGACAGAGGTGGTAGCCCTGTTTCCGCGAGAGCTTCACGAAGCTCTTGCGTTTCGACCGACTCAGGAGACCCCCGCCGGTCTCCTCGGTGGCGGCCTCCAGCGCCCCCGGCTCGAAGAAGCTCTTCGTGACCATGAACGCCGAGCCGAGCGTCTCCTTCGCGTTGGCGACGCTCTTCGAGTCCTTGATGAGTTGGGTGACCATCGGCCGGGTCGCCGGGTCCCGCGAGTCGTTCAGGTTCGCCACGAACAGCGGCTCGCCCATCTGGTCGCGGACGATGATGTCGAACTGCCGGGACTCGGCTTCGCCGTCGCCGAGGGGTATCGAGACGCTCCCGTACAGTTCGATTCGGTCGGCCTTCGGAATCGAGTCGAAGACGCCCGCGAGGCTCGACCGGTTGCCCGTCTCGCCGATTTCGTAGAGCAGGTCGGTGACGACCCACTTGGCGAAGCCGTACTCGGGCGTCTCGTGGAGGAACTCCTCGTAGGGCTGGCCGTCGATGCCGAGCCCCTCCGTGTCGAACGTGGTGTGGTGTTCGAGCCGGAGGTTCTCGACGACCTCCTCGCGGGAGGCCTGCCCGTCGTGGGCTTTCTCCAGCGTCGCCTCGCCCTTGCGGGCGTAGCGAACGAACAGGTTCGTCCCGCGGAGCGCCTCGTCGGCCGACATCGAGCGGTCGGTCGACCGAATCCCCGCCTCGTCGAGTTGTCCCCGAAGCCGTTCGACCTCGGATTCGAGCTCCGCGACGCGGTCTGCCAGCTCCTCGGCGCGCGAGCGGTGTTCGTCGCGCTCCTCGCGGAGTGAGTCGCGCTCGGATTCGAGCCGGTCGCGCTCCGACTCCAGCGCCTCGACCTGCTCTTTCAGCGACTCGGCTTCCGCCGGGTCGGCGGCGGGCTCGTCCGGCGTCCCGTCGGCCGGCTGGGCCTGCCGCTGGTTCGACCGCTGGCTCTGGTCTTGCGGCGACGCCCGCGATTCGCCCTGTGACTGCCGGCGATGCGTCGCCTGCGTCGTGTTCCGCTGGTGGCTTCGAGGCGTCCCGGGGCGGCCGTCGACGGACTCTCCCTCGGCGTCGCGGGGGTCGAGCGACGGAATCGACCGGGCGTTTCGCCACTGCGCCTCGGCGGAGAACACGTCGTCGCCGGTCGCGCCGCCCTCCGGATTCGGGTCCGGGTCCGGGTCCGGAGACGCCGCCTCGCCGTTCTTCTGTGGGGCGTCGGTGACGACCGGTCCCTCGCCCGTCGGCGGCCGCGACTCCTCCGGCACGGGCCGGTTCGTGGGCGACGCGGCCGCCTCGGTTGACTCCGGAGACCGCGACCCGCCCGGAGTCACAGACGGTCCGGACTCCGTCTCGGTCCACTCGTCGTCGGGGCTCGTCGACGCTGCCGGCTCGGCGTCGTCCGCGGTCGTGTCAGCCGCGGGACCCGGTTCTTCGTCGGCCGGAGCGTCGGCCATCGCCGGCTCGCTGTCGACGGGTTCGCCGTCGTCGCTGTCTCCATCGTCATCGCCGTCACCGTCGGCGGGCTCGGGTGCGGTCTCGTCGGCAGCGGTTGCCGCCCCCGACTCGTCAGGGACCGCCGGTTCGGGCTCCGGCACCTCGGACGGGTCTGTCGCGTCGGTCTCGTCGTCCGTCGGAGCGACGCCGCCCGCGGCGGCTCCCGTCGCATCGTCGGCTTCCTCGTCGGAGTCGGCCTCGGGAATGTCGACGAGGTCGATGTCCACGTCGTAAACCTTGTAGATGCCAACCTCGTCGCTCGCGCGCTCGAACGCCTCGTCGCCGGTGATGAGCCGCTTGCTGTTGCCGACGAAGGCGGCGCTCATCGACTTCCCCCCGTGGTAGACGACGAAGTAGTCGCCCGAGAGCACGTTCTCGGACAGTTCGACGTAGCCGGTGAAGCCGCCCGACGAGAGCGTTCCGTTTGCGTCTTGCAGCGGCGTCTCCTCCGTGTAGTACTGCGCGCGGACGTCGCCGCCGGTCTCCTGCATCGCGTACAGAAGCGGCAGCGCTGGGTCCGGTGCGCGGTGCGCCTCGAACGATTCACCCTCGAAATCTGCAACCGCCCCGTCGAAAACGCCGAGGAGACGGCCGTTGAGCATGAATCCCCACGTCATGCCAGCGACGACGGCTCCTGTGAAGCCGTCGTCCGCGAGCGACCGGAGGCCACCGTAGCCTCGTTCGGCGGGCGCGGAGTCCCACCCGGTCACCGCGTCAATAATCTCGCTATCCATTTGGGGTTACATCACCGGAACCGAATCAAATACTTTCCGGGCGAATCGAGCGAATGTTTAGCTCAGTTCACACTTCAGCGTGTCTGCTGTGACCGATTCGCTCGCCGCGGTCGGGACCGAGCCGGGAGAACGGTTATACGAGTCCGCCGAGACGGGTCGGTCGTGACCAGCCACGACGACCGGTTCGTCCACTACCTCCGCGCGAAGGAGCCCGTGGACGACCGCGCGCTCCACCGACCGACGCTCGCGAGCCTCATCGACCGGCTGGAGGCGCGCGCCGAGTCGCGGTCGGGACAGCCGCTCCGCGTCATCTCGGTCGGGGCGGGGACGGGCGCGATGTGTCGGCGGCTCCTCTCGTGGGGCGTCTTCGACGCGCACGACGAGATAAAGTACGTCATGGTCGACCGAACGCGCGGGATGGCCGACCACGCGGCCGCGGCGTTCGCTGAGTGGGCGCGTGCCGCCGGCTGGACCGCCGAGCCGACGCCCGACGGCTTCCGCATCGAACGCCACGGCCGCAGCGTCTCGCTGATCTACGTGACGAGCGACCTCTTCGAGGCGATGACGGTCCTCCCGAAGGCAATCGACCTCGTGGTCGCGCACGCGGTCCTCGACGTGCTCCCGCTCCGACGGGCGGTCGACGCGCTCCTCTCGCGGCTCACCGACGACGGCCTCTTTTACGCGCCCATCACGTTCGACGGTCGAACCGCGTTCCGCCCGAGCCACCCCGACGACGACGCGGTGCTCGGTGCGTACCACGAGACGATGCGCGGCGGCGACCGCGCGGGACCGAACACCGGCTCCGACCTCCTGTCGACCCTGCGGGAACTCGGCGCGCCGGTCGTCGCGGCCGGCGGCTCGGATTGGGTCGTCCACCCGCCGCACGACGACGAGGCGCGGATCTTCCTCGACCGCATCCTCGGCTTCGTCGAGGAATCCGTCGGCGAGTCGGCCGCGGTCGACCGCGCGACGCTCGACGGGTGGCTCGACGCCCGACACGACGCCCTCGCGGGCGACGAACTCGCGTACGTCGCTCACAACCTCGACGTGTTGGCCGAACTCGACTGATTACTCCGAGACGGTCGCGTCCCCGTCCCCGTCCGTGTCGCCCCCTCCCTCGCCCCCGAACCGCCCCGAGACGTAGCCCCAGTCCCGAGCGAAGCCGACGAGGAGCGCCGCCGCCGCGACGCCGGTCACGAGCGGCATCCACGGGTCGAAGACGCCGGGCGCGAGCGCCAGCGGGACGACGGCCATCTGGACGCCGGCGAGGACGCGCCGCGAGGCCCGCGGCGGGAGGTCGAACGTCGGCCGGCCCGCTCGCTCGCGGAGGCGGCGGCCGACGAGAAACACGTACCGCGCCGCGCCGACCGAGAGATACCACCACGCGAGTTCTCCGAGGAGGACGCCCGCGAGCGGGGCGACGAGGAGGCCGAAGGCGTCGACCGCGGTGTCGAGTCGCGCGCCGAGGCGGCTGACGCGGTCGAGTCGACGGGCGAGCGCCCCGTCGAGCGCGTCGAGCGCGGCGGCGACCCCGTAGCCGGCGGCGGCGGCCCACGCCCACGACGGACTCAGCGACCCGTGGAGCGCCACGCCGACGATTCCCGCGACGCCCGCGACGAGAAACCCGCGGACGAGCGTGACGGTGGTCGGGACCCCGAGGTCGTCGTAGGCGCGGGCCGACCCCGCCGCGGATTCGGCCGTTCCGGCGTTTCCGGGCGCGACGTTCTCGTCCGCGTTCGCGTAGGCGTACGCGCAGAGCCCGACGACGACGAGCAGGGTCCCGGCGGCCCACGTTGCCGCGGCGGTCTCGGGCGAGGGGGCGGCCCGCGAGACGAGCCAGAGCCACTCGACCGCGAGCAGTCCACCGACCACCAGCGTGGCCGCGGCCGCCGCGCCGCCGGTTTCGAGCACGCGCCGTCTCGTCCGACGTGTCGTCCGCGGCGTCGCCGCGCCGTCTCCCGAAAGCGTCACGGCCGCCGACTGTCGTCTCGGCGGTCGGACGGTGTGCTACACATACCCGTACAGGGGGACGGGCGGCTGTTAAGTATTCCTCGCGTAATAGGTCTGCGGGGCAGAGTCACGGGCGGCTCTCCCCTCGGCCGCGACTCCGAAACTCGACCGCCGCGAGGAGGAGCAGATAGGTCGAGAGCCCGGCCGCGACGGCGAGGAGCGACGCCGGCCCGAAGACGACGACGCCGAGAGAGCTGCCGACGACGGCGACCGCGACGGACGCGGTTCCCACGGTTCGTCGCGCCCACAGCCTTCGGACGGCGGACGCCCGCACCGAGAGCGCAATTTCGAGGGCGAGCGCCCCGGCGACGCCGACGAAGACTGGTTCGGGCGTCATCGGCGTCCCCAGAAGGACCGCCGCGGCCGCGACGGGGACGAGCACCGCGATTGCGAGCGCGGCGTCTCGACGGCGGCTCATGGAACGCCTCCCGCGTCAGGACGCTTTTAGCCACCGGCGGCCATAGCGGGTGTATGTCTATTTCGGGCGACGGCCCCGGGTTGTCGAAGGCGAAGCGACGACTCGGCCGCTATCTCGCGGGTGCCGGGCTGTTGATGCTCATGTTCTCCATCGCCTACCAGTGGGCGGCGGGCTTTTTCGCCGGCGAGGACATCACCTTCTTGCAGGCGGTCCACGTCGTCGTCGAGACGTTCACGACGACGGGCTACGGCGAACAGACCCGATTTTGGGTCGACCATCCGCCGTTACTCGCGCTGTCGATTCTGATGCAACTCACGGGCGTCACGACCGTCTTCCTCACGCTCCCGCTGTTTCTCGTCCCGCTCGTCGAAGACGCCCTGCGGACCGCGCCGCCGACGGCGTCGACTCGCTCGGACCACGTCGTCATCTGCACGTTCACCCCGCGCGGCGACGCCCTCGTGGACGAACTCGATTCGATGGACGTGCCCTACGTGATTCTCGAAGCCGACCGGGACCGCGCCGAGGAGCTACACGGCGCGGGCTACGACGTCGTCCACGGCGACCCCGAGGACGTCGAGTCGCTGGAGGCGGCGAACGCGGCCGAGGCGCTCGCCATCGTCGCCGACGACGACGACGAGACGAACGCGAGCATCATCCTCGCCGCGAAACAGGCCGCGCCTGACGCCCGCGTCGTCAGCCTCATCGAGGACCCCGATGTCGCTGACTACCACCGCTACGCCGGGGCCGACCGGGTCGTCTCGCCGCGCCGGCTCCTCGGCGAGAGCCTCGCGGGCAAGGCGACCACGTCCATCTCCTCGGAACTCGGCGACGCCATCGAAATCGGCGAGGACTTCGAGGTCGCGGAGCTGCTCGTCCAGCGCGGCAGCCCCGCCGAGGGCCGGACCATCGCCCAGAGCGGCATCGGGAGCGTCACCGGCGTCAACGTCATCGGCGCGTGGTTCACCGGGGAGTTCGTCTCCCCGCCGGCCCCCCACGCCGTCATCGACGAACACACAATCCTGCTCGTCGTCGGCCGCGAGAAGCAACTCGAAGAACTCCGCGCGCTGACGCTGTCGTCGGCGCGGCGCTTCCGCCGCGGAACCGTCATCGTCGCCGGATACGGCGAGGTCGGTTCCACCGCGGCCGAGAAGTTAGCGAGCGCCGGCGTCCCGCACCTCGTCGTCGACAAGCAGGACAAGCCCGGCGTCGACCTCGTCGGCGACATCACCGACCCGCAGACGCTCTCCGAGGCGAACGTCTCCGAGGCCCGCGGCGTCCTCCTCGCGCTTGACAACGACACCACGGCCGTCTTCGCCACCCTCGTCTCCGAGCGCGTCTCCGAGGAGACGGAGGTCATCGCCCGCGCCAACGAGACCGAAAGCATCGCCAAACTCTACCGCGCCGGCGCGGACTACGTGCTCGCGCTGTCGACGGTCGCCGGCCGGATGCTCGCCTCGACGGTGCTCGACGAGGAGGTCATCGCGCCGCAGTCGCAGATAGAAATCGTCCGGACGAACGCCCCCGGCCTCGTGGGGCGGACCCTCGCCGGGGCCGACGTTCGCGCCCGAACGAACTGCACCGTCATCGCCGTCGAGCGAAACGGCGCGCTCGTCACCGAGGTCGGCCCGGCGTTCCGGGTCGAAGCCGACGACGACCTCGTCGTCGCCGGCGTGGACGAAGACATCTACCGCTTCAACGAGCAGTTCGGGTGAGCGGCCGCTGACGGGTCGGTCCGGCCGTCGGTCGACGGTCGCGGCTCTCGGAAAAGAGCGGTTCGAAAGAATCGGTGCCGCGGCGTCGCGGCGACGGACGGTGACGTTACGCGCCGACTTCCGCGCCGACGTAGAGGACGACGACGAGGAAGATCCAGACGACGTCCACGAAGTGCCAGTACATCGAGGCCGTGCTGACGGAGACGTGGCGCTCGGCGGAGTACTGCCCGCGGAGCGCGCGGACGAAGACGATACCGAGAAGCACCGCGCCGAGGCTGACGTGGAGGCCGTGCAGGCCGGTGAGGCCGTAGAACGCCGACCCGAAGATGCCGTCGGTAATCGAGAAGTTCGAGTGGACGATGAACTCGTAGTACTCGTACACCTGCCCGCCGATGAATATCACGCCGAGCAGGAGCGTGACCGCGAGCCCGAGGACGAAGTTACGGTGGTTCTCCTCGCGGATGGCGACGTGCGCCCAGTGGAGCGTGAGGCTGGACACGATGAGGATGGCGGTGTTCGCTAACACTAACGACCCCGTGAGATGCGGGAGTTCCTGCGGTGGCCACGTCCCCGCGCGGATGAAGAAGTAGTACGCGAACAGCGCGCCGAACGTCCCGAGTTCGGAGCCGAGGAAGGCAATCATCCCCCAGCGGAGCTTCGACGCGCTCTTCTGGCTCGCGTCGCGCGACCAGAAGTGGCTCACGAACGCGTGGTACAACCAGCCGTAGAGCCCGGCCAGGAAGAGGAAGATACTGCCGATGAACACGGCGGGACCCGCCGTCTGACCGACGATTCCGTCCTGTCCTAAGACGTACAGCCCGGCACCGGCGTAGATGCCCGCGCCACCGACGGCGGTGACGAACGGCCACCAGCTCGCCTCGCCGAAGCCGCGCGGCCAGTCCTGAACCGCCGGCAGGTGATGGCCGTGGTCGTCGTGTGCTTCTTCGGTACTCATAGACGCCCGTTATGCTTGGGTTACTAAAAATCCTCCCAAACTGCGTTCGTCACGGGACCGCATGGGTCTCGAATGCGGTTCCGACGGGGTCGCGGCGGGTGCGAAGCGTGGCGTTCGCGGGAGAGAAATCCCCGCCGCGTTCGGCGGCGCTCGAAGCGAACGGACGGAGAAGAGACGCGAAAACGGAACCGAGGCCCGACCGACGGCGCGGCGTCGTCTTCAGTCGAGGTTCGTCGTCGCTCGGTGGAACGGCTGGCGCGAGATGATTTCGCGCATCTCGGCGAGCGACTCGGAGCTCGCGCCGTTCATCTCGGAGACGACGGCGAACACCTCCTGTCGGGAGATTTTGACCCCCTCGCCCGTCACCGCGTGTTCGGGGTTGGCGACGAGTTCGCGGAGCGTCCCGACCGCGAGGAGGAACGGAATCGCCCACGCGGCGAGCGTGTTGCCCTCGCGGAGCGGCACCGTCTCTAAGTAGGTCTGCGCGTCGTCGAGGAACGATTTCGCGTGGTCGGCGGTCCGCGCGACCACCGAGGCCGTGCGGTCGTTGTGCTCGGGGTCGACGACCTCCTCCTGCGGGACGCCCGCGTCGTCGAGCCAGTCGGCGGGGAGGTAGACGTTGTTCTCGGAGGTGTAGTCGTCGTGCACGTCCTTCGCGATGTTCACGAGCTGGAGGAGCAGGCCGAACTCCTCGGCGGTGTCGTAGAGCCGCGACCGGCGCTCGCTGTCGACGTTGCCGCGGGTCACGAGGTTCGTGATGAGGTTGCCGACGGTGCCGGCGGCGTAGTAGCAGTACTCCTCTAACTCCTCGCGGGACTGGATGCGGAGCCCGCCGGTCTGGGAGTAGCGTTCGACGAACATCGCCATGCCCGAGACGAGTTCGCGGACCGGCGGTCTGACCGCCTCCCGCACGTCCTCCGGCAGCGCCTCGAACGTCCGGAAGACCCGAGCGGTGTTGGCGACGACCATCCAGTCGTCGGACTGTTCGCCCTCCGCGGGGAGGTGCGGCTGTACTGCGGTCACGAACTCGTCGACGGTGGTGTCGTCGTCGGGGTCGAGCGCGCGGTCGTAGAGTCGAAGGAGGTGTGCCTGCTCGTCGGGCGCGATTGAAGACGAATCCTCCACGGTGTCGGCGATTCGACAGAGGAGATATCCGATACAGATGTGCGACGCCATCGGTTCGTCGAGGACGTCGACCGTGAGGGCGAAGGTCCGAGAGACCCCCTGAACTGCATCGTGACACCAATCGAGGTCGTCATCAGTTGCCGGTGGCCGGGCATCGGCGTGTCGAGACATTCGAAGCGTACCCGTATTACGGAAGGGGGGATAAAAAGTCTCGTGGGGGGCGCATCCGCGGACGGCCGGGACGACGCAGGAGAAAACCATAAGCATAGTCGATGAAAGATTCAGGCATGGACTTCGCGCTCACTGCGGAGCAGAAGCAAATCAAGGAGATGGTCTCGGAGTTCGTCGACGAGGAAGTCAAACCTCGCGCGGCGGAAATCGACGAGACCGACGAGTTCCCCGCCGACCTCGTGGCCGAGATGGGCCAACTCGGCTTGATGGGCATGCCCTTCCCCGAGGAGTACGGCGGTGCCGGCCTCGACTACCACTCCTACGCCATCGGTCTCGAAGAGATTTCTCGCGGCTCCGGCGGCCTCGGGACCATCGTCGCCGCCCACACGAGCCTCGCCGGCAACATGCTGTACGAGTTCGGGAACGAAGAGCAAAAGCAGACCTACCTGACGCCGGTCAACGAGGGCACCGACATCGGCGCGTTCGCGCTCTCCGAACCCGGCGCGGGCAGCGACGTGCCGGCCATGGAGACCACGGCGGTCAAAGACGGCGACGAGTACGTCGTCGACGGCGGCAAGCTCTGGATTTCGAACGGCTCGGTCGCGGACACCGTCGTCGTCTTCGCCAAGACCGACCCCGACGCGGGTAACAAGGGCATCTCGTCGTTCGTCGTCCGGCCCGAGGTTGACGACGGCTTCGTCGTCGAGGGCACGGAGCACAAACTCGGAGACAAGGGCTGTCCGACCGCCGAACTCCGCTTCGACGACATGCGCATCCCCGAAGACCGACTCCTCGGCGACGAGGGCGACGGCTTCGTGCAGGCGCTGAAGACGCTCAACGGCGGCCGCATCACCATCGCAGCGCGCTCTATCGGCATCGCCCGCGCCGCCCTCGACGACGCCGTGACGTACGCCGGCGAGCGCGAGCAGTTCGACCAGCCCATCGGGGACTTCCAGGCCATCAAGCACAAACTCGCGGACATGGACACGAAGGTGCAGGCCGCGACGCTCCTCATGCACAAGGCCGCGGACCTAAAGATGCGCGACGAGACGTTCATCAAGGAGGCCGCACAGGCGAAGCTCTACGCCAGCGAAATCAGCCGCGAGGTGGCCAACGAGGGCATCCAGATTCACGGCGGCTACGGTTACACCAAGGACTTCGCCGCCGAGCGCTACTACCGCGACGCGAAGCTCAACGAGATTTACGAGGGGACGAGCGAGATTCTCCGCAACACCATCGGTGACTGGCTCCAGAAGTAACGTCAGTCGACGACCGATTCGTTCGTATCCTCCGCGTCCTCCGCGCCCCGCGCCCCGTTTTCGACGCGCGCCGCGAGCCACGCGTGGTACGACTCGACCCGCTCTGCGCCCGCGTCGGTGAGGCCGTACACGTCGTGGATGCCTTCCGTCCGGCGTTCGAGGTGGCCCGCTTCAACGAGCGCGTCGAGCGTGCCGTAGAACGCTTGGGGGTCGATTCGGAGGTCGTAGTAGCGTTCCAGTCGGGTCTTCAGCTTCTGTCCCCGGAGTTCGCCCGCGTCGTAGAGGACGGCACACAGGTCGCGCCGACGGCCGCTCTGAAACCACATAGCTCCCGTCTCGTGGGAGAGACACACGTCACTTTCGTTCCGCCGGCCCGCCGGTCTGCCGGTCTGCCGGCCCGTCGCGTCCAGCCACGCTCTCCCACGCTAGTCCGCCGGAACCGATAGTTTAGACAGCCCGTGCTCCCTAGCGCCTCGCATGACCGACGCAACCGCAGAGGCGAACGGCGTCACCGCGCGGTACTACGTCACCGACGCCGAGCGCGTCCTCGAATTCGACCGCGACGGGCGGACCGCCGCCGTAGCCCAGAACATCGACGGCTACGCGATGCTGAAGGTCCGACCGACCGCCGACGGCGACGAACTCGAACGCTACTACGGCTTCGACATGGCGCTGGACCACGCCGCGGAACTCCTCGGCGTCTCGCCGCACGACCTGCCCGTCCCGGAGGACGCGGTTGACATGGGGATGTAAGCGGGCGCGTTCCGTTCCGCCGCCCCGGTCACGCCCAGTAGAAGCGCGGCCCGAGAAACAGGTAACCGAGCGCCAAGAACAGCAGGCCGAACGAGAAACCCTCACCGAGCGTCCCCGAGCAGACGATTGCGAGGCCCTGAACCACACCCATGACGAGCGCGTCCTGCGCGTGGAGGTCGGGGTAGCACACGTCCGAGAGCATGAGTGCGGCCATAACCGCCGAGAGGCCGACGAGCAACATCGGCTCGACGAAGCCGACGAGGACGCCCGCGGACAGAATCGTCGCGGCGAGCGTCGTCGGCACCCCGACCGTCTCGTCGGACCCGCTGTCGTAGGCGGTGTAGAGCGCCAGTCTGACGACCGCGGCCGCGACGAACAGCGCGGCGACGGCGACGCCGGCGACGACCCGGACCCGGTCGAAGCCCCACATCTCGCGGACGACCGCGACGACGAGCAGGGCGGGCGCGACGCCGAAGGAGGCCACGTCCGCGAGGGAGTCGAGATACGGCCCCGCGTCGGTCCCGCCGTAGCGCCGGGCGACCACGCCGTCGAGGCCGTCGGCCATCGCGGCGAGCAGGATGACCTTGGCCGCGAGGTGCACGTCGACCGCGGTTAACACCGCCGCGACGAATCCCAGCGCCGCGTTCCCGGCGGTGACCACGTCGGCGGGGCCCAACCGACCGACGAATCGGGGTCTCATACCGATGCGATTGCGTACCTGCCCTTTCCCTCTTACGTTCCGTCCGTCGGCGACCGGCTTCGCGTCGCTGTCGCTCGAACCGGCAGTCGCGGCGTGTTCCGCCCCGCTCGGCGGTTCGGCGGGCGAACCATGCGACATTTATCGGTCGCGTCCCGAGAAGCGACCATGCGAGACCACGGGTCTTCGGACGACGGTCGGACGCGGCGTCAGTTCCTCGCGGCGGCCGGTGCGGCGGCGACCGCCGGCCTCGCGGGCTGTGCGACCCTGACGGCGTCGGGCGACGACTTCGACATCGGGATGACCGCGGTCGCGTTCGACCCGCCGACGCTGACCGTCGAGGCCGGCGACGAGGTCGTCTGGCGCAACACGAGCTCCCGCGGCCACACCGTCACCGCCTACGAGGGCACCCTCCCCGAGGGAGCCGCGTTCTTCGCCAGCGGCGGCTACGAGACCGAACAGGCCGCCCGCGACGCCTACTCCAACTCGCTCGGCGGCCTCATCGCCAGTAGCGAGACGTACTCGTACACCTTCGACGTGCCCGGCGAGTACGAGTATCTCTGTGTTCCCCACGAGCAACAGGGGATGGTCGGCACTATCGTCGTCGAGGAGTAGCCCCGGAACTCACCACCCGCCGTCTGCCCCGGATTCAACACCCGACAGCGGCGTCGCTCGCTCATCTGCAGGTGCGGCCGCGTAAAAAGTCGAAGTTCGAAGTCGGGCCGCCGACGAGACGGCTTACGCTTCGGTCTCTTCGTCGTCGACGTCGACTGCGACGTCGCCTTCGTCGACGCTGACGGCGGCTTCCTCTTCGGCCTCGACCTCTTCGGGACGGGCTTCGAGGGAGAACTTCTTGACCTCGACGCGGCGCAGGGGGTAGATGACCTTCGCGTCGCCGTAGATGGCCGACGAGAGGCGACCCTGTCTCTTATACACATCTCTGAGCGGGCTGGCNGAGTTCCGTCATGATGCGACGGATTTCGTGTTCCTGGCTCCGGTCTGCCTTCTTCGTGGTGAAGGCGACAGGCTGGAGCTGGACGCGGTAGTCGTCCTTGGTGATGGCCGTGACGTTGGCCTCGATTTTGGACGCGCCGCGGCGGACGAGGCTCCGGAGGTAGTCTCGGGTGAGCTCCTGCTGGATGAACTCGGTGTAGGCGGCGTCGCTGCCCACGTCGGTAATCTTGAACGTGAGCTTGACGTTGTTCGCGCCCTGGTCGTCGTTGAGGTCGCCGAGGGTGGACTCGACGGTGCGACCGCTGATCTTCTCGGGTTCGTCCGCGAAGGTCGAACCGAGTTCCTTACGGTCGAAATTCTCGGGAGCGATGACGGTGTACCATCGCTTTCCGCGCTTCTGCTTGGAGACGGATCGTTCACTCATGGTTAGTGTCTGTGTGCGTTCGTGTGGCTTCGATGACGGTCTCGGCGACCGTCACGTTGACGACGTAGTCATCGACCGTGGCGTGCAGGCCGCCGGTCGAATCGCGTTCGATTGTGGTGACGAGTTCGTCCCCCTCGACTCGGCTGTGCATCGACTCGGTGTTGTCCGGTTCGAGCGCGCCGGCGACGATGTCGGCGTCGTCGTGGGTCGTCCGCAGGGTCGCACGCCGGCTCATCGGCGCACCTCCCTGACGGCCGCGACGACATCGCTCGGCTCCGCCGCGGAGTCGAACGTCATCGTCGCCTCCGACGGCGACCCGGTCGCGGACGCGGCCGGCAGGTCACTCGCGGCCGCGGCGAGTTCCTCGTCCAGTCCGGCGGGGCCGGTCGAGACGAGGGCCGCGGCTCCGACGCCGACCGCGAGAACGGTCGGCTCGGGCGAGCGGAAGTCGCGGGCGAGCCTCGCCACCGTGGCGAGTCGCCCCGGCGACGACAGGTCACAGGAGAGCGCGTAGAGGCTCTCGTAGCGGCCCGTCGTCGCCTCGCGGAGCGCGGCGTGGGTCGCCTGCGCGTGGTCGCGCCACGCGTCGAGCGCGGCGTCGCGAACGTCGTGTCCGAGCGCCAGCGCGACGGCGGTCCCGGGCGACTCTCGGACGGTCGCGTCGAGCACGTCGGCGAAGCCGCCGACGGTTTCGAACGGTCCGTTCGGAGTCACTTCCGGGCCCAAAACGCGCTCGACGGCGGTCGCCGCGCGGGCGGTCGCCTCGCCGCTCGTCGCGTCGATGGCGACGAGGGAAGCGACGCGCCTGCGGGCGTCGGCGTCGAGTTCGGCCGGGAGCGACAGTTCGGCGAGGTCCGCCTGCGCGCGCTCCCTGTCGGCCGAAAACGGCGCGTGGACGAGCGTCGAATGCGCCAGCCCGTCTGCGAGGTCGCCCGTGGGGACGGCCACGCCGGGTCCGGCTTCGACACCCGCGTCGGCCGCGGCGTCCGCGAGGTCGGTGTCGTCGTCCGGCGATTCGCCGGCGGCGTGGAGGCCGGCCAGCGCGACCGCCGGGTCGGGGTCGACCCCGAGTTCGCGGACGACCGAAACGGCGTCGTTCGGGTCGAGTTCGAGGTCCGCATCGGCGTCCGACAGTCCGACGACTGCCACAACGTCGTCGTGTGCGACAGTGTCCGGGGCGTCGGTCGCGCGGATGCGGAAGGGGACGTCGAGTGTCCTGAGCGCCCGTCCGATGACACCGGCGGCCGCGACAGCGGCACCGCTCCCGTGGACGCGGAGGCGAACGAACGTCGCCTCGCGCAGGGTCGCGGCGGCATCGGCGGCGGGTGTCTGTTCGGCGGGGCTCACGGACATTCAGTTATTCTTCGAGGAGTTCGACAGCGACGTCGTAGCTGTACGTGAAGTCGTCGTCGAGCTTGTCGCCGCGGTAGTACGAGACGAGGCGGCGAATCTTCGACTCCGTGTTCTGGAGCGCGCGACGGTTGGACTTGTCCTGCTGGTTCTCCTCCATGTGCTCGCGGAGGCGGACGGCGCGCTCCATGAGGTTGCGGAGGTCCTCGGGGAGGTCGCCTGCGGCGTCGTTCTCCTCGAGGATGGTGGTGACCTTCTTGCCCGTGGCGAGCTTGACGTCGGGGACGGGAACGCCCTTGACGCCTTCGTCGCGCAGGGACAGGCCGATTTGGCTCGGGTCCTTGCCCTGTTCTGCCAGTTCGACGACGCGGGCTTCGATGTCAGCCGCGTCGACGTCGCTCCACTCCGGTGCTTCGTCTGCCACCGGCTTGTCCGAGCTGGACGAGCCACGGCGGCGGGTGTGCATTCGTGCCATTGTTGCGGGTTGGAACCGCACTGACCGCAGAAACGAGTACCCCGCAGTCGTATCACCGACTACCGGGGCACTACCGCAATCCCAAGCCCAAACGGGCGAAGTCAGATTTGCGGCCGTGCTGGATTCCCATCGGGTTGTCCACGCGCGCCGGGTTAAACCGTTTCGACTCGGGCCCGACTCGCCCCGGTCGGAATCGAAGGGCTTCTAAACGGGCGACGGCTATCGGAGGGTGCGGGCTCGTAGATCAGGGGTAGATCACTCCCTTGGCATGGGAGAGGCCCCGGGTTCAAATCCCGGCGAGTCCATCAACTTCTGTCGATACCACCGGCGAGCGAAGCGGGCCGCGTGTATCGACTGTATTGATGTCTGTTCGAGACGGGATTTGAGCAGCGAGCAACGCGGAGCGTTGCGAGTGAGTTCAAATCCCGTGAACTCCGTTCACGACCGTTGCAAACCTCCAGTTTGCTTAGTCCCGGCGAGTCCATTTCTGAACGAAGTGAGGAAATGACGAGACGAGCGCTCGCCGTAGCGAGCTACCGCAATCGAACCGTTGTGGCTGAAACGTATCGAGACAGGGCGTTAGCGCCCGTCTGAAACCTCACGCCTCGTCTTCGTCTTCGAACACGCTCATGTCCTTCGCCGCGAGGTCGGTGACGTGCTTGACGATTTCGGGGTCGACCTGCGCGATGTCGTCGCCGTCGTGGACCTGTTCGTTGTGGCGCTCGATGGCGTCCGCGACCTCCGAAAGCGGAACGCGAGTGGTCGTGTCGCAGGCCTCGCACACCACCGGAACGTCGGGAGCCTCGTCGTCGGTCATACCGAGTGGTTCCGCCAGCGACGGAAAAAACGAGTCGGTTCGTCGCCGCCGTCGTGGTCTGGAGTGTTCGCCCGCCCACGCGGTTCCCCCACAGCCGTCGAACGATTCGAAGCCCTTATTTATTCGACCGGGAAATGGATGATTGCGTTTGAGGGCTCGTAGATCAGGGGTAGATCACTCCCTTGGCATGGGAGAGGCCCCGGGTTCAAATCCCGGCGAGTCCATTTCTGAACGAAGTGAAGAAATGGCGAGTCGAGCGCTCGCTGTAGCGAGCGTGTGGATTTGAATCCCTGGAAGTCGCGCGGAGCGAACATCGTGAGCGAGCACGTCTTGCTCCGGGTTCAAATCCCGGCGAGTCCACTCACTTCCTTCCGTCGCTTCGCTCCGTCAGTCGTTCGTGGACTCGCCGACGTCCCGCTCGCTGCGCTCGCGGGACTCCCGGCGAGTCCGCTAATGTCTCTCTGAACTTCCGACGAGTCCACTGTTCTGCTCGACGGTCGCGTGAACACGTCTCTCGAACGAGTCTACTTACCGGACTGTCAGGTACCCCGCGACGTTTTCACCCCGCATCTCCTTCAGGTAGGTAATGAGCGGTCGCCCCCGGGTTCCACTGGTCTACCGCGTCGTCAGAGACCGGACGGCGCAGACCTCACCGATTGCGGTGGTGCTCCTGTTAGCGGTGACGGTCGCCGGAACGACCGCCGTCGTCGCGCTCGGGGGCACCGCCCTCGACGAGACGGAACAGGCGTCCCAACTGACGCGCGCCGAGCACTCGATGACGCTGTTCGACTCGCGGGTCGCTATCTCCGCGCTCGGCGAGGGCGAAACGCAGTACGTCGACCTCAGCGGCACCGGCGGCGGTTCCTACGTCGTCGACGACGACAGCGGCCGACTGAGCATCACGCACAAGAACTACACCGACGCCGGCGACGACCAAGAACTCTACAACGAATCGCTCGGGAGCGTCGAGTACCGCAACGGCGACGCCCGCATCGCCTACGAGGGCGGCGGCGTCTGGCGCACGCAGGGCGGCGGGACGACGATGGTCTCGCCGCCGGAGTTCCACTACCGCGGTGCGACGCTGACGCTCCCGGTCGTCCGTGTCTCCGGCGACGGGTCGTCGTCAGGTGACGTGTCGGCGCGGGTCGCGGCGACCAAACGTGCCCGGAGCATCTATCCGAACGAGACGGCGGCGTACAACGAGACAGCGGGCAGTTACGACAACCCGGTCAGTAACGGCACAATCGTCGTGACGGTCCACAGCGACCACTACCGGGGGTGGGCGGGGTTCTTCGAGTCGCGGAGCGAGGGGACCGTGACGGTCGATGACGCCAACCAAACCGCGAGCGTGGAACTGGAGACCCTCGGCCTCGTCGGCGAGTTCCAGATGCCGAACGAGGGCACCTCGGTCGACGTGCGCGGAATGGCCGGGAATCACAACGTCTCGGCGTTCACGCTCACGCTCTCGAACGACCAACACCTCCAGAACATGGAGTGGGGGATGTACTACGACGGCGACCAGCGCGACCTCGAACTCCACGTACAGGCGGACGACAAGTGCAAGGGCGGTAGCTACGACGGCACGTTCGACCTGACGCTCTACTACGCCACCGAAGACGGCAAGTACCACGGCTGGCAGGCGACCGACCTCGACCCGGACACGAGCGACGCGGTGAGCATCGACTGCTCGCTGAGCAACCCCGAACTCAGCGTCGACTTCACCAGTTCGGAATTGATGACCTACGGCGACATTCAGTCGGACAAGGGCTTCGGTAACCAGAACAAGTGGCAGTTCGCCCCCGAGATCACGGACGGCGAGGCCTACGACAGCGTCACCTTCGACGAGCACGCCGCCGACAGCGGCCAGACGTTCTCGAAAGCCGACGGCGACACCGCCTCGATGGAGTTCGTCGTCAACCACTACTTCTCGCTCGCCGCGCCGCAGTTCGAACTGACCGTCACTGACGGGCCGGGCAACAGCCAGAGCGTCGACGAGTCCGGCTCGCGCGGCGAACTCGACTACGACCAAGCCGAGGGCGGCCAGTTCATCACCTTCCTGCACGTCACGGAGAACGAGGTCGAAGTCGACGTCGAGTGAGCGGGTCCGCCCGCCCACCCGACGGTCGCGGTCCGAGTCGGGTCCGGGTCCGGTTTCGACTCAGTCGGCGAACGTCATGTCAACCGATGTCGAGACGACGTGAACGCGGGCCGTCCCGTTCACGTAACACGAGACGCTCGGGTACGCGTCCGGCGGCTCAACCACACCGTCGCAGGTCACGTCGGGGCGGCTCGATAGCTCTCGTTCCCAGAGCGCCGCCCGCGGGGAGCGAACGGTCAGGTTCACGTCGTACGAGCCCTCGGTCCGCGCGGCCAACACGTCGCTCGCGGCCTTGTCGGCCCGGATGAGGAACGTCCCAGACCCGCCGACGGCGGTCGTCGCCTCCTCGTCGGGCCGCGTCACGAACGCCGGAATCAACACCCGCTCGTCGGTGAGCACAAGCGAGGGTCGTCGGACGAACGTCCCGGTGTCGCCGCGGGTCCGGAAGAGCGCGTCGAACGCGTAGACGACCTGCTCGTCGCTGGAATCGCTCTCGTAGACGATTGGCGACACCTCGTACGTGTTGGTGAAGTTGACCGACGGGTCTCCCGTCCGCTCGCCGGAGACGACGAACTCGACGGGGCGATCGAGCGTCAGGCTGGCGTCCTGAAGCTTCACCTCGGTCGCCCGACTCGGCGCGCCGCGGTCGGCGATGTCCTCCATGTTGTCCCCGAGGATGTCGAGGGCGCGTTCGGCGTTGTTGACGCGCTCGACGTCGCGGGCGTCTTGGAGGCCGGTCATCCCGACGGCGGTGACGAGGCCGACCATCGAGAGGACGATGGCGAAGACGAAGACGAACCCGAGCGTGTCGCTCACGGCGCGGTCGCTCACGACGCCACCTCCACGCCCGAGGCCGGGTCGTAGGTGATGGTCACGTCGCCGCCGTCGACCCGGCTCGCGACCAGCGAGGTCTCCGTCTCCACGGAAACGCGGACTGTCACCTCGGGGTCCGTCGAGGTAAGTACGAGTTCGTTCGACGCCGGCAGCACCTCGATGGTGTATGTCGTTCCAGCGACCCTCGGTGGCAGCCGAACCGTCGCCTCGACCCGGGACTCGCCGGGAGCGGCCCCGATTCGGTCGACCGATTCGATGCCGGCCGCGAGCCGGTTGCCGACGACGTCGAGTTCCGTCTCCGTGACTCGCTCGCGCTCGTCGGAGACGAACCCGCCGGCGGCGACCAGCAGCCCCGAGATGAGGACGACCGTGATGGTGAGCGTGAGGACGTAGCCGAGCGCCGTCGAGACGCCGCGGTCTCCCCGGTCGTCCGGAAGCGTCGGCGGCGTCACGCAATCTCACCCGGGGCGACCCGAAGCTCTCGGTAGACGTACGTCTCGCCCGACTCGTAGACGTACGAGACGGTGACGGCGTACAGCGCCTCCTGTGCGACCGGCGACGACCCGCTTCCCGCGGGTTCGTACTTCGTCGCGTCGAAGACCGTGGCGTTCGTCTCGTTCACGTACAGTTCGTAGGTCCCCTCGGCCTCCGCCGCGTTCCGATACGAGACCGTGACCGGGCCGTCGAGGTCGGTGTGGACCGCGTCGAGCGGGTCGCAAGCGGTCCCGTTGAGTCGGCCATCGGCGACGTCAATCGTGACGTAGTCACCCGCGTCGGCCGCGACGCTACAAGTCGTCTCCACGCCACCGGCGTCCTCGACGGTCACGAAGACCCGAGACGAGTCGCGGTAGACCGCGGTTTCGACCGCGTTCGTCTCGCCGTCGACGACGAGGTGGAACGACGACGCGTTCGACGTCGAAAGCGAGTCGCGCGAGACGTTGAACCGGACGCCGCGGACGCCGACATCGCTCGCGAGCGTCCAGTCGGCCGTCTCGTTCCTGTCCGTGAAGTTCCGCGCCGCGTCGGACTGGGAGATTCGCGTCCCCTCGACGGGGTCGGCGTGGTCGACGTACGAGGCGTCCGTCGCGGCCCCCCTGACTGCGGCGAGCGTCGCGGCCCCGTCGCTCCAGTTGCCGAGCGTCTCGTCGAACCCGTCGGCGAGTTCGCCGTACGTGCCGCCCTCGCGGTTGACCTCGTCGAGGAGCGTCCCCGCTCCCGCCTCGACTGCGCCGCCGTGATTCACTGCGCCGTCGAGGTTCGTGTCGGTCGTGCGCGTGGCGAGGTTTTCCGTATAAATCGCGGTGTTGAGCGTCAGCGCGAGGCCGACGAGGAGCACCGCGATTGCGAGCGCGGCGACGAGCATCAGCTGGCCGCGGTCGTCGCCGCCGAGACGCGGGGGGTCGTCAGCCGCGTCGCTCGCGCGCTCGACCGCGTCGGTCACATCCGCCATACGACCACCTCCACGTCGACGACGGCGTAGAGCGGCCCCGCGCTCCCGTCCTGTATGAAGTACGTCTCGTCGGTCTCGGCGGCGACCGAACCGAGCGTCTTCCGCGTTTCGACCGCGCGGGGGTCGCCACCCGGCGACGTGCCCGGTTCGGTCAGCGCGTCGTCGTCAGCGAGCGTCACGAGCCGGGTCCGCGAGACGGCGTGGTCGCTCGGCTCGCCCATGTACACGAGGCGGGTCGTCCGCCTGACCTCCCGGTCGCGCAGGTAGTGCAGGTAGACGTTGAACGCGATGCCGCGGTCCAAGAAGGACTCGTCGAGCATCGCCCCGAAGGCGGTCGGCGGGCCGCCGTCGACGTAGTAGCCGCGCGCGTCGATGTCGTAGAAGCTCCCGTTTTCGGGGTGCGTGAACAGCACCGTTCGCTTCAGCGCGCCGGTCTCGGCGGCCGCCGTCAGGACGCCGTCGGCGACGGCGGCCTGCTGGTTTTCGATGTGTTGGCTCGACGTGCTCGCGGTCAGGGGCGTCACCGCGGTCACCTGCAGCGCGAACGTGACGCTGGCGAGAAGCACCATCGCGGCGACGATGGCTTCGAGCGCGTGGGCCTGTGCGCGAGACACGGTCACCACACCCTCACCGATAGCTCGTGGAGTTCTCCGTCAAGGAGGACGGCCCGCCGGGCGGTGACGACGCTCCGGGTGGTCGGAACCGGCTCGCCGGTCGTCTCGACGACGCTTCTGTTCTGTGAGAGCGTGACGTTGAGCCCGTAGGACGCGCCGATGCCGGTCGCGGTGTTGGGGTCGGCGCTGCCGTAGTCGCAGTCCCCGGGGGGCTCGTCGGGCGAGTCCCCGTCGAAGAACGCCTCGGTGCAGACCGGGTCGAGCACGTCGGGGTTCTCGTCGTCGACGAGCAGGCGCTGGGTGAGCGAGTCGGCGGCGCGGTTGGCGACCAGCGGGCGGTCCTGTTCGGCCTCGAAGGGGTCGAGAATCTGCGGGATGGTGCCGACGACCCACGCGACCGCGAGGAGGAAGATGCCGACGCCGACGGCGAAGTCGATGGTCGTCTGGGCGCGGGCGCTCCGACCGCTCGTCTCGCGTCGCTGTCGGCGGTCGCTGTCGGCGTCGCGGCGGTCGCCGGCCCCGCGCCGACCGCGTCGCCGCATCAGCCGACCACCATCCACACCGCGAGCGACAGCGTCTGGAGGATGACGACGAACTTGACCCCCGAGAGGAGGTCCGCGTTGCGGATGTAGCCGCTGATGAACCCCGAGAGCATCGCCTGGATGGTGACGCCGTGGAAGAACAGAAGCGACAGCAGGTCGGGGTCGATGCCGCCGCCGAAGCTCGGGCCGCCGGTCGTCGCGCCGCCGGAACTCGACGCCTGCGAGGAGAGCCCGGCCATCACGTCGAGGAACTGCGTCTTCAGGATGGCCATCACCGCGAGCAGCGTCACGTACGTCATGAGGATGATGGCGACCTGCATCCGGGTCCGCGAGATGCGCTCGCGCTCGATGTCGTCTTGGTTCTCGGAGGCTTGGGCGGCGGTCGTCAGCACCTCGGTAATCTGGCTCGACGCCTCCTGGGCCTTCGTGATGAGTTTGACCGTCCGGGCGAGCCGCGGGATGTGATACTTGTTGTTGAACTCGACGAGCGCCTCCTTGAGGCTCATCCCGTAGTGGACCTTCGCGTGCATCACCTCAAACTCGTCGGCGAGTTTCCCGGAGGAGGTGTCGGAGACGGTCTTGACGGATTCGAGGAGCGTCTGGCCGGTGTCGTTCGCGCTCGACAGCTTGCGGAGGTTGTCGGAGAGCTTCCCGGTGATGGCCGCCCGCGAGTGGACGTTCCACTCGTGGAAGGCGGTCAGCGGCACCGCGACGAGGTAGACCGGGACGTAGAACCAGATGAACGTCCCCCAGACGGGGTTGGCAATCATCCCGTCCCACGTCGTCGGGGCGGCCCCGCCGGCGACGGAGACGCCGAGGAGCGCGAGCGCCGCCGGCACCGTCAGCGCGAGAGTGAAAAGCGGATGCCGCTTGAAAAACAGGTGCGGGCGGCGCAGGAGCTCCTTCGTCTTGAACGTCCCCTCGCGGGACTTGATGCGCGAAAAGAGGCTGAACTCGCCGACGTAGCTCTCGACGAGCCCCATGTGGACGAGCCCCTCGCGCTGTTGGCCTTGCAGGCGGTCGCTCTCGTCGTCGGGGCTGAGAAAGCCGTCACCGATTTCGTCCTGTTTGACCGTCGAGACGAGGACGAGGAAGCCGACGCCGGTGAGCGGGATGAGGCCGTAGACCGTGGCGTACAGCAGCCTCGACTGGGCCTCCCCGAGCATGCTCATGATGACGAGGATGATGATGAGAAGCAGCGGAAACAGCGACAGCGTCATGTACATCTCGCCGAACAGCTCCATCGTCTCCAGCGTCTGTTCCTGCTGTTGTTTGGCGGTTCGGAGGTGCTTGTCCTTCTTGTCGTCGAGGAAGCCCTGCATGTCGCCGCCGGAGTTGACGATAGAGAGCATGTCCGTCAGGAACTGCGAGAGCTCGTCCGAGGGGGTCAAAAGCGCCTGCTGGCGGATGGCGTTGCGGTAGTCGGTCCCGAAGTACTCCGTCTCCTGAACGATGCTCTGGAACTCCCGGGAGACCTCGCCGTAGGTGTCTTCGGCGCGGGCCATCGCCTCCAGAATCTCCAGTTGGTTCAGCCCACCCACGGAGAGGGCGTACATGAACGAGACGGCGTCCGACAGGAGCATGTTTATCTCGCGTTTGCGGGCGGACGCCGTCGAGTACGGGATGGCGACGAGCGTCCCGAACCCGCCGGCGAAGCCGAGCGACCCGAAGACGAACCCCGAGACGACGACCGCCGCGGGCATCGCGAGCGACCGGAGCGTGTCCGCCGTGGCCTCGCTCCCGACCGGAATCCCGAGGCTCACCGAGTCCGCCGAGACGAGCCCGAGCGCGAAGACGCCGTAACCGACGAGCATCCCGACGAGCCACGACACGAGGCCGACGAGCACGCCGACCGCGAGCGCTCGCGAGAGGTAGAGTTCGACGGTGTCGGGCATCCGGGCCTGCTGGAGTTTCGTTTCGATGTCGGAGACGAACTCTCCGTCCTCGTCGAAGAGGAGCTGAAACAGCGGGTAGAACGCGTCTCCGAGGGTGTCGGTACTGCGGTCGAGCCCGCCCGAGGTCTTCGAGTCGAGATTGCTCATCTACGCTCCCTCGCCGGAGTCGGAGCCGCGCTCGTCCGCGTCGTCCGGGGGGTCGTCGGCATCGACCGCCTCGAACCCGCCCCACGTCTCGTCTTCGTGGCCCCCCTTGTCGTTTCGGCTCGGTTCGTCGTCCGGGTCCGCGGTCGACCCGGACACCGACCCCGATTCCGGCCCCGGTTCCGCTCCCGACTCCGATTCCCCCTCGATACCGAACGCGCCGAAGAAGTCGTCGAGGTCTGCGCCGTCGTTGGGGTCGGAAAACGAGACGCCGTCGTCGTTGAACCCGAACGGGCCGTCGTCGTCTCCGAAACCTCCCGGTTCGTCGTCGGCGTCGGTGTCGTCAGGGTCGGTGTCGTCGGTGTCGCCCTCGTCGGCGTCGCGTCCCGCTTCCAGCGCCGGCGTCTCGCTCTCGCCGTCAAGCGACGAGGGGCCGCGGTCGCCGTCGACTTCGGGCGTGTCGTCGCCCGCGTCCAGTTCGGCCCGGTCGCGCCCCTCGTCGAGTTCTGGGTCGCCGCTCGACGCGTCGAGCGAGTCGAGTTCGTCCCGCTCGCCGGGGGTCGCCTCCACGTCCGGGGCGTCGCGCATGTGGTTGAGCGCCTCGGCGACCTCGCCCACGTCGCGGTCGCGGTAGTCGGGGAACAGTTCGTCTTCGGCCCGGCGGAGGATATCCTTCGCCAACTGCCGGACGTGTTCGGGCGGGTCGGGCCGGGGGACCATCGCCTCGCTGTCGGGGTCGATGTTGATGTGCACCGATTCCATCTCCCGGAGGTCTTCGAGACTGCGTTCGAGGTCGTCGGTCGCCATCAGCCCGAGGATGGTGTCCTGGTCGTTGATGAACGCCTGGAACGTCGCGGCGACCTGCGTGTAGGTGTTGAGCCCGCGGTCGATGAGGTACGCGAGGACGACCTGTCGCTTGAATATCTCCAGTTCGACCGTCTCCTGATTCCAGCCGCGGTCGAACTTGATCTCTTCGAGCGTGTTCGACGAGCCCATCTGGAGGAACTCGTCGGTCTCGGCCTGCCACTGATAGACGTCTTGGACGTTAATCTCGTCGTTTTCGGGGTCGTAGTGGTTGATTTCGGTGAGCGATTTGTTCCGGCGCACCTTGTTGCCGCCGACCCGCGTCGAGGTCTGGATGGACACGAGGTCGAGGGCGGTGAACATCGTCTTCGAGACGTTGATGGGCGCGGTCGTAAACCGCTTGAGCACCTCCCCGACCGAGTCCGCGTGGAACGTCGTGTACGTGGTGTGACCCGTGGACATGACCTGAAACAGCGTCCGCCCCTCCTCGCCGCGAATCTCGCCCATGACGATGTAGTCGGGGCGCTGGCGGAGGGCGGCTTCGAGCAGGTCGAACTCGTCCACGTCGCCCTTGTCGTCGTCCGCGAACGACGGCCGGGTGACGGAGGCGATCCAGTTGCGCTGGGGCAGTTCGACCTCGCGGGTGTCCTCGATGGAGACGATTTTCGTGTTCGACGGGATGAAAAGCGAGACGGCGTTGAGCGAAGTGGTCTTCCCGGACGCAGTCCCACCGGCGAAGATGAGGCTCTTGTCGTTCTCGATGCAGAGCCAGAGGAACGCCATCTCCTCCAGCGAGAACGTCGACCAGTTGATGAGGTCGATTGGCGTGAAGGGAACGTCCTTGAACTGGCGGATGGTGTAGTTCGTCCCGTGGTCCGACACCTCGCGGCCGAGCGTCAACTGGGCGCGCGACCCGTCGGGGAGCGTCGCGTCCACCTGCGGGCGGCGCTTCGAGATGCCCTTCCCGGAGCGCTGGGCGAGTTTCACGACGAAGTCGTCGAGTTCGCCCTCGCCGTGGTAGATGTTCGAGATGATCTGCTCGTAGTCGGAGTGGTAGACGAACACCGGCGAGTTGTAGCCGTCGCAGGAGATGTCCTCGACGTTGATGTCGTGTTTGATGCCGTCGATGCGCTCGTAGCCGATGAAGTCGCGACGGAGGTAGTACTGGAGCTTCCGCACCTGGTAGTCGTTCAGGACGTCGGCGTCGTCCGCGAGGACCGCGGACTCGGGCCGGGCGGCGATGCCGTCGATGCCGCCGAGCGGGTCGTCCTCGTCGGCGGTTCGCGCGCGACCGCCGAAGACTGAGTTCAGCCCCAACCGAGAACCGAGACCGCCGAACCGCCCGGAAGTCGTGGCGGTCGTCGAACCGTCGGCCGACGAGCCGTTGCCGCCGCCGAAGAGACCGCCCAGTCCGAGCCGGGACGCGAGGCCCGACGACTCCGCCGCGCCGTCAGCGTCAGCGGCCGCGGCGGCGGTCGAACCGTCGTCTCCGGCCGCCGCGGACGCAGACGCCGACGCCGGCGGGTCGTAGAGGTCGTACCGCGAGAGCAGTTCGTAGGTCTCGGCCTCGATGACCCGCCCGCGGTTGTCTCGGCCGCCCTCGACGACGCTGTCGTCGCCGTACTTGATGGCGGTTCGGAGCTTGTTCGTGAGGAACTCCGTCAGGTCGTCTTCGATGCGGTTCAGGTGCGGTTCGACGACGTAGTACTTCTTTTCGTTCTCCTTGACGGAGTGGAAGACGATGACGAACGCGTAGGGCTTGTTCACCCAGTAGCGTTCGACCTCGCGGAAGTGCGTCTTCTTCTCCATCGGGACGGCCTTTTCGAGGTCGTAGCGGTTCGCCAGCGTGGTCGTGCCGTCCACGCTGGAGAAAAACGCGTCCTCGTCGAACTCGGGGTCGACGTCGACCGTTCGTTCGTCGACGACAGCGGCCAGCTCCCCGGCGCGCTGGCCGGCCCGCGCGACCGCGTTCTCGATGTAGTCGGGGTCGAAGCCCAGCGCCGCCTCGCCGTCGAAGGGGACGATTTCGCCCGCCGAATCCTGCGGGCGAGCGCCGTCGTCCTCGTAGTAGTACTCGCGTTTGTAGTGTTCCCACAGCCAGACGCCCTTGACGACGGGCGTCGTCTCGGGGTCGCAGAAGGCTTCGAACTGCTCACTGAGGTTCTTCGCGTGCGCGCCGCGATCGCCCACGAACGCCGCCACGTCGACCGGGTGACAGTCGAGATACTCCTCGGGGTCGAGGTCGACGCGGTCCCAGTCGGCCCGGGTCGGCGTCGACGCCGACCCGTCGTCGTCTTCCCACCGGGACGTGCCGGGCGCGTCGCGTTGCGTCCGCGGGTCGGTCCCGTAGAGGGATTCGACATCGCCGTCGCTCCCGTACTCGTCGAGAAAGTCGGCCCACGTGTACGACCCGACGCGCGCGTTCGACGCCTGCTTCGGAGCGGCGTCACTCTCCGCCGGCGACGTCACATCACCGGATAACGCCTGTTGGTCTCCGCCGTCGGCGTCGTCGGTTGCCATTGTCACCGGGTATTCGGGCCGATGGAAAAGTCTTTTTCCCAATTAACTCACAATTTAAGGTCTGTTTAAGTTCTATTTTTATACTCGTTTATATGTAGTCGGTTCTGGACACCGCCCGGACGCGCCGTTAAAGTAGGGGTTTATCCCCAGCAGAGTCGGCGTGTGGCGTGAGTCCCGCGAGTGAAACGAGTGGAACGCGGGAACGGCAGCGTCAGGAACGACGTAAGAGAGTCTGACGTGGCGGGATTGAGCAAACACGGAGCGTTTGCGATGTCCATCACGGCCGCGGAGCGAACGCAGTGAGAGAAGCGGGCGTGGCGGGATTCGAACCTCGGTCGCAACTCTGCGAGTTGCTCCCTGATTCGAATCCCGTACGGGCGTTCCGACACGCCTCGCTGTCACTCGGCGGTCTCCACGGGCGTGACGGGAGTCCCGCGAGCGAAGCGAGTGGGACTCAGGAACGCCCGCTGAACGAACGCAGTGAGAGAAGCGGGCGTGACGGGATTCGAACCCGCGATCGAGAGGTTAGGAACCTCTCGCCCTGTCCACTAGGCCACACGCCCCACGGCGCTGTCTCTCAGGATCGGCCAAAAATCGCGTGGTTCGCGCTGGGCGGACAGAAGAGAGAAAGTGAGCTGTGATCAGTTCGACGATTCCGTCGAAACCGAGTCGGTCGAAACCGAGTCGGCGGAACTCTCGCTGGTCGCGTCGTCTTCGTCTTCGTCGTCGTCGCCCGTCATGTCCTGCAGTTCGTCTTCGATCTCTTCGCGCCCGCGCTGGAACTCGCCGATGGCCTGCCCGGAGGACCGAGCGAGCTTCGGAATCTTGTTCGCGCCGAACAGCAAGACGACGATGAGCAGCACGACGAGCAGCTCGGGCCCGCCCGGGAGACCCGGGAACAGTGGGGTGATGGTCTCGAACATCTATTTCTGCGTTACCTAGTGGCAATTATAGGCTTTTTGCCTTCTACGGGTTCTGGAAAGACGGAATATCGGCGCGTCGGAACGCCCGCATCCGCCGAATCGACGCGTCTCGGCGCGTCACTCCTACGAAAAGCTTGTGGCCGGTGTGTCGAGCGCAGTCGGTCGGCCGCTGCGGCGGCGACCGGCGAGTCCGCCGTCGGCGGTTCCCCTGAATTTCCGCCGACGGTGAAATAATGTGGGCGGAGTCGAATGCCTCCGTATGGTATCAGTCGGCGACGCCGCCCCGGACTTCACCGCACCGCTCACCGACATCGACGGCGACATCGAGTCGTTCACGCTCTCCGAGAATCTCGACGACGCGCCCATCGTCCTCGCGTTCTTCCCCGCGGCCTTCACCGGGACGTGCACCACCGAGATGTGCACGTTCCGCGACCAGATGGCCAACTTCGAGGACGTCGGCGCGACGGTGTACGGCATCAGCATCGACACGCCGTTCACGCTGACGGAGTTCGCCGAGCAGAACGGCCTCAACTTCGGCCTCATCAGCGACACGAACCGCGAACTCGTCGACGCCTACGACGTGGCGATGGACTTCGCGGGCCTCGGCGTCAACCGCGTGGCGAAGCGCGCGGTGTTCGTCGTCGACGGCGACGGCGAGGTCACCTACGCGTGGGTCAGCGACGACCCCGGCGTCGAACCCGACTACGAGGCGGTCGAGGCCGCCGCCGGAAAACTCGAAGAGCCGAGCGAGGCCGCGTAGGACCAAGACACAGCGTGACGTGGTAGCGCACCTGATTCGGAGCCCAAGTCCTTTTCTCTCCGTGCGACTACCTTGCGGGTCATGAGCGATACCGAAGACACCCTGAACGGCGGCCGCGTCTACGACCCCGAGGCGGACCACGCCTTCCCCGACGAGAAGCTCAATGAGGTGCTCCCCGTGCTCCTCGACGACGAGGAGGTGACGACGCTCCTCGAAGCGCAGAACGTCAACGCGGTGACGCGCAAGGGCTACAACGACCACGGCCCGAAGCACATCGAAATCGTTCTCAACCGCGCACTCCGGCTGTACGACCTGCTCAAGGCCGGCGGCTGCGAGTTCAACGGCGCGGCCGAACAGGGGCTCGACGAGGCCGACGAGGCGGTCATCATCGCCCTCGCGGCGCAGCTCCACGACATCGGTCACATCGTCCACCGCGACAACCACGCCTACTACTCGATTCCGCTCGCGTCGGACGTGCTCGACCGCTTCCTCCCCGAGTTCTACGACCTCGCCGACGCGGTCCGCATCAAGGCCGAAGTCCTTCACGCCATCCTCTGTCACCACCGCGAGGAGGACCCGCTCACGCTCGAAGCCGGCGTCATCCGCGTCGCCGACGCGCTCGACATGGAGCGCGGCCGGTCGCGCATCCCCTACGAGAAGGGCGGCCGCGGCATCAACACGCTCTCCAGTCGCGCCATCAAGGACGTCGTCCTCAAGCCCGGCGACGAGTCGGCGGTCCTCGTCGAAATCGAGATGCTCAACGCCGCCGGCGTCTATCAGGTCGACAACCTCCTGAAGGCGAAACTCGACGGCTCGGGCCTCGAAGACCACGTCCGCATCGTCGCGGTCAACACGAAGTCCGACGACCGGCTCGTCGAGCGCATCGAGCTCTAAGCGGCGCTGTCGAATCGGGTATGAAAAAGGCGAGTCGGTGTGTGAACCGGGCGGGGCGGCCCCCGCGGTCGGTCGTGTGCCTCAGTCGTTGGACTGCGCGAGGCGCTCCGCGCCGCCGACCGAGAGCTCGCCGCTGAGGGTGCGGTTCGGGTAGGGGATGTCGATGCCCTCCTCGTCGAACCGCTCTTTGACGGCGGTGACGTACTCGCCGCGGGTCTTGACGAAGTCGGCGCGGCTGGGCTGGGAAATCCAGATGCGCGACTTGAGCGTGACCGACGAGTCACCGAGTTCGGTCAGCCTGACCGACGGCTCGGGCGTCGTCATGATGCCGTCGTGCGCTTCGGCCTCGTCGAGGATGATGTCTGTCGCCTGCTGGATGTCGTCGTCGTAGCCGATGCCGAACGGCACCTGCAAGCGGAGTTTGTCCTTCGCGACGGGGTTTTTGATGACGCCGTCGGTGAGCTGCGAGTTCGGCACGGTGAGCAGTTCGTTGTCGAACGTGCGAACCCGCGTCACGCGGAAGGAGATGTCTTCGACGATACCGGAGTTGCCGTCCCATTCAATCCAGTCGTTGATGCGGAACGGCTTGTCGGTGAAGATGAAGATGCCGGCGACGAAGTTGGCGATGACGTCCTGCATGGCGAAACCGATTGCGAGCGTCGCGGCCGCGCCGATGGTGGCGAGCGACTGCAGGATGTTGCCGAGGCCGGCGAACGCGAACCCAGCGCCGAGGGCGACGAACGCCACGACGAGGGTCGCGATTTTCATCAGGGGCTTTTTCGCGTGTTCGTCCGCGCCGCGCCGGTCGAGGACGCGGTTGAGCGCGGACGACACGACGGCCTTGCCGACGATGTAGACGACGGCGAAGCCGAGAACGAGACCCAAGAGCGTCCCGAGCGTCTCGGCGTACGGGACGTTCTGCTGGGTGAGTATCCGGCCGACAGCACCGCCGTCACCCTGCAGTTGGAGCGGGACTACGAGCGCGTTCATCGGTGGTAGACCGCTGTCTTCCCCCGCGTCTCTATCAGGTCCGCGTTCACGCGCTCCGCGAGATCCGCGGCGGCCTCGTCGACCGTCGTGCCCCCGAGCGCCGCCCGGAGGAACTTCGCTTTCACGAGGTTCCGGTCTGCCAGCTGATCGTTGAGTTCGCCGACCACCGATTCGATGCCGCTCTTACCCACCCAGACGGTCACGTCGAGGTCGTGGGCCTCCTTCCGAAGCTCCTGCGTGTTCATGTGTGGCCTCCACTATGTGCCAGAGGGCTTCAATAGTAAGGCTTTGGCGGCCGTTTGGTTGTCGTACACACGCGGGAACGGGGCGATTCTGCCGAAATCGCCGTCGGGCGGTCAGTAGGGATAGCGCTCCGTCGCCCCGCAGTCGCACCTGACGACGACGTGGCCGCCGGCGCGGGTCCGGACGCGGGCGTTGACGCCGGGGCGGAGGTAGGCGTCGCAGTCGTCGCAGGTGAACCGGCGGAACGCTTTGGGGAGGCCGCAGCGGTTCCGCTCCGCGACGCGACGGGCGAGGCGGACGTACTCTCGGGCGCGGTCGTGGTCGCGGTCGCTCGCCGCCTCGCGGGCGAGGGCGTGGAGTCGGTCGATGCGCTCCTCCGCGATGTTCATACACGTTCGGGCGAGCGGCCCGGACAAAGACGTTCCGAACCGCGACGCGGGACCGACACCGAGGAACCGAAGCCGATACTGTGATACCCCGGCCGGAAAAACGGCGACTGTGCGCGTCCTGAACTACCTCGAGTTCGCCTCGCAACTCGAACGCAGCGGCATCGGCACCGCCACCGACCAGCAGCGGGCGGCCCTCGCCACGACCGACGTGGAGGTCGTCACCTCCCCGTGGCCCGAGTCGGTCGCCGCGAGTGCCGCGAGCCTCCTGCGGGGCGACGGGGTCGTCCGCGACTACGACGTGGCCCACTGCAACCTCATCGGTCCCGGCTCGCTCGCCGTGGCCAGACACGCCAAGCGTAACGACATCCCGCTCGTCCTCCATTCGCACGTCACCCGCGAGGACTTCGCCGAGAGCTTCCGCGGGTCGACCGCGGTCGCCCCCGCCCTCGGGAAGTACCTCAAATGGTTCTACTCGCAGGCCGACGTGGTGCTCTGTCCCTCCGAGTACACGAAGCGAACCCTCGAATCCTACCCGGTCGACGCGCCGATTCGCCCCGTCTCGAACGGCGTCGACACCGAGGCGCTCGACGGCTTCGAGGACCTCCGAGAGGAGTACCGGGCCGAATACGACCTCGACGGCATGACCGTGTTCACCGTCGGCAACGTCTTCGAGCGCAAGGGCCTCACGACGTTCTGCACGCTCGCGCAGGAGACCGACTACGACTTCGCGTGGTTCGGCCCGTACGACACGGGCCCGCACGCCTCGAAGAAAGTGCGGTACTGGGTCGAAAACCCCCCCGAGAACGTCACGTTTACCGGCTGGGTAGACGACATCCGCGGCGCGTTCGGCGCGGGCGACGTCTACCTCTTCGCGACGAAAAACGAGAATCAGGGCATCGCGGTCCTCGAAGCGATGGCCTGCGGGAAGGCGGTCGTCCTCCGCGATATCCCGGTGTTCGAGGAGTTCTACACCCACGGTCACGACTGCCTGAAATGTTCGAGCGACGCGGAGTTCCGCCGGGCGCTCGACCTGCTCGCCCGCGACCCCGACCTCCGGCGGCGACTCGGCGAGAACGCCCGCGAGACGGCCGCCGAGCATAGTCTCGACCGCGTCGGCGACAGACTCGTCGAGACGTACGAGGACGCGCTGGCCGGGCGACTCGAAGGCTGACCGGCGAGATACTCGGCTATCTGGAAGTTGGCACGCTAACACACGACAGTCCAGCGGGAAGTCACAACGGTTTATCCCGTCGGAGTCGCACGAACGGCCATGCAGTCGGTCGCCGCGTTCACGGACACGTACCTGCCGACCGTCAACGGCGTCACCTACACGATTCAGACGTGGCGCGAGCGGTGGCACCGCCGCGGCGGCCGCATGGACGTGGTGTTCCCGGCGGACGACGACTACGACCCCGAACCCGGCGAGTACGGCGTCCGGAGCCTCCCCTTCCCGTTCTACGAGGGGATTCGAATCGGCGCGCCGCGGATTCCGGGGGCCGTCGACGACGTGGATGTCGTCCACGCCCACACCCCGTTCGGACTCGGACTGGCCGGCCTCCGACTCGCCCGCCGGCGCGACCTCCCGCTCGTGGCGTCCTACCACACCCCGACCGGCGAGTACGCCGAGTACCTCAGTTCCGTCGGCGCTATCGAGCGCGGCGTCGAGCGCACCGCCGAGCGCTACGAGCGGTGGTTCTTCGACCGCGCCGACGCGGTCATCGTCCCGAGCGAGGACGCCGAGCGCCGCCTGGTCGACGAGGTCGGCGTCGAGGCCGAAATCGTCGTCCTCTCGAACGGTATCGACGCAGAGCGGTTCGAACCCGTCGAGGGCGGCGACTTCCGCCGGCGCTACGACCTCGGTGACGGCCCGCTCATCGGCTACACGGGTCGGCACGGCTACGAGAAGCGCCTCGACGAACTCGTCCGCGCCGCGGCCGACCTCGACGCGACGCTCGTCTTCGGCGGCGACGGCCCCGCCCGCGAGGAACTGGTCGCCCTCGCCGACGACCTCGGCGCGGACGCGCACTTCCTCGGCTTCCTCGACCGCGAGGAGCTGCCGGCGTTCTACTCCGCGCTCGACGTGTTCTGCTTCCCGAGCCCCGTCGAGACGCAGGGGCTCGTCGCGCTGGAGGCCAACGCCTGCGGGACGCCCGTCGTCGGCGTCAACGAGGGCGCACTGGAGGACACCGTCCTCGACGGCGTGACCGGCTATCACTACGAGTCCGGGGATTTGGAGGGCTTCCGCCGCGGGATTCGGCGGGCGCTCGCGGAGCGCGAGGCACTCAGCGCGCGCTGTCTCGACCGCCGCGACGAGGTGAGCGTCGACCGCTCTGTCGACCGACTCGCGGCGCTCTACGACCGATTGGCGTCGAAATAAAACAGCGAGACCGACTGCGAAACCGCGTTAGTCGCGGTCTTCGAGCGCGTCGGCGATGCGGCGCAGTTCGCGGTTCACGTCGCGGACCTCGTCGCGGAGCTGTCGGACCTCGCGGACGAGCTGTTCGTCGCTGCCGCTTCCCTTTTCGGGGTCGCGCGGGCCGCTCTGGCCGCCTCCCATACCGCCGGGGCCGCCACCCATGCCGCCGCCGCCCATGCCGCCGGGGCCGCCGCCGCCCATCATGCCGCTCATCATCTGCGCGAAGGGGTTGCCGCCGCCGCCCATGCCGCCGGGGCCGCCGCCGCCCATCATTTCTTCGGGGTCGGGGCGCTCGCCCTCTTCGCGCTCTTCCTCGCGGCGCTGTCGAATCTCTTCGACCCGCTCGCGGAACGACTTCTCCTCTTCGCCGTCGTCGCCCTCGTCGGGCGTCTGCGTCTCGTCTGCGGGTTCGTCGTCAGCCATGAGAGCGAATTGGCCGTCCTCCCGGAAAGTGCTGACGGTCTCTGAGAACCGCACCGCTCACCCGAACGCGCCGAGGCTCGACTGGAGGTCGCGGTCCGTCCCGCCGTCGTCGAGTTCGTGGCCGACGAGGTCGCGCAGGTCCACCGCGTAGGTCGTCCCGCGGTGGTCGAGGACGAGCACGCGCCCCTTCACGCCGCGGACGGTCCCCGTGGCGACGGTTTCTGCGACCGGCGAGCCGTCGAGGTCGAGGCCGTAGTCGAACGCGAACGTCTCGATGGGGTCGAACTGGGCGAGGAGCGCGTCCCACGCCGCGGCGTCGACCGACCGGCCGAACCCCTCGATTTTGGTCGGGACGCGGATGCGGTCGGGAATCTCGGTCGCCAGTTCGGCCTCGTACTCGCGGGCGACCCGGCCGTCCGAAAACGTCCGGACGTGGGCCGCGCGGTCCGCCCCCTGCTCGCGCAGGCGGGTGTCGAGCCGCCACTCGCGGGTGACGCCGACTTTGAACGTGTCGGGGGCGAACGCCGCGAGGTAGACCGCGTGGTCCTCGTAGCAGTCCATCTCGTCTTTCAGGCACGTCCCCGTGCACTTCGCGCAGACCCATGTGTGGCGGTGGTCCGAGCAGTAGGGCGCGCGGTCGTTGTCGCAGGCGACGTGGCGGTCGTCGTGGATAGTGCCCGCGCAGTGGCGCTCGCCGAGGCGGTAGTCGAGTTCGGTGCCGGGGGCGAGCGCGACCGAGTCGATGCCGTCGCTCGCGCTCACGAACAGCGCGGGGGTTCCGGTATCGTAGCCGACGACCTGCACGCTCCGGGGTAGGGAGTCGCGGTAGAAAGGTGGCTCGCTCCGGGGGCGGGTTTCGGGGTCGCCCCGGGCGTCGCCCCGCGGTGTCGGTGTTGGTCGCGGGTGTCGCCCCGTGGTGTCGGTCGCGGGTGTCGGTCGGCGCTATTCGTACTCGGCGCGAAGCTCCTCGGCGAGTTCCTCGGCGGCGCGGCGAACCGCCTCGTCGCTCGACCCGTCGGGCTCCCAGCCGAGCGCCGAGAGTTTCTCGATGGACAACCGCATCTTCGGTACGTCGCCGGTCCAGCCGCGGTCGCCGCCGGTGTACTCGAACTCGGGGTCGAGGTCCAGCACGTCGGCGACGATGTTGGCGATGGTCGTCACGGAGGTGGTCGTCCGCGTGCCGAGGTTGTAAACGTTGTAGTCGCGGTCGGCGTGTTCGACGACGTGACACATCGCGTCGATGCAGTCCTCGACGTGGAGGTAGGACTTCTCCTGTCGGCCGTCGCCGAGGATTTCGAGCGTCTCGGGGTCTTCGAGGAGCTTCTCGATGAAGTCCGGAATGACGTTGCCGCGCTGGTTCGGGCCGACGATGTTGGCGAAGCGGTACATGTAGACCGTGACGTCGTAGGAGTGGGCGAACGTCGAAAGCAGCCCCTCGTCGGCGAGCTTGGAGGAGCCGTAGATGCTGATTGGTTCGAGGGGGGCGTAGTCCTCGGGAGTCGGCCGCGGGGCCTCGCCGTAGATGGTCGACGAGGAGGTGAAGGCGATGTTCGACACGCCGACCTCCCGCATCCGTTCGAGGACGTTGTACGTCATCTCGGTGTTCTCCTCGAACAGCTGTCGAGGGTTGCCGTAGTTCGTGTCGGTGTAGGCCGCGAAGTGGAAGACGATATCGAGGTCCTCGGTGACGGCCTCGGCGACGTCGTCGTCGTCGGTCATGTCGGCCTGTACGAACTCGACGCCGTCGGGGACCTGCTCCCGAGCGCCTTTCGAGAGGTCGTCGGCGACGACGACGTGGTTGTCCTCGGAGAGGTGTGCGGCGAGATGAGAGCCGACGAGTCCCGCGCCCCCGGTCACGAGGACGCGCTTGTCGGAGAGTTCCAGCGACATGAGTCAGATGATTCGGCCGAGTGATAAGTCCGTTTCCCCTCCGGGCCGCCGACGGGCAGCGGTGGCGACCGCCGACGCGACCCGCGCCGCCCGCGTTCCGAAAGCGCCACTTTCCCCCGCCGTCTTCGGAGAGACATGCACAACGAACCCGAGGTCGCCGTCCTCCGGTACGGACACCGACCGGGGCGCGACGACCGGATGACGACGCACGTCGGCCTGACGGCCCGCGCGCTCGGCGCTGACCGGGTTATCCTCCCGGACAACGCCGGCCATTCGATGGAGACGGTCGAGGACATCACGGGCCGGTTCGGCGGCCCCTTCGAGGTCGAACTCACCGAGGCGCTCAACGGCGTCATCCGCAACTGGGCGGGGAAAGTCGTCCACCTCACGATGTACGGCGAGCGCGTTCAGGACGTGGAAGCCGACATCCGCGAGGCGCACGCCGAGGAACCGCTCCTCGTCGTCGTCGGCGGGGAGAAAGTCCCCTTCGAGGTGTACGAGGGAGCCGACTGGAACGTCGGCGTCACGAACCAGCCGCACTCGGAGGTCGCGGGTCTCGCGGTGTTCCTCGACCGCTTGTTCGACGGGCGCGAACTCGACCGCGAGTGGGAGGACGCCGAAAACCGGGTGGTTCCGATGGCGACGGGCAAGAAAGTCGTCCCGGCCGACGAGGAGTAATCGGAGCGTCGGCGCGCCCGCTTGCGGTTCTCCGCTGCCCGGGAGTAATAAGACTTAATGGCGTTCCTGACGCCATTTCGCACAATGGCTTTTGAGGAGTTACTGAACGACCCTGTTATCCAGAAGTACCTCCACGAGTTGGTCGGGCCAACCGGGATGCCGGTCGCGGCGGCACCCCCGGACGGCGAGGTCACCGACGAGGAACTCGCCGAGGAGCTGCGGCTCGAACTCAACGACGTGCGCCGCGCGCTGTTTATTCTCTACGAGAACGACCTCGCGTCGTACCGCCGCGTCCGCGACGAGGACTCCGGCTGGCTCACCTACCTCTGGACTTTCCACTACGAGAACATCCCCGAGAACCTCGAAGAGGAGATGTACCGCCTCCTCGACGCGCTCGAAGAGCGCCTCGACTACGAGCGCAACCACGAGTTCTACCTCTCGGAACCCGCCGGCATCCGCTTCGAGTTCTCCGAGGCGATGGAACACGGCTTCCAGTGCCCCGAGACGGGCGCGCAGCTCGAACCGATGGACAACGACGACCTCGTCGACGCGATGGAGCGACGCATCGAGGAGCTCCGCGACGAGCTCAACGTCGAAGTGACGGGGACGAACTGAATGGTCGTTCTCGCAACGAAGTGCTACATCGACGGCGACGCCCGCGAGCGGGCGCTCGACAGCCTCACGTCGCTCGTCGCCAACGACATCGGCGACCTCGACGTCGACTACGACATCGGCGTCCGCGACGACGGCTTCATCTCCGTGACGGTCTCGGGCGACGACGAGACGGTCGCGCGGAACGTCCTCCGCGAGGAGTGGGGCGAGGTCACGCCGCATCTGTCGGCCGGCGAGACCTACGTCGGCACCCTCGAGCACTGGGACGACGACGGATTCGTCCTTGACGCCGGTATCGAGGTGCGCGTCCCGACCGAGGAACTCGGCCTCGGCCGCGGCTCCGCGACCCAGATTCGCGACCGCTTCGGCCTCGTCCAGCATATGCCGCTGACGTTCGTCTACGGCGGCGACGACGAGCCCTCGCGGCTGGCCGACGAGCAGATCGACCGCCTCTACGACTGGACCCGCGGCAGCGGTCGCGTCAACGTCAACAGCGCGACCCGCGGCGAGGTCCGCGCGACGGTCAACCGCGCCGGCCACGCAAAGGACATCGTGACCGTCGAGCGCCTCGGCCTGCTCGAACAGAGCATCGTCTGCCGGGACGAAACCGACCCGCCGGGGCTCCTCGCCAGCATCGGCTCGTACCTCCCGTCGGAGCTGAAGTGCGTCATCGGCCAGTAAGACGATGAACAGGCGACTCCTCGTCGGTATCGCCGCGCTCGCCCTCCTCCTCGTGACCGCCGGGTGTCTCGGCGGCACCTCGAGCGTCTCGAACGACCGCCTCGACGCCGCGCCCGACGGCGAGTACGCGTGGACCGCCGAGACCGACGCGCACATCACGGTACAGGACAACGGTCGGTTCCGCGCGGTCTACGAGGTAAACAGCTCCTCGGTCGAACTCTACCGGTTCGACGGCTTCGGCAGTCGGACGCCGCTTTCGGTCGAGGCGGTCCGCTACCGCTACGGCAACGGGACCGTCGTCAACGGGACCGAGCTGAAGGCCCGCGGCGGCGACGTGACGCAGAACGACCGCATTACGAACGTCACGCTCCCCGCGGACGCCGGGAGCGAGGGAAAAATCGCGTTTAGCTCGTCCTCGACGCCGAAGCGGTTCTCGCTTCCCGTCTTCGTCGAGGGGAGCTACGAGGTCGTCCTGCCCGCGGACCGCCGCGTCGACTTCCCGATATTCGGGTCGGTTCGGCCGTCGGGCTACGACACCGAAGTCGTCGACGACCGGCTCCACATCCGGTGGGACGAGGTGACCGACGGGAACGTCGTCGTGCAGTTCTACCTCCAGCGCGACCTCGGCATCTTCGCGGCCGTCGCGGCCGTCTCGGTGCTCGTCGGCGGCGCGGGGATACTCTACTACCGCCGGCAGATTCAGACGCTCCGCGACCGCAGACAGGAACTCGGCTTGGACGTCGAAGACGACGACCGCTGAGCGACGCCACCTGACCCCGACCCCGACCCCGTTCTCGGCGTCGGTCGCTCGCCCCGGTTCGCCGGTGTGAACGCTTTTTTGCCTCGCAGCCCGCTACCTCGGGGTATGCAAGTCGCCGTGGTCACCGTCGGGGACGAACTCCTCGCCGGCGACACCGTCAACACGAACGCCGCGTGGCTCTGCGAGGAACTGACGGCGCGGGGCGTCTCCGTCGAGCGCGTGACGACGGTCCCCGACCGCGTCGCCGACATCGCCCGCGTGGTCAACGAGTACCACGCGGAGTACGACGCCGTCGTCGTCACCGGCGGGCTGGGACCGACACACGACGACGTGACGATGGAGAGCGTCGCGGCCGCGTTCGGGCGCTCGCTGGAGCGCAACGCCGACGCCGAGGAGTGGCTGGAGACCAACGGCGGCTACTCCGCGGCCGACCTCGTGGAGGGGACGACCGACCTCCCCGCGGGGTCGCGGATGCTCCCGAACGACGAGGGCGTCGCGCCCGGCGCGGTCGTCGGCTCGGTGTACGTGCTCCCCGGCGTCCCCGGCGAGATGAAAGCCATGTTCGCCCGCGTCGCCGACGAGTTCGCCGGCGAACGGACCCACGTCCGGTTCGTCCACACCTCGGAGCCCGAAAGCTCGCTCATCGAGCGGTTCGAGGCCGTCCAATCGGCGTTCGACGTGACCGTCGGGAGCTACCCCGGTGACCACGTCAGAATCAAACTCGCCGGGGCCGACGAGGAGACGGTCGAATCGGCGGCCGCGTGGCTCGAAGCGCGAGTCGAGTTGTACGAAGAGTAGGGTCGGTCGGCCGACGGGTCAGCGCTGGAGGTACCAGAGCCACCCGGCGGTCATGAGGATACCCACGAGAAGCACGGTCGCGGCCGTCTCCGAGGTCGGCAACACCTGCTCGCTGGCTGATAGCGGAATCATAGGTGACAGTTCCCACGTCCGGTTCTTAAACGGTGAGGTTCTGGCGACAGTTGTCACGGCGTGAGCGTCAGCGAACCCGTGGGGGCGCGCCCCAGTCGCCTCTCGCCGGCTACCGCGTCGCTTTTCCCCGGGGCGCGGGTTCGTTCAGTCATGCGAATCGGTGTCGTCGTCAACCCCGTCGCGGGGATGGGCGGCCGGGTCGGCCTGAAGGGAACCGACGGGAAAGTCGCGGAGGCCAGAGCGCGCGGCGCGGAGCCGCGGTCGCCCGAGCGGGCGCGACGGGCGCTCTCTCGGCTCTTCGAGGCCGCCCCCGAGACGGAACTGCTCGCGTGGGGCGGCGAGATGGGCGCGGCGGCCGCCCGAGACGCCGGCTTCGACCCCGAGGTGCTCGGCGGTCCGTCCGGCGACGAGACGAGCGCGGCCGACACCATCGCCGCCGTCGAGGCGTTCGTCGCCGCCGACGCGGACCTCGTGTTGTTCGTCGGCGGCGACGGCACCGCGGCCGACGTGGCCGAGGCGCTCGACGGGACCGACGTGCCGATGCTGGGCGTCCCCGCGGGCGTGAAGGTCTACTCCTCCGTGTTCGCCGTCTCTCCCGAGGACGCCGCCCACGTCGTCACCTCGTTCGAGCGGACCGAGGCCCGCGAAGTCATGGACATCGACGAGGACGACTACCGCGAGGGCGAGGTCAGACCGGAGCTTCGGGCGGTCGCGCACGTCCCCGTCGCGGAGGACCTCCAGTCGTCGAAACAGACCGGCGGCGGCACCGTCGAGGCGCTGGCCGCGGGCGTCGCCGACGATATCCGGGCGACCGCGGGCGTCACCTACGTCCTCGGCCCCGGGAGCACCGTCGGCGCGGTGAAAGCCGAGTTGGGCATCGACGGGTCGCCGCTCGGCGTCGACGTCTACCGCGACGGCGAGGTGCTCGCCCGCGACGCGACGGAGGCCGAAATTCTGGCGAGCCTCGGCGAGGAGAACGTCATCGTCGTCACACCCATCGGCGGACAGGGGTTTGTCTTCGGTCGCGGCAACCCCCAGCTCTCCCCGGCCGTGATTCGACGCTGCGACGTGTCGGTCGTCGCCTCGCGGTCGAAACTCGACGGGATTCCGGTCCTCCGGGTCGACACCGACGACCCCGACCTCGACGCGGACCTCCGCGGGTGGACGAAAGTCCGCGTGGGTCGCGTCGAGCGTCGGATGATGAAAATCGAGTGAGCGGCGCACCCAGTCGGAGTCGATTCGGCGCGCCGTGCCGACAGAAAAATGAGCGAGCGGCCGGGTTCGACAGCCGTCTCGTCAGTCGTCCGCCGGCGCCTGTTGTTTCGTGACGTACTCGACGATTTCGTCCGTTTCGGCCTTGAACTCGTCGAGTCGGTCTCGTTCCCGTGGAGCACCGTCGAGAAGTACTTCGTGTCGGCGGCGAGGTTGACTGCCTCTCTGAGTCCCTCGGCCGTGACGCCGCTCAACCGCGC
The DNA here is from genome assembly GCF_000336975.1 of Haloferax sp. ATCC BAA-644. Taxonomy (NCBI): domain Archaea; kingdom Methanobacteriati; phylum Methanobacteriota; class Halobacteria; order Halobacteriales; family Haloferacaceae; genus Haloferax; species Haloferax sp. ATCC BAA-644. The sequence goes on from NZ_AOLF01000013.1 coordinate 273,010, forward strand.
TTCCTCGGTGTGGATACAGTAGGGACAGCTAGTCGCAGCCGCGACGCCGACGCCAATGAGCGCCTTCTCTCGCCCGGACAGTTCGGTGTCCGCTCCCAGATTGAGGTCGCGGAAGAGCCCCCAACTGTGTTCGCTCGCCGGTTCTGCCACGTCCTCCATCTAACTCGGGACCTGACTGAGCATTCCCTCCATCTCTTGTCGTGTGTTGTTCGATACCATCTCTCTTCCCGTCCCTCCGCAGTCCCGTCGCTATGGAGGCGATCATTACGAGCCCCGGAGCAGTAAAGTTATGAACAGTCTGGAAAATCACAATCTGCCCGTATCGACGACGTTCCGGGGGAACTCGGGGGTAATACGCCGGTGTACGGGACGGCCAGCCGTTTCCATCCCGCCCGCTCGACGTAGATGATTTAATATTCGGAATCGTGTGCAATGAGAACCACTACCCATTATTCACACGGGGTGTAATATAGTGAGATTTAAGGTCATTGGATGGGTTCTGACTGGCATGGAAACCCGGAAAGTCCAGCGTCTCGGTCCCTCCACGCTGGCGATGACGCTTCCAGCGGAGTGGGCCAAGGAACACAACGTCGAGAAGGGCGATGAGGTGACGATTCGGACGAGCGGCAAGGGAACGCTGACCGTGCTTCCCGAATCGGTCAACACCGAAGATTCGAAGGCGACGATTCGCGCCGACAGTCTGAACGCGGAGGCGCTCGAACGCGCCATCGTGGCGCAGTACGTCCTCGGACGGCGCGTCATCCACATCGAGAAAAGCGAGGGCGCGCTCGATTCGGACCACATCAACGCCGTCTACAAGGCCGAGACCCAGCTCATGGGCCTCGGCGTCATCGAGGAGACCCCCGAGCGAATCGCGATTCGCTGTTCGGTCGACGCGGAGGACTTCACCCTCAACAACCTGCTCGAACGCCTCGAAAACACGGGCAGCACGATGCGCGGCGAGGCCGTCAAGGCGCTCGCCCACGGCAACCCCGACCTCGCCCAGCGGGCGCTCAACCGCGAGCGGCAGGCGAACAAGATTTTCGTCCTCCTGCTCCGGCTCATCTTCACGTCCTACCAGAACCCCAACCTCGCGCGGGCGGTCGGCCTCGATTCGGGCTTCCCGCTCATCGGCTACCGCTCGGTGGCGAAAAACCTCGAACTGACCGCCGACAACGCCGAGGACATCGCCAACATCGTCATGGACGCTGAGGGCCACACCATCGACGTCGACCAGTCGACGATGCGGCGCATCCGCGAGTTCACGGACCACGTCGACGAGATTACGACGACCGCGGTGCGGGCCGTCGTCGAGCGCGACTACGACCTCACCATCGAGTGCCGAGAGCTGTTCCGCGAGATTAGCGACCGCGAGCGCGACATCCTCAACGACCTCCCGGAGATGGAAAACCAGAAGCTCCTCCAGATTCGCGAGGTGCTGGTGAGCCTCCAGCAGACCGCGCAGTACGCGATGCGGAACGCGGAAATCGCGTCGAACCTCGCGCTCAACGAGGAGTCGGACCACGTCACGATAGACTGAGGCTGCGGAACCGAAGACGGAAGGAAAGGCGAGTCGCGGTCGGCGCACCGGCGCGCCGTCGTACCGGCGCGCTCAGTCGGCGATGACTTCCATCGCCTCGCCGTTTTCGGTCTCGGACGACTCTTTTTCGCCCGTCAGCGGGTTCCGACTGGCGATGCGGCAGTCGAACCCCGGATGCTCGCCGAAGTGCCGGAGTATCATGTGGCGGCGCGACCCGGTGATGCCGGTGCGACCGATGTCCTCGGCGGTGAAGCGCTCGGGCAGGCGGTCGTACAGGCGGCGCAGTTCGTCGAAACTGGTGAACACCTTCGCGTTGCCGGTGGAGTCCGCGCCGCGGCGGGAGACGACGTAGCTGCCGTCTCGGCGGTACTCGCCGGCCGTGCGGAAGAACTCCCGTTTCTCGGTCAGCGCCGAGCCGATGGCCTCCTGCAAGTCGGCGGCGGCGTCTCGGGACAGTTCACAGGACTGGTCGCCAAAGGAGACGACGATGGTTTCGTCGTCGCTCTCGACGGACACAGGGTTCTCATTACGGGAGAAGAACTCGATCAGGAGCGTGGGTACTCCGTGTCATATCATCGACTATCGTAGCCGACGGTAAAGAGTTATCGGCTGAGTCAGGATTCACCGACGATTCTTCGATAGACGCCGGCGGTCGAACGGCCTCCGACGCCACGTCTGACGCGGGACTGTTATAGGAGGCCGTCGTCGGTGGTCGTGGTCCCGTCGTCTGACGAGGGCGTCGTCGTGGTCGTGGTTGCCGTCGAAGTCGTGGTTGCCGTCGAAGTCGCGGTCTCGGGCTCGGCTGTCTCAGTCGCCTCGGTTGTCTCGGCCGTCTCCGTCGCCGTGGGTTCGTCCGCCGTCTCGCTTCCGTCAGACGCCGCCTTGTTCCCGAAGATGTCCGTCTCGAACGTCTTCTCGTAGGTCAGCGGGTCGAGGGGGACGCGAAGCGTCGTACCGCCGGCGTCGAGGTTCGCGTAGAAGTCGATGCGCAGGTCGGTCGTCTGGTCGCGTTCGAGATGCGTGACCCACCACTCGTCGAGCCTGTCGTTTTCGATGTGGGTCGTCGCCTCGATTGTCTCCGTCGACCGCGGAGGGATGACGTACTCGGAGTTCGTGGTCCCCTCGCCCGCGGCCACGTCGTTCATGGAGATGTCGTAGCCGAGTTCGGAGACCGCAATCGGGTGCGGCTTGGGGTTGTGGACGATGAACGTGAGTTCGAGCGCCGTGCGCTCGTCCGTGGATTCGCCCCACTCGGCGTTCGTCTCGTTGACGTACAACACGGGGTCGGAGACGACCGGCGACTCCGCGTTTATCTCGCGGGTCTCCGTGGAGTTGAACGCCGACAGCAGGTCGGTGTCGATGCTCCGGGTAATCTCGGGCGCTTCGAAGGTCCGGCCGAGCGTCTCCGAGGTGACGGTGGCGTTCACGGCGAGGTCGGTGTGCTCGCCGTTCTGGATGTGCGAGACCCACCACTCGGGGATGCGCTCGTTTTCGAGCGTCGTCCGAAGCGGGACTGCTGTGGTCCCCTGCCCGACAGAGACGCCTTCCTTCTCGCCGGTCGCCATCCGAATCCCGTTCATCTCGACGCCGTAGTCGACGGCGAGCCCGGAGAGGTTCGCTGAAAGCGGGTTCGGGTTCGAGACGTACAGGTCGGTCTCGATGACCGTCGCCGTCTCGTTGACGCCGCCGAACCGGTTGTCGACCCGGTCGACGCTCGGCGCGCCGATTATTCCGGCCGCGAACGCCCCGCCGATGACGGTCGCGAGGAGCACCAGCGCGACGAGCGCGATACGGAGTTTACCGCCGAACAGCGCGGATGTCAGTCCCATCTTGTGGACACACGAGACTGGTGGTACATATGTCGAACGGCCGAGCGCGACGGCGGTTCGCGGGACCGTCCCGCACGCCTCGACCCCGACACGTCACCCCACGGCAGGCGGTGTCGAATGAACTAAGTGCGCACCCGCGAAGGTCGGGAACATGGAAACCAAGACGGTGCAATCCGACAAGTCCATCGGCTTTGCGGCGTTGTTCGGCGTACTCACGCTCGTCGGCGCGGGGCTGATGGTCGCCGGACCGGACCAGTTGACGAAGGCGCTCGGGTTCATGGTCGCGATTATCGCCGCCTCGCTGGCGGTCTGCGGCGCGCACCTGTTCCAGTAGCGTCGAGTATCAACGCTGAGGAACACGGGTAACCGTTAATAACGCCCATTCCCTAGACGGTCCGAGGATGACTGAGTACACCGACGAGGAACAACGCATTCTCGCCTATCTCCGCGACAGCGTCAGCCGCGGGGAGGGCTACTTCCGGGCGAAGAACATCGCCGAAGCCATCGGTCTCACCGCGAAGCAGGTCGGGTCCCGTCTGCCGCGGCTGGCCGAGAAGTCCGAAGACGTCGAAATCGAGAAGTGGGGACGAGCCCGCTCGACGACGTGGCGCGTCACCCGAAGCTGAGGCGATTCCACGGATTTTTACTGTGGAGGTGTGATGGTATCTCATGACCGTCCGCGTGAAACGAACGTTCGAGTTCGACGCTCCCGGCGAGCGCGTCTGGGAGTTCATCGCCGACCCGGCCAAGCGAGCGGGGGCTATCAGCGTCGTCGACCGCTTCGACGTGTCCGACGACGGCCGCCACGCGACGTGGTATCTCGAACTCCCGATTCCGCTCGTCCGTTCGACGGTGACAGTCGAGACGGAAGACATCGAAGTCGACGAGCCGACCCACGTCAAGTTCGTCGGCAAGTCGCGGGTGATGCGGGTGACGGGCGAACACACCATCGAGGAACACGACGGCGGCAGCCGCCTCATCAACGAGTTCACCGTCGACGGCCGACTGCCGGGCGTCGAGGCGTTCTTCGAGCGCAACCTCGACCGCGAACTCGACAACCTCGAAGCGGAGCTCCGACGCGAGTTCGAAGCGACCGCGTAACGCCGGCGACGACCGTCAACGCTCGGTGAGACAGGGCGAGGAACCGCGAGAGCCGTGCGCTCGCGGGGTGTGAGAGCGGCTGTTGCGGTGGCTTTATACATCGTGGCTCCTAAGCGAAAGTCGCCGACGCAATAGGCGCTTTTCTCGCCAGTCGTCGGCGACTCCACATCCGCCGCACCCGCCGCAACGTTTCGGGGTCCGTTGCGGCATCCGAAACGACGTGGCCACGTCGTTTCGCGCTCCCAAGCCCGGTGGGAGCGCACTCCCCCTCGTCTCACTTCGCCAACTGGTGACGCGAGACTCGGCGGGAGGCGCATTCGCCTCCGCCTTTTGACGACCGCTTCGCTCCGAGCCGCGGCGTCGTCGCGCCTCGGCGGCGACCCCCCGACAGTCCGAGAGCGCACGCTTCTTTCCCCCGGCCCTCGTCGGAGCCACCATGACCGAGACGATTCGAGGCGACGTGCTGCACGCCATTCCACCGGACGAACTCGACGACGAGGACCTGTCGCCCGAACTCCGGGCGCTGGCCGACTCGCGTCACGTACTCGTCGTTCGGAAGGGCGGTCATCCCTCGATGCTCGACCTCGTCTGGGCGTTCGTCCGCCGCGACCCAATCGAGGCCGTGACCGTCGTGACCGACCGCCCCGCCGAGGAGAACGAGGAAGTGGCGCTGACCGTCGAGGAGACGGGGATGCCCGGCGTCTACGTCGCGGCCGGCGCTCACGGGGAGGCTGAATCGACCGACGGACACTGAAACGGTGGACGGAAAAAGCAGGACTGCTGCGGGGCCGTGACGCGGTGACCGGCTGGACGACTTCAGTCGTCTTGCTTGGTCTTGATGTCCGCCGAGAGGCCCTGCGCCATGCGAATCTCCTTGGAGTTGTTGAGCGTCCACGCGGTGCGCTCGGTGACGGCCTCGATGATTTCGCGGGCCGAGGGGTAGCCGTTGCCGGACTTCTTCACGCCGCCGAACGGGAGGTGGACTTCCGCGCCGATACACGGGAGGTTGCCGTAGGCGAGGCCGACCTCGGCGTGGTCGCGGAAGTAGTTTATCTGGCGGTAGTCCTCGGAGATGACGGCACCGGCCAGCCCGTAGTCGGTGTCGTTCTGAATCTCGACTGCGTCCTCGATGTCGCCGGAGTACTTCAGCAGGGCGACGTGGGGGCCGAACACCTCCTCGTGGGTGCAGCGGAGGTCGTCGTGGGGGTCGGCCTCGTAGACGAACGGCCCGACCCAGTGGCCGTCTTCGTGGCCCTCGGGAATCTCGTCGGCGTCGAGCTCGGTGCGGTCGACGAGGACGTTCACGCCCTCCGTCTCCGCGAGTTCGTTGTAGTTCGTGACCTTCTCCTTGTGGCCCTCCTCGATGAGGGGCCCCATGAACGTGTCCTCGCGGAGCGGGTCGCCCACGGAGACGTTCTTCGCGTTCTCGACGAAGCGCTCCTTGAACTCGTCGTACACGTCCTCGTGGACGACGATGCGCTCGGAGGAGACACAGCGCTGGCCGGTGGTCTTGAACGACGACATCGTCGCGGAGTGGACCGCGATGTCGAGGTCCGCCTTCTCCGTGATGACGATGTTGTTCTTGCCGCCCATCTCGCACGCGGCGAGTTTGCCGGGCTGTTGGGCGACCTTGCTCGCGACCTCGTGGCCGACCTCGGCGGAGCCCGTGAACAGCACGGAGTCGACGCGCTCGTCGTCGACGATGCTCGCGCCGGCGTCACCGAAGCCCTGTACCATGTTGAACACGCCGTCGGGGATGCCGGCGTCCTCGAACATCTCGGCGATAATCTGCCCGCACCACGGCGTCTGCTCGGCGGGCTTCCAGACGACGGTGTTGCCCTCGACGAGCGCGACGGCCATGTGCCAGAAGGGGATGGCGACGGGGAAGTTCCACGGGGTGATACAGCCGACGACGCCGCGGGGCTTGCGGCGCATGTAGGCGTCCTTCGCGGGAATCTCGGAGGGGACCACGTCGCCTTTGGGGTGGCGGGCGTCGCCCGCGGCCCACTCGACCATGTGGTACGCCTCGATGACGTCGGCGCGGCCCTCGGAAATCTCTTTGCCGCACTCCTTCGTGACGACCTCCGCGAGTTCCTCCGTGCGGTCGCGCAGTTCGTGGTAGATGTCCCAGAGGTACTCCGCGCGGTCGATGTGGGAGAGTTCGCGCCACTCCTCGTACGCCTCGTCGGCCGCGGCGGCCGCCGCGTCGATGTCCTCGGGCGTGCCGCGTCGGAACGTCCCCAGCGACCCGCCCGTCGCGGGGTTCGTGCTCTCGAACGTCTCGCCGCCGGTGCCGTCCGTCCACTCGCCGTCGATGTAGTGCTGATATTCGTCCTGCGCCATATGACTCTATACTCACAACTATGATTAATAACCCCGGACCCTCCCATGGAAGGGACGCGCCCGAACCGACGCATCACCGCGACGCCGAGTGACCACAGATAACATCTTACGTAACGACGTATTACCCGGTGTATGAGCGAGCGCACGGCAGGTGAAGGCACGCGCCTTACGCTCGACCTGTGGCATCCGAACTGCTGGGCGATAGAATCGACGAGCGAACACGACGGCGGCATCCTCGCACACGCCATCTACGACGCCCCCGCCGCGGGCGTCGAGCGGTCGAACGGGTTGTTCACCGCCTACGGCGAGTCGCTCGACGAGGTCGAGACGCTCCTCGACGCCATCGCTGACTCGGAGCTCACGGGCGAGGTGTTGGAACTGCAAGAGCGGTTCGACTCCCGCGGGAAGCACGTCGCGCCCGGCCCGGTCGCCCGCGAGTTCTTCTTGGAGTACGACCCGAGCGACATGATGTGTCCGGAGCTGCTCAAGCAGGGCTTCGTCCACAGCGCCCCCACGCAGATAGAAAACGGCCGCGAGCGGTGGGAAGTCTGGTTCGCCGGCGCGCGCGAGGAGATACAGCCGCGCATCGAGACCGTCATGGACGAGACCGGAGCCGAGATTCGCGTCGCCTCCATCTCCACGTCCGAGGGCGCGGAACCGGAGCGCAGTCGGCGGCTCGACACGCTCACCCGGAGTCAGCGGGAGGCGTTCGAACTCGCGCGCGAAGAAGGCTACTACCGCTGGCCCCGCGAGGTGTCGACCCGCGAACTCGCCGCCGAGATGGACATCTCGAAGACGACGCTGCTCGAACACCTGCGCAAAGCGGAGTCGAAACTGCTCGACCCGCAGTAGCACGGGACGATTGGGTGTCTGTCCCGGCTCAGATACCGGCGACGGCGCGGAGCGCGAACAGCGCGTTCGACTTCCGCTCGCGGACGCGTCGGTAGAAGTAGGAGAACCATTTGTCCCCGTAGGGGACGTACTGCCACGTCTCGATGCCGGCGTCCGCGAGGTCGCGCTGGCCGTCCTCGCGCACGCCCATGAGCATCTGCACCTCGTAGGGCGTCCCGTACTGTTCGTGGAGGCGGCGGGCGTGTGCAATCATGTGCGGGTCGTGGCTGCCGACCGCCACCCCGTCGTCGAACTCGGTGAACATGAATTCGAGGAGGTCCCTGTACACCTCGTCCACCTTCGACTTCTCCTTGTACGCGATGGACGCCGGCTCGTTGTACGCGCCCTTGACGAGACGGACCTTGCCGGGTCCCTCCGCGAGGCGTTCGAGGTCGTCGCGCGTGCGTTTCAGGTTCGCCTGCACGCAGACGCCGACGTTCCCGCCCGTCCGGTGGCCCAAGTCGTCGACGGCGTCGAGGGTCACGTCGGTCGTCTCGTGGTCCTCCATGTCGACCCAGACGAACACGCCTTCGGCGTCCGCGGCGTCGACGATGCGGTCGAGGTTCTCCCGGAACGCGCGGTCGCTGATGTCGAGACCAATCTGCGAAGGCTTCACCGAGACGCAGCCATCGAGGTCCGTCGCGCCGAGTTGACGGACGAGGTCGACGTACGCGTCGGCGTCGGCGTCGGCGGCCGCCCGGTCGGTGTAGTGCTCGCCGAGCAGGTTCAGTATCCCCGCGATGCCGTCGCGGTTCAGCGACTCGACGTGCGAGACCGCTCCGTCGGCCGTCTCGCCCGCCACGAAGTTGTTCGCGATGGGGGGTATCACGACCCGCTATTGTGAGACACGTACCCTAAAGAGGGACCCTACCAAATCATTCTGAAAAATATTCCTGAAATAATTACGGAACGCTCGTTTCGTCCGACGGGGTCCGGGGCCCCGACCATGGACGGTCACAGGTATATTTACGATAGCTGGAGAGCAATGCTTGTTATGTCACCACACGACATGGACCGCAGAACGCTGCTGAAGCTGTCGGGGCTCTCGCTCGTCGGGGCGACCGCCGGCTGTCTCGAAGGGGAAGAAGAGACTCCCACGGCAACGACCACCGAGGAAAGCGGCGGCGGCGGTGACGGCGGCGACGAGACCACCACGACCACCGAGGAAAGCGGCGGCGACGAATCGTCGTACACCATCGGTATGGTCGACTCGCTCACCGGGTCGCTCGCGCCGTACGGCGAGCGCAACACTCGCGGCCGCGAACTCGCGCTCGCGGCCATCAACGAGGTCGGTATCGGCTCCGAAGGGGCGTCGCTGAACATCTCCGTCGAGGACGACGAGAGTACGAACCAAGGCGGGGTCAACGGCGCACAGGTGCTCGTCAACCAAGACGGCGTCCCGCTTCTCATCGGCTCCGTGGGCTCCGGCGTCTCCATCGCCATCCACGACAGCGTCACGAGAGACGCCGGCGTCGTCCAAATCAGTCAGAACAGCACGAGTCCCGAACTCACGACGCGGCCGGAGCTGCTTCGGATGAGCCCCTCCGGTTCCGCGAAGGGACAGGCGCTCGCCAGCCTCGTCAACGACGACGGCCACGACACGGTCGCCGTCACGTGGATCAACAATGACTACGGGACGGGGCTGTCCGACGTGTTCGCCGAGACGTTCGAGTCCGAGTTCGACGGTACCGTCGCCTACAACGAACCGCACGACCAGGGTCAATCGTCGTACAGCGGCATCCTCACCGAGATGGCATCGACCGACGCCTCGGCGTGGATTTTCCTCACGTACGCGAACGAGTACACGGTCATGGTCAACGAGGGCTTCGACCAGGGCTACAACACGTCCGTCGACTACTACGGCGCGGAGTCAACCGTCGCCGACTCCATCATCGAAAACACGCCCGAAGGTAGCATGGACGGGATGACGGGCATCACCGAGAGCGCCCCGCAGGACCAGGAGAACTACCAGAACTTCGTCGCCGCGTTCGAGGAGAACTACGACGGGACGCCGACGGTCTGGTCGGCGTACGCCTACGACGCCGTGACGGTCGCGGCCATCGCCATCGAGGCGGCAGACGAGTTCACCGGCGAGGCGCTCGCGTCGGTCGTCCGCGACGTGACCCGCCCCGAGGGCGAGGAGGTCTTCAACTTCGAGGAGGCCGCGGCCGTCCTCCGCGACGGCGGTTCCCCGAGCGACATCAACTATCAGGGCGTCAGCGGCCCGGTCGACCTCGACGAGAACGGCGACCCGCCGGGCTACTACCAGATTTACAGCGTCGAGGACCACGAGTACGTCTTCGGTGACTACATCACGAGCTAACTATGCACGCACGGAACGGACGGCGAACGACCCACGGGAGGGCCCCGGAGCCGTGATACCGCTCCAAATCAGCCCCTTCCAGTACGTCGCCAACGGCGTGGTGTTCTCGAGCATCATCGTCCTCGCGGCCATCGGGCTGTCGCTCGTGTACAGCATCGCGGACTTCGCGAACTTCGCCCACGGAGACCTCATGACCGTGGGGGCGTTCTCCGCGCTGTTCTCGGTCGGCTTCTTCCGACCGATGCTGGGCGACGCGGGCGTGTTCGGCCTGCCGCTTTGGTTCTTCCTCGCTCTCGCGTTCGGCATGGGTGCGGCGGCGGTCATCTCCGTCGTCACCAACCGCGTCGTCTACCGCCCGGTGAAGGACAGCGGCTCCATCGGACTTCTCATCTCCAGTATCGGCGTCGCGCTCGTCTATCGCGCGCTCGTGTTCCTGTCGTTCGGAACCGAGCCCGAGCGCTACGGCGTTCCCCGACAGGGGCCGGTTCCGTGGGTCCGCGAGACGCTCGGCATCGCGGTCACGCCGCGCAACCTCGTCGTCGTGGCGCTCACCGTCGTCCTCGTGACGGCGCTGCACCTGACGCTGACGCGGACGACCCTCGGCCGGAAGATGCGCGCGACCGCCGACAACGCGGACCTCGCGCGGGTCAGCGGCATTCGGACCAGCGAGGTCATCTTCGCCATGTGGCTCATCGGCGGCGCGCTCGCCGCGGCCGGCGGCGTCTTCCTCGGACTGGAGGAACTCGTCCGCCCGCGCATGGGCTTCGACATCCTGCTCATCGTCTTCGCCGCGGTCATCCTCGGCGGCATCGGCTCCGTCTACGGCGCGATGCTCGGCGGCCTCGTCATCGGGATGGTCCACGAACTGGTCCCGCTTTTCGACCAGTTGGGCGTCCCCTTGGTCAGCACACCGTACGCGGAGGCCGTCGCGTTCGTCATCATGGTCGTCATCCTGCTCGTTCGCCCGAGCGGAATCGCGGGTGATAGCGGATGAGCGCCGTCACCTCGTGGGTGCGTGAGACGCTCGTCCGCGACGCGACCGAGCGACGCATCTTCGCCGCGCTCGGCCTCATCACGGTGCTGCTCGTCGTCGGCGTCCTCACCGGCGTCGTCGGGCTGCGATTCCTCCTGTTCCAAATCGCGCTCGTCGGGATGTACGCCCTGCTCTCGCTCGGACTCAACGTCCAGTGGGGCTACGCCGGGCTCATCAACTTCTCCGTCGCCGCGTTCTGGGGCATCGGAGCCTACTGCGCCGCGCTGTTGACCGCGCCGAACTCCCCGCTCGGACTCGGACTCCACCCGGTGTTCGGGTTCCTCGCGGCAATCGTCGTGAGCGCGTTCGTCGCGGTGCTCATCGGTATCCCGACGCTCCGCCTGCGCGAGGACTACCTCGCCATCGCCAGCCTCGGACTGGCCGAGGTCATCCGCGCCATCATCCTCAACGAGCGGCAGTGGACCGCCGGGTCGAGCGGTATCAGCGGCATCCCGAACCTCATGTCGTGGCTCCCGCTGACCGACTCTGCGACGACGGCCGCCATCGTGGTCTTCCTCATCGCCGTCGTCTACCTGTTCCTCCGGCGCGTCCACCGGTCGCCGTGGGGGCGCGTCCTCCGGACCATACGGTCCGACGAGGACCTCGCCAAGGCGCTCGGGAAGAACACCTACCGGTTCAAGATGCAGGCGTTCGTCCTCGGCTCGGTCATCATGGCCGTCGCCGGGGCGTTCTACGCCCACCTGAACCTCTACATCGACCCCTCGGACCTCGTTCCCCTGACGACGTTCTACATCTGGATTGCCGTCATCCTCGGCGGGACCGGGTCGAACCGCGGAGCGGTCGTCGGCGCGGCCGTCGTCATCGCCATCCGAGAGGGAACCCGCTTCCTCAACGACATCGGCTTCATCCAGACGCTCGGCGTCGACTTGGCCCCGCTCCGACTGCTGTTCGTCGGCGGGCTCATCATCCTCATCATGCGGTTCCGGCAGGACGGGCTCCTGCCGCCGAAGGACGAACTCATCTGGCCGGCGGCGCGCGACGGAAGCGGTGCCGGCGGCGCGTCTCCCTCCGGTGCCGCCTCCGACGGCGGGACCTCCTCGAACGGGGGTGACGACCGATGAACGACGATGCGTACGAGGGTGCGCGCCTCGACAAGGACGACGTCGTCCTGAAGACGACCGGCTTGGAGAAAGCGTTCGGCGGCCTCGTCGCCACCGACGACGTCTCCATCGAGGTCGAACGCGGGACCATCACCGGGATGATTGGACCGAACGGCGCGGGCAAGTCCACGCTGTTCAACCTCATCTCCGGCTTCTACGAGAACGACGCCGGTCACGTCACCGTCAACGGCGAGGACGTGACCGACCTCGAACCGCACGAGCGCGCCCGAAAGGGGCTCGTTCGGACCTTCCAGACGCCCCGGCGGCTGGAGGGGATGTCCGTCCGCGAGGCGATGCTCGTCGGTCCCGGCCCGCAGAAAGGCGAGTCAATCTTCTCGCTTTTCTTCGCCGGCTCCGACGTGACAGAAGAGGAGCGGGCGAACATCGAACAGACGCGAGAGCTGCTCGAACGGTTCGAAATCGGGCATCTCATCGACCAGCCGTCGACCGACCTCTCCGGCGGGCAGATGAAGCTCGTCGAGCTCGCGCGGGCGTTCACGACGAACCCCGACATCCTGCTTTTGGACGAGCCGGTCGCCGGCGTCAATCCGACGCTCGCGAACGACATCAAGCGGTTCATCCGCGAACTCAACGAGGAGGGACAGACCTTCCTCATCATCGAACACGACATGCCGTTTATCATGGACCTCGCAGACCCCATCATCGTTCTCGACCAAGGGAAGGTGCTCATGGAGGGCTCGCCGGACGAAGTCCGCTCCGACGACCGCGTCATCGAGGCGTACCTCGGAGGGGCCGGCCCATGACCGAGCGCGCACTCAACGTGACCGGCGTCGACAGCGGCTACGGCGAGGTGCAGGTCCTCCGCGACCTGTCGCTCCACCTCGAATCGGACGAAATCGTCTGCATCATCGGGCCGAACGGCGCGGGGAAGTCAACCGTCCTCAAGACGGTGTTCGGCCTCCTCGAGCCGTGGACCGGGACGGTCGAGCTGAGCGGGCGAGATATCACCGGCGAGGAGCCGGAAGACCTCGTCCGCGTCGGGATGGGCTACGTCCCGCAGGTGGACAACGTCTTTTCGTCTCTCACCATCGACGAGAACCTCAGGATGGGCGGGGTCGCCCGCTCGGAGGGCTTGCAGGCGCGAATCGACGAACTGTACGACCAGTTCACGATTCTCGACGAGAAGCGCTCTGCGAAGGCCCGGACGCTCTCGGGCGGCCAGCGGCAGGTGCTCGCGTTCGCCCGCGCGCTCGTGATGGAGCCCGAAGTGCTCCTCATCGACGAGCCGTCGGCGGGCCTCGCGCCCAACATCGTCCAGTCGGTGTTCGAGGACGTGAAGAAGGTAAACGAACTCGGGACGGCGGTCCTGATGGTCGAGCAGAACGCCCGGGAGGGCCTCGGCATCTCCGACCGCGGCTACGTCCTCGACCAGGGGACCGTCGCTTACGAGGGCGACGCCGACGGCCTCCTCGACGACCCCGAAGTCTCGCGGCTCTACATGGGCGGCGCGGACTACGAGGGCGTCGAGGGCGAGTAACGCGCGACTCGCCCCGCGTTCGCGGCTTTTTCCGACCGCGTGCTACGCCGCGTGTTTCTCGATTTCGCCTTTGAGCGACGCGGCGTCGAAGTCGTGGTCGGGCCGGATGTTGACGAAGTCGAGGAAGTCGACGGCGTCCAACAGCGCGTCCGCGTCGTAGGAGTCGAGCGCCGCGGCGACCGCCGCCTTGGGTCCGACGAGCGGTTCGAGCGCGGCCAGCCCGCAGGCGAGGTCGTACGCGCGGGCGTCGCGCATCCCCTCGTCGTTGACGTTCGTCGCGTCGATGAAGTAGATGCCGTCCTCGCGGACGAGGACGTTCTCGGCCCGGAGGTCGCCGTGAGCGAGGTGGTTGTCGTGCATCGCCGCGAGCGCCGCGAACAGCTCGGGGGCGAGCCGTTCGACCTCCGCTCGCGGGGCGGTGTCGAGGGTGTGGAAGTTCGGCAGGTATTCGAGGACGAGCACGCCGAGGCCGTCAACCTCGAACGCCTCGACCGGCGCGGGCGCTTGCAGGCCGATGTCGCGGAGTCGCTTCGTCGCTTCGAGTTCGTGTTCGGCCATCTCCAGCGGCGTCCCGAAATGCCCGAAAAAGCCCTCCGTCCCGCTGGAGAACGCGCCGAGGTTTCGCCCGGTCGTGAAGACGGCGTGGACGAGCGAGTTCTGTTTCGAGATGACTTTCACGAACCACTCGTCGTCGACGACCATCGGGGTCGAAAGCCAGTTGTCCGCCTCGAGAAATCGGATGTGGAGGCTGTCGCGGTCGTATCGCCGGGCGAGTTCGCGGGCGACCGTCTCCAGACGCGGCCACCCGAGGCGGCCGCGGACGAGCCGACGGAGGTCCATGCACCCCCGTAAGACGAGGGGCGGCTTAACCTCGTGGGCCTACGCCGACTCCTGTCGGACCGTCAACACGGGCGCGTCGGAGCCGCGGACGACGCGCTCGGCGACGCTCCCGATGAGGTAGCGGTCGATGCCGCTGCGGCCGTGGGTTCCCATCACGACGAGGTCCACCTCCCGCTCGTCGGCGTGGCGGATAATCTCGCTCGCGGGCGTGCCCTCCGTGACGACGGTCTCGACCTCGACGCCGGCCTCGCGGGCCGCCTGAGCGACGCGGTCTAACACCTGCTCGCCGCTTTCGAGGAGCGCCTCGCGGACCCGTTCGAGCGAGAGCGCGGGCGCGGCGTAGCCGACCTCGCGCACGTCCGCGACGTAGAGCGCCACGAGCGTCGCGTCGTAGGTGCGGGCGTGTTCGATGGCGTGGTCCAAGGCGGCGTCCGCACAGTCGCTGCCGTCGGTCGGAAAGAGGATGTGGGAGTACATACGAGAACGTCGGGCCGCGGCGCAAAAAGACCCGGATGCCTATTCCCACGCGATGGGAGTACCCGATGCGGGCTGCCGCCTTCGCCGGCCGCGACGCATGTCTTTCATGGTCGTTCGATTAGTTTATGTCCGGCACGACGATAGTTGGTCGCATGGACTTCGACATCCCGGCCGAACACCGGATGATTCGGGATACCGTCCGCGAGTTCTGCGAGGAAGAAATCGCGCCCATCGCGCAGGACATCGAGGACGAACACCGGTTCCCCGCGGAGATATTCGACCAGTTGGCCGAGTTGGACGTGATGGGCGTCCCCATCGACGAGGCGTACGGCGGCCTCGGCGGCGACCAGTTGATGTACGCGCTCGTCGTGGAGGAACTCGGTCGCGTCTCGGGCGGTATCGGCCTGTCGTACGCCGCCCACGTCAGCCTCGCGTCGAAGCCTATCGAACTGTTCGGCACCGACGAGCAGAAGGAACGCTGGCTTACGCCGCTGGCGACCGGCGAGCACCTCGGCGGCTGGGCGCTCACCGAGCCCGGGTCCGGGAGCGACGCCAGCGACATGGACACGGTCGCAGAGCGGGACGGCGACGGCTACGTCATCGACGGCACGAAGCAGTTCATCACGAACGCGAACGTCGCCGGCTCGGTCCTCGTGAAGGCCGTCACGGACCCCGGCGCGGGCTACGACGGCATCTCGACGTTCATCGTCGACCCCGAGAACGACGACGGCTTCGAGGTAACGACCGAGTGGGACAAGATGGGGCTCAACTCCTCACCGACCTGCGAACTCTCCTTCGACGACTGTTGGGTGCCCGAAGACCGCCTCCTCGGCGAGGAGGGTGAAGGCTGGACGCAGACCATGAAGACGCTCGACGGCGGCCGCATCTCCATCGCGGCGCTCTCGGTCGGGCTCGCCGAGGGCGCGTACGGCCACGCCAAATCGTACGCCCAAGAGCGCGAGCAGTTCGACCGGCCGATTTCGAAGTTCGACGCCATCCGCGACAAACTCGTCTCGATGCACCGCAAGACCGAGCGGGCGCGACTGCTCACCCACAAGGCCGCGACGCGGTACGACGCCGGCGAGCGGGTGAGCCGGGAGTCCGCACTGGCGAAACTCGACGCCTCGGAGGCCGCCCGCGAGGTCGCAGAAGACGCGGTGCAGGTGCTCGGCGGCTACGGCTACACGACCGATTTCGCCCCTCAGCGGTTCTACCGCGACGCGAAGCTCATGGAAATCGGCGAGGGGACGAGCGAGATTCAACACCTCATCATCGGCCGCGAACTCGGCCTCTGAGCGGCCGTCGAAGCCGGCGGTGACTCACTCCGGCTACTCCGACTCGGTCATCGCTGACAGCCGAGCGACGTAGGAGAAACTGCGGACGTGGTCCTCTTCTGTCGGCGCGTCCTCGAAGTCGGCGGGGACGGTAAAGGAGACGACGCGCTCGCGAATCGTGTCGTGCGGCTCGTCGCCTATCCAGCCGATGTCGCGGTAGTACGACGCCATCTCCAGCGCGCCGCGACCGCCGAGTCGCTCGACGAGGTGGACACACCAGTCGAGCAGCACGCGCTCGGCCCGCGGCGTCCGCGGAATCTCGTCGAGGAACGGCTCGCCGTCCGAGGTGACAGCCGCGGTCGTCGCGAGGAGGCGCTCGTGAGCCACGTCGCTCCACGCCCGGTTCGTCGGTGCGTCGACCCAGTCGAACGACCGAGCGCCGGAGTTCCGTCTGAGTCCGGGGCCGGTCGGGCCGTCGGCGTCAGTCGGGTGACGTGACTCGCGCGGCATCTACCCCTGCGTGTGCGTCCATCCGAATTAAGCGTTCGGGCGAACGTCCGACATATGACAGCCACACGAACGTTCAATCCGAGAGAGTGGGTGAACGGTACGGTTGATAACTCCGAACGAGACTACGAGTCGAACGCTGATTTGACGGGCGTTTCACTCGGTGTGGCGTGATTTCTCTCTTCGCCCCGTGTGCTATCAACTTTGATATGTGGGGCGAATCGCTTAAGTTCCGTACCAGCTACACGTTTGATATCGCTCCGATGTGACACTCATCGGAAAGAATAGTTCCAAGAGAGTCACAGATGCGAGCCACGACCCACATATGACCGGCGTCGGGCAGTACCCACACGCGTACGCGCTGTTCGCCGCGGGCATCCTTGCGGGGGTCGTCACACTCGTTGTTCTCGGCCGGTTCCGACGCTACTCGCGGCGCGTCCGCCTCCCGTTTGCGCTGTTGACGCTCTCCGGGAGCATCTGGGCCACGGCGTACGGGTTCCTCTTCCTCCCGATGACGCCCAGCGCAGAACTGTTCTACGCGCAGTTGGCGTGGGCCGGCGCGGCCGTCATCCCCACGGTCTGGCTCGTCTTTGCGCTCGTCTACGCCGGCGAAGACCAGCTCCTCTCCACGCAGATGCTCGGCTTTCTGGCCGTCGAGCCCGCCGTCGCTATCGCCCTCAAGTTGACGAACGCCTCCCACGGGCTGCTCGGGTCGTCGGTCGGCCCCTGGCGGGCCATGCAGCCGGGCCGGTTCGCTGTCCCTGGAGCCGACTTCTTCGGCCCGCTCGGTCCGGACCTCGTCCTCGTCGCACACGTCGTTTACGGGTTCGGCGTCGCGGTCACCGGGGTGAGCGTCATCGCGAGAACGTACCTCAAAAGCTCGAACATCCACCGGCGACAGGCCGGGTTTCTCTTCGTCGCCGGGGTGATTCCGCTCGCCGCGCTCGGCGGCGAGTTCTTCTTCCCGTTCCGAATCAATCCGGTCCCCGTCTCTATCGGCGTTAGCTCGGTCGTCGTGCTCTGGGCGCTCTTCAGACACCAACTGTTCGATATCACGCCCATCGCCCGCGACGCGATTCTCTCGGAGATGCGCGACGCCGTCGTCGTCCTCGACGAACAGGACCGAATCGTCGAATCGAACGGGGCCGCCTCGGAACTGTTAGCGCGACCGGTCGCTGAGTGCGTCGGCGAGCCCGTCCTCGAAAGCGTTCGCGTGCCGTCCGAGGTTCAGGCGGTGTTAGCGGGTCGAGACAGGGCGCAAGCGGTCGTCGAAGACGACGGGACCAACCGCTATTTTGAGGTCCGTTCCGAACCGCTCGGCGACCAGACACGCGACCGGACGCGCTTGCTCGTCTTCTACGACGTGACGGAACGCCGCCGCACCGAAGCGGAGTTCCGCGCGCTCATCGAGAACTCGCGGGACGTCATCACCGTCCTCAACGAGGACGGCGAACGGACCTACACGAGTCCCTCGATGACCGAGGTGCTCGGCTATCAGACCGACGCGCTCGTCGGTGAACCGGTGCTCGACCTCGTCCACCCCGATGACAGAGACCGGGTCGCTGACTGCTTCGACGAGGTGGTCTCCGGCGACCCGCCCGTGCGCGCCGAGTTCAGAGTCCGCCACAAAAACGGTACGTGGCGGCGGTTCGAGACGGTGGGCGTCAACCTCCTCGACGACCCCGCCGTCGGCGGCGTCGTGTTGAACTCGCGGGACGTGACGAGTCGCCATCGCTACGAACAGCGCCTCCGAGTGTTGAATCGCGTCCTCCGGCACGACCTCAGAAACGACATGAACGTCATCCTCGGCCACGCCGACCTCCTCCTCGACGAACGCATCCCCGCGGAGTCGAAGGACCACGCCCGAACGATAAAGCGAAAGGCGTCGTCGCTGGTCGAACTCGGCGAGCAGACCCGGCACATCGACACGACGCTCACCCGCGGGCCGTCCGGACTCGAACCCGTCGAGGTGGTCGAGCGCATCGAGGCGCAGTTAGACGACATCGAGTCCGACTACCCCGAGGCAATCGTCCATCGGAACCTCCCCGACGAGATGTGGGTCACCGCGGACGACCTCATCGAGTCGGCAATCAAACACCTCATCGACAACGCGCTCGAACACAACGACCGCGTCATCCCGGAGGTCGGCGTCACCGTCGAGCGGAGCGCGACCTCGAACGACTACGTCGAGATTCGAATCGCCGACAACGGGCCGGGCGTCCCCGACGCCGAACTCTCCGTCCTCGAATCGGGGACCGAGACGCCGCTCCAGCACATCAGCGGACTCGGCCTCTGGCTGGTCCAGTGGATAATCGACCGCTCGAACGGTCGGCTCCGGTTCACGGAGAACGAGCCGCGGGGGTCCGTCGCCATCGTCGGCCTCCGGAGCGCCGACCGAGCAGCCTCCGCCAGCGACGGCGGCACGATAACGGGCGAGTCGGAGACGGACTGAGAGACGGGCTGAGCCGCGCAGTAATCGAGTCGCATACTCGGCGTGTCAAAGGCGGAACGCGAGAACGAGACAACGAGCGGACCCGAGAGCCGAGCGTGTTCAGGTCGCGTTTCGGTCCCGGAGCCGCACCGCGAGCCTGTGTGCGCCCGCGGCCGCGGCGGTCGTCGGGTCGTCGGGGACGACCACGTCTACGGGACGGTCGAACTCCGCGGCGAGGCGTGACTCGAGTTCTGCGACCAAGCCGGGGATGCACGCCATCCCGCCGGTGACGACCAGCGGGCGTGCGCGAGCGAGCTGATAGGTCTTCATGTGCGAACTCGCCAGCCGCGAGAAGAAGTCGCCGAGTTGGGCGACCGCGTCGTCGAGATAGTCGTCCAGCGGCTCCATCACGCCCCGTTCGACGGTGAACTCGCGGACGCCGTCGCCGCCGTCTCCGTCCCCGCGTTCGACCGCGTCGGTGAAGGGTTCGAACCCGTCGAAGTCGGCGTGCGTTTCCTTGTACTCGCGGGCGGTGTCGGGGTCGATAGTCGCGCGCCCGTCGGTCTCGGCTTCGACCGCCTCGGCGATGCGCCGGTCGACGCGGTCGCCGGACACCTCTGCGGAGACGAACGGGAGCAACCGCGTTCCGTGTCGGTACGCGCACGCTTCGAGGTTCGTCGCGCCGAGGTCGAGGGCGACGAACACCTCGCTGACCGCCTCGATTCCGTCGCCGAGCGCCGGAATCGACGCGCACAGCGATTCCGGGAGCCCTCGCGTGAGCGCCCCCCCGATGCCGCACTCACCGACTGCGGTGCCGAAGTTCGCGAGGCCGACCTTGTCGTCGACGGTCGGCATCGCGTAGACGACGGCGCTTTCGGCGGGGAGGTCGTGTCGCTCGCAGAGTTCGCGGACGAACCGCTCGAACAACTCGGCGTCGCGGGCGGTCGCGGGCACGCCCGAGCGAAGCATGAACTCCGCTCGGTCAGCGGACCGCCGGACCGCCTCCTCGTCGTCGCGGACGCGTTCGTCGCCGGGGAGCGCGTCTTCGCCGTCGACCAGACACGAAGGGACCTGAACGGTCGTCGCCGCGTCGCCGTCGTCGAAGACGAGCGTCGTTCGGGCGCTCCCGAACTTGACGCCGACGGCGGTCGGAGCGTCGCGCTCGACGGACTCGGGCGTCGCGTCAGTGCCGTTGGCCGTGGCTGCGTCGTTCGTCATACGGTATCAACTCGATTCGGACTCGGCGGGGTGGTTCGCGCAGTCATGGGATACATTCAGTCGTCGGAAGGAGAGACCGTGTTCGAGACCCGGCGGTCGGCGTCACACCATCGAGGAGAGGCGGGCGACGTAGACCAGGCTCAGCAGGTGGTCGTCGACGTCGAGGTCGGTCGGTTCGTCGACGTCGGCGGAGAAGCCGAGGAGATAATCCCGGAGCGTCTCCTCGACGTCCGGCGTGACCCAGCCGACCGTCTGGTAGTACCGGAGGGCGTCCATCGCCCGCTTGAACCCGCTTTTGAGGACGAGGAACTCCAGCCAGTCGAAGACGACGCGCTCCGCGCCGTACTTGTCCGGCAGCGAGCGGAGATACGGCTTTTCGACGCCGTCTTCCTCGCCGCGGGACTGGTGGACGAGCAGGTGTTCGAGTTGGCTCGACCGGAGCGCCTCGGACGCCTCCTGTCGGCTCCGGTCGAAAAGCGGGTTATCGAACCGGAACGGCCCGCGGTCGTCGAATCGGCCGTCGTCGAATCGGCCGTCATCGAATCTACCGTCGCCGTTCCGTCTGGCTCGTGGTGCGTCACGCGCGATACGTCGAAGTTCGTCTGGGTCGTATTCGTCCGGGTCCAGGTACATGGGTCACCTCGTTCAGGACGGCACGAATCCCCTGAGTCCCCCGACTCGGGGCGGCGGAGCGCGCAGCGCGCTGTCCGCGATGTCACACGCGATATCGTACCGTGTCGGTGAAAGCATTCGAAGGAGGCGACATAAATCTATTCGAGACATTATCACTCGTGATATCGAACTGGGCGGGCGCTCGGACTCGGTCGTCGTCATTCGACAGTCGGTGTCGCCGGTGTCGCCGGTGTCCGGGCGACGAGTGCGGGTCCGTTTCCGACACCGTCGCACCGAGACCGAGAGACAAGGAGCCGAGCCGCTCAGAGAACGTGGGTGCCGCTCTTCGCGCTTCGCACGCGGAGGTCGCCGGTCTCGCTGTCGAGTTCCAGCGAACGGCCGTGAGAGCCGCCGACGTCCTCGGCGACGACGTCGATGCCGAACCCGTCGAGCGTCGTTCGCGTCGCGGCGACGTTTCGGTCGCCGATACTGCCGTCGCCGTCGGCCGAGGTGAAGTCGAACATGGTGCTTCCCCCGGCGATTTTGGCGACGATTCGGTCGGTGTCCGCGCCGACCGCCTGCATCTCTGCGAGCAGGAGTTCGACGCCGGTGTCGACGAACTTCGCCGGTTCGCTGCCGTCGTCCGCCTCCGGAAGCATCGCGTGTGCGAGCCCCGAGACGCCGGTCTCGGGGTCGTACAGCGCGACGCCGATACAGGAACCGAGACCGCTCGTCGTCAGCGTGCTCTCGTCGCTGGAGACGGCGAAATCTGCGATTCCGACCTTGATTCGGCCGGAGCGGGCCGCGGGCGTGTCCGTGGTGTAAACTTGCATTGAGATTCCTCTACGGAGGGGTCACACGGCGGGCGAGAGTTGCTTGAGCGCCTTGCGCAGCTCCGTCTCGTCGGGGAGCGCGTAGATATCGCAGGTGAACTCGTCGTCGTCCGTTCGAATAGTCGAGTCGATGAGGAACGCGTACTCTTGGGACTGCGCGAGGTCGGTCGCGAGCGGGTCGATGATGGCCGACCCGATGTCGTGGACGTGCTTCGGCGGCGAGATGTCGATGGTCGTTTCGAGCGCGTTCGCCCAGCCGTCGAGGAAGCCGGAGGTCGTGATGTTCCCGATTTCCTGAATCGCGCTCTGGCGCATCGCCTCGTCGCCCTCCATGCCCGGGAGGAGGCTACTGGCGATGTTCTCGGCCGACGGCTCGTCGAAGAGGATGGCGATGTAGCCGCTCGGCGTCCCGCTGAACTCCAAGACGACGCCGCGGCGGACCGCGTCGGTCAGCGACATCGGCACGCCCTCGATGGGGACGAAACTCAGCCGACTCACCTCGACGGTCGTGTCGATGCCCGTCATCGCGGTGATGTCCTCGGACGCCTGGGTCGCGCCGTCGTTTATCATCTCGGAGAAGGCGGCGAACGACTCGACCGGGAGCGCGCCGTCGTCGCCGCTCGCCTCGACGATGGTCCCGATGGACGCCGCGGTCGGCACCATGTACAGGTCGAACTCGATGGCGTTGTCCGCGGCCTCCAACTGGTTTCGGAAGACGAGAACGTGCTCGTCGTCGCCGCCGTTTTCGAACCCCTCGGCGTCGACGCGGTCGAGCGGGCCGTCGTTCTCGTCGTCGACGTAGGTCGGCGTCGTGATGTCGACGGTGGTGTCGAGGTAGTCGGCCCAGCCGTCGATGAAGCCGCCGAGCATGATGTTCGCGACCTCTTTGAGGCTACTCTCAGCGAGTTCGCCGTCGGCGTCGGTGGCGTCGATGCCCGGCATCAACGCGTCGACTAACCGCTCGGCGGACTCGGGCGAGAACGCCAACACGGTGTGGCCGTCTAAGCCGCCCGAAAAGCCGATGTGGACGCTCACGAGGTCGCGCTCGGCGAACTCGTTTTCCACGTCCGACTTCGTCCCGAGTTCGACCTTGGTGACGTTGACGTACGTGTCGATGCCCGCGAGCGTGGTCAGCGAACCGGCGGCTTTCTCCGCGCCCGAGTGGGCGAGCCGACTGAACGTGCGGAGCGACCGGACGTCGAGATTCATGCCTCTGCCTGAATCACGTCGGCGATAGCCTGGAGCACGTTCGGCTTCTGGAACGGCTTCGTGATGTAGCCGTCCGCCCCCGCCTCGACCGCTTCGCGCATCTTTTCTTCCTGTCCGACCGACGTGCACATGATAACCGATGCGCCGGCGTCGAGCGACTTGATCTCGGACGTCGCTTCGATGCCGTTTCGAATCGGCATCACGACGTCCATCGTGACGACATCGGGTTCGAGTTCGCGGTAGAGTTCCACCGCTTCGACCCCGTTTTCGGCCTCGCCGACGACTTCGTGTTCACCCTCGAGGAGCTGTTTGAGGAGATTCCGCATGAACGCGGAGTCGTCCACGACCAGTACCTTGCTTGCCATACCTCCAGATTTCCGAAAATCACACCATAAACCCTTCCTCCCCATTATCAAGGCTGATATGGTGTGTCGAGGGCGAATCACCCGCGTCACGTCGTGCAGACCGCAGCTATCGGGTTCCAACGCCCACCCGGGCCGCGTCACCGACGCATCAGCGTCGGCGCGGCGGGAACGACGCGCCGGTGTCTTCGACGGCGTCGAGGAGGTCGCCGATGCTGTCGTCTCGGTCGAGTCCGTTGGCGGTCGCGAGCGCCTCGACGGCACGAACGGGATAGGTAACCCGCACCTCCGAGGCTAAAAGCAGGATGCCGAGCACCTCGTCGCGCGGGGTGTCGGCGTTGCCGACGGCGTCGGCGTACCACGAGAGAAACGAGTTGACGACCTCGGTCACGTCGTCGGAGACGGTCTCGTGGCGAGCGACGTTGCCGTCGACGAGCGCGGTGGTGACGAGCGCGTGGTCCGCGCGGACCGCTCCGACGCGCTCTGCGAGCAGGCGTCGAGCGAGCACGGCCCGTTTTTTCGGGTCTTTCGGGAGGACGAGTTCGGGAGCCGCGGCGTCCTCGTCGCCCTCGCCGGAGGCCTCCGTATCGGGCCCTGTGGTCTCACCCGAATCGGAGGGCTGGCTCTCGTCGCCTGCCGCGTCGGCGGCCGGCGGCTTGGCCTCCCCGGTCGAGATGACGTACCGGCCCGTGTCGAGCGCCGCGACGTGCTCGTCGCGGCTGATATCGAGTTCGTCCGTCCCGACGACCCCCTGTTCCCGCGGGTGATTGGGGGGACGTTCGTCCTCGTCGTCCATCGACGAATGCTCGGTGCCGTGGCATATAATCCCATCGTCACCGTCCGTGGCGGACTCACTACTACGACTGAGAACGTGGCAGATAGCCAACCAACACATTGACAAGCCGCGCGTCCTGATAAATCTCCATCTATGGAGTCTGACAGGACCCTCTCCGCACTGGGAAACGAATACAACCCTGACATCCTCCGTGCCGCGGACGAACCCCACTCGGCACAGGAGTTCAGCGAGATGTTGGACATCCCCATCGCGACCTGTTATCGCCGGATCGAGGAGTTGACGGCGGCGGGCCTCCTCGAACTGCACGACCGGGTTCTCTCCGACGAGCACCGACGAACGAACGTCTACCGCCGTGAAGTCGACGAAATCGTCGTTCGGTTCGAGGGCGACGACTACACGGTCAGCGTGACCGAACGCCCGGAGGTGAAGAACAAACTCGACGACGTGTGGCGGAAGATTACGCAGGACTGAACCGCTCCGACTCCGGACTCTTTTCTTACGTTTTCTGAGACGAGTGCTCGCTGATCGCCCGCGTGAGCGTGCGGAGAATTTTACGTATTGACGCACCGACCCATTGGT
Source organism: Haloferax sp. ATCC BAA-644 (assembly GCF_000336975.1). Taxonomy (NCBI): domain Archaea; kingdom Methanobacteriati; phylum Methanobacteriota; class Halobacteria; order Halobacteriales; family Haloferacaceae; genus Haloferax; species Haloferax sp. ATCC BAA-644. The sequence goes on from NZ_AOLF01000013.1 coordinate 297,827, forward strand.
ATCAGTCTTGATAGTGAGGGCCGTAGCGTTATGTAGGACCTCTCCAAGTTGACGAGTGACGGTTCCCCGCTCCCCACCGAGTGTGGGACCAAACCCACGAAATCTATGTTCGAAAACATCAACGAAGACCGGGGTCAGGTCGGTATCGGGACCCTCATCGTCTTCATCGCGATGGTTCTGGTCGCCGCAATCGCGGCGGGCGTCCTCGTGAACACGGCTGGCTTCCTGCAAGCCACCGCCGAGGACGCCGGACAGCAATCTGTGAACAAGGTCACCAACCGCGTCGACGTCGTCAACGCCCACGGCTTGGTTAACAAGACCGGTGAGGAACGCACCGTCGACCAGGTCTTCCTGACGGTTCGCCTCGCGGCCGGTTCGGGGAGTGTCTCTCTCGAAGACACGACGGTCAAGTACCTGAGTGAGACGACCGCGCGGACGCTCACCTACAACGACACCGTCACCGGCGCCGACACGGCAGACCCGGCTAACCTGACGACCGGGAACAACTTCACCGCGGGCGTCCTCGAAGACGGCGACGGCTCGTTCGAGGTTCTCAACGAGCAGTCCGACCGCGCGGAGATCGTCATCAACACCTCTACGGTCGAAGGTGACGCCGCGAACGGGACGGCCACGGGCCAGACCGTCAAGCTCGACATCACCAGCCGCAACGGTGGCACGACGCAGGTCATCCTGACGATGCCCCAGCAGCTCGCCGGCAAGGACGACAACGACCCCATCGCACTCTGAGGAGATTCAAATGTTCAACAACATCACTGACGACGACCGCGGTCAGGTCGGTATCGGGACCCTCATCGTCTTCATCGCGATGGTTCTGGTCGCCGCAATCGCGGCGGGCGTCCTCGTGAACACGGCCGGCTTCCTGCAAGCCACCGCCGAAGACGCCGGAGAGCAGTCCGTGAACAAGGTCACCAACCGCGTCGAAGTCCTCAACACGCACGGGACGGTCGGCAACGAAGACATCGACAACATCACGCTCACCGTTCGTCTCGCCGCCGGTTCCGACGCGGTGGACATGAACGAGACCTCGATTAAGTACCTCAGCGGCGACAGCGTCGTCACCCTGACCAACCAGACGGTGACGACCGGCGCGAACTCCGCGACGAACGACTCCGCGGAAGGCGTCGCAGACAGCGACGAGTTCGGTCTCGCCGAGGTCACCGACGACGACGGCTCGTTCGGCGTCCTCAACAGCATGAACGACCGTTACGAGGTCACCATCGACACGGCCGCAATCGAAGATAGCAACGGTGACGACACCGACCTCGTCGGTGGTCTCTCGACGGGCGAGCAGGTCACCCTCGAAATCACCTCTCGCACGGGCGGGACGACGCAGGTCATCCTGACGATGCCCCAGCAGCTCGCCGGCAAGACGCAGGGCGAACCCGTCGAACTGTAACCCGGCACCGAAACTTTCCTTTCATTTTATCGACGCCGACTGCCGAGCGGCAGCGCTGTCGTTTGTTCGGAGTCCACGGCTCACAGCGCGACTCGCCCGAGTGACGCTGTCGGTCGCGGCGCTCACGTGACGGGCAACGCCGCAGCCGAGTCGCGACGATGAGCCGAGACGAACTGCACGGAGACAGGAGCTGGTGAGACGAACACGAACAAATCGACGAGTCGGGCGCGTTCTCGTGTGCGAGCGAGTCGAAAGAGCCCGGCGGCGAAAACAGGAAGAGCGCAGCGAGACCGGGGCCACCGGCCTTCAGGACCGACCCGTTACTCGGTCTCTTCGCCGAACCACGGCGGCGACTCCCCGACCATGGAGAACCCGGCCGCCTGCTCGTATATCTTGATACCTCCCTGTGCGATTTCCAGCGGGAACATGGAGTTCTTGATGCTCTGCTTGCGCATTTTCGCGACCCAGATGTAGCGGTTGCTCGTCGCGCCCGCGGGACTCTGGATGAGGTAGATGTTCCCGTCGGTCAGGAAGTTCTCGAGGCCGATGTCGGTCTCGGGGAAGATGGCCGACTGCTCGGTCGTCAGAAGCGAGGTGAGACCGCTGTCTTTCAGGATGTCGATGAACTTCAACAGATACTGACGCTGTTCTTTCTCGTCGTCGAAAAATAGCTGGAACATCGTCAGCGAGTCGAGGACGAGCCGGTCGTAGTTGGTGTCCTGGAGGTCGCCGAGGATGCGGTCGAGCGTCGTCGAGAAGTCGCCGTCGCGGAGGAGCGTCCGCTTGTCGTAGACCTTGATCTCGCCGGACTCGACGTACTCGTGCCAGCGGTCGAAGCCGATAGACTCGGCCGCCTCGCGGATGTCGTCTTCCGTCTCTTCGAAGGTGAGATACAGGCCGCCCTCATCGAACTGGTCGACGCCGTTGTAGAGATACTGGAGGCCGAGGATGCTCTTCCCTGTCCCCGGGTTGCCGCTGATGAGCACCGCGGCGTTCTTGACGATACCGCCGTTCAGGATGGAATCGAGTCCTTCGACACCGGTCTTGACTAGTTCTGTCATGGTTGTGTTGAAACGGGTGTTGGCTGTCGGAGGAACGTCCGTGCCGACGCCGGATAATTCTTCTTACCGCCGCTACGCCGTCGTCTGACTTTTATTACACGTTCGTCGAACAGAAATTCAGGACCGCGGAAATATCGGGACTGATAACGGGACGGGAACTTTCTTGTACCGACTTACGTACCTTGCATCAATGTTACCTGCTCCCCCGAGTGCGTCGGACCTCCCCGGCCGGTTCGCCGCTCGGCCGGGTGACAGGCCGTCGCTCGAACGAATCGCCCCGCAGACGGTGCGGAGGTGCTCGCCGCGAGCATGATGGAGTGGCAGAACGACGAAGACACGGCCGACGCCGGGGACGAAACGGACACGGAAGAACAACATATGTCATCAGACGATGGACTTGGATTCGAGGAGGGAATCGACGACCTCTCCGACGAGTTTGGTGACTTCGGCGACGACCTCGACGACGGATTCGACGACGACGAATTCGGCGGATTCGGTGACGACAACAGCGAGGAACTCGCAGAGCTCGAAGATCGCGTCGGCGAACTCGAGAACGAAGTAAGCGCCATCTCGTCGGGGATGAACACCGTCCGCGAAGAGAACAAACAGATCGGTGAGACAGTCGAAGAACTCGACGACACGATTCGCAAACTGCTCGACATCTACGAGATGGTCACCCGCGGCATCAACCCGTTCGTCGACGACGCCCGCGAGATGGGCGGCCTCGACGGCGGCGGGGCGTTCGGCCTCTTCGAGGCGGAAGCCGAGGACGAAGAGCATCTCGACCCCGAGGTGGCGAACGCCGACGCCGAGTCGTTCTTCGACGACGACTTCGGCGAACTCGACGCCGAGGAGGGCGCGAAGGAAGCGGAGCTCGCCGCGGAGGACGAACTCGCGGAAGCGGAGCGCGAGAGCCCCGCGGACGTGCTCGACGATGAGGACGACGAGGACGGCGAAGCCGACGCAGCCGACGAGACCGACGACGCGGGCGGTGCGGGCGGCGCGAGCTTCGACGACCTCAAAGAACAGTACGAGGAGGGCGACGGCTGGGACGACGAGGACGACGCGGCGGCGGACGACGCCGGAGCGGACCTCGACGACGCGGCGGTCGACCTCGAAAACGAGGACGACGAAGCGCTCGACGACGCCGACCCGCTCGACTCCGAGACGGCGGACGACGCGGAGGAAGACGACGAGCCGGGCGACGAGGTGTCCGACGAATCCGACCGCGAATCCGAGACCGACCCGGCCCCCGAGATTGAGGACGGCGAGCGGGACGCCGACGGCGACGTCCGCAAGACGCTCGACGAACTGGAGGCCGAGTACGCCACCGCGGCGGGAACCAAAGACGAACTGTCGGACGACGACGAGGACGGCGCGGTCGCGGAACCCGAGTCGTCCGCGTCGGTCGAGGAGTCCGACGCCTACCTGACGGCGCTCCCGTCGAACTACGTCTCCGAGGTGCTCGTCCTCGAGTGGGCCGAACACCTCGTCACGGTCGGCGGCGCGCTCGGCGCGTCGCGTGCGCTCCGCCAGTATCGGGAGCAGGACTGGATATCGCGCGCCGTCGAGAGCGAACTGAACGCCCACGTCGGACAGATAGCGCCGTCGGTCGAAGACGCCGACGACCACGAACTCCGCATCGACGACCACCAGACGAGCCTCGCGTACGTCTGCCGGCTCGCGGAGGACGTTCCGCGGGGACAGCTGTACGAGGAGTTGGTCGCCTACGGGGGGAGATTCGATGGGATTCGGTGTTAGCGGCTCGACCGCCATCATCTTCCTCGGCGTCCTCATCGCCACGGGAACGCTGTACACGGCGACGTCCAACGCGTCGGAGAACGTACTCGAAGCGCAGGACGCCGACGCGGAGCGGGCGCTCGAACGGACGAACACGGACATCGCCGTCACGAACGCGACCTACGACACGAACAACACGAGCCTCACGGTGAACCTGACGAACGTCGGTTCGGAGACGCTCTCGGTGAGCGAGACCACGTTGCTCGTCGACAACGCCTACGTCGACGTGCCGTCGGCCAACGCGAGCGTCGACGGCGACGCCGGAACCGACCTCTGGTACGCCGGCGAGAACCTCTCGTTCGTCGTAGGGGTCGACCCAACCCCCGAACGGGTGAAAGTCGTCACCGGAAGCGGCGTCGCAGCCACGGAGGCGGTGAGCTAGATGGCCGACATCTCCGTTCCGAGCCTCATCCTGTTCATCGCCAGCATCGTCGTCGCCGCCGGCGTCTCGGGCGTCCTCATCGACACCGTGACCGGTATCAGCAGTTCGCTCGACGAGCGCGGCGGCGACGTGAGCACAGAGATCAGAACAGATATCGAAGTCATAAGCGACCCGCAGGCGGGCGTCTACGACGGCGGGAGCGACAACCTCTCGATATACGTCAAGAACACCGGCCTCAGGACGCTCCCGGCGGCCAGCGGCGGCTTCGATATCATCGTCGGCGGACAGTATCAGACCAACGTCACGGTGAACGTCGTCGACGGCACCGAGTGGCGGCCGAGCAACGTCATCGAACTCACGGTGACGGACATCGCGCTGAGTTCGGGCGACTACCGGATGACCGTCGTCGTCGACGGTGACGAAGAGGTGTTCGAATTCCGCGTACCATGAGCAGTCAATTCTCTCTCGGGCTATCCGGGCACGACCGTCTCGAAAAGGAACTCGGCGGCGGCATCCCCAAGGGTGCTATCGTCCTCATCGAAGGAGACTACGGCGCCGGCAAAAGCGTGCTGTCGCAGCGATTCAGCTACGGCCTCTGCGACGAGGAAACGGTGGTGACGCTCGTCTCGACCGAGCTGGGCGTCCGCGGCTTCCTCGACCAGATGCACTCGCTTTCGTACGACATCGTCAAGCATCTGCTCGACGAGCAGATTCTGTTCCTTCAGGCCGAAATCGACAGCAGCGGCGCGCTCTCCGGCGGGAGCAGCCAAGAGGAGCGCAAACAGCTCCTCCGGCGGCTGATGGACGCCGAGACGCTCTGGGACGCCGATGTCATCATCATCGACACGTTCGACGCCATCCTGCGCAACGACCCGCAGTTCGAGGCGCTGGTCCGGCAGAACGACGAGCGGCAGGCCGCCCTCGAAATCATCTCGTTTTTCCGCGAGCTGACGACGAAGGGCAAGACCATCATCATCACCGTCGACCCGTCGTCGGTCGACGAGGGCTCTATCGGCCCGTTCCGCTCTATCGCAGACGTCTACTTCGAACTGGAGATGGTGGAGGTCGGAAACGACGTTCGCCGGAACATCTTCGTGAAGCGCTTCGCGGGGATGGGCCAGCAGGTCGGAGACCGCGTCGGCTTCTCGGTCCGGTCGGGTATCGGGCTCGTCATCGAGTCGAGGAGCGTGGCGTAGATGGCGACCGAACACGGCTCCGCCAGGCTGTCGGACGACCTCAAGCGCCTCGCGATGCAGTGGCCGCACCTGCGGGACCACCTCAAGCGGTTCCGGCAGATTACCGGCGAGTTCCCGATGCTCGTCGACGAGCCGGGCGATTACGAGTCCCGGCGTCCGAACATCATCTACCCGCTGGGCGGCCCCGTGTTCTGCCAGATATACGGCAACTTCGGCGAGACGACGAAGTACTACACCATCGAACCCGAGATGGACGACGACGAACTCGACGTGTTCGGTCGCGTCAAGGACAAACTGCTCGAACGCAGCGTCTCGAAGCCGGCACCCGAAGAAAGCGCCGACTACGAGGAGCGCATCGAGGAGTTGCTCTCCGAAATCGTTCACATCGAGGGCGACGACCGCGGGCCGCTCGGCTCCGTGGCCAAGCGACTCGACGTGGCCGGCATCGAAGTCTCGCAGACGACGTACGACAAGATACAGTACCGGCTCGTCCGCGACATCGTCGGCCTCGGGCCGCTCGAACCCATCATGCGCGACCCGGAGAACGAGGACATTCACGTCATCGGTCCCGCCCAGGTCGACGTCGACCACGGCACGTTCGGCCTCCTGGAGACGAGCGTCGAATTCGACAGCACGGAGCAGTTCGACAACTGGCTCCGCAACATGGGCGAACGCATCGGCGACCCCGTCTCGGACGCCCACCCTATCGTGGACTCCACGCTCCCCGACGGCTCGCGTATCAACATCATCTACTCCGACGACGTGTCGCTGAAGGGGTCGTCGCTCACCATCCGTCAGGGCGACGACGTGCCGCTTTCGATCTTCCAGATTACGAAGTGGGGAACGCTCTCGCCGGAGTTGGCCGCGTACCTCTGGATCGCGCTGGAGAACGAACGCACCATCTTCGTGGTCGGGGAGACGGCGTCGGGCAAGACCACGACGCTCAACGCCATCCTCTCGTTCATCCCGCAGGACTCGAAGATTTACACGGCGGAGGACACCGCCGAGGTGCTCCCGCCGCACGACACGTGGCAGCAACTGCTCACCCGCGAGGGCCGCGGCTCCGACTCCGAAGTCGACATGTTCGACCTCGTCGCGGCCGCGCTCCGCTCTCGCCCCGACTACATCATCGTCGGGGAGGTCCGTGGCGAAGAGGGACGCATGGCGTTCCAGGCGGCCCAGACCGGCCACCCGGTGATGCTCACGTTCCACGCGTCCGACATCGTCTCGATGATTCAGCGTTTCACCGGCGACCCCATCAACGTCCCCGAGACGTTCATGGACAACTGCGACATCGCGCTGTTCCAGAACCGCGTCCGCCGGGGCAACGACATCCTCCGCCGGGTGACGAGCGTCCAAGAGATCGAGGGCTACTCGAAGGAGATGGGCGGCGTCGTCACCCGCGAGGCGTTCTACTGGGACCCCGTCCAAGACGAGATCGTCTTCCAGGGGATGAACAACTCCTTCATCATGGAGCAGAAGGTGGCGACGCTCCTCGGCTACGACGACACGCGGAAAATCTACGACGACATCCAGTTCCGCGCCGAACTCGTCCGCCGGGCGATTCAGGAGAACGTCCTCGGCTACCACGAGGTGAACGAGCTCATCGAGGACTACCAGCGCGACGGCGTCGAAGGACTGCCGTTCGACATGGCGAGGGTGTAACGAGATGGCAGGGGAACAGAGCACATCGATGCAGGCGGTGCAGGTCCGTGACTTCATCAGCGACATCATCGAGTCGTACGAGCAGATGCCGATGGAGCTGCCGCGGTACCTGCTCGCGGTGCTCGGGCCAGCCATCGTGTTCTTCTTCCTCTCTATGGCCGGTGCCATTGCGCTTCCCCTTCCCCTCCTCGTCCGCATCCCCGTGTTCCTCCTCGGCGTGTTGCTCTTGGGCGGGGCCGTCCTCTACCCGCGGCTCCTCGTCGAGCAGACGCGCCGCAGCCTGGAGAACCAACTGCACCTGCTTATCACGCACATGACCGTGCTCTCGACGACGAACATCGACCGCGTCGCCGTGTTTCGCACGCTCGCGCGCGAAGAGGAATACGGCGAGTTGGCGACCGAGATGAACCGCATCGTCCAGCTCGTCGACGCGTGGAACCAGTCGCTCGACGACGCCTGTCAGCGCCGGGCGCGGGAGGTCCCGTCGAAGCCGCTCGCTGACTTCCTCGACCGGCTCGCGTACTCCATCAACGCGGGGCAGAGCATCGACGACTTCCTCCTCGGCGAGCAGAACGCGATGATTCAGAAGTACATCACCGTCTACGAGAGCGCCCTCGGGAACCTGGAGGTCATGAAGGACCTCTACCTCTCGATGATTCTGTCGATGACGTTCGCCATCATCAACGCCATCGTACTCCCCATCCTGACGGGGACCGACGCGACGATGACCATCGGCGCGGTCATCGTGCTGTTCGTCTTCGTGCAGTTGGGCTTTTACTTCGTCATCCGGACGATGTCGCCGCACGACCCGCTGTGGTACCACCAGCGGGAGTACCGGACGAAGGCGAACCGGCAGATAGACATCACGCTGTACGGCGCGGTCGGCCTCTCTATCACGATGGTGCTCGTGCTCGCGTTGGGCACGTTCAACCTGACCCCCGTCGGCGCGACGGTTCGGCCCATCATGATTGAGCTCCCGATTCCGCTTCTCATCTCGACGCCGCTGACGCCGCTCGCGGTCCCCGGTATCGTCGCGCGCCGCCACGAGAAACGCATCGGCGAGCGCGACGAGGAGTACCCCGGCTTCATCCGGGCGCTCGGGGCCTCGGAGACGGCGAAACAGAGCACGACGACGGCCGTCCTGAAGACGCTCAAGACGAAGGACTTCGGCGTCCTCTCGCGTGAAATCGCCCGGCTGTACACGCGGCTTCGGATGCGACTCGACCCCGACCGCTCGTGGTTCTTCTTCACCGCGGAGACGAACTCCTACCTCGTCCAGAAGTTCTCCGAGATGTACAACGTCGGCCGGTCGATGGGTGGCAAGCCGAAGCTTCTCGGCGAGCTCATCAGCCGCAACATGAACGAGATTATCAAGCTCCGCCGGCAGCGAAAGCAGTCGACGGTGACCCTCATCGGCGTCCTCTACGGCATCACGGCCTCCGCGTCGTTCGCCTTCTTCATCGGGCTGGAAGTCGTCGAGATTCTCGCGTCGTTTTCGACGGAGATGAACCTCGACAGCCTCCAGTTCGGGACGCTCATCTACGCCGGCGTCTACGACGTGCCCTTTATCGAGTACATGCTGACGCTCATCATCCTGTTCAACGCCCTCCTGTCGTCGCTCATGATTCGGATGGTCGACGGGGGGCACAAGGCGAACGCGTACCTCCACTTCGTGATGCTCGTCTGGGTCGGCTCCCTGATGGCGGTCGCGACCTCGTCGCTCGCAGGAGCGCTGATTAGTGTATGACTGACGACGGACCACAGAGACAGACCCGAGATACGATGCCAGACACAGGAGGCGAACAGACCGCACAGGAGGCCCGTTCCCGCGCGCCCGAGGGGGGCGACGTGGCGAAAAGCGATCTCCTGCAGGCGTACCGCCGGAAGAAGTCCGAACCGTCGGACGAACGCGAGGAACAAGAGCGGGAGCGCTCGAAGAAGCAGACGGAAAAACAGACCAGCGACGGCGAATCCATCGTCGTCGACTTCGTCGCCAACTTCGTCGCCGGCGGCAACGCCTCGTTCGAACCCGTCAAGGGCCGCGTCCTGATGAGCCAGCGGCGGCTCATCCTCGCCACGTCGAAGGCGAAGACCGTCATTCCCATCACGTCCATCTTCGACATCGCCGTCGGGCAGGTTCCTCCGGAGGTCGAGGAGTTCTTCGACTACACCGTGATGGTGGGCTACATCATCGGCCGCCAGCGACGGACGACCGTCATCGGCGGCGACCGCGAGACCATCGAGAAGTTCTCGCTGCTGTTGTTCCGCGCGGCGCTCAACGGCTCGCGCGCGCAGGTCACCCACCCGGCCCGCATCGGCGGCCGCGTCCTCGACACGGAGCGCCGACCCTCGGGCCTGCATCTCGACTACGAGGCCGTCACGTTCCCCGACGACGACGGCCCGCTCACGGAGAACGGCGAGCCGTTCCACATCGACCTCGCGAGCGTCATCTTCTTCGAGGTGCTCGAACGGACCGTCGACGGCGAAACGCGACTGGTGCTTTCGGTCCAGCACGTCAAACAGGGCCAGACGGTCACCTCCGAGATAACGCTCGACTCGCGGCGGAAGATGAACATTCTCGGGCGCTACCTCAGACTCGTCTACCACTGGATAAAGTCGGGCGTCCGCGACGTCGAAATCACCGAACAGGGCCTCGAAGTCCTCGTCGGGCTGTACTCCGCCGGCGAGATGGCCGCCGAGGTCGACTTCAGCGAACTCCTCGGCGTCGAAGAGGAAGTCCTCGAAGCGGAACTGGAGACACTCCACGAGGAGGAACTCATCGGCGACGACGAACTGCCGACCTCGCTGACGCCGCAGGGCCGGTTCGTCGTCAACGAGGAAATCGAAGACGTGAACGTCTGAAACTGTTTTTTTACCGGGAGCGGTTTCGTCCGATGGTTGCGAAGAATTATCAACTGGGCAACTAACCAGCCACCATGCGGACGCGGACCTCGGCGCTCGTCGGGCTGGGACTCGGAAGTGCAGTCAGCTACTCCTTCGGCTTCCGACACGGCGACGCGTCGGGCGGTGTCGTCCTCCTTCTCACGTACACGATTGCGGGCTTCGGGTTCGTCGCCTTTTCGGCGTACCGCTGGCGGTGGTCGGGGCCGAAGGATCACTACTGGTACACGATAATCGGCGTTTTGAGTGCTCTGTTGCCGGTTCTATCGACCTACGGCCTCGGAATCGACCCCGGCGAGCGCGTGCGGGGCATCGTTCTCTTAGCCGGGGTCTGGGTGGGAGGCGTCTACGCTGGAATCGCGCTCGAACGCGCCTCGCGGCGCGCGAGCGACGACTGACGAGCGCGACGCGTGGCTCTCCGTCCGGCGACTGCGCCGCGAAAAACCGAGTGCTGGCTACTGCTCGTTGATTGCGTCGGAGGCGATGCTGCGGCCGCGGGCGTTGAGCTGCACCTCGTGGCGCACGCGAATCTCCTCGACGACGTTGTGGTCGATGAGTCGCTGAAAGAGCTCCTCGACCTCGTCCACGTCGAGGCCGAGGAAGTTCGGGATGTCGAACGGCGAGACGCCGGAGTACAGCGCCGTGAGGACCTGTTTGTCCGTCTCGCTCAGTTCGATGGAGGTCTCGGAAAGCTCCTCTCCCTCGCGGAGGAGCGTGTAGAGGAAGCTGACGGCGCGGTCGGAGCCGGAGATGTACGTCTGGAGGCTCGTCCCCTCGTCGTCGGAGTGTTCGACCTCGATGACGCTCCGGTGTTCGTCGACGATGGTCCGCTCGCCGGTCTTCACGTCGCCGATGTCGTCGAGGCGGATTTCGACGAACTTGCCGCCGACGGTCGCCATGCTCACGGCCTCCGTCTCGACTTTGAGCCGGGATTTCTCCCACTCGGTGTTCTGGACGACGCCGCCGGCGACGGCGGGGTGTCGCGCGAGGAACTGCTCGGTGTTGAGGAGCGCGCCGAAGAAGTCCGTCTCGAACTCGTCGTAGTCGACGGGCGCGAGCAGGACGACGCCCGACGGGATGTGGACGCTGAAGTAGTCGGAGACGGTCGCGATGCGTTGATTCACGTCGTACCGGCCGCCGAACTCCTGTATCTTCGAGAGCTGAATCGTCCGCTTGCCGCCCGTACCCGCGAGGATGAGCCGCCGGTTCGAAAGCAGGATGCGGCCGCTCGTCCAGTCCACGTCGTGCATCTCCCGGCCGTTCTTGACGACTTGGAGGAACCGCCCGCGCGTGTCCCCGAGCTTTTGCTCACCGGGCTTCATCGCTCACCTCCCGACCGCGGCGTCGCTCGCGCGGTAGATGCGGAGTCGTTTCTCGACGGGGTCGAACTGCTGTCTGCACGTCGGCGGGATGGTTTCGGTCATGCCGATGGTGAGGTAGCCGTCCGGCTTTATCGCGGAGCCGAGCGTCTCGAAGACGGCGCGCTTCGATGCCGCGTTGATGTAGATGAACAGGTTCCGGCAGACGACGAGGTCGAACGTCCCCGGCGGCTCCTCGCGGATGAGGTCCCGCCGCTCGAAGCGGACCATGTCGGTGACGGCGTCTTTCACCCGGAAGGTGTCGTCGTCGCGGTCGACGAAGCGCTCCCAGCGGCCGATGGGGTCGAGCTGTTCGGCCACGTCGTTCGTCTCGGAGGCGCGGTACTCGCCGGCTCTGGCGGCGCGCAGAATCTCGCGTTTGATGTCCGTACCGACGATTTCGATGCGGCGCTCGTCGACCCGGTCGTCGTCGTGGGCGAGCATCGCCAGCGAGTAGGCCTCGCGGCCGTCCGAGCAGGCCGCGCTCCATATCTTGATCGGGTCGTGGCGGCTCCCCCGCGAACTCAGGTCGCGGAGCACCTCCCGGAGCGCCTCCCACACCTCGGGGTTGCGGAAGAAGCTCGTCACGTTGACCGACAGCGCGTCGAGCAGCGCCTGCTGTTCGTCCTCGTCGTCGGTGAGGAGGTCGTGGTACGACCCGTAGTCGTCGACGCGTCGTCGCCGCATCCGCGCGGAGATTCGGCGGTCGAGGTAGGCGTCGTTGTACGAACTCGTCTGGAACCGCAGGGAGTCTTCGATGTAGTCCAAGAGCCGGTCGAACGCCGGGTCGTCGGTCGCCGACGACGGCATCAGTCGGCCGCCTCCTCGGCGGTGTCGGGGAGCTGGCTCGGGTCGAACTCGCGCATCGCCTGCTCGCCGTCGGCGGGGAGTTGAAGCGTCGATACGTCGAGAATCGGGATGACGTTCCCGTCGCCGATGACGGCCGTCCCCGACAGCCCGCCGACGCCCGACAGCGGTCCTTGGAGTGGCGTCACGACGACCTCCTCCTGTTTCGTCACGCCGTCGCAGTGCAGCGCGACCTGTCTGTCGTCGGGGCGGATGCGGACCACCATGCCGTCGTCGGGCTCGGGCGAGTCGATTTCGAGCGCCTCGCGGAGCCGAATCAGGGGGAAGATGGTCTCCTCGTGGACGATGACCTCCGCGCCGTTGACCGTCTGGACGCGGTCGCGGCGGCTAATCTCGTCGATGTACTTGATGGGGACGCCGAACTCGCGGTCTTCGACCTGCACGAACAGCACCTTGATGATGGCGACCGACACCGGCAGCCGGATGTTGAACGTGCTCCCCTCGCCGGGGTCGCTCTCGACCGACACCGAGCCGTCGAGCGATTCGACGGTCGTCTTCACCACGTCCATGCCGACGCCGCGGCCGGACACGTCGGTGATTTCGTCGTTGGTCGAAAAGCCCGGGTGGAAGATGTAGTCGTACACCTCGCTGTCGGGCATCTGGTCCAGTTCCTCGCGGGTCGCAACGCCCTTGTCGATTGCCTTCTCGCGGACGGCGTCGGCGTCGATGCCGCTCCCGTCGTCCTCGACGGTCACGATGACGGTGTCGTGTTGGCGGCGCGCGGAGAGCCGGATGGTCCCCGTGCGGGACTTGCCGTTCGCCTCGCGAACGTCGGGGTCTTCGATGCCGTGGTCGACGGCGTTCCGGAGGACGTGCATCAGCGGGTCGGAAATCTCGTCGAGGATGGTGCGGTCGAGTTCGATGTCCGCGCCCTCGACTTTGAACGAGACGCGCTTGTCCTGCTCGCGGGCGAGGTCGCGCACGAGTCGGGGGAACTTGTCGAACACCTTCTTCAGCGGGATGAGCCGCATGTCCATCACGGTGTTCTGGAGGTTCGACGAAATCTTGTCCAGTTCGTCGAGCGTGTCGAGCGCGGTCGTCTGCCCCACGTCGATGGCGTTTCTGAGCTTGATTCGGCTCGTGACCAACTGCTCGACGAGTTCGTGGAGTTCGTCGAGTTGGTCGACGTCCACGCGGACGGACTTGACCGCCGAGATGGAGCGTGCCTCCTTTTTCTGCTCCGCGCCGTCGCCCTCGGAGCCGTCGTCTTCGCCGTCGCCGTCGGTCGACTCGGCCTCGTCGGCGTCTCCCTCGGAGCCGTCGTCTTCGCCGTCGCCATCGGTCGACTCGGCCTCGTCGGCGTCTCCCTCGGAGCCGTCGTCGCCCGCCTGTTCGTCGGTGGCCGCGTCCGCGCCGGTGCCGCCGGCAGCGTCAGCGTCGGCGTCGGCGCTCGGCTCGGTCTCGTCCGACGCCGAGGCGTCTCCCTCGGCGTCCGCGTCGGAGTCGGCGGCCGGCACGTCGCTTGCAGTCGCGGTCGCGCCCCCGGCGGCGAGTGCGTCGGACACGTCGGTCGTCTCGACCGCCGAAACCTTCCAGAGGCCGTCGAGTTCGCTTTCGACGACGGCGGCGTCGCGCTCCGCGACGAACAGGTCGAAGCCGTCGCCGAACTCGCCGTCTTCGATGGCGTCGCGGGTCGGGTTCGCCCCGACCACGTCGAGGTCCTCGGGGATGCTGCTGAGGAAGATGCCGGCGTCGACGCCCTTCATCTGGCCGGCGTCGAGTTCGACGTGGGCGTGGGTGAGCGTGGTCGCGTCCAGCGCGTCCGCGTCGACGCAGTCGGCGGCGAGAGAGCCGAGGTCGACCGACTCGCGGTCGGCCTCGTCAGACGCCGCCGGATTCGAGTTTCCCGCGTCACCGCCATCCTCGACGGCCGCGCGAATCTCCTCGACCGTGTCGCTCGGGTCGATGGTGGACTCGCCGTTCTCCTCGATGTCGTGGAGGATGTCCACGATGAGGTCCATCCCGTCGAAGACGAGGTCCATCCGTTCGGCCGTCACGTCGAGTCGCTCGTGGCGAATCTCGTCGAGGAGGTCCTCGACGGCGTGGGCGACGGTCGCGGCGTTGTCGAAGCCCATCGCGCCGAAGTTCCCCTTCAGCGTGTGGGCCTGCCGGAAGATGTCGTCGATGGCCTCGGTGTCGTCCGGGTTCGACTCCAGCGACAGCAGCGAGTTGTTCAACTGCGTGATGCTCTCTTCGCTCTCGGTGATGAATGCTTGGTAGAGTTCTTCGTCCATGGTCAGGTAGTGAGCCCGCTGAGTGCTTCGTCCGCGATTCGCCCGTCGGCCGCGACGGTGTCGACACAGCCGGCCTCGATGGCCCGCTTCGGCATCCCGAAGATTGCAGAGGTCGCTTCGTCTTGTGCGACCGTGTGGCCGCCCGCCCGCTTGATTCGGGTCATCCCCTCGACGCCGTCGCGGCCCATGCCCGTGAGCAGGACGCCGGCCAGCGGCGCGTCGACCGCCTCCGCGGCCGACGCCATCGTGAGGTCGATAGCCGGTTTGACGCCGTGGAGCGGCTCGTCGTCGGAGAGTTCGAGCCGGAGGCGTCCCGCGCGGTCGCCGGTCACGAGGAGGTGCGAGCCGCCCGGTGCGATTCGAATCTGTCCGGGGCCGATTCGCTCGCCGTCTTCGGCCTCGCGGACCTCGTAGTCGCAGCGGCCGTCGAGCCGCGCCGCGAAGCGCTTCGTGAAGCCGGCCGGCATGTGCTGGACGACCAGCACGCGGAGGCCGGCCTCCGCGGGAAGCGCCGCGAGCACTCGTTCGACGACGTTCGGCCCGCCCGTGGACGCGCCGATAATCAGCGTCGAGCCTTCGGTCGGGAGCGACTCGGTCGTCCCCGACGCCGCCGATGTCGACCCCGCGGTCGCCGGCGACTTCGACTCCGCCTTCGGTGGGCGAGAGCCCCGGCGCGTCGCCGAAAGGTCGACCGCCGCGGCGGACTGAATCTTCTCGACCAGTTCCCGCTTGACGCGGGGCATCTCGGAGGTGACCTCGCCGCCCGGTTTCGTCACGAAGTCGACCGCCCCCCGGTCGAGCGCTTCGAACGTCACGTCGGCGTCCTCCTCGGCGTGCGCCGAGAGCATGAGGACGGGCGTCGGACACTCCTCCATGATGGCCTCGACCGCGTCGAGGCCGTTCATCTCGGGCATCTCGATGTCCATCGTCACCACGTCCGGTCGGTTCTCCTCGACCACCGAAATCGCCTCGCGGCCGTCGGCCGCCTCGGCGACGACCTCGACGTCGGCGTCTTCGAGGAGCGTGCGAATCAGCGTCCGCATGAACCGCGAGTCGTCGACGACGACCGCTCGCGTCGGCTCCGCCCCGGTGGCTGAACTCATCGCCCCCACCCGCCGGTGCCGGGACGAGGGGCGCGCTGGGTCGCCGAGCGGACCCCCCGCCGAGGGCTCGGTGGCTTCGTTAGTGTGCCGTTTCGTTGACCGCTCATCTACCTCCGTGGTTCGGAAATCGGGTATATAAACACTCGGCGGGGATAATCACGGCTGATAATCGAGTACGTATCTTTATACGCTGAATCTCACCACTCTGAAGCAGACAGGTGGCGGCGGATGTCGCCGCCGGGGATGACCATGCGACAAGATGCAATCACGACCGAGATGAACGCGGACGAGACCGACGCGGAGGACTCCGCCGAAGAAGTACAGGTGCTGGAATTCCAACTCGGACCGGAGACGTACTGCGTCGACATCGAGTACGTGAGCGAAATCGTCGACAAGGGCCAGCTCACGGCGGTGCCGAACGCGCCGGACTACGTCGAGGGCGTGATGGACCTCCGCGGGCGGACCACGTCCATCATCAATCCGAAGTCGCTTCTCAGCATCGACGCCGAGGGCGAGTCGAAGCGCATCGTCATCTTCGACCCGAACAAGTTCGAAGACGAGGCGGCGACCGGCTGGCTCGTCGACGAGGTGTACCAGGTCGTGCGCGTCTCGATGGACGACGTGGAGGACCCGCCGCTCGAAAAGGACGACTCCATCGAGGGCGTCATCAAGCGCGACGGCGACCTCGTCGTCTGGATTTCGCCGGTGCACGCCATCGAGTAAGGCGGTTCGACGACCGGCCCCGCTTTCGTTTTCGAGACCCTAATCGGCGAGCGACTGCTCTCCCGCCGCGACGCCCTGACCGCCGGTGAGCAACACCACGACGAGCGCACAGCCCACGACGACGCCCGCGAGCCCGAACGCCGCGACGTAGCCGGCGGCGTCCGCGACGAGGCCGCCGAGCGCCGAGCCGACCCCGCCGCCGAGGCTCGAAAGCGCCGTGTACGCGCCGAGGGCCTCGCCGCGAATCCGGTCGGGCGCGAGCCGCGTCACCAGCCCCGTCGCGGTCACCGCGATGACCGCCCACGTGACGCCGATGACGAGGAACGTCGCGCCGAGCGTGACGAGCGCGGCGAACGCGGCCAACTGCGTGCCGACGACGGCGACCGCCGGGAAGGCGAGGCCGCGGGTCGCCAGCGCGCCGGCCTGGAGGCGACGGGGGTCGTGTCGCGCCGCGAACGCACCGACCTTCGCGTAGCTCGCCGCCGACCCGAGACTCGACAGGACGAACAGGGCGAACACCTCGTCGGCGGTCCGTCCGGCATCGACGAGGTACGCCGGGAGCGGCCCGAAAAACACCGAGAAGCCGACGAAAAACAGCGTCGCGGCCGCGAGATACCGGAGGAGTTCGGGGCTCATCCGCGCCCGGAGGTCGTCGAGGTCGAGGCTCTGGAGCGCCCAGTAGAGCCGCGAGGGACCGTACGGGACCGCGCGGACGGAGCGCCCGACGAGGCCGCTTTGTCGACGGATACTGCCCGAGACGCGGGCGAACCGTCGCGTCGACACCGTCGAGCGCTCGGGGTACCAGACGCGGACGAGGACGGCCCCGAGGGCGGCGGCGACCGCGGCCGCGACGAGGAACCGCCGCTGGACCGACAGCGCGTCGAGGCCGAACAGCCGCGGGGCCAGCGCCGACCAGACCGCGCCGACGACGAGGCCGCCGAGCCAGCCGTAGCCCTGATAGTGGTTGAGGACGCCGAAGCGGCGGTCCCAGTCCGTCGACGGGACGCCCTCGACGACGATGAGGTTCAACACCGGCGCGGCCGCGGCGACGGCGAACCACAGGAGGGAGTTGGCGACGAGGACCGCGACCGGCGATGCGGCGACGGCGGTGAGAGCGAGCGCCCCGGCGGTCGCCGCGAGCGCGACGAGGATGAAGGGCCGTCTGCGCTTCGCGCGGGCGGCCAGTCTGCCCCAGAGTACCGCGCCCGGCGCGCCGGCGAAGGCGGCGGTCGCGGCGATGAGGCCGACGAACAGCGCGCTCGCCCCCAGTTCGATGGCGTACAGCGGGACGACGAGCGACGACGCGCCCACCGCGGCGTAGCCCAGCGCCCAGCCGAACAGCCATCGGTCGCGGTTCCCCGCCGCCGAAGCGCCGTGTCGGTCGGTCACACGTCACGAATGAAACCGGTGAAACAAAGTCGTTACTCCCCGAACGCGCGCGAAAAGCAGGACATATATAGTCTGAACAAAATCCTCGGACAACCATGCTCGGGAGCGAACCGCCACATACGGGGGGATGGTCGTGACGGACGACTCCTCTCCCTCCTCGTTCGTGCAGTACGGTATCGACGACAAACCACCTCTTCCGACCGCTCTCCTTCTCGGCGCCCAACACTACCTCACCATGGTGGGCGCGAACATCGCCGTCCCCCTCATCCTCGCCGGAGCCCTCGGCATGCCCGCCGACGTGGTTCCGCGGTTCGTCGGGACGTTCTTCGTCGTCTCCGGCATCGCGACGCTGATGCAGACGACGTTCGGGAACCGCTACCCCATCGTGCAGGGTGCGCCCTTCTCGATGCTCGCGCCGGCGCTCGCCGTCATCGGCGTGGCGACGGCGGCCGACCAGTCGGGCGTCGCGTGGCAGAGCGCGCTCTTGCAACTCCAGGGCGCGATTATCGTCGCGGCCGTCGTCGAGGTGTTCGTCGGCTACTTCGGCCTGCTCGGACGCCTCCGGAAGTTCATCTCGCCGGTCGTCATCGCGCCGACCATCGCGCTCATCGGGCTGTCGTTGTTCAACGCCCCGCAGGTCGCGTCCGCCACGAACAACTGGTGGCTCCTCGGCCTGACGCTCGCGCTCATCGTCCTGTTCTCGCAGTACCTCGACACCGCGCACCCGGCGTTCAAGCTGTTCCCGGTCCTGCTCGGCGTCATCGTCTCGTACGTCGTCGCCGCCGGCCTCTCGGTCGCGGGCGTCATCGCGCCCGGCGCGGCGGGCTACGTGAACCTCCAGACGGTCATCGAGGCCCCGGCGCTCATGCCCATCTACCCGCTTCAGTGGGGCTTCGCGGGCGGCGCGGGGACGACCACCGTTTCGCTCCCCGTCGTGGGGTCGGTCGCCTTCGGCATCCCGCAGTTCACGACCTCGTTCATCATCGGGATGCTCGCCGGCGTCGCGGCCTCGATGGTCGAATCGTTCGGTGACTACCACGCCGTCGCCCGGCTCTCGGGCGTCGGCGCGCCCTCCGAGCGCCGCATCAATCACGGCATCGGCATGGAGGGCGCGATGAACGTCTTCTCGGCCGTCATGGGCGGCAGCGGCTCGACCTCCTACTCCGAGAACATCGGCGCAATCGGCCTGACGGGCGTGGCCTCCCGCTACGTCGTGCAGGTCGGGGCGGTCGTGATGCTCGTCATGGGCTTCGTCGGCTACTTCGGCCAGCTTATCGCGACGATTCCCGACCCCATCGTCGGCGGCCTCTACGTCGCCATGTTCGGCCAAATCGTCGCCGTCGGCCTCTCGAACCTGAAGTACGTCGACCTCGACTCCTCCCGGAACGTGTTCATCGTCGGCGTCGCCATGTTCGCCGGTCTCGCCGTCCCCGCCTACATGGGGAACGTCGGAAGCGCGGCGGCGTTCCGCGAGGGGATGCGACAGGTCGCGCTCGTCGGCCCCGTCCTCGGGACCCAACTCGTCGCCGACACCGTCTTCGTCATCGGTTCGACCGGCATGGCAGTCGGCGGCCTCATCGCCTTCTTCTTCGACAACACCATCGCGGGGACCCGCGCCGAACGCGGCCTCGAAGAGTGGGAAGACACCGTCGAAGACGACGACGATTTCGAGTCGGCGCTGGACCGCTTCCGCGGCGACGAGTCCGCGACGGCCGACTGAACCGAGCGACGCAGGATTTTCGGCCTGCCTAAAAATCGACGCGTTTTTCTATTATTAGGCGTGCCTAAAAACATGGAATACAGCAGACGGCATCTCTTACAGACGACGGGGCTCGCAGTCGCGACCGCCGGGCTCGCGGGCTGCAACGGCCAATCGAGCGATGAGACGACCACCGCCACCGAGACCGATTCGGAGACGGAGACCGCGGCCGAAACGACCACCGAGGACGCCGAGTCGTCGGTGAGCGTCGACGCCGCCGTCGCCGTCGCGGCCGAGTGGAACGCGATGCGTGCCCGGCTCTACGACACCGTCGCGCTGGCCGCCGCGGGGCGACTGGGCACCGCCGCCCGCGTCACCGGCGACGTGTTCGCCCGCTTCGAGCGGTCTTCGGGCGAGTGGGGCGCACACGAGCAGTTGGAGGCGACGAACGAACAGAACTACGAGACGTTCGAATCGCACCTCGGCGGCGCGAGAGAGGCGTACGCCGCCGGCGATGCCGAGCGCGGGTCGGACCTCGCGGTGCAGGCGTCCGACAACCTGCTTGCGGCCCAGCGCGGCCGGGTCGACGCCGACGTGGTCGACGCGCTGGAGGTCCTGCTGTTCGGCGCTCGCGCTCGCGACGCCGGACTGCTCGCCGCGGCCGGCGAGGTCGACGCCGCGGCCGAGCTGGCGAACGCGGTGTACGAGGACTTCGAGGACGCGCCCGCGCACTCGTCGCTGGAGTCCGCCTCGGGCGAACTGTACGAGACGTTCGAGGCGGCCGTCGAGGGCGCGGCCGACGCCGGCGACGCCGAGACCATCGCCGCCTCGGCCCGGACCGCCGCCGACGCGACGGTCGATGCGAGCTACGAACTCGCTCCCGAGACGGTCGCGGGCGCGGGCCACCTCGCGCTCATGCAGGCGGTCGGCTTCGACGCGGAAGTGCTGGCCGGCCTCGGCGGTCCCGGCGACGAGTTCGCCCACGCGGCCGCGCTCTCGCTCTACCGGGCCCGCGCCGCCGACGTGCCCCGACTGGTCGCCGCGGGCGAGGCCGACTTCGCCGCGACGGTTGCGAGCGACGTGTTCGCGCACTTCGAGGGCGCACGGGCGCACGAAGCGCTGGAGGAGGCCGACCACGACGCCTACGAGGGCTTCGAGGGCGGACTGGAATCGCTGACCGAGGCCGCCGAATCGGGCGACGGCGCGGCGGCCGCGGAGGCGGTAGCGACGGTCGACGAGAACCTGCTCGCGGGGATCACGGCGCTCGTCGGCGGCGAGGCCGCGACGGTGCTCGAAGCGGCGTTCTTCCGCGCCCGCCTCGGCGACGCCCGCGAGCTGGTCGCGGTCGGTGAGACTGACCGCGCCGCCGCGGTCGGTGAATCCCTCTTCGCCCGGTTCGAAGAGAACGAGGCGAACCTCCACGAGTCCGTCGAAGAGGAGTCCGAAGAGCTCTATCACCGCTTCGAAGAGGAGCATCTCGCCGGCCTCGTCGAGGACGCGGCCGCCGGGAACGCCGACGCCGCCGCGGCCCACGCCGAGGGCGCGATGGACGCGCTGTTCGAGTTCGAGGCGGCCGTCGGCGCGACCGCCGAGGTGTCGGCCGCCGAGGCCGCGTTCTTCGGTGCCCGCGGATTCGACGCCGCGGCGCTCGCGCAGGTCGGCGCGTCGGCCCGCGCCGCGACGGTCGTCCAGTCCACCTTCGCCTTCTTCGAGGCCGGCGCGGGCGGCTACCACGAGACCTTGGAAGAGGCCGACCACGACCTCTACGAGTCGTTCGAGGGCGCGCTCGGGTCGGTCCGAACCGCGGCCGAGGAGGGCGGCGACGCCTACGGCGCGGCCAAGACCTACGGTCAGAAGGCGGTCGATTCGATGTACGCCGTCGTCGCCACCGCGGCCGCGGACGCCGGCCTCGGAGCCGCCGCCTCGGAGCGCATGACCGGCGTCTTCCAGACGTTCGAGGAGGCCCGCGTCCACGAGGCCTTAGAGGGGGCCGACCGCGACGCCTACGAGGGCTTCGAGGCGGCGCTGTCGGACTACGTCGCCGCGCTGGAGGACGGAAGCGAAGTCGACGCCGCCGCGGAAGCGTACGCGACGGCGACCGCCCGCGCCCAGTTCGCCGTCGTCGGTGAAGTCGGCAAGGCCCCCGAGGCCGGGAGTGCCGAGGAAAGCGGCTCCGCCGACGCGGCGCTGTCCGGCGGGCCGAACGTCGTCGAGGGCGTCCCCGAGGACGCCGACCACGTTGTCGAGATGTCCGCCGTCGCGTTCGAGCCGGCGGAACTGACGGTATCGGCCGGCGACACCGTCGCCTTCGAGCACGCCGCCGGCGAGGCCCACTCGGTCACGGCCTACGGCGACGAACTCCCCGAGGGCGCGGCGTACTGGGCCTCCGGCGGCTTCGAGTCCCAAGCGGCGGCCGAGACCGGCTGGAGCGAGGGGAAGGGCGCGGTCCAGTCTGGCCAGTCCTACGTCCACACCTTCGAGACGGCCGGCGAGCACGCGTACTACTGCGTGCCTCACGAGGCCGCGGGCATGACGGGAACTATCGTCGTCGAGGAGTAGGTTCAACTCCCGTCGCGCCCGGTCCGCCCGAGCGCGACGAGCACGAGGTAGCCGACGAACCCGGCGGCGAACAGCAGGACCGGAATCGCGAAGGGACCGAACGTCTCGATGAGCCCGTCCACGGGACCGAGTTGAAGCATATCCGAGCCACGGCCGCGCCGCGGTTAACGTTCTCGGCGGCGACCAGTGCGGGCGACCGAACCGGGCGCACCCACCGAGCGACACCGGGCGCTCACTCGTCGTAGGCGCTGTCGTCCCCGTCCGGGTCCGCGTCCGCGTCCGCGACATCGCCGGCCACCACTTCGTCGGCCGCCTCTCGGGCGCGCGTCGGCTGCCGGACGCCGCCGTTCGAGAGCCCGGCCGCGGCCGACTGCCGGGTCGCCTCGGCGTCCGCCGAGTGGACGTGCACGTCCCGCTGGGGGAACGGAATCCCGATGCCGGCGTCGTTCAGGCGCTTGTATATCTCGCGGTTGAGGTTGTGCGTCGCCTTCCCGCGCTTGAGCGGGCTGTTGACCCAGCAGACGAGTTCGTACTCCAGCGCGTCGGAGCCGAACCGGCGGAACCGCGGGCGCGGCCGCGGGCTGTCGAGGACCAGCGGTTCGTCGAGGGCGATGTCGGTCAGGAGGTCTTCGAACTCGTCCACGTCGGTGCCGTAGGCGACGCCCACCGGGACCTTCAGCCGGCGGCGGCGGTTCGGCGCGGACTCGTTGATGATTTTCGCGGCGTTGAGCACCGAGTTCGGCACCGTCACGAGCAGTTCATCGCGGGTGAGAAGCGTGGTCGAGCGGATGCCGACCTTGACGACGGTGCCCGCCTCGCCGGAGTCGAGGACGACGTAGTCACCGATTTTGTAGGTGTCGTCGAAGTACAGCGCGATGCCGCCGAAGAAGTTGGCGACGGTGTCCTTGGCGGCGAAGCCGACGGCGATGCCGGCGATGCCCGCACCGGCGAAAAGTGGCGTGATTTCGATGCCCCAGATGTACAGGAGCGCGCCGATAGTGCCGACCGAGACGACGATGGTCCAGACGTTCGAGAAGACGGGCGCGAAGTCGTAGCGACTGCCTTTGTCCTTGACCGCGTCGACGAGGCGGTTGACGAGGCGGTTGAGCGCCCACGCCCAGACGACGATGCCGACCGACAGCGACGGCAGGCCGAAGAAGTCGTTGAGCGTCGCCGCGTCGACGACGAACGCCTCCGCGACCGCCGGGGCTCTGGAAAACAGGAAGATGCCCGTCAGCGAGACGGTGACGACGATGGGCCACCGAAGCTCTTGGACGACAATGTTGTCGAGGGAGGTCTCGGTTCGGCTGGTGTATCGAAACAGGAGGCGGATGACCACCGTCTCCATGACGAACGCGCCACCGACCGAGATGAGAAGCACGAGGGCCGTCACCTCAAGCGCCGACAGACCCGAGAGGAACGACGAGAGGTGTTGGCTCATGCCGCGAAAGTCGCGGCCACCGGAGATAACGATTGCTCCGCTGACGGTCGCGGCGGCCGAAAGGTTTTGTTCGCCGGGGGCGCGAGGGCACACCAGATGTACCGATTCGGTCACTGGGGCGTCTCGCTCCTCGTGTTCGCCCCGCTCGGCTTCGCGCTCGTGCAGGCCGGCCGCCCCGAACTCGCCTTCGTCGCCGGCGCGGCGATGTGCTGGCTGGCGATGCTCCCCGACTACGACATGCGCGTCCCCGGCATCTCCCACCGGGGGCCGACCCACACCGTCCTCTTCGCCGCCCTCGTCGGCGGCGTCGGCGGCGGCGGCGCGTACCTCCTCGCCAGCAACGCGGGCCAACCCGAGACCACGGCGACGGCGCTCGGCGCGTTCGGCTTCGCCGTGGGCGCGCTCACCATCCTCGCGCACCTCGCGGCCGACGTGCTCACGCCCGCCGGCATCCGCCCCCTGTGGCCGCTTTCGTCCCGGAAGTTCACGCTCTCGCTGTGGACCGCGGACAACACCATCGCCAACTACGGCCTGTTCGCCGTCGGCGTGTTCGCCGTGGCCGCGGCGGCGTACCTCTCGGTCGCGCTCTGAACGCCCTGAAACCCGGAGTCGAACACCCCGGACTCGGGACGGCGAGCGCCCCTCGGATATGAGGAATCGTTAAGGTCCGTCCGGGAGACCGGGGACGCATGGACGACGACGCCATGCGCCGCTTTCCGGTGCCCGACCGCGACGACCTCCCGGACGACCTGCGGGAGCGCATCGACGACGAAACCGAGCGGGCCGGCTTCACGCCGAACGTCTTCGCCGCGTTCGCGTACAAGCCCTCGCACTTCCGGCCCTTTTTCGAGTACCACGACGCCCTCGTCGAGGACACCGACCTCGAACGCCACGAGGTGGAGATGATTATCGTGGCCGTCTCCGGCGTCAACCACTGTTACTACTGCAACGTCGCCCACGGCGCGCTGGTCCGCATCTACGCGAAAGACCCGCTGCTCGCGGACCAACTGGTCGCCAACTACCGCACCGCCGACATCCCCGAGAAACACAAGACGATGCTCGACGTGGCGGTCAAACTCACCGAGTCGCCCGTCGAAGTCGGCGGAGACGACCTCCAGCGACTCCGCGACGCCGGCTTCTCCGAGGAGGCGATATGGGACATCGGCGCGGTTACCGCCTTCTTCAACCTCAGCAACCGCATGGCGATGTTCGCTGATATGCGGCCGAACGAGGAGTTTCACACGCTCGGCCGGGAGCCACGCGACGACTGACTCGAAGGAGAGTAAACGAGTGCCACGGTCATTGGTAGCAATCGGCGGAATCCTTATGCCGCCAACCGATGAGTTTCGACACGCAATGGCGAAAGGTAAGGTTGCGTTCTTCAAGTCCTCCGGCGGCTACGGCTTCATCGAGACCGACGACCACGACGACGACGTGTTCTTCCACATGGAGGACATCGAGGGTCCCGACCTCGAAGAGGGTCAGGAAGTGGAGTTCGACATCGAGGAGGCCGACAAAGGCCCGCGGGCGACGAACGTCACGCGACTCTGAGTCCGACGCGTTCCGACCGGCGACGACTCGACAGCGAAGCAGAGTTCCGCATTTTCAGCCCGCCAGCCGCGGCGCTCGCGGGTCGTGGCCGTCGGCCGTGGACGGTCGGCGGTCGCCCGCCTCAGAGCGTCCCCACCCGGCCCATCCGCCGAATCTCGTCGGCCCGCGCCCGGATGGCGTCCCACTCCTCGTCGTCCTTGCGGTCGACGTGGGAGTACATGAGTCCCATCCGACCCGTCCCGCGGAGGCGTGCTTCGTTTTCCTTCAGGAAGTCCCAGTAGAGCGCGTTGAACGGGCAGGCGTTCTCGCCGGTCGTCTTCGACACCGCGTAGGGACACGACGAGCAGTAGTCGGACATCTTGTTCACGTAGTTCCCCGACGAGGCGTAGGGCTTCGACGAGAGCACGTCGGTCGCGAACGACCCCATGGCGACCACGTTCGGCGTCGTCACCCAGTGGAACGCGTCGACGAAGCCGAGGTGGAACCACCGATTGAGTTCCGCCGGGTCAACGCCGTAGACCAGCGCGAAGTTCGAAAGCACCATCAGGCGCTCGATGTGGTGGGCGTAGCCGCGGTCGCGGACGTGACCCACGGCCTCCGAGAGACAGCGCATGTCCGTCTCGCCGGTCCAGTACGCCTCCGGGAGCGGTTCGGTCTGGTCGAGTTGGTTCGCTTCGGCCAACTCGGGCATCGACCGGCGGTAGACGTGCCGCACGAACTCCCGCCAGCCGAGGACTTGCCGCACGAACCCCTCGGCGCTGTTGAGCGGGGCGTCGCCCCGTTCGTAGGCTTCTTCGACGGCCTCGACCGCCTCGCGCGGGTGGAGCAGGCCGAGGTTGATGGCCGCCGAGAGCAGGGAGTGACAGAGCGCCCACTCGCCGTCGACCATCGCGTCCTGATACGGCCCGAACTCGGGGAGGCGGACCTCGACGAAGTGCGACAGCGCCTGTCTCGCCGCCTCGCGCGACACCGGCCAGACGAACGGCTCGGGCGACCCCCACCCGTCGGGGTAGCGCTCGCGGACGAAGTCGATGACCTCGCGCGTCGTCTCGTCCGGCTCGAACCGCGGTGCCTCGGGCGGCGTCCACCCCTCCGGCGGCGTCTCTCGGTTCCGGTCGTCGTAGTTCCACTCGCCGCCGACGGGGTCGTCGCCGTCCATCAGGACGCCCGTCTCCCGGCGGGCGTGCCGGTACCAGTGTTCCTGTCGGTAGCCGTCGGCGTCGCCGGCCCAGTCGTCGAAGTCCGTGGGCGTCGTGAGAAACAGGTCGTTCTCGACGAGCGTGAGCGACCCGCCGCGGGCGGAAACGAGCTCTCGAAGCCGCTCGCCCGCGCCGTGGCTCGGCGGGTCCATCGCGACGAGGTCGTCTCCGGGCGCGGCGTCGAAGTAGCGGTCGAGCCCCTCATCGAACGTCTCGGCTTCGACGTAGGTCACCTCGTAGCCGCGCTCGCGGAGGTCGTCGCGGAAGTGCCGCATCGCCGAGAAGACGAGCGCGAGCTTCTGGGGGTGGTACGGCAGTCGGTCGCCGAAGGCGTGGGCCTCTATCATCAGCACGCGGTCGTCGGACTGGAGCGGCGCGGCCGACGGGTCGAGTTGGTCGCCGAGGACCCAGACGGTCATGGGCGTCCCTTCGGCGGTAGAGAAAAGAGCGTGTCGGCCGGCCGATGAGTTAGCGACGCGACCCCGGTTGGGGGTCGACGTGCGCGGGCGCGAGCAGGTCGTCTATCGGTTGGTCGTCGAGCCACGACAGCAGGCGAACGAGCTGGTCGGTCGCGGCCTCGAACAGCTCTTCGCCGGCCTCGGGCGACGCGTCGGTCTGGTCACCGAAGACGCCGTTTTCGGAGTTCTCGACGGCGTCGTAGAACGTCCGCGCGCCGTGTTCGCGGAGGTGGGCGTCGCTCAGGTCCACGACACCGCCGTCGCGGGCCGAGTCGAGTTCGCCCTCGCGGACGAGGTCGCGGGCGATGTGCATTATCATCGAGGTCTCCTTCGGTCCGCCGTGGGGGCCGGGGTGGTCGAACAGGTCGGTCACGAGGTCCGGAATCGACTCGTCCCACATCCACTCGATGGCGTACATAGTGCCGTCGTCGCGGAGGCGGCGACCGACCTCGCGGAGGTGTTGGACGTTGCCGCCGTGGGCGTTGACGAACACGACCCGGTCGACGCCGTGGTACGCGAGGTTGCGCGTCATCGACTCCACGTAGTCGCGGAACTGCGGCGCGTCCACCCACATCGTCCCGTGGAACTGGCGGTGGTGGGGGCTGACGCCGACGTTGACGGTCGGCGTGCAGAGGAAGCCGGTCCGGTCGGCCGCCTCGCGGGCCAACGCCTCCGCGATGAGGTGGTCGGTGGCGAGCGGGAGGTGTGGGCCGTGCTGTTCCGTCGAGCCGAGAGGGACGACCGCGAGCGACGATTCGGCCACGTAGTCACCGAGTTCGGGCCACGTCTGGTCCGCGATGTACATGGGCGTCACCAAGCGACGACGCCTAAAGAAAGGTGACAAAGGGGAAATGGACTCTCGGAGCGCGCCGGATCAGTCCTGCTCTCGGGACCGCAGTTCGATGCGGCGAATCTTCCCCGAGGAGGTCTTCGGCAGTTCCGCGACGAACTCGATTTCGCGCGGGTACTTGTACGGGGCCGTCTGTTCTTTCATGAACGACTGGAGTTCGTCCACGAGGTCGTCGGAGCCCTCGTAGCCGTCGGTGAGGACGACGTACGCCTTGACGATGCTCCCGCGTTCCTCGTGGGGGCTGGCGACCGCGGCGGCCTCCGCGACCGCCTCGTGGGAGACGAGCGCGTCTTCGACCTCGAAGGGGCCGATGCGGTAGCCCGCCGAGATGATGATGTCGTCGGCGCGGCCCTCGAAGAAGAAGTAGCCGTCCTCGTCGCGGGAAGCGAGGTCGCCGGTGCGGTAGTAGTCGCCCGAGAACGTCTTTTCGTCGAGGTTCGGCTTCTCGTAGTAGCCGTCGAAGATGCCGGGGCAGCCGACCGGGACGGCGATTTCACCGATTTCGTCGACGCCGACTTCCGCCTCGTTTTCGTCGATGATGGTCGTGCCGAGGCCGGGCGTCGGCTTGCCCATGCTGCCGGGTTTCACGTCGATGCCGGGGTAGTTCGTCAGGAGCGCGACCGTCTCGGTCTGACCGTAGCCGTCCCGCGGGGTGACGCCGAGCGCCTCGCGGAACGCCTCGATGGGTTCGCGGTTGAGCGGTTCGCCCGCCGACAGCGCCTCCTTCAGTCGCAGGTCGTACGAGCCGAGGTCGCGCTGGGCGAACATCCGGTACTGGGTCGGGACGGCGCAGAGGCGGGTGACGCCCTCTTCTTCCATGATGTCGAGGAACGTGTCCGGTTCGAAGTCGCCGCGGTAGACGAACTGGGTCGCCCCGGTCGTCAGGCCGACGCCGACGGGGCTCCAGAACCACTTGGCCCAGCCGGTTCCCGTCGTCGCCCAGAGCAGTTCGTCGGAGAGGTCGTCGTCGGCCGTGACGCCCCACCAGTAGGGGGCGTTGACGAGTTCGAAACAGCGCATCCAGCGGTGGCGGTGGCGGACCGGCTTGGGCTGGCCGGTCGTCCCCGACGTGTAGTTGATGGACATGGGGTCTTCGGCCCGGAGGTCGGGGCCGTCGTGTTCGGTTCCGGCGTCGGCGACGAGGTCGGAAAACGAGGTCCAGCCGTCGGCGTCGCCGCCGAGGACGACGAAGTTCGAAAGCGGCGTCTCGTCGCGCACCTCGTCGACCATCTCGACGAGCGACTCGTGGACGACGGCCGTCGTCGCCTCGCAGTCGTTCGCGCGGAACGCGATGTCCTTGGGCTTGAGCATCGAGGAACTCGGGACGAGCAGCGCGCCGCGCTTGAGCGCGCCGAGTTGGACGGCGAACACGTCGGGGTCGCGGGGAAGCAGGTGGATGAGCCGGTCGCCCTTCCCGACGCCCATGGATTCGAGCGCGTTGGCGAAGCGGTTCATGTCGTCGCGGAGGTCGCCGTAGGTCCGCTCCTCGCGGCCGCCGTCGGCGTCGCGGAACCGGAGGGCGACGCGGTCGCCGAAGGCGTCGGCGTGCGACTCGATGACCGCGGGGATGTTGTAGTTCTCGGGGATGTCCCACTCGAACGATTCCGACTCGGCCGCGTAGTCGACTGCCATGGCTCGACAGACAGAACAGACCATAATAATTGTTCGTCCGGGTTGGGGAGCGCCGCGCCGTCAGGTCATCGGCGAGCCCCCTTGCGGGCCTTCGTCGGGCGCGCTCACGTTCTCGTCGCCGTCGTCGGCGGACTCCCCGCGGAGCGCCAGCGCGAACGCGCCGAGCCCGACGAGCAGGACGACGAATTCGAGAACGCCCCCGAGGGGGACGAAGTCGAGGACGGCCAGTACGAACAGGCCGGCGAACAGCGCGACCCAGCGGTTGTCGTAGTCCGCGAGCGACAGGAGCCACGTCCCGAGGACGAGCGCGCCGTAGACGCCCGCGACCCAGAGGGCGAGCAGGAAGCCGACCCCACCGGCCAGCGAGAGCGGGATGCCCACGATGGTCAAAACCAGGAGCAGCAGGACGATGGGCACCGCGACGATGGCGAGGAGGCCGACGCCGCCGCTCCGCACGGCCTGCTTCGTCCCGAGGCCCGTCACGCGGCGGGCGAAGCCGGGGGCGACGAGGACGATAATCGCCCCGACGACGAAGTTGGCGAGGAGCCAGTAGCCCGAGACCACCCAGCCGGGGATGACGAAGTCGGACTGGCCGAACTGGAACGGCGTCCCGGCGACGACGGGCGCGGCAACCGCGAGGTCGTCCACCTGCCGCACGCCGCCGTCGACGACGGCCGCGGAGTCAACGGTCGCGGTCGTCGCGTCGTATTCGAGCGCCCCGCCGACCCGAGCGGTCGGGCCGACCGCGAGTTCGTCGGCCCCGACGCGGACGTTGCCGGCGACCGCGCCGTCGAGTCGGACGGTGCCGCCGGCGGCGTCTAACGACCCACCGATGTCGGTCGTGTCGCGGACGAACACCGCGCCGCCAGCGAGGCTCACGTCGCCGCCGACGCTGCCTTCGAGGGTCGCGGAACCCGCGACTGCGTCGAGGTTCCCGTTGATAACGCCCGTCTCCGTCACGAGGACGGTCCCGGCCGTCGCGGACACGTCGCCGGTTACCGTCCCGGCGACGACGACCGTGCCGCCGACCGCGTCGAGGTCGCCGTCGACGGTCTCGCCCTCGTCGACGACGACGGCCCCGCCGGCGGACGGTCCCTGTTGTGCGGCCGCGACGCCCGCGAGCGACCCCACCACGAGGAGGCTCAGGAGGATTGCGGCCAGTTGGTTGAGTGTGAACATCTGAATCACCGAGGCAACGCCTCGGATGAATGATACGACCCGGGAGAGCATAAACCGAGACAGACGGTTTCAGACGCCGGGAAACGGCCGACCCACCGACTATCAGCGATGCCAGCCGATTGGCGGAGTCGAGGCTTCGGTGCCCGGAGGTGACCCACCGCGGCTACCGCTTGGTCCATCTTTTTGCCGACTCGCGGGGATGTTCGCACATGGAGTACACGACGCTCGGAGACACCGGCATGGAGGTCTCCCGCATCTGTCTCGGCTGTATGAGCTTCGGCACGCCGGAGTGGCGCGAGTGGGTGTTAGACGAGGAGGCGGGGCTCGAACTGGTCGACCGCGCCATCGAACTCGGCATCAACTTCTTCGACACCGCCAATATGTACTCGAACGGCGAGTCCGAGCGCGTCCTCGGAAAGGCGCTGGAGGGCCGCCGCGACGAGGCGGTCGTCGCCTCGAAGGTGTACTTCCAGATGGACGACGACGACCCGAACTCCGGCGGCCTCTCGCGGAAGGCCATCGAGCAGGAACTCGACAACTCGCTTTCCCGCCTCGGGATGGACAGCCTCGACCTGCTGCAGATTCACCGCTACGATTACGACGCCCCCATCGAGACGACGATGCGCGCGCTCGACGACGCGGTTCGGCGCGGCAAGACGCGCTACGTCGGCGCGTCGTCGATGTGGGCCCACCAGTTCGCGGAGGCGCAGTACACCGCCGACTCGCTGGGGCTGGACCGCTTCGCCACGATGCAGAACCACTACAACCTGCTGTACCGCGAGGAGGAACGCGAGATGCTCCCGCTCTGCGAGAAGCAGGGCGTCGGCGTCATGCCGTGGTCGCCGCTCGCCCGCGGCTACCTCACCCGCCCCCACGAGGAGTTCGAGGCGACGACCCGCGGCCGGACCGACGAACACGCCAAGGGCCACCCGTACTTCGAGGGCGGCGGCCGCGAGGTGAACGAGCGCGTGGAGGAACTCGCCGACGAGAAGGGCGTCAAGATGGCGCAACTCGCCCTGTCGTGGGTGCTCCACAAGGACTGGGTTGACGCACCTATCGTCGGCACGAGCAGTATCGAACACCTCGAAGACGCGGTCGAGGCCCTCGACATCACGCTCTCGGACTCCGACATCGACTACCTCGAAGAGCCCTACCGGCCGGTGCGCGTCTCCGGCCACGACTAAGCCCAAGGGAAACAGCCTTCAGCGCCCGGACTGAGGGACGACCGTGTACGGGACACTCGCTCGAATCGCCCGCGACGAGCCGGAGACGGCGATTCTCGGCGTCGAGTCGCTGCTCGCGGCCGGCGTCCTCCTCGGCGTCGCGCTGACGCTCGTCTCGTCGCTCGCGCCGACGCTCCCGCTCGCCCACGTCGGGTTCACGCTCGCGGCGGCCGCGACGCTCCTTCTCACGGCCATCTCGCTCCTGGCCGCGTCGCGGCGAATCGCCCTCCTGCTCACCGGCCGCGGCGGCCTGCGAATCGAGACGTTCTGGCGGCTGCTCGAACTGATGCTCGCGTTCCTCGTCGCCGGTATCGTCGCCTTCGCGGTCCAACTCGGTGAGTTCGCGCCGACCGTCCCCGACCCGCGGGGCGGCGGCGTCTTCGTCGGCCTGTTCTTGGCGTTCGTCCTCGCGGGCGTCGGCCTCGCCGTGGTCGTCTGTCTCCGCGGGATGTGGCTCGTCGTGAACGCCGAACTTCAGTCGGCGCTCGACGGCGTCTGAGCCGCGCCGATGCCGTCGAGTCGCTTCACCGCCCGGAGCGCGACGACGGCGATGGCGACCTCTGCGAAGCCGACGACGAGAAACGACGGGAGGTAGCCGACCACGTCGGCGACGACGCCTCCGATGAGAAAGCCCGCGAGGAAGCCGAGGCTGCCGAAGACGTTGAAGCCGCCGAGGGCCGCCCCGCGCTCGCCCGAGTCCGCGAGGTCGGTCACGAGCGCCATCGTCGCGGGCGCGACGAGCGCGCCGAAGACGCCGACGACGACCATCAGGGCGGCCGCGAGTTCGAAGGCGGGCGCGACGCCGACGGCGACGATGGACACGCCGTAGAGCATCGACCCCGCGACGACGGGGACGAACCGGCCGACGCGGTCGGACAGCGAGCCGAGGGGGTACTGCAAGAGCGCGAAGGGGACGAAAAAGAGCGCGAGCACCCCGCCGGCGACGGCGGCGTTCACCCCGAACGCCTCGCGGAAGTAGTACACCCCGACGAGGGCGAAGAAGCCGGCGGTCATGCGGTCGATGAAGCCGAAGGCGTACGGGACCGCGAACGCCGGCCGGGCGGCCAGTTTCTTGAGGACGACGCCGACGCCGACGCGGGTCGAATCGGGCGTCCGGTCGGTGACGGTCGTGACGAGCAGCGCGACGGCGGTGAGCGACGCGGCCGACGCGTACAGCGGCGCGAGCGGGTCGACGGTCGTGAGTTGGCCGCCGACGACCGAGCCGAGCGCCGCGCCGAGGCCGATGGCGATGCCCGCCGCGCCCATGTTCCGGCCGTTGCCCCCCGAGAGGTCCGCGAGCATCGTAATCGACAGCGAGAACGCGCCGATGGTCATCGCGCCGCCGAGGAGGCGGACGACGAGCACCGCGCCGAACGTGGCGTCGAGCCACGGGACCGCGGCGAGCGCGAGGAGCGCGACGTAGCTGGCCGCGCCGCCGAGCGCGCCCGCGACGATGAGCCACGTCCGCCGGCCGAGCGCGTCCGAGAGCGCACCCCAGACGCTGGAGAAGGCGACGAACGAGGCGAACTCGGCGACGAGAAACAGCATCCCGGCCGAGAGGTCGTACTCCCCCTGTCCGCCGCCGAGGGCGGTCACGAGGTCGGAGACGCCGGGGTAGAGGAGCACCTGCGAGACGAGGACGCCCCAGACGGCGAGCGCGAGCGTCGCTCGTTCGCGGCGCGTCGAGTCCATACGGGGTCGGTCGGCCCGGACGGAAATAGCCCTGTCCTTGTTCGATTCGGTTGCCGTTACCCGAGGCGGACGGGGTCGAATTCGAGGAAGGCCGTCTCGTACCCCTCGTGGCGGGCGACCTGCGGCGGCACGTCCACCGCGAGGTCGACGGTCGCGTCGTCGCCGGTCAGCCCGGGCACCGACGCGCCGTAGTGGAACCCGATGTCGGCGTCGAGGCCGGGTTCGAGGCGGCCGTCGAAGCGGGTCGACCCGCCGGATTCGACGGTCGCGGTGAGGCCCAGCCGCGGAACGAGAAGGCGGTTGTAGGGCGTCAGCGGGAAGACGGCGAGGTACGGGTCGTCGCCGAAGCGGTCGGCGTCGAGGGCGGTGCCGACGAGTCGGAGGCTCCCGGTCGTCGCGCCCCCCAGCGCCGTGCCCGGAAGCGCCTCGGGGCCGCGGCCGAGCGGGATTGCGTCCATCGCCATCGGCCTGACCGCGCCGGGGTCGCCCTGCTGGTCGTCGAGCATCGTGTACGGGATGTCGTCGCGGTCGCCGGAACTGTACTCGAAGTCGAGCGTCGCGCTCGCGGGGGAGTCGAACCGGCCGACGAGGTCACCGAAGGGGCGCAGCGAGGGCGCGCCCACGTCCACCGTCACCTCGTAGGTGCCGTCGCCGTCGAGGCCGAAGTTCGAGCCGTAGTGAAAGCCCATCCGCTGGGAGAGCATCGCGTAGACGACCTCCTCGCTCACGAGGTCGCCGTCGCGGGCGATTTCGAGAGAGAGGCCCGTGTCGGGGACGACGACGCCCGTCTCGGGGTCCCAGACGGTCGCCATGAGATGCACGTCGTCGCCGGCCTCGACCGACAGTTTCGACGTGCCGAAGCCGTCGCCCTCGTCGGCCATCACCCAAAAGCGGTGGGGATAGCTGTAAAAGACGCCCACGCGGAGGTCGCCGGCGTCCGCGCTCCCGACCATGCGCATCCCCTCGGTGTGGGTCGGGACGTACACCTCGTCCGGGCGGTTCGAGACGACCGGCGGCTCGTTCGACGTGTAGAGCCGACCGAGTTCGGCGAGACAGCCGGAGAGACCCGCGGCCGCGACGGTCCCGCTCGCCGCGAGGAACCGACGCCGACTCGTCATGCCTCCCGGAGCGCGGTGAGGTCGTCGATGAGGGTCTGTTCGTCCGGCTGGTTACCGCGGTAGGTCCGCTCGACGTAGCCGTCGCCGTTGACGAGCGAGATGAGGCCGAGATGGGTGAACATGTAGTTGCCCTCGTCGTTCGGCTCGTTCTTCTGGAAGAAGACGCCGAACTGGTCTTCGACGACCGACTTCGCCTCGGCCTCGTCGGCGGGCCGGAGGAACTGCCAGTTGCCCGCGTCCATGTCGACGTTCATCTGGTCGGCCTCCGCGCGGAAGGCGTCGGCGTCGTCGCGGGCGGGGTCGAACGTGATGGGGTAGAACGACACCTCGTCGGCGTAGCCCTCGCTGACCGAGTGAATCTGGACCTCGCGGAGCGCGCTGATGAGCACCGGACAGACGGTCATGCAGTTGGTGAAAAAGTACGTGTGGAAGTGCGGCACGTCGATGTCGCGCACCGACACCTCGGCCCCCGCGA
Organism: Haloferax sp. ATCC BAA-644; assembly: GCF_000336975.1. NCBI lineage: Archaea > Methanobacteriati > Methanobacteriota > Halobacteria > Halobacteriales > Haloferacaceae > Haloferax > Haloferax sp. ATCC BAA-644. The sequence goes on from NZ_AOLF01000013.1 coordinate 332,999, forward strand.
TGGGGTCGGTGAGCGTCACGTCGGGGACCTGCTGGCCCCACGCCGGATACGGGAGGTCCTCGCTGGACACGTCGTTCTCGCGGTCCGGCTTCGACAGCGAGACGTTCGGGTTGGCGTCGCCCCCGCCGAGACAGCCCGCGAGGCCGACGGCCGCGCCCGCCCCGGCGGCGCGGAGATACGTGCGTCGTTTCATTACCCTCGCTAGCGCCCCGGCACTCAAATGCCGTTTGGTGCGCGTTTCGAACGGTGGCGCGCGTGTTCTCGTCCCGCACGACCGACGCGAAATCTTCGACGCACACACCAGAACGGACTTCCCCGCGAGGTCCCTAGCCCGGCGTATGTTCGACGGGTCTCCGTCCCGCCGGGAGTTCCTGAAGGCCGCGGTCGCCGCCGGCGGCGCGGCGGCGCTCTCCGCCTGCCTCGACAGGGCACCGGACGACCCCGTCCCGGCGGGGACCGACGCGTTCGAGGCGCTCCCGAGCCGGCAGCACGCGTGGAACGAGTTCTGCCGGGCCGACGACCACGGCAACGTCGAGATGCCCAGACATCAGGTGCTTCTCTACCTCGACCTCGACGGCGCGGGACCGCCCGACGAGGTCGCCCGCGCGACCGTCGAGGACGCCTTCCGCGTGCTCGACCGCGCCTACGAGCGGAGCCACGAGGGCGTCATCTGGTCGGTCGGCTATTCGCCGCGGTACTTCGACCGCTTCGACGACCCGCTTCCCGACAGCGTCGACCTGCCCGAACCGCGGGCGCTGTCGCCGTTCGAGACGCCCGAGTTCGACCGGCAGGACGCGCTCGTCCACCTCGCGTCCGACCGCGCCGACGCGGTGCTCGAAGCCGAGCAGGCGCTTCTCGGAGAGGTCGAGGAGGCCAACGGCGTCGCCGTCGACGCCGGCCTCTCGGGCGTCTTCTCGGTCACCTCCCGGCGGACGGGCTTCGTCGGGGCGGGCCTCCCCGCGGAACACCAGTCCGACCTGAACGGCATCCCGGACGGGAACCCCGTTCCCGAGGCGTCGCCGCTGTTCATGGGGTTCAAAGCGGGATTCGCCGGGAATCAGGCCACCGAGGAGTACGTCACCATCGACGAGGGGCCGTTCGCGGGCGCGACCACGAAGCACATGGCGAACATCCGCCAGCGCCTCTCGGACTGGTACGACGAGGAAGACCGTTACCACCGGGTCATGAAGCTGTTTTCGCCCGCGCACGCCGAACAGGACCTCGTGGAGGGCGTCGGCGACAACCTCGGGGACGACAGCGGCATCGACGCGATGCTCGACGGCCTCCGCGACGACGCCTTCGAGTTCGGCCACGTCGGCCACGCCCAGAAGGCCGCCCGCGCCAACCGCGACGACGAGGGGAACGTCAGACTCCTCCGCAGGCACTTCGAGTCGGCCGACGACGGCGTGGCGAGCCTGCACTTCCCGTCGCTCCAGCGCGGCATCTCGGCGTTTGAGGAAGTCCGCAAGGCGATGAACGGCACCGACCTGACCGACGTGCCGACCGTCCGCCAGCGCGTCAACAACGGGATTTTAGAGTACATCTTCGTCAAGCGCCGCGGCAACTTCCTCGTGCCGCCGCGGGGGATTCGGTCGTTGCCGACGCCGACCGGCGAAGTGCCGGGTTTGGACGGCTGAGTCGCCGCCGCGAGCTATCCGGCAGCCGACCGCTCGCGCCCTCAGACGTGTCCCAAGAACGACAGCGCCAGCCAAATCTGCCAGAGGCCGGCGAGCACCATCGCGGCCGCGGCGACTTTCTGGACCCAGCCGACGTAGCCCGAAAACAGACGGGCGAGTCCGTCGCCGAACGCGGCCGCGATGGTGACCACCGCGAGCGGGAGCGCTGCGGCGGCGGCGTAGGCCGCCAGCGAGACGACCGCCTGCACGGTCGGGAGCGCGAGCGATTGCGTGACGACGCCGAGGAAAATCGGGACGACGCAGCCGGCCGCGGCGAGGCCGTACACCCCGCCGAAGACGGCGAAACCGGTCACTGACGACCGGTACTCCGGGAGGACGACGTGGAGGCTCGGCGCGCGCCCGGTGAACATGAGGACGCCGAAGCCGACGAGCGCCGCGCCGACGAGCGGTTCGAGGAGCGCGAGGTGCGAGGCGACGCGGCCGCCGACGACGGCGAGCGCGCTCCCGATAGCGCCGAGGACGACCAGTGCGGCGAGCGACGCGACCGCCCCGCGGACGACCGCGCCGCCGAGGTCGGCCTCCTCGCTTGAGAGGTAGTAGCCGACGTAGCCCGGCAGAAGCGGGTAGGCGCAGGGCGCGAAGAAGGTGGCGACGCCGGCGCTGACGGCGAACGCGAGCGTGCCGGCGAAGGCGGAGTCGAACCCCAGCGCGGGGCCGAGACCGAACCCGGGCATCAGGCGACGTCCTCGACGGCGGCGCGGAGGTTCTCCTCGCTGGCGAGGCCGCGGTGGGTCCACGTCGCCTCGCCGTCGGCGTCGAAGACGACGAGATACGGGAGGCCGTTCGCGCGGACCGCGCGCATCAGGCTACTGTCGGGGTCGTGGCCGACCGTCCAGTTCCCGTCGTGTTCCGCCCACCACGCGCGGATATCGTCCATCGTGAGGCCGCCGCCGAGGCGCTCGTTCGTCACCGAGACGAACGCCACGTCGTCACCGAACTCCTCGTGGAGCGTCCGCAGCGACTCCATCTGGGCGACGCAGGGCGCACACCACGTCGCGAAGAGGTCGAGGACGGTCGGCGTCCCCTCGGCGGGGATTCGAACCTCGCCGGCCGACGAGCCCTGCGCCTCGACGGTATCAACGACGAGCGGGAGGTCGCCGGAACCGGACCCTGACGACGCGGTGGCGGAGGCGGTTCCGGCGGTCGTCTCAGTCGCCTCAGTCGTCTCCGGGGAGGCCGACTCGCCGCCGAGACAGCCAGCGAGGCCGGCGACGCTCGCGCCCGCGAGAAGAGAGAGGAGGGCGCGTCGTCTCACCGGGCGTCACCTCGTCGGGGTCGGGAGCGCGGTCGCGTCGTGTGCATACTCGTGGCTAGTGAATCCCGTCGTAAAGCATCGCTGGTGTCGTGCGCGAATCCCGCGCGAGAGGTGGTGTGGGCGTCGAACCACGCGATTCGCGTCCGACTACCGGGCGTTCTCGACGGCGCGTTGGAGGTCGGACCATCGCGGCGCGACCTGCTCGCCGTCGACGAGAACCGTCGGCGTCCCCTGGAATCCGCGCTCGTCGACGGCTTCGGTCCGCTCGGCCTCGACGAGCGGGCGGTAGCGTTCGCGCGAGGCCGCCGCGGCGACCGAACAGCCGTCGAGGCCGGCGTCGTTCGCGAGCGACTGGAGCGTCGACAGCGACCCCTCGGCGTCGCCGCCGCCGAACTCCGATTGGTTCTCGTAGAGCGTGTGGGCGAAGTCGAAGAAGGTCTCGTCGCCGGCCTCGTCCTGGGCCGCTCGGGCCGCCGAAGCGCCCTTCCACGACCACCAATCGTCCACCGGAATCGGGAAGTCGTGGTGGCGGTAGCGGGCGATTCCCTCCGAGACGTACTCGGACCGGAGTTGCGGGGCGACGTCGACCGCGAACGTCGCGCAGTGGGGACAGGCGAAGTCCTCCCAGACATCGACGACGACGCTCGCGTCCTCGGACCCGATGACGGGCGTGGTGAGCGAACTGACCGCGTCGCGTTCGGGGACCTCACAACCGATGGCGGCGACGGCGTCGTTTCCGGACCCGCCGCTTCCGCCGCCGAGACATCCGGCGGTGCCCAGCGTCAACGCACCCGCCGTGGCGGCGAGGTACGCGCGTCGTGTGTTGCGCATGGTCGGGGTCGGGGACGGACGAACTTAGATTCTCCGAGGCGAATCGCGGGGTTTCGGAGGGCGTTGCCGCTTTTCGTGGTTCGATTCGGGACACGGAGCTCCGGCGACTCACGGCCGACGACCGCGGTTTCAGTCGTCTCACAAACGACACTGATTAAGCCTCCTGTGGCGTCACCCGACACGTGCCAACCGTCCACTTCCGCGGCCGGGAAATCGAGTGCAACCGCGGGGACGTCCTCCGCGACGTGCTCCGCGCGGCCGGCGAATCGCCGCACAACGGCCACTCGTCGTGGTTCAACTGCCGCGGCGGCGGCTCGTGCGGTACCTGTGCCGTCCGGGTTCGCGGCCCCGTGACCTACCGGACGAAAAAGGAGCGCCGGCGGTTCCGATTCCCCCCGCACGACCCCGACTCGGGGCTCCGACTCGCGTGCCAGACGGTCGTCCTCGGCGACCTCTGGGTGGAGAAGTACCCCGGATTCTGGGGCCAACACGTCGACGACGCGGAGAGCGACGCGGACGAAGCCGGCGAAGCGGAGGGCGCGCAGGACACGGCTGACACACCGGACACCCGAGAACGGCGCGAAGCGACCGACTGAGCCGGCGGGTCGGTCAGTCGCCGGCGACGTGGTCGTACCACGACAGCAGGTCGTCGCGGTCGCGGGTGTCCGCCGGGAGCTCCGAAACGCGGAACCACCGCGCGGCCGAGATTTCCTCGTCGGGGTCGTTCACGCTGAGTTCGGCGGCCCCGTCGACTCGGGCGCGGTAGACGGGCATCACGCCCCACGTCTGGTGGCTGTCGCAGCGGATGTCGATTCGGGTAGCCATCGCGAGGCCGCCGTAGTCGGCGGTGAGACCGGCCTCTTCAGCGAGTTCGCGCCGGGCGGCCTCGGTGAAGCCCTCGTCGTCCTCGTCGACGCCGCCGCCGGGGAGGACCCAGAGGTCGACGCCCTCGTGGCGGACGAGCAGTATTTCGTCGCCGCGGCGGCGGACGACGGTGTGGACGCCGTAGGGCGTCCCCGTGGACTTCACGCGGGAGGCGAGCGTGCGGAACCGCGGGCGGGAGACGCGGCGGGTGTGAACCGGCTCGAGGTAGTCGGCGTCGGCGTGGTTCCGGCGCAGGCGGTGGTACGCCTGCTCGGCGCGCTGTCGCGCCTCGTCCGCGAGGAACCACAGGTCGTCGACCGTCATCGGCTCGCGGCCGGCGGTCGATGTGCGAGCGGGCGACTCGGCATACCGCACGGTTCGGCGCGACTCCACAAATCGGCTTCGACACGCGTCGTCGCGAGCGGCGGAGCCGGCGACTTCGCGGCCAATCATCGCCCTTTTATCCGGTGACGCGGAACCTGTGGGTATGAGCTTCGAGAAAGACGATAAGGTCGTCCTGAACGACAAGCACAGCGAGTTCGACGGCGAGACCGGCACGGTCACGCAGGTCATCGAGAGCATGTTCGGCGAGCCGACCTACACCATCAGCTTCGACGAGGGCCAGGAGGTCGGCATCGCGCAGGACCAGCTCGAAGCCGCCGACGGCGACGACGCGGACGAAGCCGGCGAAGAGTAAGCGACTCACACCGACCCGCCGCCTCTCAGACCCACTATGCCACGCGTTCCGTTCCACTACATCGACCTCCGAACGTTCTGCTACGAGACGGAAGACGAAAAACGGGTCGAGGAGGCGCTTCGGACGTTCCTCCCCGACGAGTTCGACGTCGACCGCGCCGAGAGCACCGGCCACCACGGCGACCGCATCATCGTCTTCTCCGCGCGCGTCGAGCGCGCCAACGACGTGCGGCACGTCCTCGACAAGATACGCGACCTCCCCGACTTCGAGACGCTCCTGGACGAACTCGACCAGCGCGTCACGGACAACACGGAGTTCTTCCTGCGGCTGGACAAACAGGCCGCGTTCAAGGGCGAGGCCCGTCGCGGCGGGGGGCTCACGCTCCGCGCGAAAGTCGAGGCCTACCCGGCGAAGAAGGAAGCCGCGGTGGAGAACGCCCGCGAAGCCCTCCTCGGCGACGAGTAGGGCCGCAAGCGAGCCGTCGGAATCGAGTCCCGCTCGCGTCCGATTGCGCTATTTTACTGGTCTTTCCACTTGATGGAACAGCCCTGCGAGGGGGACTCCTCGACGGGGATGTCGTCGCCGGCGAGGAGCGCCTCGGCGGCCGTCCGCATCTCGTGGTCGGTCACCTCGTCGTCGGGGCTCATCGCGTCGTCGATGCGGGAGTGGAACGCGAGTTCGAAGCCGTCGCCGACGTTCTCGAAGAGGAACGGGTCGGGCGTGCAGACCGCGCCGTAGTCGGCGGCGACCGCCTGCGACTCGTCGCGGAGGTAGGCGGTGTACCCAATCGTGCCGTCCTCGACGAGTTCCTGCATCTTCTCGAAGGAGTCCTCGGGGCGGTCCTCGGCGTCGTTCGGGTTGATGCCGACGACCGCGAGGTCGTCGTAGGCGCTGGCGAGGTGGTTCAGCTCCTCGAACTTCGCCTTCGCGTACGGACAGTGGTTGCAGGTGAAGACGACGAGGAGGGCGTCGTAGTCAGCGAACGACGAGAGGGTGTACGTCTCGCCGTCGGTGCCGGGGAGTTCGAAGTCGGGGGCGGCGTCGCCGCGTTCGAGTTCGGAGTCGGATTCGAGCAGTACCATGTCGCCACGTTGGCCCGCGAACATGAAAAGCGGTTGGCCCGCGGCAGTGCTGCATCGGCGTCGGAAGCTCCGTGACGCCCCTCAGTCGATGGACACGAGGGCGATTGCGAGGACCGCGAAGCCGATACCGGCGACCTTGCGAACCGTCAGCGGTTCGCCGAGCGCGACGATGCCGACGACAGACGAGACCGCGAGGAACATCCCGAAGATGGGAGCAACGATAGAGACGGGGCCGAGCGCGAGCGCCCGGTAGTACGAGAGAATGCCGACCGCGAGACAGGCACCGGCGGCGAGGACGTAGGGAAGTTTCGGGCTGATGACCGAGTCCGTGACGCTCTGCCCGGAGACGGCGATGACCCCGACGGTTCCCACGACGAGCACGCCGTTAGCGACCAGTGCGGCCACGTCGCTCGGGATTTTGGCCTGCCCGGTCGTCGCCACTTTCATCAGCGGCGCGACGAGCGAGTAGGCCCCGAGCGCGACGACCGCCCACGAGATGTAATTCACGGATAGAACGCGGTTCCGAGTCGTGTATAGGGTTACGATTCGACCGCAAGCCGACACGGACGAGCCGCGATAACACGGTGACGGCTCGATAGTAACCGATTTAGAATCGAGTATGAATTCTCACCTTAGATAGACAAACAAGACTAGATAGCGCCATAGACCAAATTTTTATCAAGTATTATCGCGTATTGGTGTGTATGTCCCAGGAAGTACAACCCTCGGTTATCGCGCACACGTGGGACGACCCGACTCGCTGTCCGTTCTGTCTCGACGAACTGGAGAGCGAAGGAGAGGGGTTCATGGACCACCTCGAAGAGAGCCCCGTCTGTCAACAGGGGTTCGGCATGTGGCGCGACGCGGTCGCCGACGACGTTCGCGGCGAGTGGTCCGGATAGGCGGCCAAAAACGGTTGTTTTTCGCGACTCGGTCGGTTCACTCGGGAGCGACGCCGAGTTGCGACAGCATGGTCATGCTGTCGGTGCTGTTCCACTCTTCGACGCACAGGCCGCCCTCGTAGCGCGCCTGCACGATACCCCACGTGTCCATCTTGCGGTGGGTCGCCGGGATGTCGCCGCGAGCGCTTCGGAGCGTTCCGTCGTGAGTGCCCGTCAGACGATACCGGGCGTACACGCTGTCGTCTCGCGCCGACACGTCGAACAGTTCCACGTGGAAGTCGGAGAAGGCGTCGTGGTACCGCCGCGCCCACTCTTCGACCGCGTCGGTCCCGATGATACCCTCGGGGTCCGAAAAGGCGTGAACCTCGACCAGCGGGTCGTACTCCTCTCTGATGATTCCGTAGTCGCGTTTGTTCCATAGTTCGTCTGCCACGCGCAGGAACGACGCTCGGTGCTGTTGTTCTTTCTCGGATGTTGCTGCCATCTCCACCACCGTTCGGAGAGACGGTCGACAGCGGCTTAGTTATGGATTCTTGGCATCACGAACGTCGCCGACGAAGGGAACCGACGGAGAAGTGGTAGCACCTCCCGGTCGCTCCACGAACGCGCTGCTCTCAGTCGCTCGGGGTCGCCTGCGGCCGTCGCGCCGACCCGTCCACCCGGCCGAGGAGCCACCGGGTCAACCCGAACGAGAGCAGGCCGAGGACGGCGACGACGCCGAAGGTGATGCGCACGCCGGCGAGATCGATGAGCGCCCCGAACGCCGGGGGCGCGACGGCCCCGCCGAGCGAGATGCCGACGGTGACGACGGCGAAGTTCTTGCCGAGGTCGGCGCGCTCCGAGAGGCGGTCCGCGAGCGTCGAGCGCGCGGGCCGGGAGACGCTGATGGTCCCGCTGAAGGGGAGAATCAATACGACGAGCGCGAGCGGGAGCGACCCGGTCGCCAAGAGCGCCCCCAGTCCGGCGAGCGCGGCGTAGCCGCCGAGGGCGACGGTGCCGGGGCCGACGCGGTCGGTGAGCGCGCCGCCGACGAGAATCGTCCCCGCGCCGACGACGAGCATCGCCGAGACGAGGAGGTTCGCCGTGCCCGGCGCGAGGCCGTAGCCGGCGGTGAGCAACTGCGGCGAGTACGTTCGGATGCACCACGCGGCCGCGGAGGTGAGAAACGAGAGGAGCGCGAGCCCCATCAGCCCCGCCGACGAGAGGAGTTCCGACGCGCCCCGTCGAATCCCCGCGAGCGTGGGGCGCGACGACGGGCGGTCCTCCGCCGCGGGCTTCTTGATTCGCTCGGGGAAGCCGCGGGCGATCGGGAGCGCAACGAGCGCGAACGCCGCGCCGAAGACGGCGATGGCCGCGACGGTCCAGCGCCAGCCGAAGCCGACCGCGCCGACGCCGGCGGCGATGGCGTACGAAACGGCGAAGCCCAGCGACCCGCCGAGGGCGTGCAGCGAGTACGCCCGCCCGCGATTCGTCTCCGAGGAGGCGGTCGCCAAAAGCGGGTAGTGCGCGGGGTGGTGGCCCGCGATACCGACGCCGAGGAGCGCCTGCGAGGCGAGGAGCCACGGGTACGAGGGCGCGAGCGCGGTGGCGACGATGCCCGCCGCGCCGAACCCGAGCGAGACGGCGAGGACGAGCGTCCGGCTTCGCGCGTCGGAGAGGTAGCCGAAGGGGAGTTGCAGGAGCGTCACGACACCGCCTTGGACGCCGATGGCGAGGCCGACGGCGGCGATACTCACGCCGAAGTCGTCGGCGACGAGGCCGATGACGGGCGCGAGCGCGACCAGATAGGCGTGGTTGACGACGTGCGAGCCGGCGACGAGGCCGACCACGCGGCGCTCCTGTGTCTCCGTCACACCGACTACTGGGCGGTGAGTCGTGAAAAGCTCGCGGTCCGCGGCGACAGTGGTCCGGCGCGTGGGTCAGCTGTCACCGGGGTCAGCTGCCACCGCGGCTACCGCGCCGTTCCCCGCCGAGCCGCGCGCCGAGCCAGAGGTCGGAGAACGTGTCGAAGAACTCCGCGCCGGTATCGACGAGTTCGCGCTCGATGCCGAGCGCCTGACACCGTTCGTCCACCGCCGCGAGATGCGATTGGAGCCGGTCTGTGTACTGCCGCGCCGCCGACCCGCCGAAGTAGGTCCGGCGGGTCGCCTCGGACTCGGGGTCCTCGAAGATGGCGTCGCCCGTCGCCTCGGGGTCGAGTTCGTCCGGGGTGAGCACCTGCGCGACGAGCACGTCGTTCCGCGCGAGCGCGGCGAGGCCGGACCCCACGTCGTCGGGGTCGAAAAGCAGGTCGCTCACGACGACCACGAGCGACCGCGAGTGGATGGTCTCGGCGTAGGTCGAAAGCGCCGCCGTGATGTCGCCGTCGCCGCCGGGCGTCGTCTCGTTGAGCCGCTCGACGAGCCGGAGCACCTCGCCGCGGCTCGACGCGTCGGTGTCGATGCGGTCGGGCAGGTCGCCGAGGAGCGAAAACCGGAAGTCGTTGTTCTCCTCGGCCGTCAGGTGGCAGAAGCCGAGGCCGAGCTTCGCGCCGTACTCGAATTTGTTCGCGCCGGCCTCGCCGAAGTCCATCGACGCCGAGGCGTCGAGGAGGACGTGGACCGTCAGGTTCCGCTCGGCCTCGAACCGCTTGATGAACAGCTCCTCGGTGCGGGCGTACACCTTCCAGTCGATGAGCCGCGGGTCGTCGCCGGCGGCGTACCGGCGGTGGTCGCTGAACGTGAGCCCCTCGCCCACGTCCGGCGACTCCTGTTCGCCCTGCCGCTGGGCGTTCGAGACGCGCTTCAGCGAGGTGTCGAAGCGGTCGAGTTCGTCGAGGAAGCCGGGGTCTATCATCGCTCGGTCACTCGTTCAACAGCCGTTGAATCACGTCGTCGGGGTCGAGTCCCTCGCGCTCCGCCCGGAAGTCGAGGATGATGCGGTGTCTGATGACCGGCGGGGCCATCTCGACCACGTCCTCCCACGAGACGTGGGTGCGCCCGTGGACGAACGCCCGCGCCTTCGCGGCGAGGACGAGCGCCATGCTCGCGCGGGGGCTGGCGCCGAACTCGACCTGCTCGTCCTCGCGGGTGCTGCGGACCAGTTCGATAGTCCGGTCGCGGATGTCGTCGGAGATGGGCACCTGCCGGACGAGTTGCTGCGCGGCGAGCAGGTGCGTCCGCGGCAGGACGCGCTCGACCTCGGGCGACTCGCCGCCCTCGGCGTACTGCTTGACGATGGTCCGCTCCTCGTCGAACTCGGGGTAGCCGACGAGAATCTTCATCAGGAAGCGGTCGGTCTGCGCCTCCGGCAGCGGGTAGGTGCCGCCCTGGTCGATTGGGTTCTGCGTGGCGAGGACGAAAAACGGGTCCGGAAGCTCGTAGGTCTCGCCCGCGGCGGTCACCTGCTTTTCCTGCATGGCTTCGAGGAGCGCGGCCTGCGTCTTCGGCGTCGCGCGGTTTATCTCGTCGGCCAGGACGACGTTGGCGAAGATGGGGCCGCGCTCGAACACGAAGTCGCGGCCCTCCGGCGTCTCGCGGATGATTTCGGTGCCCGTGATGTCCGAGGGCATCAGGTCGGGCGTGTTCTGCACGCGCGAGAACCCCAGGTCCGTCGCGTCCGAGAGGGCTCGCACGAGCGTCGTCTTCCCCAGTCCGGGGTTCGATTCGAGCAGCGCGTTGCCGTCGCAGAGGACGCAGACGAGGAGTCGCTCGACCACGTCGTGCTGGCCGATGATGCGCTTTCCGACCTCGTCTCTGACCGCGCCGACGCTCGCTTGGAGTTCCTCGATGCTGAGGTCGTCGTCTGTCGGGACCGCGGCGTCGGCGTCGGCCGCGGTTCGCTGTCCGTCGTCGCCGAATCGGTCTGGGTTGTCACTCATCTTCGTTCTCTCGTATCTCTAAGGTGTAGTCGCGAATCAGGTCGGCCTCTTCGAGCGTGTCGTCGGCGAGGTAGCCGGCGCGCTGGCTCTCGACGGCGTCGTCGCCGCCGTAGCCGGTCGAGTCGTAGGCCGCGGCCGCCGACTCCGGCCCGTCGCCGTCGCCGCTGCCGCCGGTCCCGGCGACGGTGGCGTTCAACTGCTCCGAGCCGGCGGCCACGTCCTCGGGGTCACCGAGGATGGAACTGCCGTTCTGGAGCCGCGTCTCCTCGTCGGAGAACTGTTCGGGGCGGTCGCCCGCGGAGACACCGTCCCCGGCGAGTCCCTCGAACTGGATGTCCGAGATGGCGACCTGGATGCTCCCCGCCGAGAGGAGCAGGGCGACGAGCAGCGCGCCGACGATGCGGCGGGTCGGCAGCAGTTCCACCGACGACGACTCCCGCAGGCGGGCCAGCACGTCGTCGTAGAGCGCGACCGACATGCGCGAGTCGCGGTTCGGGTTCCCGTCGTCGGCGACGAGGTCGCGGGCGGTCCGCAGCGCCTCGGCGACCGACGGGTTCACTTCCTCGAACTGCTCGACCGCCGGCACCCGCATGAGGATGAGGTACTCCGCGAGGCCGACGAGGAGGCCCACCGCGAGGGCGAGCGGGACGGCGACGTGGACCGAGACGGCCGGGTCAACCCGCGGGAGGAAGCCGAGCGACACCGACGACTCGACGGGGAGTTCGACGACCCGGAACGCGACGTTCGCCAACAGCGTCGCGGCCGCGGCGTCGACGACGCTGGAGACGACGGCGGCCTTCGCGGCCTCGCGGCGAACCTCACTCACGGCGTCGGCCATTTCCTCGCGGCGAGCGGCTCCCGCGTCGTCGGGCGAACCTCCCTCGTCGGCGGCGGTGTCGGGTGCCTTGTCAGACATCGCTACACACCGCCGGTTGGTTGCCGTCTTGGTAGCCGGCACAGGCCTGCTGGAGTTCGGCCCGGAGTTCGTCGACCCGGTCTTCGAGGCGGGAGACCTCGGACCGAAGCGAATCAATCTGGTTTTCCAGTCGGTCGTTCGTCGCTTCGAGCTCCTCGTTATCCGTTTCGAGGTCGTCTATCCGGTTTTCGAGGCGGTTGCGCTGTTCTTCGAGGTCGTCGAGCGTCGCCGTGAGTTCGCTGATTCGGCTCCGGGCGTCTTCGAGGTTGCTTTCGGTCTCTTGGAGTTCGTCCCGCGTCGACGACAGCTCGTTTTGCGTCGACGACAGCTGCGACTCCGTGTCTTCGAGGCTGTCGGAGACCTGCGACACGTCGCCCCGGGTGCGTTCGAGGCTGTCGTTCAGCTCCCGTAGCTCCGTCCGCGTCGCCGACAGGTTCTGTCGGGTTTGCGAAAGGTCCTCTTCGAGCGCCGCGTTTCGCTCGCGCAACTGCTCGTTCTGTTGGTCGAGCGAATCGACCGAGTACTGGTAGAACATCGTCGCGCCGACGGTTCCGGCGGTGAGTAGGACGACGACGACGACGAGACCGAGGTTCAGGGACCGACCCAGGGCACTCATATCAGACCACCTTCACTTTGCGTTCGACCCCGATACACTTGAAGACGCCGGGCGAGCACCTCGGCGAGATACAGGAGGAACGCGGCGGCGACGAACGCGACCGCCCAGTCGTCGCGCACGGGTTGGACGCCGGCGGCGTTGTCGCGGGCGGAGGCCGCGATTTCGGCCGCGTCGTTGGGTCCGTACATCGTCCCGCCGCTGTCGGAGACGGCGGCTTCGAGCGCGGCCGACCGGCCGAACCCGGCGTGCTCGACGGGGTAGTTCACGGCGAAGGCGGTGTCGAGTACGTCCCGATAGCCCGTCTCCGTGGGGACGACCGTCGCCTCGTAGACGCCGGGGCTGACCGCCGAAAAGCGCAGTCCCTCGACGCCCTGCGGGCGCTCGCCGCCGCGGTAGACGACGGTCGTCGACTGGTCGACCCGGGTGTCCGACACCTCGGTGACGCCGGACGCCTTCCGCTCGGGGTCACCGATGACGTAGTTCGTGGACTTGGTGAGCAGGAGCGAGTCGGGACTTTGGAGCAGGCCGTCGAGCGTGCCGTCGCCCGCGTAGGTGGTGACGGTGGCGACGCGACCGAGCCCGTAGCGCCACGACGCGACCGCGGGAGTGCCGTCATCGGCCGCGACGAGGAAGTTCGCGCCGCTCCTGACCGACACGTCGTTGACGCTGCCGGGGTTCGCGGTCAGCTCCACCCCGGCGGTGACGAAGTCGTTCTGGTCGACGACCGTGAGGCCGTCGCCCGCGTACTGGCGGTTCGACCCGCCGAAGAGGATGCGGAGTCGGTCGGTCTCGTCGGCTCTGAGGTAGTTCCCGCCGGACGCCCGCGCGATGGCTCGGAGGGTCCGTTCGTTCGGGTTCGGGCCGGTTCCGATGGCGATGACGCTGACCCCGTCGCGACCGAGTTGGTCCGCGAGCGTCGCGGCGTCTTGGAACCGGTCGTGCCCGTCGCTGATGAGGATAATCGTCCCGCGCCTGTCGCCGAGCTGCTGGGCCGCGCCGTCGAGGCCGACGGCGATGTCGGTCGCGCCGCCGGACTCGAGGCGACGGATGAGGTCGGCGGTCGACTCGCGGTTCGGCCCGAGCGGGCGGAGCGGCGAGACGTCGTAGGCGCGGTAGTTGAAGCCGACGATGCCGACCCGGTTCTCGTCGCCGAGTTGGTCGAGCGCGTCGAGCGCGACCGACTTCTGGACGCGCATCCCGCTTTCCGCGCTGCCGGAGACGTCGATGGCGAAGACGAGGTTCGTCTGCTGGGACGCGCCCTCGCCGGTCGTGACCGGCAGCATCGACGCGAGGCTCGACCCGTCGTAGCCGCCGTTTTCGAACGCGTTGCGCCCGCCGACGGTCAGCAGGCCGCCGCCGTCGATGACGAACCGCTGGAGCGAGTCGGTGTTGCCCACGTCCTCGGCGCGGAGGTCTTGGAGGACGACGGCGTGGTACGACGAGAGGTCCGTGGGGACGGTCTCGGCGGTCTCCACGTCGTACAGCTGCGAGAGGTAGTCGCGGAACGGGTAGTCGCCGCGGGAGACGTACAGCACCCGCGGGGGCTCGACCACGCGGACCGTCTTGCGGAACACGTCGTTCGTCTCGAAGCGGTCATCGCCGTCGATGCGGGCGGTGACGCGGTGAGTGCCGGTGGTCTCGAACGTCCGGGAGAACTCGATGCCGTCGGTGGTGTTGACCGTCTCGCGGGCGACTTCCTCGCCGTCGACGTCCACGGCGAGTTCGACGGTCGCGGTCTCGACGTCGTCGGGGACGACCCCGTCGACCTGCGCGAGGAAGGAGTTCTCGACGCCGACGCTGGTCTTCGACGGGCCGCTGACGGTGACGTACTGTTCGGTCTCGGTCGGTTCGACCCCGACCGCGCTCACGGTCGCGTTGAGGTCGCGGGCGAGCGTCGTCGCGGACGCGAGGCTCCGCCCCGAGGTGACCTGCCCGTCGGAGACGAGGACGACCGTCCCGTTCGGCCTGAGGTTGGCCGCGACGGCGTCACCGATGGGCGACGACCCGCCGCGGGCAACGGTCGAGGTGGTGACGGGGACGCCTTCGTCCTCGATGTCCGACGCGAGCTGCGACGCCACGTCCTCGGTGACGGCCGTGCTGTCGGAGTCGTCGACGAGGAGCGTCACCTGCGGGTCGCCGTCGGTCATCCGGGTCGTGACGGTGTACGGTCCCGCGGCCGCGACGACCAAGCACAGGACGACGAGAAGCCGGGACGCGAACAGGAGCCGCCGGGAGCGCCCGCCGGCGGTCCCGTCGGCCCCGCGGAAGATGAGCGCCCACGCGAGGAGCGCGGCCACCGGGAGCGCGACGAGAAACAGCGGGCGCTGGAGGCCGAGGGTCCGCCCGGCGGCCTCGACGGTCCACGCGAGGGGCGTCGTCGCGGCGGCGGGAGTCGTGGCGGCGACGCCGACATCCGCCAGCGCGGTCAGTACGACCGACGCCGCTCCGAGCGCCACCATTAGAGGTCACCCCGCCGGCGCAGGTAGGCCAACTCGACCATCGTCGCCGCGAGCGCGACCAGCGCGGCCCACTCGGTGAGCGGGTCCGGAACCTCGCGCTCTTCGACCCGCGTCGGGTAGTCCGCGGGGGCCGATGCGCCGTCCAGCGGCGCGGCGGCCACGTCGGACTCGGCCTCGCTGAGCAGCGACGCCGCGAAGCGCCCGTCGCCGACGCGGTAGAAGCCGGCGTCGTCGAGGCGGACCTCCGGGCCGGTCGCCTCGCCCGCAGGCGTCTCGACGGTCTGGTTCGCGCCCGCCGCGAGCGACCCGCCGGTCGCCCGGTTCAACTCGGAGAGCGTCGAGCGCCCGGCGAGGTAGAACACCGAGCGCTTCCAGAACACGGGGTACTGGTAGTTGTACTTGAACGCGGAACTGTCCTCCATGAAGCCGTAGTAGAGGACGCGGCCGGCCCCGCGGCGCTCGACGGCGACGAGCGAGGTGCCGTCGGTCGTGTTCACGAGCGACTGGCCGGACCGGAGGTCGCCCGCGACGTACTCGGTCGGCGGCGGGAAGGTGATATCGCGGGTTATCGGATGGCTCTCGACGGTCCCGATGGTCGGATTCGTCCCGACGCTTCCCTGCGAGACGAGCCGCAGGTCGCCGTAGCTCGGCGACTCCTCTTGGGCCTGAATCGCCACGCCGCCGCCGTCGGCGACGATTTCGCGGCCGGCCTCGACGTTGCCCGCGAGCAGCCGACCGGGGTTGACGTTGCTGTAAATAACCACGTCGTAGTCCGTCGAGACGGCCGTCGGCGGGTTGTCCACGGTCAAAGACACCTCGGGGATGACCGACAGCGCGGCCGTCAGATATCGGTTCTCGTCGTTCGTGAGGACGAGCACGTCCACCGAGGCGTCCTCGGGGGCCGCGACGTACAGCGCGTCGTCGGTCGGGAAGGCGTCGCCCGGCGAGAGTTCGACGCGCCCGCCGCCCGCGGGGACCGGGAGCGTCGCGGTCGCCACGTCGCCGGGGTCCATGCGGACCTCTCGGGTGGCTCCGGCGAGCGAGAGCGTCCGCGTCGCCGCCGAGTCGCCGTAGTTCTTCACCGTCACGGTGACGTTCGCGCCGGAGAAGCGCCGGTCGACGATGCCGACGTTGCCCGCGCCGCCGCCCGCGAACTGCTGGAGTTCGACCACGAGGCCGCGGGCGCGGGCTTCGCGGACCGCGTCGCTCCACGGCGAGTCGTCCGCGAAGTCGCTCAGAACGACGACGCGGGCGTCCTCGCCGGCGACGGAGGCGGCGGCGGTAATCGCGGAGCGCAGGTCACCCGGCGCGTCGCCCGCTTGCAGGCCGTCGAGGGCGGCGCGGGCGTCGGTCGCGCTCCCCCGGCGGAGCACCACGTCCGCGTTCGCGCCCGCCGAGACGACCGAGGTCGTGCCGGACACCTCGTCTCGCGCCGCGGCGAGGGCGCTGTCGAATCGGGTCCCGCCGCCGTCGCGGACGCCCATGCTCGCGCTCGTGTCCACGACGAGGACGGTCTCTTGGACCGCCTCCGACTCGGGAACCAGCACGTACGGCGTCGCCAGCGAGCCGACGAGCGCGACGAGCGCGACCAGTTGGATGAGGAGAAGCAGGCTCCGAAGCAGCCGGTCGAAGATGGGGTTCGAAGCGCTTCGCCCCGCCGCGTCCGCGAGGAACCGGAAGGTTGGGAGGGTGCGCCGGACCGGCTCCGGCCGCAACAGATAGAGGATGATGAGCGGGACTGCCCCCAGGAGGGCGACCAACCCGAGGGGGAACAAGAAGAACTCGGTGAGGGCCATGCCCGACCCGTGGCGCGCCTCCGGTATGGCTGTTTCCCTATTTGTTGACACGTTCCGCAATATCGACCTATCGGAATGCGTGACTGTTCGGCGCAACCGACCGGGACCGCTCGCCCGACGGATTACCCTCGGGCATTATATTGTCAACCAAAAGTACGTCATTGCATAACAATGCACTTAAATTATAACACGACACAATTTTATGCTCTAAAGTTATTTGTTGAGCCACGATGGGAACTGATAGGTACACACCGCGGTCGTACGACGACATCGCCCCGGACCAGCGTCCGACGCTGAAACAGGCGCTCGTTCCGGTGCTCGGACTCGTCGCCTTCCTCGGTCTCGGGTCGGCGTGGCTGGGGCTCGATCCGCACATCCCGCTCATCTGGAGTATCGCGCTGGTCGGCCTCCTCGGTCGGTTCGTCTGGGGCTACACCTGGGAGGACCTCTACGAGGGCATCGAACGCAGTCTGGCGATGGGGTTACAGGCGATTCTCATCCTGTTTACCATCTACGGCGTCGTCTCGACGTGGGTCGCCGCGGGGACGATTCCGACGCTGATGTACTACGGCCTCGACCTGCTGTCGCCGCAGGTGTTCCTGCCCGCGACGGCGCTCCTCGTCGGCATCGCCACCTTCGCCATCGGTTCGTCGTGGACCGCGGTCGGCACGCTCGGCGTCGCCTTCATCGGCATCGGCTCGGGGCTCGGCGTCCCCGAACCGATGACGGCCGGCGCGATTCTCACCGGCGCGTACGCGGGCGACAAGCAGTCGCCGCTGTCGGACACGACGAACCTCGCCGCCGCCGTCACGAACACCGACCTCTACGACCACATCCGCGCGATGCGGAACGGAACGGCCGTCGCGTTCGGCCTCTCGCTCGTCGGCTTCGTCATCCTCAGCCTCGGCATCACCGGGACGATTCCGGCCGGCCAAATCGTCGATATTCAGACCGCGCTCGCCTCCACCTACGACATCACGCTCCTCGCGTTCCTGCCGCTCGCGGTCACCTTCGGCCTCGCCGCGGCTGGCTACCCCGCGCTGACGGTCCTCCTCGCCGGCGCGTTCGCCGGCGCGTTCACGAGCATCCTCGTGCAGGGCGCGTCGTTCGTCGCGGCGTGGCAGACGTTCATGAGCGGCACCGGCCCGGAAACCGGCTCCGAACTCGTCAACAGCCTGCTCGCGTCCGGCGGCGTCTCCGGCTCCGCGTGGACCATCGCCATCGTCGTCGCGGCGCTGACGCTCGGCGGCCTACTCGAACAGACGGGCGTCCTCGCCGTCCTCGCCCACCGACTTCAGCGCGGCATCCGGAGCCCGCGTCTGCTCGTCGCTTCGACCGGCATCTCAGCGATGCTGACCAACGCGCTCACCGCCCAGCAGTACATGAGCATCGTCGTCCCCGGCATGACGCTCCGCGACACCTACGACGAGTTCGGCCTCGACAGCTCGGACCTCTCGCAGGCCATCGAGTCCGCCGGGACGCCGACCGGCGCGCTCCTCCCGTGGCACGCTGGCGGCGCGTACATGGCCGGTGTCTTGGGTGTGGCGACGTTCGACTACATGTGGTACTACTTCTTCGGCTACCTCTCGCCGCTCGTGCTGTTCGCCTTCGTCCTCGCGGGCGTCGGCTTCTCGGGCAACAGCGCGGCACAGCCCGGTCCCGCCGCTACCGCATCGGACGACGACTAACGCGACGAAAACTCGCGCCGCGATATCGAACCGACTTGCGCTTTTTTACCGCTCTACCGCCGCTCTGAGCGCCCGCACCTCGTCGCGGACGGCGGCCCACTGCTCGACCGTGCCGGGGAGTTCGTCGCGGTCGTCGTGACCCTCGATTCGGTCGCGGAGAGCGCCGGGGTCGTCCACGTCCTCGAACCGGATTGCGCCGCCGCCCGCGGCCTCGACCGAGACGGTCCCGTAGCCGAACCACGACCCCGTGACGCCCTGCGAGAGCGCGCTGTTCTGGACGCGGTCGAGGGAAACGCGCTGGACGCTCCGAGAGAGGACGCCCGTCTTCCGGTAGAGCGCCCGGTCGGTGACGACGTAGCGCGTGTTGGTGACCCGGAGGTACGACCACGCGGGCAGGAGGAGTCCGACGAGAGCCACGAGGGCGAGTTCGGGCGCGCCGTTCGCGACGGCCACGGCGACGGACACGACGGCGATGGCACCTCCGACGACGGCCGCGGGGATGACGGTCTGTATCCGCGGCCGACCCTCCCAGCGGACGGTCTCGTCGTCGCCGCGTGCCAGCCAGTCGTCGATGGCCGCGACGGTCTCCGAGCCCGTCGCTGCGTCGGCCGCCGACTCGGTCGCGGCGCGCTCGGATGGCGAGCCCCCGTTGCTCGAATCGCCGCCCGTCATCGCTCGTCGGTCGTCGCGTCGAACTCGAAGTCGCTCGGTTCGAGCGCGTCGTCGCTCGCGTCGGTGTCGGCGTCGGAGGCGGGGACGGCGTCGGGTTCGTCGCCCGCTCGGTCGGTCGCGTCGTCGCCCGCATCATCGCCCGCAGCGATGCCTTCCTCGCCGTCGACGGCCTGCCGAATCGCGCGGAGTTCGGTCAGGATGTCGTCGAGGACGGCCGCTTTCCCCTCGGCGTCGGTGTCCGGGCCGCCCCGGCGCTTGATTCGCTCGTTGACGAGCGTCTGGAGCGACTGCGGGTCGGCGACGTTCCCGAAGCTCATCTCGATGCCGCTTCCCCCGGCCGTGCTGATGTCGACGGAGCCGTAGCCGAACTGTCCGCCGAGGAACGTCTGGCTGTAAGAGGTGTCCTGCACCTTGTCGAACTCGATGCGCTGGACGTTCCGGGAGAGGACGCCCGTCTTCCGGTAGAGCGCGTCGGAGGTGACGACGTAGTTCGTGTTCTTGTGCGAGAGATACGACCCGACGAGAAGCGGGATGCCCACGAGGACGAACGACAGCGGGACGCCGACGATGAAGGAGGGCACGAGGCTGTACGGGTGCGGGGTGTCGGCCCAGAGAACCTCTTCGTCGTCGTCGAGGGTAATCCAATCGAACTCGGTATCCATCGCTGACACGTTTTCCCCGGCGATGGAATAGTGTTCCGCCGGCTGCGGCCGCCGCCAGTGAGTATCGGTATCAACCAACATGACAATTCCGCCCGGTTGGGCAAACCATTTTACCGATGCCTGCAACGGAGTGTCCATGGACAAGCAGTCACTGCTCGACTTGCTGCGTCACGACGCTCGCGAGAGCGTAGATGACATCGCCCGCCAGCTGGGCGCAGACGCCGAAGCAGTGGCAGCAGCGCTCGAAGAACTCGAAGACGACGGGGTCATCCGCGGCTACCAGGCGGTCGTCGACTGGAACAGCGTCGACGAGGAACGCGTCCGCGCGCAGGTCGAAGTCGACGTGGAACTCGACCGCGAGACGGGCTACGAGGAGATCGCCCGCCGCATCGCGCGGTTCCCCGAGGTCGCCACGCTGCGACTCGTCTCCGGCGACTACGACTTCTTCATCGAGGTCGAGGGCGCGTCGATGCACGCCGTCTCGAACTTCGTCTCCGAGCGCATCGCCCCCATCCCCGAGGTCACGAAGACGGTCACGCACTTCGTGATGGACTCCTACAAGGAGGAGGGCATCGAGCTCGGGGACGGCGACGACGACGACCGGCTCTCAGTGTCGCCATGACGCTCGGCGACCAGCTTTCGGACCGCGTCGAACAGGTGCCGCCGTCGGGCATTCGGAAGTTCTTCGAACTCGCCGAGGAGGTCGACGACGTCATCTCCCTCGGCGTCGGTGAACCCGACTTCTCCGCGCCGTGGGCCGCCCGGACGGCCGCTATCGACTCGCTCGAACGCGGCAAGACCTCCTACACGTCGAACCGCGGGATGCGCGAACTCCGCGAGGCCATCTCGGAGCGCGTCACCCGCTACGGGCAGGAGTACGACCCCGAAGACGAGATTATCGTCACGACGGGCGCGAGCGAGGCGGTCGACCTCGCGTTCCGGGCGTTCGTCAACCCCGGCGACGTGGTGGCGATTCCCCAGCCGTCGTACATCTCGTACACGCCGGGGGCCATCTTCGCCGGCGGCGAACCGCTGCCGGTGCCGACCCGCGCCGAAGACGAGTTCACGCTCACCCCCGAGGCGCTCGAAGCCGCGGGGGCCGACGAGGCCGACGTGCTGGTGCTCTGTTACCCGAACAACCCGACCGGCGCGGTGATGACCGACGACGAACTGGCCGACGTGGCCTCGTTCGTCAGGGACCACGACCTCGTCGTGCTCTCCGACGAAATCTACTCGGACCTCCGGTACGAGGACGACCACGCCTCTATCGCCACCCACCCCGGCATGCGCGAGCGGACCATCGTGTTCAACGGCTTCTCGAAGGCCTACGCGATGACCGGGCTGCGTCTCGGCTACGCCATGGGGCCGCCGGGGGCCATCGACGCGATGAACAAGGTCCACCAGTACGCGATGCTGTCGGCGCCCACGACGGCGCAGTACGCGGCGCTCGAAGCGCTGCGGTCCTGCGACGACTCCGTCGAGGAGATGCGCCGCGAGTACGACCGCCGCCGGCGGTTCGTCCTCGCCCGCTTCGAGGAGATGGGACTCGACTGCTTCGAGGCGAAAGGCGCGTTCTACGTCTTCCCCGAGGCCCCCGACGGCGACGACGAGGCGTTCGCCGAGGGCCTCCTCGAAGAACAGAACGTCGCGCTCGTCCCCGGAAGCGTCTTCGGTGAGGGCGGCGCGGGCCACCTCCGCGTCTCCTACGCGACGGGGATGCGCGAACTCCGCGAGGCGATGGACCGCATCGAGGCGTACGTCAGCGACTGAGACGGCCGGGGGACACCCGACTCGAACCCGTCACCCGCTTTTGCCCGAACGAACACCGAACTAGGGGTATGCGAAGCATTCACACGGGTGGGGCGCGTACGGTTAGTGATGTACGACGAAATCCTGCTCCCCGTCGACGGAAGTCCGGCGGCCGAACAAGCGATGCCGCACGTGTTCGACCTCGCGGAGCGGTTCGACGCGACGGTACACGTGTTGTTCGTCGTGAACACGACGCGGGACAGCGCGGGTGTTGTCGGCGGCACGGTCCTCGACACGCTCGAACGGGAGGGCCGACGCGTCGTCGACGAGGTCAAAGCACGCGGCGAACGCCGCGGTATCGAGACGCACGGCGTCGTCCGGCGGGGCGCACCGCCCGACGCAATTCTCGACTACGCGACCGAACACGGCGTCGAGGTCATCGTGATGGCGACGCACGGACGGACGGGCGTCGAGCGCGTGCTGCTCGGGAGCGTGACGGAGCGCGTCGTTCGGGCCGCGCCGGTTCCCGTGTTGACGGTCCGCGCAGCCGAGTAGTCGAGTCGTCGGGGCGAAGCGGCCACGACGGCTCGACCGGCCGAAACGCACCGCGATATCGCTGACCGAGCGCGTCATCGACGCTGGACACCGTTGGGACGGTTCGAGAGACCAACACGCAAAGTATTATTAAATGCGCTTTCGTCGTGCAATACGAATGGATTCGGGAGGTGACACGGACATCGCCGTGACTGAGGACGCGTCCACGTTTCAACTCGGACTGGACGACCTCAAGCGGCGAGGGAGCGCGCTTCTGGTCGTCGGGTCGGTCCCGACTGAACTCTACTCGCGCGCGTCCAAACAGATGCTCGGTGCCCCCGACGAGCCGCGACGCCGTCTGTTAGTTCTCAACGACTCGACGCCGCTCGCCGACCGACTCGACGACGACATCCAGCGCACCAAAGAGTGGACGCGCGTGGTTCGGTACTCGACGCTCGAACGGAGCGTGGCGGCATCGTCGTCTCCCGACGCCGTGCCGACCGCTGCGGACACCTACGAGCGCCGGGTTGGCGGCGGTCTCGGCCAGCTCGGTGCGGAACTCGCCAACGACGTGACCGAGTTCGACAGCCTCTCCGGCGGACTCTCTCCGGCCGAACTCCGCGTCGCGTTCGACTGCCTGCCGTCACTCCTCTCGCGGTACCGGCGAGACCAGGTGTTTCGGTTCCTCCACGTCATGACCAGCCACGTCCGCGCCCGAAACGGGATGGTCCACGTCTGGTCGCCCGGGGACCGCGAAGACGAGCGCAACCGGCTGTTCGAACCGCTGTTCGACGCCGTCGTCGAACTCGACGTCGAGGGCACGGAGGCTCGCCAGCGCTGGCATCTCCGGCGGCGAGACGCTTCCTCCGGCTGGTTTCCGTTGGAGTCGTGAACCTCGCACGACCAGTACGCTTTTCACCTTAATCGTGTCACATAGACACAATGGAACCGTCCGGGCAGGACCAGCGGGCTGACGCGTCTTCCGCGTTGGAAGTCGGTTTTTCGCTCCCTTCAGATGGCACGGGGTTGGTCGTTCGAGACAACATCGAACGCCACCAGTTCATGCTTCGAACGCCGTCGTCAGTCGCGCCGGAGCCGACCGACCGACGCCGGTTCTCGCTCCCGACGGACGCCGCGGTCCGCATCGAGACCGACCGTATCGGGTTGGCCGCGAACACGGTCGTCTGCGTCCGCGACGAGGCGGGGTCGATGCTCGCACAGGTCGACCAGCAGGGTCGCGAGGAACTCGACGCGGCGACGTACAGCATCGAGCTTTTCGGCGCGGTCAAGACGTATCTCCGAGTCGACGGGGCAGTGACCGTCGACGCGCAGCCGCTCGAAACCGTGCTCTCGTTCGAGGAGTCCCAGACGGTGTTCGTCGGCGCGCGGTCGTCCCACGAGAGCCCCGCGGCGACGATTACGACGACCGACGACCCGCTCGACGTGATGGAGGCCGTCTCGGCGTTCAGCTCCGCGCTCAAGACCACGAGCGTCGAGCGGTCGTACCCGACGCTCCGGGGCCACCCGCCGCTTCTCGAACTGGGCGACGAACTCGACATCCCGGCGGAACTCCGCATCCCCGACACCGGCGTCCGAATCGAACTCCCGCCGACGCTGAGCCACGTCTTCGTGGCGACGCCGCTGGCGTACTATCTCGGCGCGAGGCTCGTCCCCGGCGACTCGCCCCGACTCGTCACCGAAGGGGGGTTCGTCCACGACTTCGACGGCCCACACGGGTTCGAGGAGGCGGTCGCGCGCGCGCTCAAGCGCACGTTCTTCCTCGACTGCGTCGTTCGGACGGAGGGCATCTACGACGTGCCGCTCCACGAGCGCCAGACCGTCGAGTCGCGGACGGATATCGACGCCGAGGGGCTGTACGACGCGCCGCTCGACGAACGGCTCGCGGCGTACTTCGAGCTTCCGTACGACCAGATTGCCGACCTCGTCCCGGAGTGGAAGCTGACGACGCACGTCGCGCCGCAGACCGACAACATCGAACTGCTCCCCTTCGTCACGAACGACCTCGCGGTCGTCCGGACCCCGTCGGGGACCGAAGTCCCGCACTCGGAGGTGCAGGCGGCCGTCGTCGACGATTTCCTCCGAGACGACGCCGACCCCGAGGACAGCGACGCCGAGACCGTCAGGAGCGCCGGCGCGACGACGCCGAGCGAGACGTACGTCAAGCCCGGTTCGACCGATTCGGTCGAGCAGGCGTGGATTAGCGACGGAACGCCCGTCGGCGCGAGCAAGACCACGCCCGCCGCCTATCGGAACCGCCTCCAGCGCGAACCGGCGCAGGGTGACATCGGTATCACGGTCGTCTGTAACGACCCCGAGATGCTCGACGAGACCGACATCGTCGACGAGGTGTACGGCTCGCGCGACGGACTGTCGTTCGATGTCGACGCCCACTACGACCTCAGCAGGGCGGAGCTTCGGCAGACGCTCGCGGAGCCGACCGACTTCCTCCACTACATCGGCCACATCGACGACGACGGCTTCCAGTGCCGCGACGGCAGGGTCGAGGCGGAGACGCTCGACCACGTCGGGACGGGCGCGTTCTTCCTCAACGCGTGCCAGTCGTACGACCAAGGGCTCGCGCTCGTCGAGGCCGGCGCTATCGGCGGTATCGTCACGTTCAGCGAGGTCATCAACAGTCAGGCGGTCGGCGTGGGTCGCACGCTGGCCCGACTGCTCAACGGCGGATTCCCGCTCCAGGCGTCGCTCGACGTGGTCCGAATCGACAGCGATGTCGCACACCAGTACGGCGTCGTCGGAGACGGCGGACTGTCAGTTGTCCAGGCAGAGAGTGGGGTCGCGGTGCTCTGCGAGGTCGAATCCCTCGATAGCGACACTTACGAATTGGCGTATAATGCGTACCCGACATCACGGAGCGGACTGGGTTCGTTGATAATCCCTGATCTACCGGGGAACACCGAGTATTTTCTCTCGTCGCAACCGCTCTCGAAGGTTAACCTATCGACTCAGGAGCTACGAGAGTTCCTCGCGCTAGAACAAATTCCGGTTATCTATGACGATGCCGTCTACTGGGATTGCGAATTCCTCGTGTAGTTACGGCCCGTAGATGATTCCCGTGTTTCCGGCCGCCACGCTGCCGGCCTGCGAGAGCAGGAGCGTGAGCGTGAACAGGACACCCATCATGCGGGGGTTCTGACGGAGGTACGTTACCATCTGGTTGCTGTCGTCGGACATGTGCACTTACCCCAAGGCGCGAACAGAAATTATAATTTTTCGTGTATATCTGATATGAAATTAACTTAATTAACGGAGCGGGTGTCGCAAGTAACCATCAGTCTGGCGAACGGTTCCCGTAACGGCGTGCAAACTACCCGTCCGCTGCACGGGCTACGCGTCGGCTACGAGAACGGAGACGGGAGAAGACGGTCGGCGTCCGAAACGGTTGCCCGGTCTGGTCAGGAGTTGTCGATATCGGCCTCGCCGCCGATGTCTCGGTACACCGCGGAGATTCCTTCGGTTTCGTCGAGCTGCCCGAGCGTCTCGTCGAGCTCGCGCCGGAGCTCGGTCAGGCGGGCGGTGAGCCGCTGGTACTCCTCGTTTTCTTCCAGCGCCGCCTCGTCTTTCTCCGACTCTAACAGCGCCTTCTTCGACGCGAGGGAAAACAGGTCTTGGATACCCACGTCGTAGGCGTTTCGCAAGATGAGGTTAGAGACGGTCTCGGTCAGCGCTTCGCGCGAGACGGGTTTGACGAGGTAGTCGTCGAAGCCCATCGCGATGATGTCGAAGTCGGGTTCGACCGCGGTCACCATCGCGACGCGGCACTCGAAGCCACGGTCTCGAATCTCCGAGAGCGCCTCGTCGCCCGAGAGGTCGGGCATCCGACGGTCGAGGAGAACAACGTCAACCTCGTCGTCGAGCTTATCGAGCGCCTCGCGGCCGCCGTAGGCGACACGAACGCCGTAGTCGTTCCTAAGCCAGGTTGCGTACAGATCGGCGAGGTCAGGCTCATCTTCAACGATGAGCACCAGTGGCTGTTCTGCGCTCATTGGTAGTGGAGTGGTGTTCCGGAGACGCTCACGAAACTCAATGTCGTGCAGTGGTATATCAAAATACCTCTTGTCTAACGCCGTCCGAAACCGCGCTTGTGGGCACTAATTGCCCCCCGGAGTTGTTATACATTCCGGCGAACCGAACAGATACTAACTGTCGGATGTCCCCGAAATCGACTCGACGGTGATGCGGTTCGCCTCGACATCCTCTAACACCGCGCCCCACCCGCCGACGGTGTAGGTCTCCCCGTCGGTCTCGACGGTCAGACAGACCTGCCCCGCGAGTTCCGAAAACGACAGCGCGTCCGTCGGCGCCGAGACCGCCGTGTAGTACACGTCGGTCACTTCGCCGGTGAACTCGACGGGGTCGCGCTCGTCGGTCTCGTAGCCCTCGATGTGGGCGGTGATTCGGTTCCCGTCGCGGACGAGCGGCTCTACGTCCTGGACGAAGTGTCTGATGTCCGAGTACACTATCGGCGGCTCGTCGGTCTGTGCGTCGTAGACGACCTCCCAGACCTCCCACAGCGCCGTCTGGAAGTACCAGTGGAAGACGTACGCCAGCGTGTAGTCGTCGACGAGGACGCCGTACTGGTTCACCGAGTTGTCGTGCGGGGCGAAACACGCGCCCGTCCGGTCGACGATGGCGACGAACGGCGTCGGGAGCGTCCGGTGTCTGACCTCCGTGGCGACCCCGCGGTACTCCCGTTCGGCGGGTGGTTCGAGTTCGTCGGTCCGCTCGGGGTGGAGCACGACCTTCACCAGCGCGCCGTTCTCGTACGCCTCCGACAGCGCCGGCTTGAGCTCGTCGAACTGCTCGGGGGTGACGGACAGTTGAACCTCGCCGTCGGCCTCCCGAATCATCTCTTCGGCCCGATTGAACACCGTCTCGAAGCGCTTGACGATGCTCAGCATGTGTCGGTCGACCGCGGGCTGTTGCCAGCGCGCCTCAATTTCCTCTGCCGCGTCGTCCAGTTGGACGGCGCGACTCTTGAGGTCCTCCATCACCGATTGCGGGTCGCACGCCCGCGCGTGAAGGCTATCCTGCTCGTAGGTCTCGATGTAGCCCTTCGCTTCGAGGTCGCGGAGAACATCGTAGATACGGGCGGTCGGCACGGCGCAGGCGTCGGCGAGTTCGGTCGCGCTCGCCGCGCCGAGTTGCAGCAGCGCGACGT
The DNA here is from genome assembly GCF_000336975.1 of Haloferax sp. ATCC BAA-644. NCBI lineage: Archaea > Methanobacteriati > Methanobacteriota > Halobacteria > Halobacteriales > Haloferacaceae > Haloferax > Haloferax sp. ATCC BAA-644. The sequence goes on from NZ_AOLF01000013.1 coordinate 360,478, forward strand.
ACGCCTCGGCCTGATACTGAGACAACCCGGCGTTCCGGAGTGCGGTGCGTAGCTCCGCGGTATTCATCGCTTGTAGATGCACGACATACATCCCTATTAATTATCGTATGTTCTCGCCCCGCGTTCGCTCCGGACATCGAGCCGAGAGCGGGGGGAAAGAGCAGTGAGGAGACGGGCACAGCGCGAAAACGAAACGGCCGGGTGCGCGTTACTCGCTCGGGCTGTAATTCGGCGCTTCGTCGGTAATCATCACGTCGTGGGGGTGGCCCTCGGTCTGGCCGGCGGCGGAGACGCGGACGAAGCGGGCCCGCTCTTTGACCTCGGGGATGGTCTCGGCACCGACGTAGCCCATGCCGGACTGCATACCGCCGACGAGCTGGTGGAGCTCGGACGCGAGCGAGCCCTTGTACGGCGTCGCGGCCTCGACGCCCTCGGGGACGTACTCCTCGTCTTCGTTGTCCTCTTTGAGGTAGCGGTCGGCGCCGCCGGACTGCATCGCGCCGACGGAGCCCATGCCGCGGTACTGCTTGTACTTCTTGCCGTTCATCGTGATGACGCGGCCGGGGGCCTCGTCGGTGCCGGCGAAGTAGGAGCCGAGCATGACGGCGTCGGCTCCGGCGGCGACCGCCTTGATGGCGTCGCCGGAGTAGCGGATGCCGCCGTCGGCGATGACGGGGATGTCGTAGTCGGCGGCGATGTCGGCGACCTCCGCGACGGCCGAAATCTGGGGCATGCCGGAGCCGGAAACGACGCGGGTCGTACAGATGGAACCGGGGCCGATGCCGACCTTGATGCCGTCCGCGAAGTCGACGAGTTCGGCCGCGGCCTCGCGCGTGCCGACGTTCCCGACGACCACGTCCGCCTCGACGGACTCCTTGATGTCGCGGGCGGTGTCGATGACGTTGAGGTTGTGCGCGTGTGCGCAGTCGATAAAGATGACGTCCGCGCCGGCGTCGTCGGCCATCTGCGCGCGCTCGTCGTCGAACGGGCCGACGGCGACGCCGCAGACGAGGCGGCCGTCGTCGTCGCGGGCGGCGTTCTCGTGTTCGCGGCGCTGGAGGATGCCCTGCATCGTGACGAGGCCGACGAGGCGGCTGTCGTCGTCGACGATGGGGACGCGCTCTATCTTGTGGTCGTACATGAGTTCGAGCGCGTCGCGAGCGGTCACCTCGCGTTCGGCCGTGATGACCTCGTCCGTCATGGCCTCGCCCACCTCGTCGGACTCACCGACTTCGAGGTACGGGCGGATGTCGGTGCCGGAGATGATGCCGAGGACCACGTCGTCGTCGTCGACGACGGGTGCGCCGGAGACGCCGGCGCGCTCCATCATCTCGTCGACCTCGCTGATGGTCTGGCCGGGGTTGGCCGTGACCACGTCTTCGCGGCGGATGACGAGCTCGTCGGCGCGCTTGACGCGCTCGATTTCGCGGACCATCTGCTCGGCGTTCATGTTGCGGTGGAGCACGCCGAGCCCGCCCTCGCGGGCCATCCCGATGGCCATCCCGCTTTCGGTGACGGTGTCCATCGCCGCCGAGAGGATGGGAATGTTGAGTTCGACGTTCTTCGAGACGCGCGTCGACACGTCGGCGTCGTCGGGTTCGACGCGGCTCTCCATCGGGCGGAGCAGCACGTCGTCGAATGTGAGGGATTCGGGTACCCGTAGCTTCTCGGTGAAGGGTTCTCGGTCAGGAACGTCGTTCGCCATATCAAGCGTGGTTGCGGGGACGACAAAAGGGTTGCGAGATAGCACGGGCGTGTCGATGTATCGCAAACCCGACCGTCGATATACCCACATTCGTGAGTATTCTCTGCATCGCCGGTCGACCGAGACGACCACCGAAGCGCGTGATGACGCCCGTGAACGACGGACGCCGCCGGCCCCCAGATACGCCGGGATGTTCGTCCCCTCGTCACGGTGTACCGAACCGCAAGACCATCGTGAATAATCACCATGTTCACGAACGTGTACCGCGGGATTTTCGAGATTTCAAATTATAACCGACGAATCGTCAGTGCTTTTTATAATGATGGCAGAAATACTCGTGTCCCGTGCGGTCGTATCCCACACAACGTTTAATACTCCTGTCCTATTGTAATCCCGTATGGACTCCACGCGTCCCGCCGCATCGCGCATTGCCGGTCAAACGACCTCCGACTCCGGCATTCTCTTTACAGCGATGTGGCAGACATTTAAACGGGAGTTCAATATCGGACGAAATGGGCTTCGCGTGCGGAGCGCCCGCACCCCGCTGTCCGAATTGCGTCCCTATCGCCGCTTGGGCCATGGTGACGGCCAGTAACATCGAATGAGTGTCTCACGCCACCCAGTCGCCCTTCGCCTCGAGCAACAGGTGGGGGGTGCCACCCGTCTGCTCGCAACCGTCATGGGGCTGCCCCTCGTCGACGGCATCTTCCCCGCGCTCATCATCGCGGGGGCGATGACGACCGCCGCGGGCGACCCCTCCATTGCGGGCATCCTCCAGACCGGCCTGCTCATCTTCGGCGGCTCCGCGACGGTCGCGGTCATCCTCGCCGAGATGGACGGTACGCGCCGCGAGCAGCTCACGTCCATCCTCCTGCTCGGCGTACTGCTCATCCCGGTCGCGGTCGCCGAGGCCGCCGTCGCCGAGACCATCGAGACGCTCCTGAACTTCGAGGTGTTCCACCGCTTCGCCGGCCTCGTCATTCTGGCCGTGGCGGCGAAGACGGCCTCCTCGAAGGTCGGTGAGTACCTCCCCTCGCCGAGCATCATCATCGGTCTCGGCCTCGTCGCGAGCTTCGAGCCCGCCGGGTTCGAACTCATCGTCACCCCCGACCCGATGCGCCTGCTCAGCGCCGGCGCGGCGGCCGGCACGGGCGTCGGCTTCGCCGGGGCCGTCGCGCTGTTCGCCCCGCGGCTCCGCGGCAACGTCGACATCGACCTCTTCCGCTTCGGAAGTTCGGTCGCCCTCGGCATGCTGGCGCTCGACGTGCTCGGCCTGATGCCGACGCAAGCGCCCGTCGCCCTCGGCGTTCTCGGCGTCACCGCGCTGTTCGCGTTCGACCCCGGCTCCGACGGCGCGGACCTCGACGAGTTCGTCGACGACGCCTCCGCCGAGTCGGCCACGCCTAACGCGAACGCCAACGGGGCGGTCGCAGACGGCGGCGACGACGCCGACCCGGCCGACTACGACGCGCTGGTCGACGACGCGAACGAGACCGACGACGACTCCGAGCCGGGGTACGGCTATCCCGGCGAAGAAGAGTCGCGCGCGCCCTGGCTGTAACCCGCCGGGCGACTTTTTCTCCCGGCCGGCGAACCACGTCGCATGCGACGGACTTTCGATATCCGAACCGAGCGCCGGCTTCAGGTCGTCGACGTGACCGACGAGGTCGAGGCGGCGCTTCCCCGGAAGTACGACGGCGTCTGTACGGTGTCTCGACACACACGACGACCGGCGTCTGCGTCAACGAGGCCGAATCGCGGCTGCTCGGCGACATCGAATCGATGCTCACCGAGGCGGTCCCCGACGACGGCTGGGACCACGACGAACTCGACGGGAACGCCGACTCGCACCTCCGCGCGCTCCTCGTCGGCAACGGCGTCTCGATACCCGTCGCCGACGGCGCTCTCGACCTCGGGCGGTGGCAGTCCGTCCTCCTCGTGGAGTGCGACGGTCCGCGCACGCGGACCGTGACGGTGGCGACGCCCTGAATCGACTCGGGGCGCAGCCTCGCGGACAGCCGGGTCCCCGGCTCCTCCCCGACCGCTGGCGGAGGGCTTACTTACTTCGGGACGGTTGCACGGGTATGAGCAACCGCGTCGTGCAAGGACGGATGGTCACGCCCGAGACGCTCGCCGAACTCGTCGAGGGCGAGCGCCCGATGGACGCCGAGCCGATTCAGGACGCCGACTTCGACTGCCCGGAGTGCGGCGAGAACGTCATTCAGGTGGGCTACATGCCGAGCGTGACGGAGTTCGTGACGGCCTACAAATGCCAGGAGTGCGACTGGGCCGACGACGACCGCGACGAGTAGAATCGAAACCCCTTTAAGAAAAATCGCCATACGAGAGAGTGCAGACAGAACGAATCGGGGCTGTGGCCAAGCCCGGCATGGCGACTGACTCCAGAGGCTTGGCGCCCGGGACGACACTCCAGCTGATATACTGAGCGACCGACTGATCATCGGTCGTGTTGACGACCCTCTGGAGTTCCGAGGTGCCCACCGGAGATATCAGTCGATCGGGGGTTCAAATCCCTCCGGCCCCACTCTAACCTTAATCCTTTCGCAGGGTTTTAACAAGGAGTAACGACGCCCTCGCGTGGGTTCTCTCCCACACAGGAGGTGCGTTCTCCGTGAGCGATTCGCCACCAGAGAAGAGCGACTGCGACGGCGAGAACCAACGCGCCGTCGCGGCAGCGGTCCCGCGGCTGTGTCTTTCTGCACCGAGTCTCTATCACTCGTTTGAAAAGGAGTGGTGTTCTGTCGGGGAAATTACCACAAGAATACCAACTGATTATAGTCGCCCGGGGTGACGGGGCGGTATGGTACGGGACACAGCGCACCGACTCGCCGGGTATCTGAGCAGGCGCATCGGCGACGGGCTTCGGACGGTCGTCATCGCCGACGACGGCGGCTACGGACTGGAATACATCCGCGACGACCTCTCGGAGCGGTACACCGAACGGACGCTGACGGCGGCCGTCACCGACCTCCAGGTCGAAACGTCGCTTTCGTCTCCCAGTAGCGACTCGTCCCCTGCCGGCGAACGCCGCGCGGTCGTCTACTACTACGAGAACGCGTTCGTCCTGCAGTTTCCCTTCTCCGAGGCGGAGCGAATCATCATCAGCATCGGAACCGATGCCGGGGCCGACCTCCTGCGGTTCATCGAGGACTGCCGGCGCATCGTCGACCGGGAGAACTGAGCGCCGGGGTGGTCGCGGGCGGGGGCGAGGTCGGTGCCGGGCGCTGACGACGGGAGGCGACGCCGCCGCTGCACAACGATTTTCTCTCGTGCGCCCGACGTGGGAGTGATGGAACTCGTCTCTGTCGCCGCGCTCGCCGAGAACCGCGTCATCGGTCGCGACGGCGAACTCCCGTGGCCGAGCATCCCCGCCGACAAGGAGCAGTACCGAAACCGCATCGCCGACGACCCGGTCGTCCTCGGTCGGACGACGTTCGAGTCGATGCGCGACGACCTGCCGGGGAGCGCCCAAATCGTCATGAGCCGAAGCGAACGGTCGTTTTCGGTCGACACCGCCCACCGCGCGGCGAGCGTCGAAGAGGCGGTCGACATCGCGGAATCGTTGGGCGCGGAGACGGCCTACGTCATCGGTGGTGCCGCCATCTACGCGCTGTTCCAACCCCACCTCGACCGGATGGTGCTGAGCCGCGTCCCCGGCGAGTACGAAGGCGACACGTACTACCCCGAGTGGGACGACGACGAGTGGGAACTCGACGCCGAGACCGACTACGAGGGCTTTACGCTCCAAGAGTGGGTCCGGTCGGCGTAGGTCCGGACGGCCGACGGCCCTAGACTCGCTCGACTCCGGCGGACCCGGCGACTCCGGCGAGGCCCGCTGGGGCGCGTAGCTTGATACGCCGGAGGGCCGTAGCGGGCGACCATGCGTCCGAACCTCGACACGCGGATTCTCGCGCTCGCGCTGGCTCGGATGGTCGACGCTCTCGCAAACTCGTTTCTGGTCGTCGTCCTCCCGCTGTACATCGGGAGCCAACTGGTGTCGATGCCGTCGTTCGTCGGGACGACGCTTTCTCTCGGGGTCGTCGAGGTTCCCCTCTCGACCGAACTCCTCATCGGCGTCGTGCTCTCGCTGTTCGGGTTTCTCAACAGCTTCAGTCAGCCGTTTACGGGGTCGCTGTCGGACCGCACGGGCCGCCGCCGAGTCTTTCTTTTGACCGGGCTCGCGCTCGTCGCCGTCGGGAGCGCCGGCTACCTCGTGTTCGCGGACTACGGCTCGATACTCGTCATGCGTGCGCTCCAGGGTCTCGGCGCGGCGTTCACCATCCCGGTCACGGTGGCGCTGGTGAACGAACTCTCCGACGAGGACGAACGCGGCGGCAACTTCGGCCTGTTCAACACCTTCCGACTGCTCGGCTTCGGGACCGGCCCGCTCGTCGCCGGCGGCGTCGTCACCGCCGGCCCCTACTCGCTCGCCGGCGTCGCGCTCTCCGGCTTCGACGCCGCGTTCCTCGTCGCGGTCGTCGGCGCGGCGGTCAGTTTCGTCCTCATCGCGCTGCTTATCGAGGACCCAGAACGGACCGACAGCGAGGCGGCCGACGACATCTCGATTTCGGTTCGGAACCCCGACGGCCCCGGCCTCGACCCCGTGTTCGCCCTCGGCGTCGCGACCGTCGTGATGGCGCTGAGCATCGCCATGTACGCCCCGCTCGCAAACGTCATCAACGAGCGCCTCGACCAGGGGACGTTCCTGTTCTCGGTGCAGTTCGGCGCGACCGTCCTCGCCAACGTCGTCTTCCAGTACCCCATCGGCCGGCTGAGCGACCGCTACGGGCGGCGGCCGTTCCTCGTCGGCGGCTTCGTCCTCCTGCTCCCGACGACGCTCGCACAGGGGTTCGTTCAGACGCCGGCGCTGATGATTCTCGCGCGGTTCCTGCAAGGCGTCGCGGTCGCGGCCGTCTTCGCTCCCTCGCTCGCCCTCGCCGGCGACATCGCCAAGGCGGGGCAGTCGGGGTCGACGCTCTCGCTTCTCACGATGGGGTTCGGCCTCGGCGTCGCCATCGGCGCGCTGTTTTCGGGCGTCCTCGTCGGCTTCGGCTTCGCCGTCCCCTTCGTTGCCGCGACCGCGCTGGGCGCGGTCGGCCTGCTCCTCGTCTACACGCAGGTCGGAGAAACCGTCGAGGTCGGCGGCGGTGGCGGCGACAATCCCTCGCCCGCCCGCGGCGATTAGCGCCGATTCGAGGCTGTTGATGGGGGCGACGCCGCATCAGGCGTCGGTGTCGGCGTCCTCGTCGGCGTCCACGTCAGCGTCGGCGTCAGTCGGCGTCACCGACGATATCGAGCAAAAACGAGCGAACCGTCGCCGCCGTCTCGTTCCACGTCGGGTGCGCGAGAAAGCGGTCGCGGGCCGAGATAGCGAGCGACTGCAACCGCCGGCGATTCCGACACAGCGGGGCCACGGCGTCGGTGAGTTCGGCCGGGTCGGTCGGGTCGACGAGGAAGCCGTCTTCGCGGTGCGTGACGAGCTCGCTCGCGCCGCCGGCCGCCGAGACGAGCGCCGGGAGGCCGAACCCCATCGCCTCGACCGCGGCGATGCCGAACCCCTCGTAGTGGGAGGGGAGCGCGAACAGGTGTGACTCCCGGAACGTCGCGGCGAGGTCTCCGTCCGAGAGCCGGCCCGCGAACGTCACGCGGTCGTCGATGCCGCGGGCGACCGCGAGGGCCGAAAGCGAGTCGGCGTAGTCGGCGTCGACCGCCGCGCCGACGACGGTTAGCTCCCAGTCGTCGCGGACGCGAGCGAGACCGCGGAGCAGGCCGTCGACGTTCTTCCGCGGTTCGAGGTTACAGACGGTGATGATGCGGAGCGGCCCATCGGCGGCGCGCGCCCGTATCTCGTCGTCATCGAGGGGCGCGCCGAACGACGCAAACCGGTCGCCGGCGGGGTGCGCCACGACGCTCGGGTCGGGGTCGGTGACGGCCGCGACCGTCCGTTTCGTCGTCTCGCTGTTGAAGACGAACGCGTCCGCAGAACGGAGATACCGGCTCTCGACGGCGCGTCTGGCGCGCTGTCGCCACCACCGAAACCGCTCCAGCGAGTTGAGGTGGTGGACGACGGAGACGACCGGGGTCTCGCCGTCGAGCAGGGCGTTCGCGCCGACGAGCGAGGGGTGACAGAGTTCGTCCTGCAGGAGCACGTCCACGTCGAGGGCGCGGAGGCGGCGGACGGCGGTGAGGTTGTCCCGGAGTCGCTTCCGGTACGGCCGCTCGGGGAGCGAGACGACGGTCACGTCGTCGCCGGCGGCGCGGAGTCCGCCGACGAGTTCGGAGTCGTAGCGATAGCCGCCGGAGCGGTCGTCGAGCGGGCCGTAGACGACGAGGCCGACACGCACGTCAGAGCGGGGTCTCGTAGGTCGCGCTCGCCGCGTCGTCCTCCCAGACGCGGACCGAGACGTGCTGGGGCGCGTCGAGGGAGGCCGCCTCGACGAACCGCTCGCACACCTCGCGGGCGAACCGCTCGACGCTCGGGTTCTGCCCCGAGAACTCCACGAGTTCGTTCATCGTCTCGTCGCGGTAGCGGGACAGCGTCGCGTCCAGCGCGGCTTTCACGTCGTCGATGTCGACGAGGTAGCCGTACTCGTCGAGCTCCGGCCCCGACAGTTCGACCTCGACGGTGAACGCGTGAGAGTGTAACTCACCCTCCGGGCCGGGGTTCGGAACCGTCAGGTAGTGCTGGGCGATGAGGTCCCTGCGAACCGAGACGCGGTACATGAACTGTCAACAGTTCCGGTACGTAAAGAGGATTTGGACGGCCTCGTCGGGGGCGTCTTCGAGGAGTCGGTAGGCGCGCGCGGCGGACTCGACGCCGATTCGGTGGGTCACGAGCGGGTCCAGCCGGAGGTCTTCGAGGTGGTCCCACGCCAGCGAAAAGCGACGGTCGGCGTCCCAGCGGCCGCGAAGGTCGGGGTCGATGGTGCTGACCTGACTGCTCTCGACGCTGATGCGTGAGCGGTGGAACCGCCCGCCGAGGTCGAGGGTGGCGGGCTTGGTGCCGTACCACGACCCGACGACGACCCGGCCGTCGTACCGCGTCACCGACAGCGCGTCGTCGAGCGCGTCGGGGTCGCCCGAGAGTTCGAGCGTCAGGTCGGCCCCGTCGGCGGGGGCGTCAAGCGACTCGGGATGGACGGCCTCGTCGGCACCGAGGTCCTCGGCGATGGCCCGGCGCTCGGCCACGCAGTCGACCGCGGTCAGACTGCCGAGCGGGAACTGCGCGAGGAGCGCGGTGGTCACGAGCCCGACGACGCCCTGTCCGAAGACGACGGCGTGCTCACCGATGAGCGGCCGGCCGTCCATCACGAAGTTGAGCGCGGTTTCCATCGTCGGCAACAGCGCGGCGCGCTCGTCGGTCACGTCGTCGGGGACGGCAATGAGTTCCGAGGGGGACGCGAGAAAGCGGCTCTCGTGGGGATTGAACGCGAAGACGCGGCTGCCGAGCCGCGAGTCGGGCACGCCGTCACCGACGGCCTCGATTTCGCCGACGGCGGCGTAGCCGTAGCGGAGCGGAAACGAGAGGTCGCCCTCCAGCGCCGCGATTGACTCGTCGGCGGCGAGGTCGGTCGGCGCTTCGCCGCGGTAGACGAGCCGCTCTGTCCCGGAGCTCACCGCGGAGGTCAGGGTGCGGACGCGGACCTCCTCGGGGCCGGGTGCGGGCACGTCGCGGTCGCGGACCTCGACGCGTTCGGGGGCCACGAAGTAGACCGCGCGACCCTCCATCGCTCAGTCGTCTGCGGTCTCGACGGCGGCGTCGGCGTACTCGACGGTCGTGCCGCGGTGGCGACAGTCTTCGAGCGCGTGTTTGGCCGCGAAGCCGGCCTCGTGAGCGTTCGACGCCGTGCCGACGCCGACTTTGAGTTCCACGTCCGCCTCGGCCTCGACGTGGGCGATGGCGTCGCGGTACTGGTCTTCGGAGAGGTCGGGCGTGACCGAGATGATGTTGTCGCCGCCGACGAAGAACGACAGCGCGCCGTGTTCCTCGCGCAGGTGGCGCATGAGCGACGCGTAGCCCTGTTCGATGTGGATGAACGTGTCGAATTCGTTGAGGCGGTCGGTGTACTTGCCCGTCGCGTCGTTCACGTCGAAGTGCGCGATTTGGAGGTCGGTACCCGTGCGGTCGGCGTCCGCGAGGGTCTCCCCGGAGAGCACTTCGCGGCGGTCGCCGTCCTGTGCGCTCCCGACGCGCTGGATGCGGTCGGTGGCGCGTTCGAGCGCGACCGCGGGCGACCGATCGACGCCGATGCCGAGACTGAGCGTCACGGGATAGCGGTTCGCGATGGACTCCTGCAGCAGTTCGTGGTCGTCGCGGTCGAGCCCGTTGGTGACCGCGACCATGTTGTCGAATCGGGTGAAAAACGCGTACCCGTCGCGAGAGCCGACGAACTGGGCCAAGTCGGCGAAGAGCCGCGACTGGAGCGTCTGGAGGTCCATCTCCCGCCGCGGGTCCGGGGTGACCGTCCACGGCCCGTAGTTGTCGATTTGGACGAGTGTCAGCTGCGTGTTCGTCACGGTAGACGAGTAGGGCGACGCGCATATTGGTCTTTGGTTCTGTGACGGTTCCGCCGCAACCCCGAGTCGCTCAGCCGCCCGACTCCCGGAGCGTCCGGCTGGCGACCACGTCGAGGACCGCCCACGTCGCCAGCCACACGCCGACCGACAGGAGGGCGATGGCCGTCGTCGACAGAAGCGGGACGACGACGGAGACCGTGGCCACGATGGAGTACGTCAGAAACACCGCGACCATCGCGGTCACGAGCCCGTAGACGCCGACGGCGCTGTTGCCGGTCGCCGGCCCGCGAAGCCACCCGACCAGCCGCTTCGAAGAGACATCCATGCGACGACATATGTCACCAATGAGCATAATAGTTCTCTCGGGCGAACGTTCAACAGCCCCGGCTCCCTACCGAGGACGATGGACTACCGAGGTGTCGTTCTCGACGTCGACGGAACCGTCGTCCGCGGTGACGAAGCGATTCCGGGCGCGCTCGACGGGCTCGCCGCCGTCGACGCCGCCGGACTCGACCGACTGTTCGTCTCGAACAACCCGACGAAAGCGCCCGTCGCCTACGAGGCTCGGCTCCGCCGAGCCGGCATCGAGGCGACCGCCGACGAGGTCGTCACCTCCGGCACGACGACGACGGCGTACCTCGCAGACCGGCACCCGGGCGCGCGGACGTTCGCCATCGGAGAGTCGGGCTTCCGCGACCAACTCCGCGACGCCGGCCTCGAACTCGTCGGCCCCGGCGACGACCCGGAAGTCGTCGTCGTCGCCATCGACCGCGAGTTCGACTACGACGACCTCCGCGACGCCAACAGCGCGCTCCGCGGCGGGGCCGCCTTCTACGGCACCGACCCCGACGTCATCATCCCGACCGCCGACGGCGACATCCCCGGGTCGGGCGCGATTATCAACGCCGTCGCGGGCGTCGCCGAGCGCGACCCCGACGCGATTCTCGGCAAGCCCTCGAAGGTCGCCCAGGAGAGCGTCCTCGACAGACTCGGCCTGCCGCCCGAGGCAGTCCTCATCGTCGGTGACCGCCTCGATACCGACATCGCGCTCGGCCTCGACGCGGGCATGGGGACCGCGCTCGTCCGAACCGGCGTGACCGACGACGCGGCTCTCGCGGCCAGCGAGTACGAACCCGACCACGTCCTCGACGACCTCGGTGAGGTCGAACGTCTCGTCTCGAAGTAGCCCGGAGCGGCCGCGGGAGCGGTCGAACTGCGCCGTCCGCGCCGCGGGTCCCCCCTACACAATCATTATCGTTCTGACGCGACAACTACCGACCGGGTGATGCCCATGTCCGGAAAGAAGATTCTGCTCCTCGCCGGCGACTTCGTCGAGGACTACGAGATTATGGTACCGTTCCAGGCGCTCCAGATGGTGGGACACGAGGTCCACGCGGTGTGTCCCGAAAAGGAGGACGGCGACCGGTGTAAGACCGCCGTCCACGACTTCCGCGGCGACCAGACGTATCTGGAGACCCGCGGCCACGACTTCGCACTGAACGCGACGTTCGCGGACATCGACCCCGCGGACTACGACGCGCTCGTCGTCCCCGGCGGCCGCGCGCCGGAGTACCTCCGCGGCTACGACCAGGTGCTCGACGCCGTCCGGCACTTCTTCGACGAGGGGAAGCCGGTCGCCGCAATCTGCCACGGGCCGCAGATTCTCGCCGCCGCGGGCGTCCTCGACGGCTACGAGATGACCGCCTACCCCGCCGTCCGCGCGGAAGTCGAGCGCGCGGGCTGCTCGTGGGTCGACGAAGTGACCGTCGACGGCAACCTCGTTACCGGCCAAGCGTGGCCGGACCACCCCGAGTGGCTGGCGGCGTTCCTCGACGTGCTCGGCACCGAAATCAGCCACGAACCGGCCGCAGCGGCCGCGGACGACTGATTCGTTGAGTCGCTCACACGATATCGCGTGTGAGAATGTCTGACAAAGATTTTTATTAGGGGCGACGAAGGGAGAGGTATGGAAGAGCCGAACAGCCCGTACTTCCGCGAACAGGTCGACGACGTCGTCGAATCGGACCCCCAAGACCGCGAGGTTATCATCGTGGAAGGCGAGGCGATGAGTCTTCGAAGCTATAAGAAGCGCCGCGACTGACCCGGCGGGGCGTCTCCGAATCCGAACCCGAGCCTGCCGCGATACACGTCGCTGGCGGCGTCGGTTTCTGCGAAAAGAATGAGTGCGTGTCGGCGCAGCCGCGAGCGACGCTTAGAACGCGTCGCCGACGACGGTCACGTCGGCCTGCAGTTCGTCGCGGAGCGCGTCGTGGACGTGGCAGATGTCCTCGGCGAGTTCCGTGATTTCGGCGAACTCGTCGTCCGAGAGGTCGGACTCCACGTAGACGTCGAAGCTGATGCGTTCGAGGTCGTCGCCGTCGTCGAGGTCGGCGTCGGCGTCGATCTGGACCTTACCGAGGTCGTCGAAGCCCGTCTTCTGCCCGCCGACGCGGAAGGCGGGGAGGAAACAGGAGGCGTACGTCGCGACGAGCGCGGCGTTCGGGTTCGGACCCGTCTCGTCGGTGGCGTCGATCTGGAGGTCGAAGTCGCCGACCTGGCTCGTGCATGCGAAACCGTCCTCGCTGACAGTAGAGGTCTGGATGTCGGACATTCACTCCGAAGAAAGAAGCGACCGACCCTAAAAGTTCCTCAATAGGACAACGGTGTGCACAAGCGCCGACCCCAAACGGGTCGCCGCCGAGCGAGCGGGGTTATTCGAGCGTGAACGACTCGTCGCCGTCGAGCGCGTGGACCTCGGCCCGGCTGCCGGCGGCTTTGACCTCGCGCTCGAAGTCGCGCACGTCGATTTCGATGGCCGGGAACGTGTTGTAGTGCATCGGGAAGGCGTGGTCGACACCGAGCCAATCGGCGGCGACAGCGCCCTGCCACGGCCCCATCGTGAAGTGGTCACCGACCGGGAGCGCCGCCGCGTCGGGCTCGAAGTACGCGCCGAAAATCTCGCGCATGTCGGTCATGAGCCCCGTGTCGCCCGCGTGGTAGAACGTCGTCGAGTCGGCGTCGCTCTCCTGTGTCGGCAGCGCGTCGCTAATCATGTAGCCGCCGGGCATCCCGGCCTCGTGCTCGTAGCCGGTGTTGATGCCGTTGGTGTGGTCGGCGCGGACCATCGTGACGAACGCGTCGCCGAGTTCGACCGTCCCGCCGATGTTCATCCCGATGGTGTCGTCGACGCCCATCTCGGCTTCGACGTAGCCGGTGAGTTCGGGCGTGCCGACGATCGTCGCGCCGTCGAACTCGCCTGCGTGGGCGATGTGGTCCGCGTGCCCGTGGGTGAGAAGCACGTAGTCCGGCGTCTCCACGTCGCTCGGGTCGAGGGACGTGGCGGGGTTGTCGAAAAACGGGTCGATGAGAAGCGAGGTGTCTCCGACCGTGACGTACCACGTCGAGTGACCGTGCCAGGTGAGTTCCATAGCACTCGGTTGTTACAGGCGAAATACACAAAAAGCTATTCGCAGGGGGTGGTGTGACCGCTTTTCGGCGGTGCCGCTCGTCGGACTTTCTCGGCGTCGCTCGACGGCACAGCCCCGCCGCTCTCGTCTCGAATTCGACAGCAGAATCGGCCGCCCGAGTCCACTCGAACGAACTGTCCGGGACGGCCGATACACGTCCGTCACCCCACGGCCACAAAAGCGATGAGAATCGTGCAACACTGTCCCGCGTCACCGGGTGACTCGCGCGATGTAAAAGCCTATCACGCCACCCGCCGACGCGTGGGGCATGCATCACGTCCGATTCCGCGACCCCGCGGGCGCGGTTCGAACCGGCGAGTGGCACGGCGATTCGGTCTCCTTCGGCGGCGAGCGCTACGACCTCGACGAGGTCGACGTGCTCCCCCCGTGCGAGCCGTCGAAAATCGTCTGCATCGGCCGCAACTACGCCAAGCACGCCGAGGAGCGCGACGAGGAGGTCCCCGACCGGCCGCTTCTGTTCCTCAAGCCGCCGAACGCGGTCGCCGGCCACGGCGACACCGTGACGCTCCCCGCGGGCAAGGAAGACGTCGAACACGAGGCCGAGCTCGCGGTCGTCATCGGCGAGCAGTGCCGGAACGTCGCGCCCGAGGACGCCGCGGAGGTCATCGCGGGCTACACCGTCATGAACGACGTGTCCAACCGCGACGACCAGGACGTCGAGACGAACTGGGTCCGCGGGAAGGCGTTCGACGGCTCGGCCCCGCTCGGGCCGGTTCTCGCCGACCCCGACCACCTCCCCGACGACGCGAGCATCTCGCTGCGCGTGAACGGCGAGACGCGACAGGACTCAAGCATCGAACACCTCATCTTCTCGATTCCCGACCTCGTCTCCGAAATCACGACCTACATGACGCTCGAAGCCGGCGACGTCATCTCGACCGGAACGCCCGAGGGCGTCGGCCCGCTGACAGACGGCGACACCGTCGAAGTCGAAGTCGAGGGCGTCGGCGTCCTCGAACACGACGTGCGACAGGACTGAGCGCGACCGATACCCCGTTTTTTCATCACCGAGTCGCAATCCGACCGTATGCGTGTCCCTCGGTTGACGCTCGTCGGCGTCGCGATGCTCGCACTGAGCGCCGTCGCCGGCGTCGCCCTCCTTCCCGCGCTCCCATCCTCGGTCGCGATTCACTTCGGCGTCGGCGGCGACCCCGATTCCTTCGTCGCCGCCCCGCTGGGCGTGCTTCTCGTTCCGGCAATCGGCGTCGGCGCGCTTCTCATCACCCGTCTCGCGGACGCCTCGGGCATCGGAACCGGCGCGCCGCCCGTCTTCGACACGATACTGGCGACGTTTCTCGCGTACGTGCAGGCGCTCGTCCTCGCGTACAACCTCGGCGCGCGGTTCAACATGGTCGTCGCGGTCGTTCCCGCCGTCGTCACGTTCGGCGTCGTCGCCGTCGTCCTCGACCGCGCGGGCTGAGAAGGCAAGCCCTAAGATTAGGCTGGCCTAATTCCCGCCGAATGCGACTGACGCGACGGGACGCGCTGGCCGTGCTCGCCGGTCTCGGCGTCACCGGCGGGGCCGTGTCGCTGACCCGGTTCGACCCGCCGACCGCCGAGTCGACCGGTGAGAGGGGTGATTCGTCCGGAGAGGACGGAGCGGCCGCCGACAGCGACGACGCCCCGCCGACCGCGGTGCGCGAGACGATGGTCGCCGCGGGCGAGGTGGTCTTCCCGAGCGCGGCCGAGGGCGTCTCGGAGTTCGTCGAGACCTACGTCGTCGGCCGCGCGAGAGACGACGCGCGCCGGGATGCGATGGTCGACGCCGCGACCGAGTTAGACGACGTGGCCCGCGACTGGGAGGGCGCGGCCTTCGCTGACCTGCCGGCGGGCGACCGCGACCGCCTCCTGCGCGAACTCGGCGTCGACACCGCCGACCCGGTTTCGGACGGGACGCTCTCCGAGCGCCTCCGGTTTCACGTCGTGAACGAACTGCTGTACGCCTTCTACGCCTCGCCGACCGGCGGCCGTCTCGTCGGCATCGAAAACCCCATCGGCCACCCCGGCGGGACCGAAAGCTACCGGCGGGCGACGATGGACGCCCCCGTCGAACTGCCCGATTCGGGCGGTGAGCACGATGGATAGGTCGCCCGTCTCGGATGCCGACGTGTGCGTCGTCGGTGCCGGCCCAGCCGGCGGTATCGTGGCCAATCGTCTCGCAGAGTCGGGGGCGTCGGTCGTCGTCCTCGAAGCCGGGCCGCGGTTCGACGGCGACAGGCGGGAGCAGCTGGAACAACACATCCGGCCCGGCCTCGGCGGGCCGTGGGAGATGGGCGGCCCGCGGGACGCGTTCTCCTCGACGGGCGACTCGTTCTACCCGCTGAACGCCGCCCGCGTGAAGGGCGTCGGCGGGTCGACGCTCCACTGGCAGGGGATGGTGATGCGCCTCCACGAGCGCGATTTCGAACTCGACTCCAGACACGGCGTCGGGGCCGACTGGCCCATCGGCTACGACGACCTCCGTCCGTACTACGCCGCCGCGGAGCGCGAGTTGGGCGTCGCCGGCGCGGCCGACAACCCCTACGCGCCGCCGCGGGAGGAGCCCCACCCCCTTCCCGCCTTCCGGCCGTCGCACTCCGACTCTATCTTCGCTGCGGCCTGCGAACGCCTCGGCATCGACATGCACTCGGTGGGCAACGCCCGCAACTCCGAACCCTACGACGGCCGGTCGTCCTGCGTCGGCTACGGGACGTGCAAGCCGGTCTGTCCCTCCGGCGCGAAGTACACCGCCGAATCACACATTGAGAAGGCCGAAGCCGCGGGCGCGCGGGTCATCGACCGGGCGCGGGTCCGGCGACTCGACCACGACGAGACGGGCGAGCGCGTCGTCGCCGCGGCCTACACGACGCCCGACGGCGAGACCCACAGACAGGAAGCGACCCAGTTCGTCCTCGCCTGCGGCGGCGTCGAGAACGTCCGACTGCTCCTGCTCTCCGACTCCGACCGCTACCCCGACGGCCTCGCCAACTCCTCGGGGGCGGTCGGTCGGTACTTCATGGACCACCTGTTCGCCGGGGCGGGCGGCCGCCTCGACCGCCCCACGCGACAGAATCACGTCGGCTTCAACACCAGCGAGTGCCACCAGTTCTACGACGACGCCGAGCCGGTCAACGGCCTCAAACTGGAGTTTCTCAACTACGCCGGCCCGTCGCCGGTCATCGACGCCCTCCACGCCGATACGTGGGGCGACGACCTGCGCGACCAGTTGGCCGAGGGGTACGGGACACACGTCGCCATGGGCGCGCTGGTCGAACAGCTCCCCCGCGAGGACAACTACGTCGGCCTCGACCGGGAGACGACCGACGACCTCGGCGACCCCGTCCCCGAGATACACTGGTCCGTCGACGAACAGACGGAGGCCGCGCTCTCGCGGGCCAACGAGATTCAGACGCGGGTGTTGGACGAACTCGGCGTCGAGGACCGCTGGACCGTCGGTCCCGACGAGACCGGCCCCGCGTACCACCATATGGGGACGACCCGGATGGGCGACGACCCCGATTCGAGCGTCGTCGACGCCGACTGCCGCGCGCACGACCTCGACAACCTCTGGATTTCGGGGTCGAGCGTCTTCCCGACCGGCGGCGCGATGAACCCGACGCTCACCATCGCGGCGCTCTCGGTTCGACTCGCCGAGTCGCTGCGGGCGGCGCTCGGCTGACGGCCGTCGGGGTCGCGTCTCGAATCCGGCATCCTCTACCGCCTCGTCCGACCCGGAGTACGCACGCTTAAGAACCGCGACCCGCATTTTCCGACCATGCAACCACGGGACCTCTCCGCGCACGCTCCCTACGTACCCGGCCGCGGGACAGAGGAGGTCGCCCGCGAACTCGGGATGGACCCCGAGGACCTGACGAAACTCTCCTCGAACGAGAACCCCCACGGCCCGAGTCCGAAGGCGGTCGCCGCCATCGAGGACGCCGCGCCGACCGTGAGCGTCTACCCGAAAACCGCCCACACGGACCTGACAGAACGCCTCGCCGACAAGTGGGGCCTCGCACCCGAACAGGTGTGGGTGTCGCCCGGCGCGGACGGCTCTATCGACTACCTGACCCGCGCGATGCTCGAACCGGACGACCGAATTCTCGAACCGTCGCCCGGCTTCTCGTACTACTCGATGAGCGCCCGGTACCACCACGGCGACGCCGTCCAGTACGAGGTGTCGAAGGGCGACGACTTCGAACAGACCGCCGACCTCGTCCTCGACGCCTACGACGGCGAGCGCATGGTCTACCTCACGACGCCGCACAACCCCACCGGCTCCGTGCTCCCGCGGGAGGAGCTCGTCGAACTGGCCGAGTCGGTCGAAGAGCACACGCTCCTCGTCGTCGACGAGGCCTACGGCGAGTTCGCCGAGGAGCCGTCGGCCATCGACCTCCTCTCGGAGTACGACAACGTCGCGGTCCTGCGGACGTTCTCGAAGGCGTACGGGCTGGCCGGCCTCCGCATCGGCTACGCCTGCGTGCCCGAGGCGTGGGCCGACGCCTACGCCCGCGTGAACACGCCGTTCGCCGCCAGCGAGGTCGCCTGCCGCGCCGCGCTCGCCGCGCTCGACGACGAGGAACACGTCGAGAAATCCGTCGAGTCGGCCCGGTGGTCCCGCGACTACCTCCGCGAACACCTCGACGCGCCGACGTGGGAAAGCGGGGGCAACTTCGTCCTCGTCGAGGTGGGCGACGCCACGGCCGTCACCGAGGCCGCCCAGCGCGAGGGCGTCATCGTCCGCGACTGCGGGAGCTTCGGCCTGCCGGAGTGCATCCGCGTCTCCTGCGGCACGGAAGCCCAGACCAAGCGCGCCGTGGACGTGCTCAACCGCATCGTCTCGGAGGTGCCGACGGCGTGAGAGTCGTCGTCACCGGTACGCCCGGCACCGGAAAGACCACGGCGACGGAGCGCGTCGCCGCCGACCTCGACCTCGACCTCGACGTGGTCCACCTCAACCGACTCGTGAAAGACGAGGGGCTGTGGACCGAGCGCGACGAGGACCGCGACACGCTCGTCGTGGACCTCGACGCCGCCCGCGACGAGCTCGGTGATTGGGACGGCATCGTCGAGAGCCACCTCGCACACCACTTCGAGGCCGACCGCGTGGTCGTGCTTCGGTGTCGGCCCGACGTACTCGAAGAGCGCCTCCTCGACCGCGGCGAGTCGGGAGCCAAAGCGCGCGAGAACCGCGAGTCCGAGGCGCTGGACGTGATTCTCGGGGAGGCCGTCGAGTTCCACGGCGAGGACGCGGTGTACGAAATCGACACGACCGAGCGCGACCCCGACGCCGTCGCCGACGACATCGCGGCGGTCGTCTCAGGCGAGCGCGAACCCTCGGCGGGAACCGTCGACTTCATCGACTACCTATGACGCTCGACCAGTACCGCGACACCGCCGACAAGCTGCTCGCCCCGTTCGTCTCCGTCGCCGACGCCGTCGGCCTCTCGCCGAACGGCGTGAGCGTCGTCGCCTTCGGGTTCGCCGTCGCCGCCGGCGTCGCCTTCGGCCTCGCCGACCCGCTTTGGTACGGACTCGGCGCGGTGTTCGTCTTCTGTAACGGCTGGCTCGACCTCGTGGACGGCGCGCTCGCCCGCGAGCAGGGCGTCTCCTCGAAGGCCGGCGACCTGCTTGACCACGTCCTCGACCGCTACGCCGACATCGTCGTCCTCGTCGGCCTCGCCGCCGGTATCGACTCGTTCGCGCTGGGCCTCGCCGCCGTCACGGGCGTCCTCATGACCTCCTACCTCGGCACGCAGATTCAGGCGGTCGGCCTCGGGCGCGCCTACGGCGGCCTCGTCGGCCGCGCCGACCGACTGGCGCTCATGGGCCTCGTCGGCCTCGCGTCCGCCGTCTCCCCCGACGCCGTCGGCGGGCTGACGCTCGCCGGCTGGCTCCTCGTGTTCTTCGCCGTCGTCGGCCACCTCACCGCGGTCCAGCGCTTCTGGGGCGCGTGGGGCGACCTGACCTGACCTGACCTGACCTGACCTGACCTTCTCCACCCCGTCAAACTTCGGCTCAGCCAACCACGCCCGAATCGACTCAGTTCGGCGCGGGGCGACGCGACCCCGAGCCGGTCGCCGCGGCGCGCTCTTTCGGTCCGCTCGAGCATCCGTTTCTCTCCCGTAACCAAGTGGGACCGCCCCGCGTCGGGTGTGGATGTTGCCCGCTAAACCAGATTTATATGATTGAGATTATCACCAGTTACCGTCCTCAAATGATATTGAATTATACTACACAGCGTCTGTATCGGGGACGATACCGGCGTTCGATTCGGTTATCCTCAGTTTTGAATCTGGAGCGTGTTCGGCCGTGACGCGCTCGCACGACGGAGTTCTCGACGTGGGGTGCGGCCCGAGACGCGCCGGCGGAGCCGATATCGCCCGCGACGGCGCGGCACAGTCCGTCGAGTTCGTGACCGAACCGGCGGGCGTCTCGGTGGCGACTCGCCGGCTCCGAACGCGGGACCGACCGCCGTACGCGACGCTCAGCGACTGATGTTCGTCGTCGACGCGGCGGGAACCGTAATCCACGCGAGCGACGAGTTCGCGGCGCATCTCGGCGCGGACGCCGCGGCGCTCCGGGGGCGACCGCTTTCCGACTTCGTCGGCGACGGGGACTGGCCGGACGTTCGCGGGACGCTCGACGCCGTGCGAAGGGCGAGCGGGTGGGACAGCCGTCGGTGCCGCTGTCGGCTCTCGGCGGGTGACGACGGGCCGGCGGTCGGGGACGCGCCAGCCGAAACCGACATCGAACTCGAGTTCGTCCCGTACCGCGGCGACGGCGATGGTTATGGGGACGGGGACGGCGACCGCTTCGACTCCGACTCCGATGCGAACCGGGTCGTCGGCGCGGTCTGTCGCGAGCCGTCCGAACCGACGACCGCGCGACTGCACACCGAGCGCGACCGCTTCGACCACCTGTTCGACCTCATCGACGACGCGGTCATCGAGTTCGAAATCGTCGGCATCGAGCCGGTCGTTCGGGCGGTCAATCCGGGGTTCGAGAGCGTCTTCGGCTACGACGCGGACGAGATTCGCGGCGAGTCGCTCAACGACTTCATCGTCCCGCCGGACGCCGACGACGAGGCGGTCGACTTCGACCAGCGGACGGCCGACGGGAAGGCAAACCACGCCATCGTCACCCGGCAGACCGCGTGGGGCAGACGCGAGTTCCTCTACCGCGGCATCCCGTACAGTCGCGGCGACGGGAAGCAGTACGGCTTTTCGATCTACTCCGACATCACCAGCCAGCGCCGGGCCAGAGAGCACTTACAGGTGCTCCAGCGCGTCCTCCGGCACAACCTCAGAAACGAGATGAACGTCGTCCTCGGGATGGCCGAGGAGATACGCGAAGCGACGGCCGACCCGCGCGTCGACCACGGGGCGGCGCGAATCACCGACCACACGGAGACGCTCCTCCGAGTCAGCGAGAAGGCCCGGACCGCCGCGGCGGTCCTCGACGACCAGCGGCCCGACGAGGTGGTCGACGCGACCGAGACGGTCCGGGCCGTCATCGAGTCCCGGCGAGCACGGTACCCGGAGGCGACGTTCGACCTCGACCTCCCGCCGTCGCTCCCGGTGTCCGCCGGGCCGAAACTCACGCAGGCGCTCGCCAACGTCGTGGAGAACGCGCTCGAACACACTCCCGAGGACGTGACGGTCCGCATCGAGGCGAAGCGCTGCGAGAACGACGCGACGCTCCGCGTCAGCGACGACGGCGACGGCATCCCCGAAATCGAGTGGGCGGCCGTCTTCGGTGACGAGGACATCACCCAACTCAGCCACGGCTCCGGGCTGGGGCTGTGGGTCGTCAAGTGGGTCGTCGAGTCGGCGGGCGGCCGCGTCGACTACGACCGACGCGACGGGTGGAGCACCGTCCGACTGGCGCTCCCGCTGGCGGACGAGGCGCGGTGCTGACTGTCCCGAACTCCCGCCAAAACTACTATTAGATGACACGAACGACGAGGATTCGTGCCCTCCATCGTTCCGTCGCCCGCGGAGGCGACGCTGTTTTTCGTTCCGGTCGTCGTCCTCGTCGCCACGTCGCTTTGGGTCTCGCAGAACGCCGCCGCCCGCGGCCACGGCTTTCCGAACCTCCTCGGGGCGTTCGTCGCCTTCGTTCCGGTCGGACTGGTCGCGTACCTGCTGTTTTTCGTCAGCGGGTCGTCGAGACGGCGACCGCCGTCGAGGACCGAACGCGCCGCGCTCGCCGTGATGCTCGCCGGTGTGGCCTCGTACGTCGCCGGCGCGTTCACGCTCCCACCGGACCCGTTCACACAGGGGCGCGGGCTCATCGTCGCGTTCGCCGCGGCGCTCCCCGTCTCGTACCTCGTCGTTTACCGACGGGGCCACCGCGTCGTCACGGAACCGCTCCGACGGCAGGTACGGCAGCGTCTCGGACGCCAGTAAGGCGGAAGGGCCGCGTTCCGGGGACGGTTCCGTCACAACCCGACCGCGTCGATTCGGTGGCCGGTGGCGTGCCTTTTATACGCGGCGGGCGGGTACGTGAGTGTATGCCTCAGTGCGAGATGTGCGGCTCCGACCAAGCCTCTCTGAAGACTGTGAAGGTCGAAGGCGCAGAACTGCAGCTGTGTGACGACTGCGCCGAGTTCGGCACGGAGGTCCGCACCGAGTCGACTTCCAGCGCGAGCACGAAGTACTCCACCTCCTCCTCGTCGGGCTCGAACTCCTCTCGCTCCTCGGGGTCGTCTTCCTCCTCGTCGTCGAAGACGCGCCGCCGCGATATGTTCGACGACATGGACGAAATCGCGACCGACTACGACGACCGCATCCGCCAGGCGCGGGAGTCCCGCGGACTGAGCCAAGAAGAGCTCGCCCAGTCGCTCAACGAGAAGGCGAGCCTCATCCGCAAGCTCGAACGCGGCGACATCATGCCGCCGGACTCCGTCCGGAAGAAAATCGAGCGCAAGCTCGACATCTCGCTGGTCGAAGGCGAGAGCGACGACGATTCCGAGTGGTCCGGCGGCGGCTCCACGACCACCACCCTCGGCGACGTCGTCAAGCGCAAGGACTAATCGGAAGCCCCCGACGCCGACCCGTCGCGGAAACGACGCGCCTGCGTCTCCGTTTCGTTTATCACGATTTTTCCGCCCGCGAGACGCCGTCTCGTGGCAATCGCGTCCACGAAAACCAATCTATTAGTCTCGCCGGACGCGAGTTCGATTGTGTTCATCCTAGTCAACCTCAAGGCGTACCCGTGTGACCCCATCGAAGTCGCCACCGCCGCGCGCGACGTGGCCGAGGCGTCCGGCGTCCGCATCGCCGTCTCCCCGCAGGCGGCCGACATCTCCCGCGTCGCGGACACCGGCGTCGAGACGTGGGCCCAGCACGTGGACCCGAACGGCCACGGCAGCCACACCGGCAGCACCCTCGCCGAGGCCGTCGCCGAGGCCGGCGCGGTCGGCACGCTCATCAACCACTCCGAAAAGCGCCTGAAGCTCGCCGACATCGACGGCTCCGTCCAGGCCGCCGAGCGAGCGGGCCTCGAAACCTGCGTCTGCGCCAACAACCCCGCCCAAATCGGCGCGGTCTCCGCGCTCGGCCCCGACTCGGTCGCCGTCGAGCCGCCGGAACTCATCGGCGGCGACGTCTCCGTCGCGACGGCCGACCCCGGCATCGTCACCGACGCCGTCGACGCCGCGGCCAACGTGGACGAGGACGTGGAGGTCTACTGCGGCGCTGGCATCTCGACCGGCGACGACGTGGTGACCGCCGAGGAACTCGGCGCGTCCGGCATCCTGCTGGCCTCCGGCGTCGCCAAGGCCGACGACCCGCGCGCGGCGCTCGAAGACCTCGTCTCCGGGCTGTAAGCGCGTCAAAAAAGTTCTTTCCGACCGACGGCTCGGGTCTCCGCGCCTCGCGGCTACTCGCCGTCGGCCGCTTCTTCGACGAACGACGCCTCGATAGCCGCGACCGTCTCCCGAAGTTCGTCGTCGCCCAAGAGGTCCGCGTACTCGTCGCTCACGAGGTCCGGCAGGGCGTACTCGTATTTCCCGCGGCCGGCGTGTCTGATGAATCCCGCCCGACGAAGCGACCGATTTCGCCCGTAGGCGAGGTGCTGGTCGCCGGTCTCGCCCGCGGCGACGTGGGCCGCCAACGGGTCGGAGACGCCGCGCTCGCGGTAGTGCGCGAGCATCCCGTGGTGGGCGTCACCCAACGCGTCGATGATGGCCGTCATGCGGTCGACGACATCGCGGCGGCTCTCCGCGCCCGGCGCGGGATGGAGTTCGGCCGGTTGGAAGTCGCCCATCTCGGCGTCCGCCAGCCACGACTCGTCGCCGGCCGGCGGGGCCGCCTCGCTCGCCGCGCCCGCGCCGCTCGGCCCGCCCGTGCCGTCGGCCGCCGCCTCGTCGCGCTCGGAGAGCAGTCCGTGAGTCGGCCACGGCGGTCCGGAGGGCGCTTCGAGCTGTCGGGGTGGCGCGTCCGCGTCTGCGGCCCCGTCGTCGCCGGAGTCGGCGTCGGCAGCCGCGTCCCCCACGTCGCCGTCGGCACTTCCGTTGTACTCGCCGAGGGCGGCCTGCTTGTCGGCGGGGCGGTTGAGGTTGCGACCGTCGCCGCCGCGGTAGGGCGCTTCGGCCTTCTGGAACATCGCCTGCGCGAACTGGTCGGCCATCCGCGAGAGGTCCCGCGCCTCCTCTAACTCCCGTTCGAGCTGTCGGATCCGAGCGTCCTTCTTGTCGATTTTCTGTCTGAGGTCGGCGATGCGGCTCTCCTGTCTCGCCTTCTCGTCGGATATCTCCTTGAGGTCGGAGACGAGGTCGCCGTCGACGGACTTCAGGTCGGGGCGCTCGAAGTCGTCGAGGCCGGGGGTCGCGCCCGCGTCGAACGTCTCTTTTTTGTGGAACTGCACGCGCCGAATCGACTCGGACCAGTCGGTGACGAGGAAGCCCTCGCCGTTGCCCATGTCCTCGATGGCGTCGGCGTACTCCGACCCGAGGATGCGCCCGACGACCTTGGTGTCGTTGCGCCAGGTGAGGCGGTGCCAGACGAGCCAGTCGCACTGGGTGATGAAGTCCTTTTTCACGTCGGCGGGGCGCTGGGAGATGCCGACGACGCCGAGGCCGTGTTTGCGGCCGCGCTTCCCGATTTTGATGAGCATCTTGCCCGCCTCGTCCATCCCGCCCTTCTCGGGGATGTACTCGTGGCACTCCTCGATGAGCATCAAAAACGGCTTCTTGAGCTTCTTTTCCTTCGCGAAGAGGTGTTTTGCGACCTCCGTCACCAGCTCGTCGGAGGCCGCGTCGTCGAGGTAGCCGGACACGTCGAGGATGATAGGCACGTTCTGTTCGAGCGCGAGCGTGGCGAGTCGCTCGGCGTGTTCGGGACTCACCTGGATATCGCACTCGTCGTCGGCCCCGGCGTGGAGCAGTTCGAACTCCTGTTTGAGGCCGTAGTACTCGCCGTCGGTGTCGACGATGAGAACCGGAAAGTTCGCCGACAGCAGGTTCTCGATGATGACCGACGCCGTGTTCGACTTGCCCGACCCCGACTTGCCCGTGACGAACCCCCGGCCGGTGAGGATGTCGACCACCGGCAGGTCGACCGTCGTCCCCGGTTCTTCGGTTCCCTCTCCCCCTGGACCGTCGCTGATCTCGGCGACCGAGATGGTTTCCGTGTCCGAATCCGTCATCCGATTTGGTGGACTCCCTCGGACGCCATAGTTCCTCCCCCTCGCCCCGTCGGTCCCCGGAGTCAGTCGAACTCGACGAGCGACGACTGCCCCTCGTGCGAGCGGTCTCCACCCCCGGCCTTCGGGGGCTCGTCGTCGCTGGTGTCGTCGGCTCGGTCGTCGCTCACGCGCTCGTCGCCGTCGCCGCCCGTCTCGCCCGCCTCCGCGGACTCCCAGCCGTCGAGGCTCGACTGGTCGGCGTCCGCGAAGGAGAGCTTCGAGACGCGGACGCCGAGTTTTCGGACGGTCGTCTCCGCGAACTCGGCGTCGAGCAGGTCGAGCGCGACCGACTCGACGAGTTCGGGGTCGTCCACGGGCCCGGAAAGCGACGTTGCTCGCGTGTTGATGTCGAACGGCGGGACGACCACCTTGATGCCGATGGTCCGGTACATCGCCCCGCGGGAGCGCGCGCGGTCGGCCACGTCGGCCGCGAGGGCGCGGACGACCTCTCGTTTGTCCTCGATGTCAGCCGTCGGGTCGGTGAACGCCGACTCCCGCGAGAGGCTCTTGGGCCGGCCCGTCGGCGTGACCGCCCGGTCGTCGTAGCCCCGCGCCCGCTCGTGGAGTTCGCGGCCGCGGGAGCCGAACTCGGCTTCGAGGACCGACGCGTCGGCCGCGGCGAGGTCGCCCGCCGTCTCGATACCGAGCGACCCGAGTTTCCGGGCCGTCACGGGGCCGACGCCGTGGACCTCCTCGACCGGAATCGGTTCGAGGAACGACCGAACCTCGCCGGGGCGGACGACGACCAGCCCGTCGGGCTTGTCGAAGTCGGAGGCGATTTTCGCGGTCGACATGTTCGGCGCGACGCCGATGGAGGCCGCGACGCCGACCTCGCGGGCGATGCGCTGTTTCACGTAGCGGGCGAAGCCCTCCGCCAGCGTCCGGTCGCCCGAGGCCGCGAGGTCCCACGCGGTCCGGTCGGTCACGTCGAGGTAGGCCTCGTCGATGCTCACCTCGCGGACCACGTCGGCGCAGTCGTGGAGAATCGCCTTCACGTCGGCGGCGACGCGCTTGTAGAACTCGAGGTCGACGGTGCGGTAGCGGCCCGCCGCCGCGGGGTCGTCGTCGGAGCCGAGGTCGTCGATGCGCGGGAGGCGTTCGAGCGCCGTCGAAATCGGCTGGGCGCTCTCGACGCCGAACTCGCGGGCCTCGTAGCTCGCGGTGGCGACCGCGCCGTGGCCCTCGCCGGGCTCGTAGCCCATGCCGACGACCACCGGCTCGCCTTCGAGTTCGGGTTCGCGCAGGCGCTCGCAGGCGGCGTAAAAGCAGTCCATGTCGACGTGAAGGACGATGCTGTCGGGACCGTCGTCGTCGTCGGCCGTGCCCGGCAGCGTCTCCTCCGCCATGGTCGAGTGGACGGGCGCGACGCACCTGAAGCTTCAGATAGCGCGGCGAAAGTAAAGCGGGAGGGAACGGACGCGGCGAGTCGGTCGCGGTCGTCGGCTTCTCGGCCGAGCCGGTCGCGTTACTTCAGTCGCTCTTGGAGGAACGAGGGGTGTGCAGCCGTGACGCCGTCGATAGACAGAATCTCGTCGGAGATGACGTCGCCGAGGGAGTCGCCGCTGTCTCTTATACACATCTCTGATGGCGCGAGGGANGGTGTAGAGCGCCTCCACCGAGTCGAGTTCCTTGAGGATGCGCGTGACTTCGACGTAGCGCTCGCTGGTCGCGTCGATGCCGACCATGGCGATGGACTGTCCGGCGAGTTTCTTCGGGTCGATGTCGGCGGAGTAGCCGATGATGACGCCGTCGTCTTCGAGTTTGCGGATGTACTTCCGAACCGTCGGCTTCGACACGTCCGCCCGGTCTGCAATCTGGGCGTACGACGCTTTCGCGTCTTCCTCCAAGACCGCGAGGATGCGTCCCTCCGTGGACGTGGTTTCCATGCCCGTTGGTTTTCCTACGGGAGAAAAATATCTTGCGAATCCGAAAAGGGTTCTCGGTCACATCGAACCGGAGCGGCTACCGGCCGAAAACCGAGCGCCGAGACGGCGTCGGCGGCGTTACTTGTGCTTGTCGAGGAAGTTGTCGAACGTCCGCTCCCACTCGTAGGAGTCGTCGAAGTAGCGCTCCGCGAGCGGCTCTTCGGGCATCTCGCCGATGCGCTGTTTCTCCTGCTGGTAGGACGGGCGGTCTTCGTCGACGTAGTACCGACCGGTGAGGACGGTGCCCTCGTGGAGGGCGTTCTCCGTCTCGAACATCATCTCGGAGGCCTCCGAGCGGTTCGTGTTGTCGAACTCGTAGTCGTCGGAGTCGTTGATGTCGATGTACGGGACGTACTGACGGGCGTCCTTGTTCCACGTCGGACACTGCGTGAGGAAGTCGACGTGGGAGAAGCCGTCGTGCTGGATGGCTTCCACGATGATGTCCTTCGCCTGGTTCGGGTTGACGGCCGCGGTCCGCGCGACGTACGACGCCCCGGCGTTCAGGGACATCGACAGCGGGCGCAGCGGCGTCTTGGCCGAGCCGTGGGGCTGGGTCTTCGACTTGTGACCCATCGGCGACGTGGGCGAGGTCTGGCCCTTCGTGAGGCCGAAGATCTCGTTGTTGAACACGATGTAGGTGATGTCGTGGTTCTCACGGGCGGTGTGCATGAAGTGGTTGCCACCGATGCCGTAGCCGTCGCCGTCGCCGCCGGCGGCGACCACGGTCAGGCCGGGGTTCGCCAGCTTGGCGGCGCGGGCGATGGGCAGCGAGCGGCCGTGGATGGTGTGGAAGCCGTAGCTGTTGAAGTAGCTGTTGAGCTTGCCGGAACAGCCGATGCCGGTCGTCACCATCATCTCGTCGGGCGAGAGGCCGAGTTCGGCCGCCGCGCCTTTGAGCGCCTTGAGGACACCGAAGTCACCGCAGCCCGGACACCACGTCGGCTGGGGTTCGAGTCCGGGGGTGAACTCGTTTTGGTCCTGCTCCGTTTCTTCACCGATTGCGCTGAATGCACTCATGATTTATTCACCCACCTTGGGGACGAACTTCGTGCGGTTGTCTGGGAGCTCCTCGCCTTCGAGGAGCGCCGTCTCGAAGCCCTCGACGATGTCGGCGGGCTCGAACGGGTTGCCGTTGTACTTGAGGAGACTCGACATCTGGTCGCCGTAGCCGCCGAGTTCCTTGGAGATGAGTCCGCGGAACTGGGCGGAGGCGGTCATCTCGACGACGAGCGCCTCGTCGACGCTGTCGAGGAACTCCGCGACCTGCTGTTTCGGGAACGGCATCATCTCGGAGACGCCGAGGACCTTGACCGAGTGGCCCTTCTCGTTGAGAACGTCGGCGGCCTCTTCGACGGTGCCCTGCTGGCTGCCGAAGGTGATGAGGCCGAGGTCGGCGTCCTCGTCGCCGTGGACCGTGTTGAACTCGCCGTCGGCGTCGAGTTCGGCACGGATGTTGTCGACCTTCTGCATGCGGCGGTTCATCTGCGCGACGCGGTTCTCGGGGGACTCCGAGATGTGACCCGCGGGCATGTGCTCGTTACCCGTGGCGAGGTAGCGACCGCCCTTCTGGCCCGGCAGCGAACGCGGCGAGACGCCGTTTTCGGTGTCGTGCTGGAAGCGCTGGTACTTGCCGGAGTCGTCGTGCGGCGCGTCTTCGAGTTCCGCTTCCGTCAGGACCGAGCCGAGGTCGGCGTTCGGCTCCTCGTCGAAGACCGACGCCGGGACGTTCGAGAGCTCGCCGCCGAGCTTCTGGTCGTAGAGGACGATGGACGGAATCTGGTACTCGTAGGCGATCTGGAACGCCTTGCGCGTCTGGGAGTACGCCTCGGCGGCGTTGCCGGGTGCGAAGACGATGCGGTGGGAGTCGCCCTGCGAGGTGTAGAGGACGTGTTCGAGGTCGGACTGCTCGGGCTTCGTCGGCATCCCCGTCGAGGGGCCGGCGCGCATGGCCTCGACGAGCACGAGCGGCGTCTCGGTGATTTCCGCGAGACCGAGCGGCTCGGACATGAGCGAGAAGCCGCCACCGGACGACCCGGACATCGCCTTGACGCCCGCGTGAGAGGCACCGATTGCCAGCGCGGCCGCGGCGATTTCGTCCTCCACCTGTTCGGAGATGCCGCCGAGTTCGGGGAGGTTCTGGGTCATGATGGTGAAGACTTCCGTCCACGGGGTCATCGGGTAGCCCGCAATGAAGCGGCAGCCTTCGTCGATGGCACCGTACGCGATGGCGTCGGAGCCGGAGAGAAGCACCTGCTCTTCGTCGTGTTCGCCGGTCGGCGCGGACACGTCGGGAGCCTCGATGTCGTACTCCTCTTGGACCATCTCGTAGGCGTCGTCGAAGACGGTCAGGTTGGGTTCGAGAATCTTGTCGGGCATCGCGTCCGACATCAGGCTCTTGATGACGTCGGGTTCGATGCCGGCGATGGCGCACGTGACGGCGACACCGGCGGTGTTGCGCATGACCTCGCGACCGTGCTCGCGGGCGATGGTGCGCAGGTCGATGTCGTAGACGTGCCAGTTGTTCTCTTCGACGCGCTCGTCGAAGTCCTCGATTTCGGAGGCGTCGAGCAGGCCGGAGTCGTAGACGATGACGCCGCCTTCGTCGAGTTCGTCGAGGTTCTCCGACAGCGGCTTGATCTCCTCGTTGCCGTAGTAGGCACCCTCGCTCGGGTTGCGGGCGAAGGAGTCACCGAGCGCGAGGAGGAAGTTGTACCCGTCGCCGCGGGACTTGACGGGGTCGGCGCTGACGCGCACTTCCGTGTACGTGTGGCCACCGCGGATGCGCGACGGATAGTGTCGATGCGTGAAAACGTGTAGCCCCGCTCGCATCAGGGCTTTGGCGAAGTTCTGGCTCGTCGAGGCGATACCGTCACCGGAACCCCCTGCGATACGCCAGATAAGTTCGTGGTCAGTCATATGTTGAGCTCACGGCCCCGCTGGGGCGCTACCTGAAAAGTTGGGGAGGGTCCGATTAAAGACTTTGCTATGGATTAACAAGTAAAGATAATGAAGGTCTTAATATTGTTAAACTGGCTCACTCTCCCACCGTCGAAAGTGGACGAACGGACTGTCACGCCCGCGGAATAGAGTGAACGATAACTCGGAATCGGGTTCGCTACTCGTTGTCGGGGCTCGACGGGTGGTACGGCGTGTCGTACTCGCCGGCCTGCCCGTCGAGGCGGTCGGGGTTGATACGTCCGCCGAGGAGCATGAAGTCGAGGACGGTCACGTAGAGCATCGCCTCGACGACGGGGACGCCGCGGGGCGGGAGCACGGGGTCGTGCCGGCCGACGACCTGAATCTCCTTTTCCTCGCCGGTCTCCCAGTCCACAGTCTGCTGTTTCTTCGGGATGGACGTGGGCGCGTGGAGCGTCAGTTCGCCGTACACCGGCTCGCCGGTGGTGATGCCGCCCTGAATGCCGCCGTGGTTGTTGCCGACGGGTCGGGGGTCGCCGTGCGCTCGCGGTTCGTCACCGCTCGCGTCTTCCGAGTCGCTTTGCGACTCGCTCTCGTCAAATTCCCAGTTCTCGTTTCGGTCGTGGCCGGTCCACTCGCGGGCCTCGCGGCCGAGGCCGAACTCGAACGCCGTCGCCGCCGGCACCGACATGAGCGCCTGTCCGAGTCGCGCGGAGAAGGAGTCAAACCGCGGCGCGCCGAGGCCGCGCGGGACGCCCTGCGCCTCGAAGTAAATCGAGCCGCCGATGGAGTCGCCTTCCTTCTGGTACTCCTCGATGAGCTCCTGCATCTCCGCCGCCGTTTCGGGGTGCGCGCAGCGAACGTCGTTTTCCTCGGTGTGTTCGCGCAAGTCGTCGAAGGAGACCTCGGGCGCTTCCACGTCACCGATTTGGTTGACGTGCGCCTTGATTTCGATGTCGTGGTCGCTCTGCTCGATGACCTGCTTGGCCACCGCGCCGGCGGCGACCCAGTTCACCGTCTCGCGCGCCGAGGAGCGCCCGCCGCCGCCCCAGTTGCGCGTGCCGAACTTCGCCGAGTACGTGAAGTCGCCGTGGGAGGGCCGCGGCGCGGTCACGTACGGCTCGTACTTGCCCGAGCGGGCGTCCTTGTTCTGGACGACCATCCCGATGGGCGTGCCCGTCGTGTAGCCGTCCTGTACCCCGGAGTTGACGACGACGGCGTCCGGTTCGCCGCGGCTCGTCGTAATCATCGACTGACCCGGCTTCCGTCGGTCCAACTCTGCCTGTACGTCTTCGACCGAGAGTTCGACGCCGGCGGGACAGCCGGATATCGTGACCCCCATCGCGTCGCCGTGGCTCTCGCCGTAGGTGGTCATCCGAAAGAGACGACCGAATTCGTTGCCGTTCATTCCCCGCCCCTCGGGTGGCCGCCCATTTAGTGTTTGTAGAAAGGTGCAATCGTGGGCGGGGGTTCGGCGCCCCCACGTTCATGCTCGACGCGGACGAACCGAGCGTATGGATTCACCGCCCTCCACCGACCCCGCCGCCTCCGCTCTCGACTCCGACCCCGCCGCCGCCGACGCGTCCGCTTCCGGCCTCCGCGACCGCTTCGAAGCGACGTTCTGGGAGCGCCACGCCAACCCGTGGAGCGCCGGCACGCGCATCCTCGTCTCCCCGGTGTTGATGTACGCCGTCTACCGCCGGGACCGCCGGCTCTTTCTCGCCGCCGTCGCCTTCACCGCAGTCAACCCGGTGTTGTTCCCGCGGCCCGCGCGCACCGACAACTACCTCAGTCGAATCGTCCTCGCAGAGCGCGCGTGGCTCGACGCCGGGCGGGGGACGATGGGGTTCGACTACCCGAACGTGCTCAACGTGCTCAACGTCCCGGTCACGGTCTACGCCGTCGTCGCGGCGATTCGACGCAGGCCGGTCGGCACGCTCCTCGGCACGCTCGGCGTGATGGTCCTCAAACTCTGGTGGGTCGACGCCGTCGTGAAGGAGACGGGCGTGACGGGTCGCGGCCCCGACGCCGACTCAGCGGAGTGAGTCGAGCGTCGCCGTGGCGAACGGAACCAGCATCTCGTCGGGGTGGAGGCCGCCGTGCATTGCGACGAAGTCGAGTTTCCCCCCGTCCTCGTCGCCGTACCAGACGCCGAGGTCGCGGTGGACGACCACGAGGTCACCGAGTCGCCGCGTGAACGTCTCGGACGGGTCGGGGCCGAACAGGCCGGCGTCGAGTATCTCTCGTCTCCGAAGGACTCTCGCGTCCAGTTCCGCCGTGAGCGTCTCGTAGACCGGGTCGATTCGGTCTTCCTTCAGGTGGAGGTGGACGTTCCGCGGACTCCCCGAGAACCGAATCGGCGTCCCGTCAGTGAGCGTCCGCAGGTCCGAAACGAGGTCGAACGGCGGCTTCGAGAGGTCGGGGTTGCGCTCGGGGTCGGTGTCGACGAGGCCGTGGTCGGCGGTGACGCAGACGAGCGTCTCGCCCGCGCCGTCTTCGTCGGTCGCTTCCGCGAGCGTCGCTATCGCGTTCTCCACGCGGGCGAAGGTCTCTGCGGCCGTCTCGCGGTACGCCTCGGAGTCGACGCCCTCGGCGTGGGCCACGGCGTCGGTCTGGGGGAGGTACGCGAAGATGTACGACGGGTCCGCGGCCTCCTCGGCGGCCTCGGTGAAGGCGTCCGAGAACGTCGAGAGGTCCTCGGAGTCGTAGGTGTGCGGGACCGTCTCCGCCGACGGGAACGGCGTCACGTGGTGCGTCTCGACGCCCGCCGCCGCCAGCGCGGGGTATATCGGGTCCGCGTCCGCAACGTCCTCGAAGTCGAGTCCCTCGGGTCGCGTCCCGTCGCTCTTGAGAAACGGAAGCGCTTCGAACTGTTCGTCGGCGTCGGGGTCGTAGACGTACCACCCGACGACGCCGTGTTCTGCCGGGAGCGCCCCCGAGTGGAACGTGTTCAGCGCGGCGGCCGTCTCCGAGGGGAAGACGGTGGTGAGCGGCGTGACCCGGCCCGCGCGCTCGAACTCCCGGAGGAAGGGAATCCGGTCGCGCTCGCCGTCCCACTGGGCGAGGCCGAAGCCGTCGACGAGGAAGACGACCACGCGCGACACGCCGTCGTAGCCGTCGGTCGCCGGCGCGGGGAGTCGCGGGTCGGCGTCCGCGCCGAGCAGGTCTGCGATGGTCCCCGGAATCCGCGAGAAACACCAGTCGTCGTAGGCCGGCAGAAGGTACTCGCCGTCCGACTGTCGCTCGCGGAGCGCCTGCGCGTCGGCGTCGAACATACCACCGTCGGCGTGCGGGCGGGCGAAAAAAGTTCCGTCCGTGCGGGTCGCTGTGGGGTCGCGCCTTCAGTGCTCGGTCATGTCGGCTCCGAGGTCGCGCATCGCCTCGAAGAAGTTCGGGAACGACACGTCGACGTGCTCGCTGCCCGCAATCGTCGTCTCGCCGTCCGCGACGAGGCCGGCGACGGCCAGCGACATGACGATGCGGTGGTCGCCGCGGCCGTCGACCGCCGCGCCGACGAGGTCTGTCTCGCCGCCGTGAACCGTGAGCCTGTCTTGTTGTTCGGTGACGTTCGCGCCCATCTCCGCGAGTTCCTCGGCCATCGCGCTCACGCGGTCGGTCTCCTTGAACCGGACGTGCTCGCAGTTCTCGATGACCGTGTCGCCGTCGGCGATAGCGCCGAGGACCGCGATGGTCGGCAGCAGGTCGGGCGTGTCGCCCACGTCCACGGTCGTGCCCGTGAGGTCGGCCGCGGAGATCACCAGTTCGCCGGCGTCCTCGTCCCAGTCCACCGTCGCGCCCATGTCGCGGACGATGTCGACGATGGTGCTATCGCCCTGCGCGGACGGCCGCGCGCCCTCGATGACAACGTCTTCGCCCTCCGCGCCGGCGACCGCGCCGGCCGCGAGCAGATAGGAGATAGACGAGAAGTCGCCGGGGACGCTGTACGCGCCGCCTTCGGGGGCGTACGACTGGCCGCCGGGGACCGAGAAGCCGGCGTCAGTCCGGGTCGCTTCCACGCCGAAGTCGGCGAGGAGTTCGAGCGTGATATCGACGTACGGCGAGGACTTGAGTTCCGTCGTGAGTTCCACGTCGATGCCCTCCTCCGTGACCGCACCGGCCATGAGGAGCGCCGTGATGAACTGCGAGGACACGTCGCCGGGAATCTCGACCGTGCCGCCGGTCATGCCGTCGCCGACGACGAGCGGGGCCTGTCCGTTTCGGCGCGTGCTCTCGGCGCGGCCGTCGAGGTCGAAGACGGCGTCGAGAAGCGGGCCGTGGGGGCGCGACCGGAGCGACGCGTCGCCCGTGAGGACCGTCAGACCCTCTCCGAGGGCGGCACAGCCGGTGACGAGGCGCATGGTCGTCCCCGAGTTCTCGCAGTTGATCACGTCGTCGGGCGTGCCCGGGCGGCCGCCGAAGCCGGCGACCTCGACCGTCTGGCCGTCGCGGTCGACCGACCCGCCGAACGCCTCGACCGCGCGCATGGTCGCCTCGGTGTCGGCGCTGACGAGCGCGTCGCGGACGACCGCCTCGTCGCTGTAACCCGCGGCGAGGACGGCTCTGTGGGTGTAACTCTTCGACGGCGGCGCTCGGGTGCGTCCGGCGACCCGAGACGGGGTGACGTGGGCGTCCATACGCGAGGGGTCGGCAG
This sequence comes from Haloferax sp. ATCC BAA-644, assembly GCF_000336975.1. Taxonomy (NCBI): domain Archaea; kingdom Methanobacteriati; phylum Methanobacteriota; class Halobacteria; order Halobacteriales; family Haloferacaceae; genus Haloferax; species Haloferax sp. ATCC BAA-644. Next base: position 395,371 of record NZ_AOLF01000013.1, read on the forward strand.
GGTCCGGTATCAGGGTACCGGACGCGGCGACGTTCTCCCGGACGGCGACGACGGCGCGGTCGCTCGATTTCGTGTCTGCCAATAAACATATATCGCGGGAGAGCGTATCGTACGTCCGGTAGAACCTCACCGTCGCAGCGGCCCGTTGCGCCGGCGAGCCACGCGACGCTCGCATGGCGGTCGCGGCGAGTTCCGGCGGTCAATCCGCGGCGCGTCTCTCGCCCGAAGAGGCGCGTCGCGGTGCCGATACCGGAACCCGCCGACCGCGACGCGAGAGCTTTACTACCGGCCGGGCGAACCCCGGAGTATGGAACCCGATTTCTCACCGTTGGCCGAGTTCCTCGGCGACGAGTTCGACGGCTATCTCATCTCGGCCGACGGGAGCGACTCCAACCAGCTGTATCTCTCCGGGTTCGACGCGCCGGACCCGTACGTGACGCTCTACACGCCGGCAGGCATCCACCTCCTCGTCTCGACGCTGGAGTTCGGCCGCGCGAAAAAGGAGAGCCGCGCCGACACCGTCTCTCGACTCTCGGACTACGACTACCGCGACAACCACGCCGAACACGGTTCGGTCGTCGGGAAGGCGAAGACCATCGCGGCGTTTCTCGCCGACCACGAAGTCGACTCGCTCGCGGTCCCCGCGGACTTCCCGCTCGGCACCGCCGACGCCCTGCGCGACGAGGGCGTTGCGGTCGAGGCCGAAACCGACGACGTGCTCACGAACATCCGCGCGGTGAAAACCGACGAGGAAGTCGAGCACGTCCACGCCGCACAGGACGCCAACGAGGCCGCGATGCGCGCCGCCGAGGGCCTCATCCGCGACGCCGACGTGGCCGACGACGGCACGCTCACCTACGAGGGCGAACCGCTGACGAGCGAGCGCGTCAGAGAGGAAATCGAGGTAACGCTGCTGCGCCACGGCTGTGCCCTCGACGAGACCATCGTCGCCTGTGGAGCCGACGCCGCCGACCCGCACGACCGCGGGAGCGGCCCGCTCCGGGCCGACGAGGCCGTCATCATCGACATCTTCCCGCGCGACAAGGAGACGAAGTACAACGGCGACATGACCCGGACGTTCGTGAAAGGCGAGCCGTCGCCCGAAATCCGCGAGTGGTTCGACCTCACCGAGGAGGCGTTCGAGGCCGCCCTCGACGCGGTCGAGCCGGGCGCGACCGGAGCCGACGTGCACGACGCCGTCTGCGACGTGTACGAAAACGCCGGCGAGAGCACGCTCCGCGCCGACCCCTCGGCCGAAACCGGCTTCATCCACAGCACCGGCCACGGCGTCGGCCTCGACGTGCACGAGCTCCCGTCTTTGAGTCCGAGCGGCGAGGAGCTTCGCCCCGGTCACGTCATCACTATCGAGCCGGGGCTGTACGACCCCGACATCGGCGGCGTCAGAATCGAAGACCTCGTGGTCGTCACCGAGGACGGCTACGAGAACCTGACGGAGTACCCGGTCGAGCTCGTCGTCGAGTAGTCGGTTCCGAAACGAGAGCGCGGAGCGGGAGCAGAAACGGAAACGGAATCCGAACCGGAGGCGGAATCCGACTCGACCCGGACCCGGAAAATCAGCTGTCGAGGGCGTTGTCGCCGGTCGGGCTGCCGGCGGGCGACGCGTCGGTCCACCCGGAGTTGGCCTCGCGCCACTGTTTCAAGAGGTCCTCCAGCGCGTCGCCCGTCTCGGGCGTGAGCACGCCCGCGGCCCGCCGCACGACCGTCCCGTCTTCGATGAGAAGCGCGTAGATGTTGCCCTCGCCGAGCAGTCCGAGGCGGCGCTGGAGCGCGGTCTTGTCCACCCGCGCGACGAGCGCGTTGTCGTGGGTTCGGCTCCGGGCCGCCTCCGGAGACATCCCGCCGCCGGACATCGGCGGCATCATCCCGCTCCGCCCGCCGAGGACGAGCAGTTCGTAGTACTCGAAATGCCCGTACGTCTCGCACAACTCCTTTGCGAACCCGCGCCACGACCCGACCAACGACTGCTGGCGGCGGTCGAAGCTGATGAGCACGAGCGTCTGTTCACCCTCTAAGTCGTCCGGCAGGACGACCTTCTGGCCGCTCGTATCTCGTGTCGGGAGGCGAGGGAACTCCATGCGCTATGCGATTCCCCACCGGTAGTTAAGTCTAATTGCCGATTCGGTAGAATATCGCGTCGGAGAGACCGGGTCCACAGCGCCGACGCATGAACTCATCGCACAGTAGTTCGAGTTCATCGAACATAAACGTCCGGCTCCGAGTCTCACCGCCGATAACCGGTGGTCAGCGTTCGTAGGCCGGGTCGAACAGCTGGGCCGACATCGGACCGGGGTCGCTCCCCTCGACGATGGCGTACGGTGAGAAGTCGTCGACGCCCGCCTCGGCCAGCAGTTCCTCGTCGTAGAACGCGTTTCCGGTGCAGTCGGTCGGGTCGCGCGAGAACAGTTCGGCGACGGCGTCGCACATAATCTGCGGGGTGCGCCAGTCCTCGGGCGTTCCCATCCCGAAGTGTCGCGTCGCCTCGGACTCGATGGCCGCGACCGGCCACAGCGCGTTCACGCCGATGTCGTCGGCGTCGAGTTCGCCCGCGAGCGACTGCGCGATGAACGTCATGCCGTACTTCGAGAGCGCGTAGGCCACCTTCCCCGGCGCGGGGCGGGCGGGCATCGGCGGCGAGAAGGTGACGACGTGAGCGTGGTCGCTCTCGCGGAGGTGCGGGAGCGCGGCGTGCGTCGTCGCGTACGCCCCGCGGGCGTTCACGTCCATGAGGAGGTCGAACCGCTTCGGCGGCGTGTCCTCGAAGCCGGCCATGTGAATCGCGCCCGCGTTGTTGACGACGAAGTCGATGCCGCCGAAGGCGTCGACCGTCTCGTCGATGGCGGTCTGCACGGAGGCGTCGTCGCGCACGTCGAGTTGACACCAGATGGAGTCGCCGCCGCGCTCGCGTATCTCCTCCGTCGTCTCGACGATGGTTCCGGGGAGGTCCTCGCGCCCGTCGACGGTCTTGCCCGTCGAGACGACGTTCGCGCCCCGGTCGGCCAGGTCGAGCGCGACGGCCTTCCCGATGCCGCGACTGGTCCCAGTGATGAAGGCCGTCCGGCCCTCGAAATCAACATCATCGAATGCCATGGTTTCCTATCGGCTAACGACCACTTGACGGTTCGGACACCGGGAGTCGGTTGAACGCGGTTTGCGGGTCGGGCGCGGGTGAGCGTCTCGCCACACCCGCCGCCACCGATTCCCTTTTGCCCGCCGCACCTCCACACCCGTACCGATGGACGTGCTCATCGTCGGCGCGGGCGCAATGGGACGCTGGTTCGGCCGCACCGTCGACGCCGACCTCGCGTTCGCCGACGCGGACCCCGAGAGCGCGGTCGCCGCAGCGGACGCGCTGGGCGGCCGGGCGGTCCCGCTGGACGGCGACGAGCGGTTCGACGTGGTCTGTCTCGCGGTTCCGATGCGGCTCGCGGCCGACGCCGTCGCCGGCAACGCCCACCGCACGGACGCCGCGATGTGCGACGTGACCGGTGCGATGGGGCCCCCGGTGGCGGCGATGCGCGACCACCTCCCCGACCGCGAGCGCCTCAGCCTCCACCCGCTTTTCGCCCCGCACAACGCCCCCGGCAACGTCGCCGCCGTCACCGACGAACCGGGCGCGTACACCGACGCCCTGCTCTCCGGCCTCGACGCGGCCGGCAACCGCGTCTTCGAGACGACGCCCGAAGAACACGACGCGGCGATGGAGACGGTGCAGGCGGCGGCTCACGCCGCGGTCCTCGCGTTCGGCCTCGCCGCCGACGACGTGCGCGAAGAATTCGCCACGCCGATTTCCGCCGCGCTCGACGAACTCGTCGCCTCCGTGTCCGGCGGTACCCCGCGCGTGTACGCGGACATCCAGTCGTCGTTCGGCGGCGGGGCCGACCGCGTCGCCGACGCGGCCCGCGAACTCGCGGCGGCCGACGACGAGGCGTTTGCCGACCTCTACCGACGCGTCTCCCGCGGCGACGACGCCGGCGTCGGTTCCGCGGGCGATGCGGGCGACGCGAGCGCCGACGACCGCACCCGCGACCAGACCGACAAGCACGACCCCGTCGAGTGACGAGTGAAGGGAGACACCGACGCCGACGCCCCGCCGCGGGCCCGACTCCCGCCGCGCGGGCGACGGCGACTCGCTCCACAGCCCACCGATGATAGACAGAGACGCCGTCCGCGACAACGCGAAGTACCTCAGAAACGTCCGCCCCATCGACCCCGACGAGATAGCCGACTACATCGAGGGCGCGCCCCATCCCGCCGTGGTGAAACAGACGCTCCGCGAGGAGGCCCACGACCTCGGCCTGTTCGAGCGCGACGACGGCACGTTCGTCCCCGCGAGCGACGACCCCGCGCCGCTCCAGCGCTGGTCGCCCGAAGCCTTCCCCGACGACTACTCCTTCGCCCTCGAAGACCTGCTCATCGGGCGCTACGGGGCGAACTGGCACGTCGGTGAGTCGGGCGACCGCCTCCGGGAGCGCGTCCGCCAACTGAAGGAGGACTACTACCGCGGCAACCCCGTCGAGTACGACGAGGACGCCGCGCTCGGCTACGCGATATACCACCTCCCCGACTACTACGCGGCCGTCGGCTACGTCCTCTCCGACCTCGCGGAGCGGAGCCTACTCCCGCGAAACCCCCGCGTGCTCGACGTGGGCGCCGGGACGGGCGGCCCCGCGCTCGGCCTCCACGACTACCTCCCCGACGATTCGGTCGTAGACTACCACGCGGTCGAACCGAGCGCCTCCGCGGACGTGCTCGACCGAATGCTCGGCGAGACGCGCCGGAACTTCCGGACGACCGTCCACCGCGAGACCGCCGAGGCGTTCGCCCCCGACGGCGAGTACGATATCGTCCTGTTCGCCAGCGTCCTGAGCGAACTCGACGACCCCGCCGCGGTCGTCGAGAACTACCTCGACGCCCTCGCGGACGACGGCGCAATCGTCGCCATCGCGCCGGCGGACAGAAACACGAGCATCGGCCTCCGCGAAGTCGAACGCGAGGTCGCGCCGGCCGACGGCGACGTGACGGTGTATTCGCCGGCGCTCCGCCTCTGGGACGGCTACGCGCCCTCGGACCGCGGCTGGTCGTTCGATGTGCGGCCCGACCTCGACGTGCCGGGGTTCCAGCGCCGCCTCGACAAGGGTCGCGACGGCGACGAGGACGAGGGCACCTTCGTCAACGTGGACGTGCAGTACTCCCACAGCGTCCTCCGAACCGACGGCGAGCGCCGCCTCGACGTGCGCGGCAACCCCGCGCGGTTCGCCAAGATGGCCGAGATGGAACGCCACGTCACGAACCGCATCGACCTGCTGGCGGTCAAACTGAGCCACGACCTCTCGGAGGGGGACAACCAGGTGTTCAAAATCGGCGACGGGAGCGAGGCGGTCGACCACTACGCCGTCCGCACCCGCGACACCGTGCTGAACGCCGATGTGGCCGACGCCGACTACGGCGACGTGCTCGTCTTCGAGAACGTTCTCGCGCTCTGGAACGACGACGAGGAGGCGTACAACCTCGTCGTCGACGACGAGACGCTCGTCGACCGCGTGGCCTGAGCGGGCCGCGCCGGCGAGGGGTCGGCCGGACGGGTCGTGTCCGACGGGTGGCTTTTTGCGGGTTCCGTCCCCAAACGGACTATGAGCGAACCCAGCATCCTCCTCACTAACGACGACGGCATCGAGAGCGTGGGCTTCCGCGCGCTCTACGACGCCCTCTCGGAGTTCGCCGACGTGACCGCGGTCGCACCCGCGACGGACCAGAGCGCGGTCGGCCGGAAGATGTCCACCGACGCGGTCGTCGCCGAGCACGAACTCGGCTACGCGCTGGAGGGGACGCCCGCCGACTGTACGGTCGCCGGCTTGGAGGCGCTGTGTCCCGACGTGGACATGGTCGTCTCCGGTATCAACAAGGGCGCTAACATCGGCGCGTACGTCCTCGGCCGATCGGGCACCGTCAGCGCCGCCGTCGAGGCCGCGTTCTTCGACGTGCCCGCCATCGCCCTCTCGCTGTACGTCCCCGCCGGCGGCGACCTGCCGTGGCACGAGAAAGCGACCGACCCGCGGGACTTCCACGAGGCGACCAGCGCCGCGTCGTACCTCGTCAAACACGCCGAACCCGCCGGCGTCTTCGAGCAGTGCGACTACCTCAACGTCAACGCGCCCGTGTCCGGTCCCGACGGGGGACCCGCGGACATGCAGGTGACGGTTCCCTCGGAGCTGTACGACATGACCGCGGAGTTCGAAAACGGCACCGTGAAGCTCCACGACCGCGTCTGGGAGCGGATGCGAACCGGCGACATCCCGGACCCCGACGGCACCGACCGCCGGGCCGTCGTGGAGGGCCGCGTGTCGGTCTCGCCGCTGACCGCGCCGCACACGACCCACCGCCACGAGGCGCTGGACGCGCTCGCCGAGACGTATCTGGAGTGAGCGCCCGAGGGCAACAAAACGTATATCGGCGGGCCTGAAACCCCGACGAAACCGATGTCTCCGTTTCTCCGGGCCGCAGGTGCCGAGTCGGGAAGTGTCATCGTCTTCCTCGCCACATCGCGGTGCTGTTCAGCCTCCCGCTCGTCATCCTCCTCCTCGGACGGCTGTTCGAGCAGTTCTTCTGAGGCCGCGACTCTGGGTCCCGACAGACGGAACGACCTACTAGCGGTGATTCGCGGACCACTTCACACTCGATAGCCAGACACCATCGCAGTCTTTTTCATCGGTATGATATTTTTATATGACATGAACCGCGACGAGCTCAACGAGTACCTGAAAGAGCGGCCGCTCTTGGGAGGTCTCTGGGTCGTCGCGGTGCTCGGTGTGGGTACGCTGCTGTGGCTGAAACTGCTCCGACCGACGCAGTCGGTCGTCGACATCCTCTCGAACACCGGCTACCAGTTCGGCTTTCTCGTGATGGGCGGGCTCTGTTACGTGACCTACGTCGGCTTCTCTCGGGCAGTGAACTGATTTCTCACTCCGCCGCCCGCCGACTGTCCACCAGCAGTTTGTACGCGAGGCCGACGACGCCGGCGAACACCGCGAGCGCCCCGGCGAGCGAGGCGAGGATTCCGAGAGCGAACATCAGTCCGAAGCCGTAGCCCGCGAGGGCGAAACTGCCGACGGTCAAAAACACCCAGCCGCCGACGATGACGGCAAAGAGGACGAGTACGTCGTCTTCGGTCGCGTAGCGGAGGGCGTCGCGGGCGGAGACGCGTGACATACCGAACGCGTCGCCGAGGTCGGAGTTGGACCTTTCGGTCGACCGACACCAAAGCTTGAATCCCGGGCCGGCCGACGGACGCGTATGTCCGAAGCAGATGCGGTCGAGCGCGTGGACGAGCCGGGAACCGTCGAGTCGCTCGCCGCGGACCTCCGCGCGCTCGGCGTCGCGGCCGGCGACACCCTTCTGGTCCACTCGTCGCTCAGTTCGCTCGGCTGGGTCGCCGGCGGCCCGCAGGCGGTCGTCGACGCCCTCCAGACGGCGCTGACCGCCGACGGGACGCTGGTCGTGCCGACCCACACGGGCCAGTACACCGACCCGTCGGCGTGGGAGAACCCACCGGTCCCCGACGACTGGGTCGAAGTTATCGGCGAGTCGATGCCGCCGTTCCGCCCCGACGTGACGCCCACCCGCGGGGTGGGTGCGATACCCGAGTGCTTCCGCACCTACCCCGGCGTCGTCCGCAGCGAGCATCCGACGGTCTCCTTCGCGGCGTGGGGCGCGGCCGCCGAGGAAATCGTCGGTGACCACGAACTCGATTACGGCCTCGGCGACGGGTCGCCGCTGGCGCGGGTGTACGACCGCGGCGGCGACGTGCTCTTACTCGGCGTCGGCCACGGGAACAACACCTCGCTCCACCTCGCTGAGCACCGCGCGGACTTCGAAAAGACGCGGACGAGAGAGCGCGCGCCGCTGCTCCGAGAGGGCGAGCGCGTCGTCGTCGAGTACGAGGATATCGAGGTCAGGACCGACGACTTCGAGGCGGTCGGCGGGGCGTTCGAGAGGCAGCGCGGCGCGACCGAGGGGTCGGTCGCGGCCGCGACGGCGACGCTCCTCGACCAGCCCGCGCTGGTCGATTTCGCCGAAGACTGGTTCGAGTCGAACCGCTGAGACGGGGGCGCGGTCGACTCGGTCGGGTCACGAAAAACGGCGGGCGACGCGCGCCCTCAGGCGAGCGTCGCGGTCAGCGTGAGTTCCGGCCCGGCGAGCGCCTTCGACACCGGGCAGTTCTCCTTTGCGCGCTGGGCGAGGTCGGCAAACGTCTCCTCGTCGATGTCGGGCACGTCGGCGTCGAGCGTCAGGTCGATGCGCGAGATTTCGAAGCCGCCGCCGTCGGCCGGGTCGAGATGCACGTCGGCCGCGGTGTGGAGGCTCGTCGGCGCGTAGCCCTCGCCTTCGAGGAACGCGGTCAACTGCATCGAGAAACAGCCGGAGTGGGCCGCGCCGATGAGCTCCTCGGGGTTCGACCCGAGTTCGTCCTCGAACCGCGTCGGGAACGTGAACGTCCCCTCGACGGTCCCGCTCTCGGTCGAGAACTCGCCGCTCCCGTCTTTGCCGCCGGTCCACGTCGTCTCCGCCTTGTGCGTGGGCATGACACGCGTACTACGGTCGCAAGCGATATGGAGATAGCGGCGGCGAAGCGTTCGAGGGGCTCGAACCGGCGGGATGCGGAGGTGCCGGGTGGCCCGTCACAGGCCGCTCCAGAGCGCCGCGACGCCGAACCCGACGATGACGACGCCGGCGAGTTGGTTCACCCGGCGGAGGGCCGCCGGGGTGACTCGCTCCCGGACGCGATCGACGGCGGCGCTCAGGACGAACCACCAGAGCGCCGACCCGGCGAAGACGCCCGCGACGAGGACCGCCGCCGCGAGGTAGTCGCCCGAGACGCCGACGCCCAAGCCGGCGAAGATGCCGACGAACGCCAGTATCGTCACCGGGTTCGTCAGCGTCAGGAGGAACGTCGACCCGAAGTCGGCCGCGAGCGTCCGGGCAGTCGAGTCGGGCGACACGGCGGCCGACTGCTCGGTCGTCGGTGCCGACTCGACGGACGCCGGGTCGCCCCGAATCGACTGGATGCCGACGTACAGGAGAATCGCCCCGCCGGCGAGCGCGATTGCGTTGCGGTGGCCGAGCAGCACCGACGAGAGCGCGGCGAGGCCGAACCCCGCGATGGCCCCGTAGACCGCGTCCGCGGACGCCGCTCCGAGTCCGCTGACGAAGCCGGAGCGCCGACCCTTAGAAAGCGTTCGCTGGATGCACAGGACGCCGATTGGACCGACCGGCGCGGCTATCGAGACGCCGAGAACGAGTCCGCGGACGAAGATTCCGATTGTGGCGGCTAATAGACATCACCTTCGTGACCGCTCCGATGCGTCGCCGGGTGATAGCTCTATCGCCGGAGCTGAGCGGACCGCCGGCGCAATCGACGTTGGGGGCCGTGTGGTCGGACCCGCTCAGAACAGCCCCGTGATGAAGCCGAGACCCATCAGGACCAACACGGCCGCGGAGAACGCCGGGAGATACGGCGTGTACTTCTCGACCTCGTCTTCGTACTGCTCGTAGCCCGCAATCAGCAGCATCGTCAGCCCGACGATGCCGACGACGACGGTGACGGCGTAGGCGCTCATCAGTTCGAGACAGTAGTTCGACCCGGCACAGAGCGCGATAATCTCGAACTCCTCCTCGTGGGCGAAGCCGAGGACGAACGCGAACCACGCGATACCGAGGAGACCGCGGTCCGCGGCGTCGTCGAGGTCGCCGTGCGAGTGGGAGTGCCCGCCGACGAAGGGGACGAAACGCTTCAAGCGGGCAAACAGCCCGTTGCCGTCGTGGGTGTGACCGTCGTGGTCGCGTGAGTGGCTCTGGTCGCCGTCGTGCGAGTGTTCGTGGCCGTGGTCATGGCCCTCGCCGTAGTCGCGTGAGTGTCCGTGGTCGTCGTCGTGGCTGTGGCCTCCGTGGTCGTCGTCGTGCCCGTGCGTGCCGTGAGAATGCCCGTAGGTGTACTCTCGGATACCGAGTACGATGAGCAAGACGCCGGCGACGAGACTGACCGGACCGCCGATTTGGACGCCGCCGAGTACCGTCATCGGCTCGTTGACCCGCGTGAGGTCGAAGTACGCCTTCGCGTAGAAGAACACGCCCACCATCGCGATACTGCTGACGAGGTGGCCGACCCCGAGGATGAAACTCGCCGCGAACCCGTACGCCCACTTGTTCGCTTGGTCGAGCGCGTACGACGCGGCGACGGGCCAGCCGTGACCCGGTTCGACGCCGTGGACGGCCCCGAGGAGTACCGCGCCGGCGACGAGGCCGAGCAGTTCGTTCGTGGCCATGTGCTACCGTATCCGTGGCAAACGACGGGTATAGGGGTTGTTAATACCGAATCGGGGGTATCGTCATAACGAGCACTCTTGTAGCTGTACGCGTCAGTTGGGGGTAATGCGGACGAGTTTCAACATCCCCGACGAACTGGTCGCTGAGTTCGACCGGGCGTGGCGCGACGAGGGCATCGAAAACCGGTCGCGGGCGGTTCGAGAGGCCATGCGCGAGTTCGTCGAGTCCCACGCCCGACTCGAAGACGTCTCCGGCGAGGTCGTCGCGCTCGTCGGCTTCGACTACCGCCACCACGACGTGATTCGCGAGCTGCACGGGACGCAACACGAGTTTCAGGACGTCATCCTCAACACGAGTCACACCCATCAGGGCGAGTGGTGTCTCGAATCGCTGTTCTGCCGCGGCCCCGCGGCGCGCATCCGCGCGCTGACCTATCGGCTTCGGGACTTCGACGCGGTCCGGCGGGTGAAGGTGATGGTCATCCGCGAGTGACGCGGGGGCGGCCTTTGAAATAGTGTGGGTGGAGGGCGGTGGATGAGAACGCGAGGAGCTATCGGTTCTGCCGCTGTTCGGCCTTGTTCATCTCGATGAGCAGTCGGAAAATCGCCTTCACGAGGTTCGAATCGACCTCGAAGTGGGCCGCGTTCTTCCCGGCGCGCTCCATCACGCGCTCTTCTTGGGACTCGTCGGTCGTCGGCAGGTCCTTCTCGGCTTTGACCTTCGCCACCGTGTCGGCGACGTAGGTCCGGCGGGCGATGAGTTCGACGATGCCGCGGTCGATATCCTCTATCTCCTCGCGGAGTTCGTCGAGGGACATGTCCTGAAACGGTTCGGCGGCGTCTACGGTGTCGTCTGTCATTGGATTCGTGCTCCGTCGGTTCGGGTGGTCGTCAGTCGGGTCTCCCCCTCGCGGGCGTCCCACAGGTCCGCGACGCGTTCGAGGTCGGCGCGGTCGCCGACGGCGACGACGCTCGGGCCGGTCCCGGACAGCGAGACGCCGTCGGCGATGGGCATCGCCTCGACGGCGGGGTCGGTCGGGAAGTCGAGCGCGGCCGAGAAGGCGAGGCCGTTGACGGTCATCGCCTCGGCGTAGCGGCCTTCGAGCGCGAGGTCGGCCACGAGGTCGGCCATCGGCGCGACGTTCTCACAGCGGCTCACGTCGGCGTCGGCGCTGTAAGCGCGCTCCGGGGGCGTCCACACGAGCACGTCCCAGTCGACCTCGTCGCGGGCGATGAGGTCGTCTTCGGTGTTGTCGGTGACGACGACGCCCCCGACCATGGAGGCCGCGGCGTCGTCGAACGCGCCGGTGGCGGTGACGCCGACCTCGCGGGCGGCGCGGACGCCCATCCGGCAGGCGTCGAGGCGGGAGATATCGGCGTCCGGGCCGGGGCCGACCGAGCGACCGAGCGCCGAGAGCGTCGCCAACACCGTCGCGTTGGCGGCGGCGCTCGAACTCTTGAGGCCGGCGGCCATCGGCAGGTCGCTTTCGGTCTCGACGGTGCCGCCCTCGCCGTCACCGAACGCCTCGACGGCGAGTTCGACACAGCGCTCGATGAGATGCGCGTCGTCGTCGGGGGCCTCCGCGATGCTGCCGCGGACCTCGCCGGAGTCGTCCAGTTCGACCGACGCGGTGGTCTCCGCGTCGATGGCGAACGCGGAGCCGGTCGCCGTCGCGAGGGCGTTCAAGACGGTGCCCGCCCCGAGGGCGGTGGCTCGGCCGTGCATACTTCGGGGAGGTCGGCACACCGTGTTATGTGTGGCGGTCCGTGCCGTTTTCGCCCGTAGGTTCGGGGACGCGGCGGCGGAAGCGACGCCCGACGCGAGTCGTCCCGAGACGCGACGCTTTTGCCGTCCCCGAAGCAACGGTGAGCCATGCGCGCCCGCAACGACATCGCCCCGAGCACGCTCGGCGTCGAACTCCACGACTACGGCGTCGAAGTGGAGTACCTCGACAACCGAACCACAGTCTACCGGGGCGTCCCCCAGGCGGTCACGGGCACGCTCGCCACCGCCCCCGGCAAGGAGGTCCACGTCCTCGTCACCGATCCCACCGAGACGGAGGGCGTCATGATGTACGTCAACGACCTCACGAGCCACGACGAGGTGCTCGAATCGAGCGGCGTCGGCCGCGTCATCCTCGGTGAGGACGAAGAAGAGGAGCTGTTCCCCGGCGTCCTCGTCCGACGGGTGCCCGGCCACCGCTTCGAAATCGAGGCCGACCCCGAGGTCGCCCGCGGCCGCGTGTTCGTCTTCGTCGAGGACGACTGGGGCGAAGACTCCTACGAGTTCGTCGCCGAGTGATGCTCCGGAAGCGCTGGGAGCCGCTGGAAACGCGGACCATCGGCAAGGCTCCGGAGGCCTACGGCTACTACGAACTCGGCGACGCCGACGGCGACCTCGTCGGCCGCGGCGTGGGCGTCCTCCGCGACGAACTGAAAGAGGCGCTCGCCTACGGCGACGCCGAGCGCGTCCGCTGGGAGCGCGCGACCTCGCTGGACCACGCCGAGCGACTCGCGGACGAACACGACCCGGCGTAGCTCTCGCGCTCGCCGCGTAACCCTCGCGCTCGCCGCCGTCGCCGCCGTCGCCGCCGACGCTCTCGCTTCCCCGCTACTGCAAGTACGACGGGCTGTCCGTGTCGCAGTTCTCCTCGTGCGCCTCGGCGTCGGACCGCACGTCGAACAGCATCCCGCACTCTTCGCACCGGTACCACGTCGCACCGTCTTTCTCCGTCGTGGCAACCATGCGTAGTGTTACCGCGCCGTCCGGGAAAACCGTTACTCCGGGCGAACCCTCAAGAGTCGAGCGACCGAACCGGGGGGTATGTCAGAAGATGGGGTGACGCTCGTCGTCCGCGCCGCGGAGAAACGCGACGCGGGCCGCGGCATCGCCCGCCTCCCCGAGGCCGCCCGCCGGGAACTCGGCGTGCTCAGCGGCGAGACGGTCGTCATCGAAGGGTCCCGAGAGACGGTCGCGAAGATGTGGCCCGCCCGCCCCGGCGCGGCGGCGGGCGAGATGCTCGTCGATGCCGACACGCGGGCCAACGCCGGCGTGAAAATCGGCGACAGCGTCCGCGTCAGGAAAATCGACGTCGAGGACGCGCGCTCCGTGACGCTCGCCGGCCCCAGCGCCTTCGAGCGAACCAGCGTGGACCGCGAGACCATCGAGGAGGTCGTGAAGGCGGAGCTTCGGAACCGCCCGCTCCGCGAGGGCGACCGCGTCCGCGTCGAGCGACTCGGCGGGGCCGCCCTCGTCGTCAGCGAGACTAGCCCGGCGGGCGTGGTTCGCGTCACCGACGCGACGACCGTCTCCGTGACGGCGACGAGTTCGAAGGGCGCGAGCGAGGCCGTCCGCGACGCCGTCAAGAGCGTGACGGGCGGCGACGACGGCGGCGGCGACGGGAGCCGCGGGCGAGCGACGGGCGTCACCTACGAGGACATCGGCGGCCTCGACGACGAACTCGACCTCGTCCGCGAGATGATAGAGCTCCCGTTGTCCGAACCCGAGGTGTTCGCGCACCTCGGCATCGAGCCGCCGAAAGGCGTCCTCCTGCACGGCCCGCCGGGCACGGGGAAGACCCTCATCGCCAAGGCCGTCGCCAACGAGGTCGACGCGAGTTTCACGACCATCTCCGGGCCGGAGGTGCTGTCGAAGTACAAAGGCGAGTCCGAGGAGAAACTGCGCGAGGTGTTCCAGTCGGCCCGCGAGAACGCGCCGGCCATCATCTTCTTCGACGAGATCGACTCCATCGCGTCGAAGCGCGACGACGGCGGCGACCTCGAAAACCGCGTCGTCGGCCAACTGCTGTCGCTCATGGACGGACTCGACGCCCGCGGCGACGTGGTCGTCATCGGCGCGACCAACCGCGTCGACAGCCTCGACCCGGCGCTCCGCCGCGGCGGGCGCTTCGACCGCGAAATCGAAATCGGCGTCCCGAACGAGACGGGTCGCCGCGAGATTCTCGACGTGCACACCCGGCGGATGCCCCTCTCCGAGGACGTGGACATCGACCGACTGGCCACCCGAACTCACGGCTTCGTCGGTGCCGACCTCGAATCGCTGGCCAAGGAGGCCGCGATGACCGCGCTCCGGCGCGTCCGACGCGAGGGAGGTGGCGGAAGCGAAAGCGGAAGCGGAAGCAGAAACGAGGGCGGAGACGAGGAGGGACGCGTCGCCGTCGCGGACATGACCGTCACGCGCGCCGACTTCGAGTCCGCGATGGCGACGGTCGAACCATCGGCGATGCGCGAGTACGTCGCCGAACAGCCGACCGAGGGGTTCGAGGGCGTCGGCGGCCTCGACGACGTGAAGCGGACGCTCGAACGCGCGGTGACGTGGCCGTTGACCTACGCGCCGCTGTTCGAGGCGGCCTCGACCGACCCGCCGACGGGCGTGCTCCTCCACGGTCCGCCGGGGACCGGCAAGACGATGCTCGCCCGCGCCATCGCGGCCGAAAGCGGCGTCAACTTCATCCACGTCGCCGGCCCGGAACTGCTCGACCGCTACGTCGGTGAGTCCGAAAAATCCGTCCGCGAGGTGTTCGACCGCGCCCGACAGGCCGCGCCCAGTATCGTCTTCTTCGACGAGATAGACGCCATCGCCACCGACCGCGACAGCGCCGGGTCGGACTCGGGCGTCACCGAGCGCGTCGTCTCCCAACTCCTGACGGAGATGGACAACGCCGCCGACAACCCGAACCTCGTCGTCCTCGCGGCGACGAACCGTCGGGACGCGCTCGACCCCGCGCTCCTCCGACCCGGCCGACTGGAGACCCACGTCGAGGTGCCCGCCCCCGACATCGAGGCGCGCCGCGCCATCCTCGACGTGCACGTCCGAAACAAGCCGCTCGGCACCGACGTGGACCTCGGCGACGTGGCCGCCCACATGGACGGCTACACCGGGGCCGACGTGGCCGCGGTCTGCCGCGAGGCCGCCCTCCGCGCGATTCAGGACGTGGCCGACGCCTACGAGGGCACCGAGGCGAACGACCACGCCGACGAGGTGCGAATCACCCGAGCACACTTCGACGCGGCGCTGGAATCGGTCTCACCGACGCGGGTCTGACGGGGGGCGACCGCGGGAGGCGACCACGCCCCCGCACCGCCTGCGAGATTATCTCGTCTCGCCGCGTACTGTGTCCCATGTTCACTCGCAACAGAGGTGTGTCGTGAACGCGGCGTGGCGGCGGAAGGTCCGCCGTGAGTGGGGCGCGCTGACCGGCGGCCCGCTGTCCGCGACGTGGTGGGTGACGAAGGCCGGCCTCCGGGTCGCGTTCGCCGAGGCGATGTTCGTGTTTCTCGTGTTGCTGAACAACGACCCGAGCGCGGTCTCGGCCGTCGCCGACGGCGAGGCCTCGGTGTTCTCGCTGGTCGCGGTTGTCCTCGGGTCGCCCGGCTACCTCGCTATCGCGGGCATCGTCTTCGCCGTCGCGCTGCTCCTTCCGTTCCTCCCGCGGCGCAACGAGGCGACCAACCGCTGGGAGTAGGGGTCGAGAAGCGGCCCGACCGCATCGACCTCGCTCGCAGAGCCACCGCGACCGCACCGACTCACGCCAGTCGCGCCCGGTAGTAACCCGACTCGGTGTTCGGCACGGTCACCTCGTGCGCGTCGAGGCCCGCCTCGGCGGCGACCGCCCGGAGTCTGGCGGGCGAGACGAGAACGAAGTCGAGCGTCGGCCCGCGCAGGTCGCCGTACTCGACGCGGAACGACCGCCGAGCGATGCCCTCCCGCGGGTCCGACCGGTAGCCGAAGAATCGTTCGGGGTCGATGCGCGTCGGGTCGTACGAGTCCACGACGACCTCGCCGGACGACGAGGCGAGGCCGGCGAACGACGCGAGCAGGTCGGTGAGACGGTCCAGCGACCCCGCGAGGCCGACCTGCGTCCCGTTTGCGAGCACCGTCTCGAACCCTCTTGCTGATGAACCCGCTCGGCCCGCTTCGACCGGCGGGTCGAACATGTCACCGACGACCGCCGCCTCGACGCCGCGCTCGCGGGCCGCGCGCACCGCGTTCGGGCTCACGTCGAAGGCGACGACCTCGCCGCGCTCCTGTACGGCGAGGGCGTGTTGGCCCGCGCCGCACCCCACGTCGAGGACGGGCGTCCGAAGCGAGTCGACGAACTCGCGCTTCGCGGCGGACCACCGCTCGGACGGGACGAGATAGTTCTCGTAGACGTGTGCGTCGCCGGCGGCGGCTCCGGCGTCGTCGCCGGCGCGGTAGACGCACGGGGCGCGCAGACAGCCGCGAACCCGGTCCAACATCGCCAGTCCGAGGGCGTCGTCGGCCATGACGACTCGTTCGTCTCCTTCGTGTGAATTATAATTAATGTGATTGATGATAACAATCAGTATTAGCACAGCAATCCGGTCGGTTCCACGTCTCATCCCGACCGGACCTGTCGAAGCCGCCGCCTATTTGGCACTCGCTCCCACAGGCTGAAGCGATGTCCAATCTCCTCCCCGAGGAAGCAGAGGAAAAGCTCGTCACCGTCTGCCGCACGGCCGTCGGCGACAGCCTCCGCTCGCTCACCTACTTCAACCGCTTCGACTACGTGCAGGTGTACCTCCGCGAGGACCTCGAACAGGAGGCCGACCTGAACTCCTTTATCGGCAACGAGTGGCACGACTTCAAGATGACACAGGACGCCTACCGCGGGTCCGAACTCGGTGACTACGAGTACACGATTCGCGTGTTCGAAAACGGCTACCTCGTCCGTATCACCGTCGAGGACTTCGGCGTCTTCGTCACGACCGACGGCATCTCGATGCAGGACTTCGAGGCGCTGGCGGCCGCGACGACCGAAATTCTCGACGAGTGGGCCATCGAGGAGTAAGCGGGCGAACCGGAAGCCGTCCCGTCAGTCCCAGAACGACTGGGTTCGGGCGTACTCGCGCTCCCGTTCGAGGATGTCGCGGTAGAAGTCGTCTTCGTCCTCGCGGAGCTTGTTGATGATGCGCGCGGCGTTGTGCGGGCCGACCCCGCGGGCCGCGAGCGCGACGACCGCCCGCGTGCCGTGGGCCTGCACCAGACTCGCCGAGCGGTAGGCTCGCTTCGTCAGTCGCTCCTGTTCGTCGTCTTTCTCCGGCGCGCGGACGGCTTTCACGGTCTCGTCGTCCCACGGGTTGAGCGCGGCGACGCGGGTCGCGCCGCACTCGGGACACTCCACGGGGTCGCGGACGCGTTTGACCTTCGTCTTGCGAGTCCAGTCTTTGCAGTGGAGACACGCCAGCAGCACGCGGTCGTTCTGAATCCGGTCGCGGACCGTCTCGATGACGCTCGCGTCGGCGTTCTCGGGGACGAGCAGGTCGGTTCCCGACCCGCGGCCGCCGGTGCCGATGGCGGTGGATTCGCGGGCGACGGCGAGTTCCACGTCGCCCTCGCGGACGCGCCGGAGCAGTTCGACCGTCTCCTCGACGGCGAGGTCGGTGTGGAACACCTCGCGGACGGCCTCGTCGTAGACGGGCGTGTCCTCCAGCGCGGCGAGGAGGCGGTCGCCGCCGAAGCGACCTTTCCCCTGATAGCGCTTGAGCGCGCCGAACTTCGCGGCCACCTGCGCGAGCGTGAACTTCAGCGAGTCCGACCGCTTGAGCGCGAGTTCGAGCAGCGCCTCGACGTGGTCGGGGTCGGTCTCGCGGAGCACCTCCGCGAACGTCGTCGGGCGGACCTTCCCGGGCACGTCGAACTCGACGCGGTAGGGGTCGACCTCCATGCCGACCGACGAACCGGTGCGCTGGCCGATGAGCGCCGACAGGAGCCGGCCGAGCGTCTCGTTCACTCGGTGGCCGTACGGCGAGTTCAGCGTCACCTTCCGGGGCGAGCCCTCGAGGACGAGCCTGTTCGCCGTCGGAATCGGCGCGTCGGCCTCGACCTGTTTCTCGATGGGGCCGAGCGCCGACCGGACCGTGGCCTCGTCGGTCGGGTAGCGCATGGCGATGTCGCGGGCGACGGCCTCGCGGTCGGCCCCGGACTCGAACTGCGGCGCGGCCACGTCGCGGAGTTCGCCCACCTCGCCGGCGACCGGCGCGGGCACCGGAATCTCCGAGCCGACCCACGACGGCACCTCGCCGCCGGGGTCCTCGATGGGCGAGACGTTCACCCGCGCCTCCTCGTCGTCCACGTCGTTGACGCGCCACATCTCGCCGCGCTGGATGAACGTCGCGCCCGGCGCGGCGAAGTTGAGGACGAACTTCTCGTCGAGCGTCCCGATCTGCCGGCGCGAGGAGATGTCGTGAACGTCGTAGGTCTCCTCGTCGGGAATCATCGAGAGGTTGGCGTAGAAGTACTGCCACGTGCCGCCGGACTTCTCGAGGAGGTCCTTGTCCTCGTCGAGCCAGAGGAGGCGGTTCCCCGATAGCTCGCGGACGACGGCGCGGAAGTCGTCCTCGGCGAGGTCGCGGAAGGGGTACGCCCGCGTGATAATCTCGTAGGCGCGGCGGGCCGACACGTCGCCGTAGTCCATGACGACGCCGACGATTTGGTTGGCGACGGTGTCGAGGCTGCCGTGGTGGACGCGGGCGGGTTCGACCTCGCCGGAGACGGCCCGCCGGGCGATGGCGAGCGCTTCGAGCGTGTCGTCGGGGTGGTCGGTGACGACGGTCCCGCGGGAGACGACGCCCAAACGGTGGCCCGCGCGACCGACCCGCTGGAGGAGCCGCGATACCTCGCGGGGGCTGTTGTACTGGACGACGTGGTCCACCCGACCCACGTCGATGCCGAGTTCCATCGACGACGTGCAGATGAGGGCGTCCAGCTCGCCGGCCTTGAAGCGGTCTTCCACGTCGATGCGCACGTCTTTCGACAGCGAGCCGTGGTGGACCTCGATGGGGTCGCCGAGCGCCTTGAACCGCGAGCCGAGCGCCTCCGCGGTCTGTCTGGTGTTGACGAAGACGAGCACCGACTCGTGGTCGCGGACGATGTCCCGAATCGTCCGGACGTGACTCGCTATCTCGGGGTCGGTGGCGAGTTTGCCCGCCAGCGCCTCGTCCTCGTTCGTCACCTCGGGGCGGACGACTTCGAACTCGACGCGGTTGTCCACGTCCACTTCGATGACCTCGAAGGGTCGGTCGCCGGTCAGGAACTTCCCGACCTCGTCGGGCGACCCGACCGTCGCCGAGAGGCCGATTCGCTGGAACGCCCCGGCCAGCTCGCGGAGGCGCTCTAACCCGATTGTCAACTGCGCGCCGCGCTTGGCGGACGCGAGTTCGTGGACCTCGTCGACGACGACGTGGTGCACGTCGGACAGGGCCGTTCTGAGCTTCTTCCCCGTGAGCATCGCCTGCAGCGTCTCGGGCGTCGTCACCAGCACGTCCGGCGGGTCGTTGGCCTGCTTCTGGCGCTGGTACTGCGTGGTGTCGCCGTGGCGAACGTCGATGTCGATATCGAGCTGTTCGCCCCACCAGTCGAGCCGCTCGCGCATGTCGCGGTTCAGCGCCCGAAGCGGGGTGATGTAGAGCGCCGAGATACCGAATCGGTCCTCGGCGTCGGCGATGGCCGAAAACACCGGCAGCATCGCCGTCTCCGTCTTGCCGGTGCCCGTGGGCGCGATGATGAGGCCGTTGTTTCCGTCCGCAAGCGGGGGAATCGCCCGGCGCTGCGGCTCGGTGGGCGTCGTGAATCCGCGCTCCGAGAGCGCGTTCCGAACGGGCGACGAGAGCGTCGCGAAGGCATCCATTCCGGCGGCAGCGGCCTCGCCGTCTGGCATCGCCCGAGGTTACGGTTCGAGGCGATTAAGCGCACCGCTCGGGGCGGTCCCCACCGGGAGATTCATGTCGCCAGTGAATCAATTTCGGACGTGTCCCCGAAACGAGCCTACTGGTCCGCGTTCGTCGTCTTCGGGCTCTGTGGCGCCGTGGATGTCGCGCTCGACGCTTCCGCGGGAGACGTGGGTATCAACACCGCCGCGGTGGCCGCGGGCGTCGTCGCGGTCGGCTACGCGTCGGTCGTCGCCCTCCGCGACCCCGAACGCGCTCGGGTCCCGTCGGACTGGGGCCCGCTCGTCTACCTCGTCATCGTCGGCGCGGCGCTCTACGCGTTCGGCGTCGCCTTCCAACTGTACTCGGTGGTGACGTGACGCCCGAGCGCAGCTTTTGGCTGTCGCAGGCGGGCTTCACCGGCGGCAATCTGCTTTTCGTCCTCGGCAACCAACGGGGCGACCTCGCGGCGTGGCAACTGGTCTTCGCGGCGGTGCTGGTGCTTTCGACCCTCTGGTTCGTCGGCTACGCCGTTCGAGAACGAGAGGAGGGCGTCCCGGAGTTCTTCCGCGAGTGGACCGGCTGGCAGCGACTCGCCCGCGTGGCGAGCGTCGCCGTGTTCGTCCTCGGAACTCTCACGTTCGTCTTCGCGTAGGCGTGGCCGCGGGTTCCGCCGACCGCGATCACGACGGCGACCACCGCGACGACCCGGGCATCTCAGACGTTTCGGTAGTCGCCCAACCGCGTGCCGTCGAGCAGGTAGGCCTCGCCGTCCGCGAGGCCGTCGGGGAGGAACGGCGAGAGAAAGCCCTGCCCGGGGACGTTGACCCACGTCCCGCCCGAGGTGTCGTTGAACGCCGGGAACACCACGAGTTCGGCGTCGGCTCGTGCGACTTCGGCGGGGTCGACTTCGTAGTGGTCCGCGAACACTTCGGGAGCGAGCGCGCCGCGGAGCCAGACGCGCTCTTTCCGCGCGCCGCCGACCTCGTCTTCCAGCCTGACCGCCGGGTGTTCGTGGGCCGAACAGACCACGTCGGCGGCGAGCACTTCCCGCGAGGGCCACGTGTGGCCGTGGCAGAACCCCACGTCACCGAGGCGGACGCCCGCGGGGTCGGTCACCTCCACGTCGTCACCGAAGAAGTCCGCGAGGCCGCCGTCGTGGTTGCCGGGGACGACCGTCAGTTCGGCGCGGTCGGCCACGGCGTCAGCGAGGTCGCGCAGTTCCTCGGCCTCGTCGCCGTCCGGGTCGCCGATGCGGTGGCCGAGGTCGCCGAGAACGACCAGTCGGTCGGCGTCGGTCCGGTCCAGAAGCGACAGCAGGCGCTCGCGGCGGACCGCGGCCTTCGACGGGAGTTCCACCCCGCGTTCGTACCGCAGGCCGGCCTCGATGCCGGCGTGGTAGTCGGCGACGACGAGCGAGCGCTCGGGGAATCCGCGCCTGCCCGTCCGCGCCACCGCGGCGGGATGGCCGGGAATCGGTTCGACGAGCGGTTCCGGCACGGCCTCAGATGGCCTTCAGCACGCCGTCCTGCGGCTCGTAACACCGGCCGCCGAGGAGCGCCTCCTGGATGGCGTCTTCGACCGCGCCGGGGTCCGCGCCGTGCTCGTCGACGACGGCCGCGACGACCTCGTCGCGGGTCGCGCCATCGCCGTCGTCGAGGTCGTCCATGGCGTCCACGACGACCGATTCGAGGTCGATGTCCTCCGCGGACTCGTCGCCGTCGCCGTCGTCGGCCTCGGCTTCGTTCCCGTCCGACGCCGCGTCGGGCGTCGGCTCGGGTTCGAGTTCAGGTTCGGAGTCGGTGACCGGCTCGGATTCCGCGGGGGCGTCGGTCGCGGGTTCCGGGTCCGGCTCGGCGGCCGCGGCGGATTCGCCTTCGAGTTGCTCGGTGAGGTCGTCCGTGTCGGGCACGTCGATGTCCGCCTCGCCGGCAGGGTCGACGTCCGCGCCGGAGGTGAACTCCGTGCCGAACTCGGATTCGATTTCGGCCCGCTCGTCCTCGTCGAGTTCGTACATCCCGTCGGGGTCGACCGAGTCGTCGGCGTCGGCGGAGGCGGAGTCGGTCGAACCGGTCGAATCGCCAGCCTCGGGGTCGGGGTCGTCGAAGCCGTCGTCGAAGTCGCCGAGGGTTCCGCTTCCCGAGTCGTCGAGCGAACCGGCGTCGGTCGCGCCCGCGTCGGGCGCGTCGTCTTCGAAGTCACCGAGCGCGCCGTCGTCGGTCCCGGCGTCGAAGTCGGGCTCAGACTCGGTGTCGAGCGAGTCGGTCGCCGGTTCGGGCTCGGACGCGAGGTCGGGTTCCGCGGCGGGTTCGGATTCTGCCGCGGGTTCCGGCTCCGGTTCGGCATCGACCGTCGTGGACGGCTCAGACGCCGGTTCCGACTCGGACGCCTCCGGATGACTCTCGGTCGAAGTCGTCGTCTCGGCGGCGACCGGCTCGGGGTCGGACGCAGACTCCGGCTCGGAATCGGGTTCTGCGATAGGCTCGGATTCGGACTCCGACTCGACGGGCTCGGACTCGGCACTGTCGTCGAATTCCGGCGCCGAATCGAGCGTTGCGGCCGGTTCGGAACCGGACTCGTCCTCGAACTCGTCCGGGTCGGCCTCTCCCTCGTCCGCGTCGGTCTCGTCGACATCGATATCGACGCTGTCGGCCGGTTCGAGGTCGAGTTCGGGGAGCGGGCCGAGCACCGCGTCGCCGCCGTCGCCGGGTGCGACATCGAGTGGGTCCACCTGGTCGCGGTCGCCCGCGACGAGTTCGAGCGCCTGCACGGCGACTTCCCGCAGGGCGTCGAGGTAGGTTCGGGTCGTCCCGTAGTGGTCGATGGCGCGGGGGACGCCCGCCGCGAGCGTCGAATCCACGCCGCGGGCTTCGAGCGCGCGGGTCAGGTCGTCGCCGCGGTACGACATCGACAGCGCCTCGTCGAACACGGCGATGCGGCGGAGCGTCGCCTCGGCGGCCGAGACGATCCACCGGTCGCGCACGTCGGCGTCGACGGTGTTGACGCTCTCGGGGCGGACTGAGGAGTAGACCACGTCGGCGTCGTCCGGTTCGTACGTCCGGGCCTTGCCCGCGAGCGAGACGAACGCCGGGGGCGTCGCGCCGTCGAGGTAGGCCATCGGCTCCGGCTGGTACTGGCCAGCGTAGGTGACGAACGCGCCCGTCGGGTCCGCAATGCGCCCGCGGAGCACCTCGTCGTTGACGTGTTCGACCTCGGTGAGCACGCCCGCGACGAACGTCCGGTTGAGCCGCGCGCCGGTGGGCGTGACCACGTAGTTCGGCGCGCGCTCCTCGTCGCTCTCGGAGTACGACAGCGACGCGTCGTCGAACTCGGCGGCGAAGACGCGGTAGGCGATTTCCCGCGTGCCGACGACCGGCGAGGCGCTCATGCGCGCACCTCCGTCAGGAGGGCGGCCGCGCGTTCGGCCGGGTCGTCGTCGGTCTCCTCGAACTCGTCGGCTTCGAGGTTCGCGCCGTACTCGTCCACCGAGAGGTTCCCGCGGACGCGGTACTCGCGGCCGACGAGTTTGTCGGCGATGTCGTCGGCGACGACCTCCTTGTCCATCGCCTCGCGGGCGGCCTCCATCGCGTCGGCCATCGTCCCGCCGTAGACCTCCTCGGTGAGGTCGCGGTCGAGGATGGCGGTCACCGTGCCGGTGCCGTCGTCGACAATCGCCTTCACGCGCATATCGTCCTCGCCGTCGACCTCGCCGTGCTGACGGCACTGGCCGCTCTGGACGACGCGACTGCATTTGGGACAGCGCTCGATGAGCCCGGAGCCGTCGCGCACTTCGAGGACGTTTCCGAGCAGTTCCACGTCGAACATCCCGCCGGCGTCGACGGCCTCACCGATTTTCAGACGCGGCGCGGAGTCCGTCACCGCGACGGGGTCGTCGAGGACCTCCAGCGACGTGAACTCAGAGAGGTTCACCTGCGGCACGCCGCGGAACTCGCGGACGTACACGTCCGAGAGGCGCAGGCTCGCGCCCTCCTTCACGTCGGGGCGGGGTGCCCAGTCGGTGAAGGGCAGTCGGCCGGTCTCGTCGGCGACGACGCCCGAGAGGATTGTCGTCTCGCCGTTGCGGCCGTCGATGGTGCGCGAATCGACTTCGAGGACGCGGACCTCGACGGTTCGGCCGCGGTCGCCGGCTTGCAGGTCGATGAGGTCGGCCTCGCCGCCGATGCGGTCGTCGTAGGGCGTCTCGACCGTCTCGGACTCCACGCCGACCGTCGAGGACGCGCCGATGTTCAGTTCGGGCTTGCCGTCCCACTCGCGGACGCCGGCGTTACCGATGACGACGGAGTCGCCCGGCTCGAAGCCGAAATCCTGCCACGCGGTGTAGGAGATGACGCCGGACTCGTCGGCGAGTTCCCCCTCGCGGATGGTCTGTTCGTCGCCCTGATAGACGATAGAGCGCGTGCCCACGGTGAGCACGCGGACCGTCACGGAGACGTTGCCGCCGTCGGGGTCGATGTCGGCGATGCGCTTCGTCGCGGGCGCGCCGTCGCTCCCGCCGGAGCTGCCGCCGCCGTGTTTCCGTCGGACGCTCTGTTTCGCCTCGTCGAGCGGGACGCTGTACTGCAGCAGGTTCTGCAGGTCGGATTTGACCTCCTCTTTGTCGACACCGAGGGCGGAGGCGAGCTCCTCGGCATGCTGGTCGAGTTCCATCGAGTCGGGATTCGCCCCCGTCGGATAAAAAGTGTTGCCGGGCGACCGAGTGGCCAGCCGGGCGACCGGCCGCGGGCGAATCACTAAGTGCTCGCGTGCCAGTTGGACTCGTATGTCGAACGACGAGGGGCCGGACGCCGGCGACGCCGACGAGGAGGTCTCGTTCTCCGTGACCATCGAGGACGGCTGGACGACCATCGTGATGGAAGGCGACAAGGACTCCGCGGTCGTCGTCCGGTCGGCGTCCGGCGAGCGAATCTACCTCCCCCCGGAGGGGTTCGACGCCGAGGCCGCAAGCGACAGCGCCTACCAGTCGTCGGACAGCCCCTACCAGTCGGCGTACGACTCGCCGTACCAGTCGGTGCAGACCGATGACTCGCCGTATCAGTCCGCCCGCGGGACGATGCCGCGAGAGGGGATGGTCCCGACCCGCGGCGGCTACCGGATTCGCCACCCCGAACCGGTGACCGACGTGCGACTCCTCCGCTGAACGGGGGTCGCCCGCTCAGTTCGCGTCCGACTCGGCGGCGTCCGCGTCCGCGTCGCTGGCTTCTACTTCGTTCTCCGCCCCGGCCGAGGGGTCGTCGTCGAGGATGCTGTGGTAGTAGTCGACCGTCTCGTCGACGACGCGGTCCCACGTGTACGGTTCGTACTCCGGTTTCCCCTCCAGCGAGAGGCCGTACTCGATGCCGTCGGCGATGGAGCGCGAGTCGGGTTCGACCTCGATAACGCAGTCCTCGGGGAGGACCTCGGCTGCGCCGCTTTCCGTGGCGACGACGCGGGTGCCCGTCGAGAGCGCCTCGACGATGGTGATGCCGAACGGTTCGGACAGCGACGGCGAGACGAACAGGTCCGCGGAGGCGTAGTAGTCACCGAGCGCCTCTTCGGGGACGTAGCCGGCCCACTCGATGCGGTCTTCGACGCCGAGCAGCTCTGCGAATCGCTTGAGCTGGGCGGTGAGGTGGCCCGACCCGCCCATGACGAGCGTCACGTCGTCGCGGGCGAGCTTCTCCATCGCGTAGACGAGGTGTGAGATGCCCTTCTGGTCGGTGTGCCGGCCGACGAAAAACAGCATCTTCCCGTCGATGCCGAGCTCCGCCTTGAGGTCGCGACCCGTCGTCTCGCACTCCGAAAAGCCGTTGTAGATGACGTGGCAGTCGCCGCCGTACTCCCGTTTGACCTTGTCGGCGAGGAGTTCGCTCACCGCGAGCAGGTGGTCACAGCGCTCGGCGATGCGGCGCTCGGTCTCGACTTCCCGCTGCGGCGGGTCGATGTTGCGGTCCGACGAAAGCGAGTGGAACGTGGTCACCCACTCCACGTCCTCGTTGTTCGACTTCGCGCGCGACCCCGGTCCGTAGCCGAACCAGTCGTGCGTGTGGACGATGTCGGCGTCGGCGGCGCGCTCCGCGAACGTCGACCCCAGCCGTCCGATGCGGGTGATGATGTCCCCTTCGCCGGTCGGAACCCCGACGATTCCCTCGCGGTCCGGCGCGTACTCGGCCGGGAGCACGAGTTCGATGTCCACGTCCTCCCGGTCTTCGAGTCGCTCGAACATCTCGCCGACGTGCGTGTCGAGCCCGCCGCTGACGTTCGGCGGAAACCCCCACCCCAGCATCAGGACCTTGGCAGTCATAGATGACACAATGTACCACAGAGCCCTATTTAATTCCTGTCCGGCAACACCGTGAGAGCACCTCACCGAAAGGCGTTTTCACCGCGGCGACGACCCGCGAGTATGCACGTCCACGTCAACGCCGCCGCGAGCCTCGACGGCAAGCTCTCGTCTCGACGCCGCGAGCAGGTGCGGATAAGCGGCGACGACGACTTCGCCCGCGTTGACGAGATTCGCGCGGCCGCCGACGCCGTCGCCGTCGGCGTCGGAACCGTCCTCGCGGACGACCCGCATCTCACGCTCGACGACCCCGGCCTCGTCGCCGCCCGCGAGGACCGCGGCGACTCGCCGCATCCCGCCCGCGTCGTTGCTGACTCGCGCGCCCGAACCCCGACCGACGCCCGGGTTCTGGACGACGCGGCGGCGACCTACGTGCTCGTCTCCGAGGCCGCGCCCGAAGGCCGGCGCGAGGCGCTCGAAGCCGCCGGGGCGGAACTCGTCGTCGCGGGCGCGGAGCGGGTGTCGCTCCCCGACGCCTTCGACGCGCTCGAAGCGCGCGGCGTCGCCAGACTCATGGTCGAAGGCGGCGGCGAACTCATCTTCTCGCTGTTCGAGGCCGGCCTCGTCGACGAACTCACGCTCTACGTCGGCTCGATGGTCATCGGCGGCCGCGACGCGCCGACGCTCGCCGACGGCGAGGGGTTCGTTTCCGACTTCCCCCGGCTGTCGCTCCGCGACGTGGAGCGGGTCGACGACGGGGTGCTCCTGACCTACGACTGCTGAGTCTGCGTCTTCGCCTCCGCCTCGTTCCGCGAATCCGACCGTTTTCGCCGCGAATGCGGCGTTTCGCGGTCGTGCGTCGCCGCGCAAACAGGCGCAATGGGTAAGAGTGTCGCGCCGATACGTGGAGGTATGAGCACTCCGAAGACAACCGACGCGCCGATCCATATCGAGAGTTCGGACCAACTCGACGAACTCATCGCCGACAGCGCGGTCGTTCTCGTGGACTACCACGCCGACTGGTGCGGCCCGTGTAAGATGCTCGAACCCACCGTGGAGGAAATCGCCGAGGAGACCGACGCCGTCGTCGCCAAGGTCGACATCGACGAACTCCAGGAGCTGGCCCGCGAGCAGGGGATTCGCAGCGTCCCGACCCTGCAGTTCTACGCCGGCGGCGAACAGGTCAAAGAGGTCATCGGCGTCCAGAGCAAAGAGGACCTCGTCGACATCATCGACGCGGCCGCGTAAGCCGGCGTCAGCTCCGCTCGGCCCGATTCTCCGGTTTCCATCACGGCGAGCGGCGAGCGCGGCGCGCGCTCGGAGCGTCGTCGCTCGTGGGGTCGGTTCGGTCGAAAAGCGATGGTAGAAGGCCGCTCAGAAGGGCGCGTCGGACACGTCGGGTTCGAACCCCGCGCCCGGCTCGTCGTCGTAGAAGCCGCCGGTCGAGGCGTGGACCGCGTCTATCTCCTCGAACTCGGCGACCATGCGCGCCTTCAGCGCCTGAATCGTCATCGGGGAGATACCGCAGCCGGAACACGCGCCGGTGAGGGAAATCCACACCTCGCCGGTCTCCTCGTCGATGGCCTCGATACCCGCGTCGCCGCCGTGCATCTCGATTTGGGGGAAGTTCCGCCGCATGAACAGGTCGAGCCGTTCTTCGAGGGACTTCTCCGACGCCTGCGAACTCATACGAAGACGTGGGGCGCGGGCGAGCATAACGATTGCTCCGAACGGGGCCGCAGCGAATTTTGCGTGACGCCGCCGAGGGCTTTTTACCACGGAGAGAGAATCGGAAGCTATGATTTCACTCGACGAGGCAGTCACGGCCCGCCTGGAATCTCACGGCGCGCGGTTCGAGGTGCTCATCGACCCGGACGCGGCGCTCTCGATAAAGCGCGGCGAGTTCGACGGCGACCTCGAAGAGGTCATCGCCGCCGAAGACGTGTTCGAGGACGCCTCCCGCGGCGACCGCCCCGCCGAGAACGACCTCGAGACGGTGTTCGGGACGACCGACCCGCTGGAAATCATCCCCGAGGTCGTCAAACAGGGAGAGATTCAAATCACGGCCGAACAGCGCCGCGAGATGCAAGAACAGAAGCGCAAGTCGCTCATCAACCGCATCGCCCGCAACGCGGTCAACCCCCAGATGAACGACTCGCCGCACCCGCCGGAGCGAATCGAGCGCGCGCTCGAAGAGGCCGGCTTCAAAATCGACCCGATGGAGCCCGTCGAGTCGCAGGTCGACGACGCCCTCGACGCGCTCCGCCCCGTGTTGCCCATCAGGTTCGCCGAGGTCACCGTCGCCGTCCAACTCCCCGCCGAGTACGCCGGCAGCGGACAGGCGCAGATTCGAAGCTACGGCGACCTCGAACGCGAGGAGTGGCAGAACGACGGCTCGTGGGTCGGCGTCATCACGTTCCCCGCGGGGATGCAAAACGACTTCTACGACAAGGTGAACAACATCACGAGCGGCACGGCCGAGACGCGCATCGTCAAGGACGAAGACGAACTCTGAGACGGGACAGCGCGTCTTCGAGACGCGTCGATTATCCCTTCTTGAAGCCGACGAGGAAGCCGCCGGAGAAGCCGGCGGAGATGGACAGCGTCGAGAGAATCGTCGAAATCCAGTCCGGCGGCGCGCCGGTCGCGGCGTCCTGCGTGGCGCTCACGAGGCCGCCGGTGAGGCGCTCCCAGTCGACGGTGATGATGCCCCGCGATTCGAGGAATTTGAACACGGCGAGTTCGAGACCGACGATGACGGCGATGAGCTTGGCGATTTTCTTCGCCGCGAAGCCGATGATGCCGCCGATGACCGCGCCGCTCCCGAACTCGATGCCGAGCTGTTGGGGGTCGATGCTCAGTTGTAAGGGGTCCATACGGCGAACATCCCGCCCGTCGGCATAAGTGATTTGTGAGGATACTGTCGCCATCATCGGACTGTCAGGTCGCGCCCGGGCAACCTACAAGAGTCCCGGCGACCAAACGCGGCCATGGAACGGGAGGTGACGGGACGCCATCTCGACGCGTAACCCCGGCCGAGCGGGGCTTAAGTGCCTCCGGCGGCTAGTACCGACTGACACAGTGCAGGCAACGTACCCCACAATCGAGGTGCGGCGATGAGCCGCGTCGTCGTCGCGAAGCGCGTCGACCGCGGAGACGCCGACCTGACGGAGATATCCGACCTCGCCCGCGCGGCGGGCTACGAGGTGGTCGGTGAACTCACGCAGACCCGCGAAGAGGACGCCGCGTTCCACTTCGGCGAGGGGAAGGTCGGCGAGTTAGCGTCGCTCGTCGCCCGCGAGGACGCCGCCGCCGTCGTCTTCGACAACCGGCTTGGCCCCTACCAGACGTACAACATCGCCCAGAAGCTCCCGGACGACGCGGAGGTCATCGACCGCTTCACGCTCATCCTCGACATCTTCGGCCAGCGGGCGAACACCCGCAAGGCGCAGTTGCAGGTCGAACTCGCCGAGCTACGCTACGAACTGCCGCGCGCCGAGGCGAAGGCGTCGCTGGCGAAGCGCGACGAGCGCCCCGGGTTCATGGGCCTCGGCGAGTACGACGAGAGCCGCGAGCAGGACATCAAGGCCCAGATTTCGCGCATCAAGAACGAACTGGACGCCATCGCGGACAAAGAGGAGACCCGGCGCGAACAGCGCCGCGAGTCCGGCTTCGACCTCGTGGCCCTCGCGGGCTACACGAACGCTGGGAAGTCGACGCTGATGCAGCGGCTCGCCGCCGACCTCGAAGTCGGCCAGAACGACGACCTCCACCCGGACCTCGACCCGACCGCGGAGTCCCAAGACAAGCTGTTTACGACGCTCGGGACGACCACGCGCCGCGCCGAGACGGGCAAGCGAGACGTGCTTCTCACCGACACCGTCGGGTTCGTCTCGGACCTCCCCCACTGGCTCGTCGAGTCGTTCAAGTCCACGCTCGATTCGGTCTACCGGGCTGACCTCGTGTTGCTCGTCGTGGACGCCTCCGAACCCGTCGAGGAGATGCGCGAAAAGCTCGTCACGAGCCACGACACGCTCTACGAGCGCAACGAAGCGCCCATCGTGACCGTGTTCAACAAGGTGGACAAGGTCGCGGCCGACGAACTCGACGAAAAACGCGCGGCGCTGTCGGCGCTCGCGCCCAACCCCGTCGCCGTCTCGGGGCTGACCGGCGAGAACGTCGAGGAACTGGCCGCCCGCGTCGAGGACGAACTGCCCGCGTGGGAGCGCGAGCGCCTCCTGTTGCCGATGGCGGACGACACGATGAGCCTCGTCTCGTGGCTCTACGACCACGCCCACGTCGAGACCGAGGAGTACGAGGGCGAACAGGTCCACGTCGAGTTCGAGGCGCGCCCCGCAATCGTCGAGAAGGCGCGGGCGAAGGCCGCCGACCTCTCCGTGCCGGCCGACTCGGCCTGAGTCGCGCGCCGGGACGCCCCCTCTCAGCACCTCACGCGAGCGTCGTTTTCTCCTTCGTGACGACCTCCACGTCCGAAATTCGCGTTCCCGGATACTGGCCGTCGTCGTCTTTCTCCGCGGCTTTCACCATGTCCCAGACGACGTTGAGTCCGGTCGTCACGCCCTCTAACGCCTCCATCTCGCAGCCCGTCTTGCCGGTCGTGCCGACCGTGACAGAGAGCGTGACCGACTCGTCGGCCACCTCGAACGCGGTGTCGACGTTCGTGATGGGAATCTGGTGGCACATCGGAATCGTCTCCCATGTGTGTTTGACGGCCTGAATCGCGCCGATTCGGGCGGTCGCCAGCACGTCTCCCTTCCCGATTTCGTCGTCGCGGATAGCCCGCACCGTCGCGGCGCTGAGGTGGATGGTGCCGCGGGCGACCGCCCGGCGGCGGCTGTCCGGCTTCGCGCCCACGTCGACCATCTGAACGTTGCCCTCCTCGTCGACGTGCGTCAGGTCGCGGTCGCCGCCGTCGGCCGACTCGTTCGACTCCGAACCGGCGCGCTCGTCGCTCATTCGTCGTCACCTCGGAGGGCCGCGGGCAGTCGTTCGAGCAGGTCGGTGGCGACGAGGCCGCCGCCGAACTCGTCGGCGGCGAGGTCGCCCGCGCGGCCGTTCGCGTAGGCCGCGACGGCGGCGGCGTCGAGCGGGGGCAGGACGGCCGCGAGCGCGCCGGTTGCGCCCGCCAGCACGTCGCCGGTCCCGCCGACGGTCATGCCGGGGTTCCCGGTCCGGTTGACGCGGACCGCGTCGCCGTCCGAAACCACGTCGTACGCGCCTTTCACGAGGAGCGTGTGGCCGAGGTCGGCGGCGAACTCGCGGACGAGGTCGCTCCGCGTCTCCCAGTCGGCGTCGGTTTCGCCCCCCATCTTCCGCAACTCGCCCTGATGGGGCGTGCAAATCAGCGCCGCCTCGGTGTCCACCTCGGGGACGACCTGAAGCGCGTCGGCGTCGACGACGGCGGTTCCGTCGTGGGCGGCGAGGAACTCCCGGACCGCGGCGAGCGACTCGTCGGTGTCACCGAGGCCGGGGCCGAAGACGACGGCGTCGCGGTCGGCGGCGAAGTCCAGCAGGTCGGGGACGTGTTCGGGCGCGAGTCGGTCGCCCGAGAAGCCGCGGACGATGAGGTTCTCCGAGTAACCCTGCACCTCGCGGGCGACGGCTTCGGGGCAGGCGACGCGGGCGAGGTCCGCGCCGGCTCTGAGCGCCGACTGCGCGGCGAGCGCGGGCGCGCCGGTGTACGGGCCGCCGCCCACGACGAGCACGTCGCCGTGGTCGCCCTTGTGGCTCTGGGCGTCGCGGTCGAGCGCGAGGAGGTCGCCGGGACCGGAGAACAACTCGGCGGCCTCGGGGATACCGATGTCGGCGACGACGACCTCGCAGTCGAGGTCACCGAGACCGGGCTTGTCGTCGTGGAAGGTGACGACCCGGTCCGCATCGACCGCGAGACCCGCCGCGTCGCCGGTGTCGGCGTCGACGCCGGAGGGCACGTCCACCGCGAGAACGGTCGCGGACGACTCGTTGATTGCGCGCGCGGCCGTCGCCTCGGGTTCGCGGAGCGCGCCGGTGACGCCGGTGCCGAGCATCGCGTCCACGACGAGGTCGGGGTCACCGAGGTCGACGGCGGTCGAGTCGGTGACGGTCCGGCGGTCGGCCTCGCCCGCGACGAGGGCGTCCCAGTTCTCGCGGGCGATGTCGGTCGAAATCGTCTCGGGGCGGCCGAGCAGGTGGACGGTCACGTCGTACGCTTTCAGGAACCGCGCGGCGACGAGCGCGTCGCCGCCGTTGTTACCGCGGCCGGCGACGATTGCGACCGACGCGCCGGGGTCCGCGAGGTCGCGGCAGGCCCGCGCGACGGCGTTCCCGCTCGACTCCATGAGCTGTTTCCGCGGCACGCCGAGCGCCTCGGCGTTCAGGTCGACCGCGGCCATGCGTCGACTCGTAATCATACGCCCCCGTTCGCCCGGCGGCGCGTTAACACATGTGGTCGCGGGTCGGATTCGCAACGTTTGACTCGGAGGCGACTGAATTCGAGGTAGTGACTCGCCGCCTCTTCGGAACTCTCTGCGGACTCGTCTTCCTCGTCAACTTCGGCCGCGTCGCGTTCCCGCCGCTCGTCGAGACGCTCCAGACCCAGTTTTCTGTCGGCCCGGCGACCATCGGCGTCGTGACGAGTCTCGTCTGGCTCGGGACCGCCATCCCGCGCATCCCCGTCGGCTACCTCCTCACGCGCGTCTCGCGGTCGAAGGTCGTCCTCGGGTCGGGGACGCTCCTCGTCGTCGCCGCGGCGTTCACCGCGAGCGCCACGTCGGTGCTGACGCTCCAAATCGGCGCGTTCGGCCTCGGCCTCGCCTCCGGCGCGTACTTCGTCTCCGCGACCCCGCTCGTCGGCGAACTGTACCCCGAGCGCGTCGGCCGCATGGTCGGCATCCACGGCGCGGCCAGTCAGGTCGCCGCCGTCGTCGCCGCGCCCGTCGTCGTCTTCATCCTCGCGTCGTACTCGTGGCGCGAGACGTTCTGGGTGCTGGCGGCCGCCGGCGCGCTCGTGACGCTCCTGCTCTACGCCGTCTCGCGAGACGGGAGCGCGGGGGCCGGCACGGGCGCGGACCGCGACTTCTCCGCCGCGCTCGGCCACTGGAAGCTCATCCTCACGGGCATCCTCCTCATCGCGCCCGCGGGGTTCGTCTGGCAGGGCCTGTTCAACTTCCTCGTGTCGTACATGACGCAGGCGAAGGCGTTCGACGCCGCCACCGCGAGCACGATGCTCACCATCGTCTTCGCGGCGGGCGTCCCCGCGTTCTCGCTGTCGGGCCGCCTCGCGGACAACCTCCCGCACGTCCCGTACATCTTCGGCCTGCTCGTCGCTTTCATCGGCGCGCTCGTCGCCCTGACGTACGCGCAGGGCTTCGTCGCCGTCGCGGCCGTCGTCGCGGTGCTCGGCTACGTCATCCACAGCCTGTTTCCCGCGCTGGACACGTTCATGCTCTCGTCGCTGCCGAGCGACGCCCGCGGGAGCGCCTACGCCGTCTTCAGCGGCGCGGCGCTCCTCTTGGAGGCTAACGGAAGCGGCGCGGTCGGCTTCCTGACCGAGGCGGACTACGCCTTCGAGGCGGTGTTTCGGACGCTCGCCGGGGGGCTCGCGGTGTTCGTCGCCGCGCTCGCTGTCCTCTACGCGGTGAACCGGCTCCCCGGTGTCGACCGGGCCGAACCATCGAGTAACTGACAGACGAAACGATTTACTTCCCCCCTCCCGTGATGTCAGTTGTATGTCAGGGTCGCGGCCGACTGACGGGAGCGCCGATACGACCGGTGAGTCAGACCCCCGGGTTCACTGGCTCGACGACGATGAGACGGCGCAACTCCTCGGGAGCCTCTCCTGTGACACCGCCCGCGACCTGCTGTCGTGTCTGCAAGAGTCGCCCGCGACGGCGACCGAACTCGCAGCGCGGGTCGACACCTCCGTCCAGAACACTCGCCACCACCTCGGAAACCTCATCGGCGCAGACCTCGTCCGCGTCGCCGACACCCGCTACTCAGAGAAGGGTCGCGAGATGAAAGTGTACGCCGCCGCCGCGCCGTTCGTCGTCTGCATCGGCGGCGATGGGGACGACCGCGAGGCCTTCGCTGAGGCCGTCTCCGCGTTCCTCGAATAGCTCGGCGCGTCCCGCGCCCCGTGCGCCGGCGGGCTCGCTCTCGCGCGAACGTTCAAGTACGGGTCCGCGACCAGTCACCGACACCCCTATGGCCGTCGCAACTGGACCACAGAGCGTGACCTGGCAGGAGGTGTTCGGCCACCCGGAGGCGTACCCGGAGCAGGCCGACGGAATCGAAACCGCGATACAGACCGCCCGAGACGACGGGTTCGCCGTCGTTGAGGGCGCGTGCGGGACCGGCAAGACGATGCTCGCGCTCACCGCCGGCATCGACCTCGTCCGCGACCCCGACTCCGACTACGAGCGCGTCTTCGTCCTCACGAGCGTCAAGCAACAGCTCCGGCAGTTCGAGGCCGACCTCCGAACCATCAACGAGAACCTCCCGACCGACTGGAAGCCCGTCTCGGGGCTCACGCTCGTCGGCAAGTCCGACGTGTGTCCTTACAGCCGCGAGGGCTGCGGCGGCATCGACGACGCGACCGTCTACGACCGCTGTGAAGCCCTCCGCGACCGGACCCGCGGGCTCGTCGGCGACGGCGGCCGGACCAGCGCCGAGACGCTCGCCAAAGACGCCCGCGAGCAACAGACCGGCCTCCTCGACACCGGCTCGACGGCCGCGGGCCCGGACTACCTCGAAACCGCGGGCGACCCGACGCCGTACCCGACATCGATGCCGGAGTACGAGGACGTGGAGTACTGCCCCTTTTACGCGAACTTCCTCGCGGACCTCCCCGACGACGGCGACCCGATAGAGGCCGTCCCCTTCGAGTTCGACGACGAGGGACTCATCGGGACCGAAGACCTCGTCTCGCTGGCCGCGGGCGCGGGGTCGTGTCCGCACTCCGTGATGGGCGCGCTATTGCCCCACGTCGAGGTCGTCGTCGGCAACTACTACCACGCGTTCGACCCGACGACCGTCGGCACGTTCACCGGCGCGCTCGTCGACGACTCGACGTTCGTCATCTGCGACGAGGCGCACATGCTCGAACCCCGCGTCCGCGACCTCGTCTCCGTCGGCGTCGGCGACCGGACGCTCCGCGACGCCGAAAGCGAGTTCACGCGCGTCATCCAGCCGGTGAAGTTCGACGACGCCGGCAAGTCCACCGTCGACGCCGACCTCGTCCGCGGGGAGCTTCAGGAGGCCGACGTGACGCTCCGCGAACTGGAGGAGACCCGCGACTTCATCCGCGACCTCCGGGAGGAGCTCGACCGGCGCGTGACCGCCCATCTCGACCGCGAGTACGTCGGCTGGCGCGCCGACCTGACCGAACTCGACGACGAGGAGCTCCCGCTTCGCGACCCCGAGGAGCCCGGCGTCGACGAACTCACCGAGTGGGCCGAGGAGCGCGGCCACGACGAGGGAACGTGGGTCCGCGCCGAGGCGACCGGCTCGGCGGTCGCCCGCATCCTCGACTCGGTCGAAGAGGACGACAAGCGCCGGGCCGCCCCCGCGGCGGGGCGGGCGCTTTCGACGTGGGCCTACGCCGACCACGAGAAGCACTTCCGCGAAATCGAACTCGAACGGACGTGGGACGAGATGGAGCCGCCGGAGTCGTGGCGGCGCGCCTACAACGCCCGGCTGTCGGTCCACAACTGCGTCCCCGGCGAGGCCATCGCGGAGCGCCTCGGTGACTTCGGCGGCGGCGTCCTCATGAGCGCGACGCTCGAACCCATCGACGTGTTCCGGCGCGTGACCGGCCTCGACGCCCTCGCCGACGACGGCCGCCCGGTGGCCGAGCGGACGTTCGGCCTCGGCTTCCCCGAGTCGAACCGCGCGAGCTTCGCCGTCGACGTGCCGAAGTTCACCCACAGCAACCGCGGGCCGCCCGGCGAGGAAAACGAGACGCGACTGGCGTACACCGACGCCGCGGTCGAGGCGTGCGAGCGGTCGCCGGGCAACGTCCTCGTCGGGATGCCGAACTACGCCGAGGCGGAGTGGATGGCGGGCGCGCTCGAAGCCCGCGTCGATAAGCCCGTCCTCCTCGACGAGTCGTCCGACGACGGTGCCACGGAGCGGCTCAAGCGCGACTTCTTCGGCGGCGAGGGGAAAGTGCTCGTGACGAGCCTCCGCGGCACGCTCACGGAAGGCGTCGATTACAGCGGCGACAAGCTCTCGGCCGCCGTCGTCTGCGGCGTCCCGCTCATCAACACGTCGTCGCCGCGGACCCGCGCGGTGAAGACCGCCTACGACCGCGAGTTCGGAGACGGCTTCGAGACGGCCTTAACCGTTCCCGCGGTCAGAAAGGCGCGACAGGCCATCGGGCGCGTCATCCGCGGGACCGACGAGGTCGGCGTCCGCGTCTTCGTCGACGCTCGGTACGCCCGCGACTCGTGGAACGGCGTCCGCGACTACCTACCGGCACAGGAACGCGAGGAGTTCAGGCCGGTGAGTCCAGATATGCTCGGCTTCGGCCTCGACCAGTTCTGGTCGTCGGTCGAGTAGTCGCGGCCGGGGTCGCGTCGCGGCGGCGAGCGGACAGTCGTCAGGAGAGCGTCAGCGTTCGTCGTCCCACGCGTCCCGGCAGTCGTCGTCGCAGAAGTGCCGCGCCTGCACAGCGTCGTCTTCGACCCACGTAACGACGTGATGCGTCGGGTTGTTCGCAATCGGCTCCCCGCACGTCGCGCAGGTCGGGGCGTCTTCCGGGTCTACGTTCGCTTCCAAATCGGACGTGGGATCGACCATTGACACCCAGATGGCGGTTCCGGGCACTTCAACCCGTCTCCGCCGGCAGAAGTCGCCCGACGGCGCGCCAGACAGCGCGCCCGACGCAACGAAACTGTGGAATCCACACCTGCGCGTCGGTGAACACGGCTATGTATCACTCCGTACTCCCACTTGGTGCAACGTTTTGTAACCCGCGGGTATTGTCAATGCCTACCACACTTAGTGAAGGTTATGTAATCACGGTCGCGTTTGTGTACGTGACGGCGAATGTCCGAACTGCCCGCATCTCAGAACTCGGTTGCAGGGACCGCTGACCGCGCCGGCGCGGATACCACCGGAGACCGCTTCCTCCATAGCGTCGTCGTCTCCTATCGAG
Organism: Haloferax sp. ATCC BAA-644; assembly: GCF_000336975.1. Lineage (NCBI taxonomy): Archaea > Methanobacteriati > Methanobacteriota > Halobacteria > Halobacteriales > Haloferacaceae > Haloferax > Haloferax sp. ATCC BAA-644. Next base: position 432,836 of record NZ_AOLF01000013.1, read on the forward strand.
GGAGCCCGGACCAGGTCACCGTCTACCCCCGACGCGATAGCTGCTGCGACCGGATGGAGGCGTGGTTGACCGCCGACGCCGACGCGTTCGTCCCGCTCGACGAGATGTGCTGAGTCGTCGAGGCCGACGCGGTCGATGCGCCGCCGACGAGCGTTCCCGCCGCCGCTCGCCCCCCTCCGACGCCGCGTCGGCTCAGTCGACGAACTCGGCGTCGGACAGCGTTTTCTGTACCGCTTCTTCGCCCACAGCCGCCGCCAGCGCCTCGAAACCGGCGCGCTCGGCGCGGTCGCGGGCGTTCGCCACCAGCCGCGAGACGATGAACTCCGGCGTGGACTTGCCGACCGTTCCGAACCGCGGCTGGTAGTCCACGCGCAGTTCCAACTCGTCGGTCAGCCCCTCGGCGAAGATGCCGTCGATGCGGGCCTCCGGCGGCAGCGGGCTCAGTTCGTCCGCGAGGTGCGTGACGTAGACGCCGAAGGCGTCGCGCTCGACGGTGAGGTTCACGAGGCCGTTGAGCAGGTCGGCCGCGCGGCCCGGCTCGGTGATGGCCTCGAACTCGTCGACGAGCATCAGCGTCCGCCCGTCGCCCGAAAGCGGCGGGACGATGGACTTGAGCGTCGATTCGAGCACGCCCGCGTTGAAGCTCGCGTGCCGGCGGTGGAACACGACCGAGTCGAACCGGCCGACGACCGCCGACGCCGCGGGGACGGGAAGCCCCATCGACGCGAGGATGGCGACCTGCGAGAGCGTCTCCAAGAGCGTCGTCTTCCCGCCGCTGTTGGCCCCCGTGAGGACCGACACGCGGTCACCGACCGGCGGCGTCGGGCCGGACGCGCACGCGAGGCCGTGGTCACCGACGGCGTAGGAGACCGGCTGTGGGTCGTCGAGAAAGAGGTTCCGCGCGCCGCAGACCGCCAGCCCCGTCTCGGCGATGTCCGGCGGCGTCAGGTCGTACTCGTCGGCGAACCGCGCGAGCGACAGCGACAGCGCGACCTCATCGACGGCCTCGACCGCGAGGTCCACGTCGTCGCGGGCGGCCCAGATACGGTCGCGTAGCTCCTCCGCGACGGTCTCCTCGCGGGCGGCGGCGTCGGCTTCGAGGTCCTCGACGAGCGCCCGGAGCGACGCGCTCACGAAGTCGGTCGCGTCGCGGGCGTCCTCGGCGGCGACCGCCTCGACCTCGCCGCGCGAGAGGTCGGTCTCCTGGGCGACGTACTGGACGAACGCGGCGCGGAAGTCGTCCAGCGAGCGGACGCCCCGCGACTGGATGGTTTCGAGCACGTCGAACGAGCCGGATTGGAGTTCCTTCGCGGTGTCGAGTCTGCTCCGCAGGCTGTCGAGGCGGTCGTCGGCACCCGCGGCGACCGAGCCGTCGTTGTCGACGTAGCCGAGCGCCCCGAGCGCATCGCGGAGGGCGTCGGGGTCGGCTTCCGCCAGCGCGTCGAACGGCTTGCCGCGGAGTCCGGCCTCGCGGAGTTCGAGCGCCGCGCGAACGGCGGCGCGCTCGGTCTCGCCGGCCTCGTCGTACTCGCGGAACGTCGCCTCGATGGCGTCGCGGGCGTCGTCGTCGAGGTCGGCCCACGCCTCCCGCGCCGCGAGGATGCGGTCGAGGCGGTCGCGCCGGGCCTCGACGGTCGGCAGCGGCGTCAACACGCGGATGCGGTCGGCGGCGTGTTCGGTCAGCGCGCGGTCGCTCGCCAGCGACAGCAGGTCGTCGTACACGTTGCGGGCGTCGCGGGTCGCCAGCGCGTCGATGCCGGCCTGCCCGTCGGCGCGGCGGAGGATGCGAACCGCCCGCCCGCGGGTGACGCCGGCGTCGACGAGCGCCCGCACGTCGGCCGACTCGATGGCGGCGACCGCCCCCTCCCTGCCGAGCGCCGATTCCAGTCGGTCCGAGGTCTTCGGGCCGACGCCCCAGTAGTCTTCGAGTCGCATACCGGGGGCGTCTCACCGGGCGCTCTTAGGTCCACCCGTCGGGCGGTGCCGCCGCTGTTCGAGGAGCGGGCCGCGAAGAAAACTCAGTACGAGGGGGCGCGCTGGTCGGTGTCCGTGCTGGCCGTCTCGTCGGACCGGAGCAGGTGTCGGCCGGGCACCGCCTCCGCGTCGCGGTCGAGGTCGCGGGCCGCACAGACCGCGAGGGTGGTCGTGAGCGTGCGGACGGCGCGCTCGTGGTCGGCGCGGCAGTCCCGGAGGGCCATCGGGCCGATTCCCAGTCGGTTGTACGGTTCGAGGTCGCCGCTCGTGAGTATCCCACCGTCGCGGTAGTCTGTGGCGATTTCCACGAGCAGCGAGTGGACGTGGATGAGCTCGTTTTTCTTCATTGGTTGCACGTATGTGCTCATCGGGGGTAAATGACGCGGTGAAGCGTTTTTTCGGTCTTGTATCTGCCTCGGCTAGAAATGAATGTATATGCCGGAGACACGAACGAAACATCCGCGGCTCGTCGGTCGATTCCGCGGAAAGGGAGTTGGGGTTTGGGCAGGGACACGTCCCCTGGGCGGAGAGAGGGGGTGGGTTGTCGATTCCGCCGTGGGGGCGTGCGGGCACGACGAGTGACCCGGGCAGGTCACTGTGGCCATATAGTCGAATGGAACGGTTAGTAGTAAGTCACAACCCTACGTGGTTAGGGCCGATTCGAGCCGACCGAGAAACGCACAAGTCGGTGGGGGTTAGAGTCGGGGTATGCACGCACGACGGGACGCCGGTCCGCGGAGGGGTCGAGAGGGATGACAGACGGCTCTCCGCGGTCGGTCGACGAGCCGTCGGCGGCCGAGCGCGAACTGCGCCAGCGGCTCGACATCCTCGCGACGTTCAATGAAGTGATTGCGGACGTGAACGAGACCATCGTCGACGCCGCCGAGCGGGCGGACATCGAACGGCAGGTCTGCGAGCGACTCGTTCAGACCGAGGAACTCCGGTTCGCGTGGGTCGGCGTCGTCGACGAGACGACGGGCGACGTGGAGCCGACCGCGTGGGCCGGCGACGAGGACGGCTACCTCGACGAGATAGCCGTGTCGGTGTCGGCGGACCGGCCCGAGGGTAACGGTCCCGTCGGCCGCGCGGTCCGGTCGAACGCGGTGCAGGCGACCCACAGCATCCCCGACGACCCGGCGTTCGGCCCGTTCCGAGAGCCGGCGCTCGAACGCGGCTACGGCTCGGCGGCGTCGGTGCCGCTCGTCTACGACGACGCCCGCTACGGCGTGCTCACGATGTACGCCGAACACGAGCGGGCGTTCACCACGGAGCTCGACGAGCCGATTTCGAACCTCGGCCACGCCGTCGCCCACGGCATCGACACCCACGTCCGGCGGGAGCGCGAGCGCGAACTCGAACGCCGCGAGCAGGCGTTTTCGCGCATCGTCGAGAACATCGAGGAGTACGCGCTGTTCCGCCTCGACGCCGCGGGGCGCGTCGAGAGCTGGAACCGCGGCGCGACGGCCATCAAGGGCTACGACGCCGACGAGATACTCGGGAAACACATCGAGACGTTCTACACCGACGAAGACGCCGAAGACGGCCTGCCCGAGCGCCTTCTCGACCGGGCGCGGACCGAGGGCCGGGCGGAAAACGAGGGGTGGCGCGTCCGGGCCGACGGCACCCGCTTTTGGGCGTCCGTCACCATCACCGCCCTGACCGACGACGCCGGCGAGGTCATCGGTTTCGCCAAGGTAACGCACGATATGACCGAGCGGAAGCGCCGCGAACAACAGCTCGACGCGGTGTTCAACAGCACCGTCCAGTACATCGGGCTGGTCGAGCCGGACGGCACGGTCCTCCGGGTGAACGACGCCGCACTCGACCTCGTCGACGCCGACCGCGACGACCTGGTGGGGACGCGGGCGTGGGAGACGCCGTGGTGGCGCGGCGACGACGAGCGCACCGCCGACCTCCGGGCCGCCCTCGGCCGCGCGGCCGACGGGGAGTTCGTCCGCTACGAGGTCGAAATCGACCGCGAGAACACCGACCGACTGGTCGTCGTCGACTTCTCTGTCACGCCGGTTACCGACGACGAGGGCGAGGTGTCGTTTCTGGTCCTCGAAGGCCACGACATCACCGCCCGCAAGGAGCGAGAGCGAGAGCTGCGACGCGAACAGGAGCGACTGGAGTTCGTCAACCGCATCATCCGCCACAACCTCCTCAACGGCTTGAACGTGGTCGGCGCGCGGGCGGACATCGTCGAGGACTTCGTGGACGATGCGGGGCTGACCCACCTCGAAACGATACAGGGACGCGTCCGCGAGATGACCGAACTCGTCGGGACGATGCGGACGTTTATGAAAGTCATCGTCGAGCGGGAGTCCCACGAGTTCCGCCCGCGTCGCATCGACGAGGCGGTCGGCCACGGCGTGGAGTCGCTCCGGCGGGAGTCCGACGCCGCGAGCGTCGCCGTCGGGCGACTGCCGGAGATTTCGGTCGTCGCCGACGACCTGCTGGACGAGGTCGTCGAACACCTACTGAAAAACGCCGTCCAGCACAACGACAAACCGGACCCCGCGGTCGAAGTCGAGGTGGCCGCCGGCGGCGACGCGGTCGAACTCCGCGTCTCCGACAACGGGCCGGGCGTCCCCGACGAGGAGAAACACCGCATCGTCGACCAGCGCATCGAGGACCTGTCGAACCCGGGCAACGGCTTCGGGCTGTTTCTGGTCCGCGAAATCGTCGAGAGCTACGGCGGCACGGTCGAAATCGAGGACAACGACCGCGGCGGAGCCACGTTCGTCGTCACGCTCCCGCGGGCGTGAGTTCGCCCCCGAACTGGACCGCTTCAGTCGGGGAGTAATCCGACGGCGAAGACCGCCGACTCGGGTCGCCGTACCGCCTAAATTCCACCTGTTTCGATGGGCAGATATATTACCGTCCGCCGTTACTGTGTGTTCGATACGATGGTCACCGAACGCTCGGCGCGCGAGAGCCCCGACCAGCGGGCCGCCGAGCAGGTCGTCCTCGTCGTCGACGACGACGAGGACCTCGCGGACACCTGCCGGTACTGGCTCGACGGCGAGCGGTTCGCCGTCGAGACAGCCTACGGTGGAGCGGAAGCGCTCTGCCGACTCGACGACACGGTCGACGTGGTCCTCCTCGACCGCCGGATGCCGAACGTCACGGGCGACGACGTGCTCGAAGAGATTCGCGAGCGCGGCCTCGACTGCCGCGTGGCGATGATGACCGCGGTCGAGCCGGACACCGACATCGTCGAGATGCCGTTCGACGCCTACCTCGTCAAGCCCGTCTCGGAGTCGGAGGTCAAAGAGACGGTCGAAGAGCTGCTCGTTCGGTCGGGGTTCGAGTCCGGGGTCCGCGAGTACTTCGCGCTCGAATCCACCGAGGCGGCGCTCGACAGCCGTGACGTAGAGGAGCTCCGCGAGCCGGAGGCGCTTTCGGACCTCCGCAGTCGCTTGGAGGCGGTGCGGGCCGAACACGAGGCGGCGATTCGAAACCGCGAGGCGCAGCTCGACCGCCTGAACCGAACGAACGAACTGCTCCGCGACGTCGACCGGGCGCTCATCGACGCGCGGACCCGCGACGAAATCGAACAGACCGTCTGCGACGTAGTCGCGGACGCGCACGAGGCCGCCGTCGTCCTCAGGCGCACCGCCGCCGGCACGCTGCGGTGTACCGCGGCGGCGGGCCACGGTCTCGACCCCGCGGGCATCGACCTCGACTTCGTCGACGAGGCGTTCGGCGTCGACGGGGCGGTCGAAGACGGCTTCGTCTTCGAGGATATCTCCGAGGCGCACCGCGCGGCCGTACTCGGCGACGACGCCGACGACCTCGACGCGGTCTCGGCGCTCTGTGTTTCCATCGACTACCGCGAGACGATGTACGGCGCGCTCGTCGTCTACGACGAGACCGACGGCTTCGACGACGAGTCCGCGGGGCTGTTTTCCGACCTCGGAGCGACCGTCGGCAACGGCATCAACGCGACCCAGAGCAAGCGGCTTCTCAACGGCGACAGCGTCGTCGAACTGGAGTTTCAGGTCGGTCGCGACGCCGGCGTGCTCGCCCGCCTCTCGGAGGCGCTCGACTGCCAACTCTCGCTCGACGGCGTGACCCGCCTCGACGACGGTCTCGCCTGCTTCGTCAGCGTCGCGGGCGCGTCGGGCAGCGACGCGGTCGCGGCTGCGGTCGACGCCGACGGCGTCTCGCAGGCCCGCGTCGTCTCCGAGGGCGACGAGGAGTCCGTCGTCGAACTCCGCACCGACGCCGAGGCGGCGCTTTCGACCGCTATCGACCACGGCGCGAGCGTGGAGCAACTGACGCTCTCGGAAGGGACCGGCAGTCTCGCACTCCGCGTCGCGGCCGACGCCGACCACGGCGCGCTCGTGGAGGCGGTGGCGACGACCGCACCGGGCGTCTCCGTCGTCGCGAAGCGCGAGGTCGAGCGGTCCGTCCAGTCGCCCGACTCCTTCCGGCGGGCGCTCGACTCGAAGCTGACCGACCGGCAGCGGACGGTCCTCGAAACGTCGCTCGTCTCCGGCTACTTCGAGTGGCCCCGGGGGAGCACGGCCGAGGAGGTCGCGGACTCGCTCGGTATCTCGCCGCCCACGCTCCACGAGCACCTCCGGACGGCGGAGCGAAAGCTCATCGAGACGTATTTCGACGAGCTGAATCCAGCGCCGGCGGACGATTGAGGCGGGCGGGGGCGAGCGACCGAGGAGAGTTAGTCGAGTGTTGCTTCGGGCGTGTCGTCGATGAGTCGAGCGGCGGCGTCGAACACGTCGCCTTTGGTGACGGGTTTCGTGAGCACGTCGTCGACCGGGAGGGCGGTTAGCTCGTCGTCGGGCGTGGCGCTGAGCATGACGACGCCGAACGACGCCGGGTCGGCTCGGCGGCGGAGTTCTTCGAGGACGGACTCGCCGGAGAGACCGGGGAGGTTGCGGTCGAGAAAGACGAGGTCGACGTCGTCGTCGAACGACTGGAGCGCCTCGCGCCCGGTGTAGGCGACCCGGACGCGGTAGCGTCGTTCGAGCCACAGCGCGAGGCTGTCGGCGAGGGCGGCCTCGTCGTCGACGAGGAGGACGGTCGGCGCGTCGTGAGTGTGAGTCTGTGTCATGGCTCGGACCGTGGCTACGGTGTCTCGGAGGCGGTCGTGCGGACTCGGAGGCGGTCGGTCGAAAGCGGTCGTCGAGCGGCGCGGGTGTCGCTCACGCGTCGTTCATGCGCTGCGACTGCGTGTTGCCACAGCGCGTACAGCGCGTGACGCGGTACGGCTCGCGGGAGAACTGACGGTTCTCGCGCTTCCGGCTCTCCGTCTTGATTTCGATGGAGACGTCGTGCGGCGTCCGCGACTCACACGACGGGCACTCTTCGACGAACTCGTTGTTTCGGGGACTGCTTTTACTCTTCGACATACGGTGGTCGTGGCAGTAGCTATGGACTCTATACCGTTGAATACGGAACCTAATCGATTTGGGACGCGGACCAATCGAGGGGCGGCGGCCGCTCGTCGGCCGAGAGGACTACTCCGCGGGGACGATTTTCTCGTCGTACTTGTCGCGGAACTCCTGGATGAGCGTGCCCATCTGGGCGTACCAGTCGTTGAGCATCCGCTGCATATCGTCCGCGACCTCGTTGGGGTCGGTCGGGTGGTAGACGTGGTAGTAGCCGCCGTGTTCGTAGTTCACCTGCTGTTTTTGGATGAGGCCCGCCTGCAACAGGCGCTGGATGGAGCGGTAGGCGGTCGAACGCTCCCGTTCGACCGCTTCAGCGACCTCGTCGACGGTCAGGCGGTCGTCGGTCTCGACGAGCACCTCGAAACACCGTCGGTCGAGTTGCTTCAGTCCGTGGAGACACTCGAGGAGCCCCTCGCACTCCATGTCCGATTGCAGGTATTCGACCATCGAGCTAGCCATTGTCGGTTCGGGCTACGTGGTCAGCCCTGAAAAGGGTTTGTATAGTTTGCACAACACCGAGGGGGAGACAGCGACCCGGTGTGGCGGATTCGTGTTCGATGCGAGTGCGGTTCGCGTGCGAATCGGTGCGGTCAGTCGGCGGTCGAACTCCCGGCAGTCGAGGGCGCGCGCATGGACTTGACGGCGCTGTAAAGCACCGCGCCGGAGACCATGAGCGCCGACCCGAGGATGAGCGCGAGGCTGACGTAGTCGAGGACGCCCATACCGAGATAGTTCCCGGCCTGCCGCACGGCGACAGCGAGCGCGCCGAGGAGCAGCATCAGGCCGAAATAAATCTTGATTTCGTCCTCGTCGACGATGGAGGTCGCCGCGGAGCCGACGCGCGCGCCGAGCGCGGAGCCGGCGAGCAGCGGCGCGACGATAGAGAGGTCGACGCCGCCGGACTGCGCGTAGAGGAACGAGCCGATGCCGCCCGAGAACATGATTTCGAACAGGTCGGTCCCGACCGCGATGGGTACGGGAACGCCGATGAGGTAGAACAGCGCGGGCATGCGGATGAAGCCGCCGCCGACGCCGAGGAACCCCGAGAGGAGCCCCGTGGCGAACGCGACGAGCAGAATCATCCACAGCGAGACCTGCACGCCGCCGCGGAGCGTTATCATCGGCGGCAGCGAGTAGCTCTGAATCTTCTTCGCCAGCTCGGGGATGTCGTCGGCGTCGATGTCGGCGTCGCCGTCTACGTCGTGGCTGACGCCGCCGCCGTCGCCGCCTTTCAGCGCCTCGTAGGTGACGAACAGCCCGATACCGCCGAGGAGCAGCACGTACGTGACGCTGATGATGTTGCCGGCGAGTCCGAGTTCTTCGAGGTAGAGGACGATTTCCTTCCCGACTTCGAGGCCGACCGTGGTCCCGATAATCATCGAGACGCCGAGTTTGTAGTCGACTTGCCCGAGGTCGCGGTGTTTCAGCGTCGCGATGACGGAGGTCCCGAAGACGAACGCGAGGCCGGAGCCGACGGCCACGCGCGAGGGATAGCCCATGACGAGCAGCGCGGGCGTCACGAGGAACGACCCGCCCATGCCGAAGAAGCCGAACAGGACGCCGATGAGAACGCCGAACGCGACGAAGAGCGCCAGCAGCCCGGCCGACATGCCGAATAGCTCCAGCACGCTCACTCACCACCGATTGCTTTCCGCACGGTCGGGCCGAGCGCCGCGGTCAGCGCGCCGTAGCCGACGTACAGCACCATCGCCTCGACGAGGACGACGCCGACGAGCGCGGCGGCCTGCGCGTTCCCGCCCAGCGTCTCGATTCCGAACATCTTACCAGCACCCCTCGGGGTGCCCGGAGTGTATTGCACTCATCATACTTTCTTGTACATGGCTGGCTAACCGGAGTGAGAATATAACGCTTTTGGGAATACTGTACAAGACCACATCGTGATTGCATACTCATAAGTTATAGAAAGAACATAGAAATACCACCTACTCTGGGAATATTTTGTATCACACGACGTTACGAACATATTTGTCCGCTATCTATGACAAAATAGCTGTTTGCTTCTTGTGCAATACTATCTCTAACCAGCTACAGTCGCAGAGCCCCGGCCGAGAGCTACTCACGACGACGTTTTCGAGTCCCGGCGGCGAGCGTCCAACGCCGACTCACGGGCGGAAACGACCACCGACTGCTCGACAGCGCGCGCGACGCGGTCCATCGGCAGCGGTTCACCAACAGGGTGAGGAGAACCCCGTCGCCGTCGCTCTGCGGACGAGGGTACAAAAAGAACGAAATCCGATTCGGCGGGGCGGCTCAGTCGGCGGCGGTGCCGGTCGCGGCGCTGTCGGCGCGGCGGGCGCGCCAGAGCCCCTGGAGGTACGCGCCGACGAACATCCCGCCGATGGCGATGAGGATTGGGTAGTTGCCGATGCCGAGGCTGGCGTAGGCCGCACCCGGGCAGATGCCGGAGATGCCCCAGCCGGCACCGAAGACGACCCCGCCGACGACGACGTTCTTGTCGAACGACTTCAGCCGGCGGCCGTAGTCGCGTCCGGTGAGGGGCGCGCGGTCACCGAACGCCTCGGCGAGCGCGAAGACGGTTCCGGTGACGACGGCGGCCCCGCCCATCACGAAGACGAGGCCGAAGTCGTCGAACTGGAGGAAGTCGAGGACGACCTCCGGGCGGGCCATGTTGCTGACGGCGAGACCGAACCCGAATATCAGGCCGCCCGCGACGACGACCAGCATGAACCCGAGTCCGCGTTCGTCGTCGCTCACGGCGACACCCCCAGCGCGCTCAGGAGCTGTGCGACCCCGATGGCGACGAGCATGAACGTGGCGACGTTGACGAGCGAGGTCCGCGAGCGCGAGCCGACGCCGCAGACCCCGTGGCCGGACGTACACCCCTTCCCGATGCGGGTGCCGACGCCGACGAGCACGCCGCCGACGGCGAAGCGCCACGGCTGCACGTCGGAGACCCACCAGCCGTCACCGAACAGGACGGTGTAGAGTGCGGCCCCGGCGACGATGCTCAGGGTGAACACGACCCGCCAGTCCCGCGAGGCGACGTACTTCGCCTTGTTGAACCGCGGGAGGTCGGAGACGTACGACAGCGTCGATTCGAGAAAGGTGCTCGCGCCGGCGATGACGCCCGTCCCGAGGTAGATGACGGCGGTCCCGAGTCCGATGAGGAGGCCGCCGAGCGCGTAGTGCGCGATACCGTTCGGGAAGAGCCCGTCGACGAGGAGCGGCGTCAGACCCGACATTTAGTTCGTCAGAGCTTCGTTGCTGGCCGCGCAGTTGTTCGGCCCGAGTTCGAGCTCGAAGGCGCGGTCGTCGTCCGACTCCTGCACGCCGAGGTTCGTCTCGATGATGTCGACGTAGTTGGCCGGTCGCGGCGGCATATCCGAGAGGATGAACTCCACGAACTCCTCTTTGGGCATCGACAGTGCGTCCATCGTGTCCTTCAGTTCCCCGAGCGTGGCGGTGTAGCTGCCGTCGTCGGCGGGGATTGCCGCGTCGCTGAAGTGCGCGGAGGCGACGATGGCGTCGTCGTCGTGCGAGAGGACGCGCTCCTGCAGGGAGTCGTAGAGCATCCCGGCCGCGTCGGGCGCGCCCTCGTCGCCGTCTTCGAGGTCGGGGCGGGCGACCGACTCGATGAACAGGCCGTCGCCCGTAAAGAGCACGTTGTCGACCTTGTAGGTCGTCATGCCGGTCGTGTGGCCGGGCGTGTGGATGGCCTCGATGTCGGTGTCGCCGACGGCGAGCGTCTCGCCGTCCGCGATTGTGTCGTAGGGCGTGTCGTAGTCGACGCCGCGGGCTTCGGCGGCCTCGGGGATGACGCCCGTGACGCCGTGGTCTTCGACCAGCGTGCGGACCCCGCTGATGTGGTCGGCGTGGATGTGCGTGTCGACGGCGTACCTGAGTTCAGCGCCGAGCGCCTTCGCGTCGGCGACGTACTCGTCGGCGAAGTAGCGGAGCGGGTCGACTACGGCCGCCTCGTCGCCGTCGACGACGAGGTACGCCAGACAGCCGCTGGAGGGGCGCTGGTACTGCGCGACGAGCGCGTCGCCGTCGGTCTCCAGTTCGGTGTACTCGTAGACGCTCGCCCAGCCGTTCATGCCGCGTTCGAGCGCCACGGCGTCGTAGCCCTCCTGAATCAGGAGCCCGGCGACGTACTCCGAGGAGTGACCCTTCGCGCAGAGGACGACGAACTCCTCGTCTTCGGGCAGCTCTTCGAACAGCGACTCGTCGAGCTCCTCGTCGAGGAACTCGAAGTAGGGGATGTTGACGTGCGAGACGTTCTCGCCGTCGATGCGCCAGTCCTCGTGTTCCGACGGCACGCGGTTGTCGAGGATGGTGAGCGCCTCGCCCTCGTCGATGCGGGCTTTCAGCGCCTCGGGTTCGATGACTGGCACGTCGACGTCGAGTTCCGGCAGGTCTGGAACGGTCATGTATGCATCACCCACTATCGGGTGGTCAGACTTAAACTTTCGGATGGTAGTTTGTGTTTTCTACAATATTCATCCCGCAGATATCGTCCAAATATAGTGCGATTTCGCACTCGCGTAAGCGCACAATGGTTCTTAAGCCCGTGAATCATCTGTTATTGCCCGGGTAGACGTAGCTGAGTAGATATTGTGTAGTCTACCCAAGAACCGACACACTTTTACGAAGCACCCTTATATTGTGGAATACACCCAACACAGGTGACTTCGAAAATGAGTACATACGAACCCACCGAGACCCTCGACGTGAAAGGACTGTCCTGCCCGATGCCCGTCGTCAAGACCCGCGGCGCGGTCGACGACCTCGAAAGCGGCGAGATTCTGCGGGTCGTCGCGACCGACTCCGGCAGCATGAGCGACCTGAAGGGCTGGGCCGACGCCACCGACGGCGTCGCCATGCTCGAACAGGAAGAAGCCGAGGAAGACGGCGACGCGGTCTTCCGCCACTTCATCCAGAAGGAATGAGCTCGGACGCCGACGCGCCCGTCGACGCGGGAGCCGCCTCCGTCGAAGACCTCCGAGCGCAGGTCCAAGCCCTGCAAGAAGAGGTCTCGGACCTCCGGGAGGCGACCGACGACGACGGCCAGAAGTCGATGACCATCATCGCGACCAAAGGCACCCTCGACATGGCGTACCCGCCGCTCATCCTCGCCAGCACGGCGGCCGCATTCGGCTGGGACGTCGTGGTCTTCCACACGTTCTGGGGGCTCGACATCCTCCACGAGGAGAAGTCGAAGAACCTGAAGCTCAGCGCGGTCGGCAACCCGAGCATGCCGATGCCGAACGCCGTCGCCGCGTTGCCCTTCATGGACAGCGTCGCCACGAGCATGATGGAAAAGAAGATTCAGGAAAACGGGACCGCGACCGTCGAGGAACTCATCGAGACCTCCCTCGACATGGGCGTCGACCTCCAGGCCTGCCAGATGACCATCGAGCTGATGGGCTACGACGAAGCCGAGTTCTACGACGGCGTCACCACCGGCGTCGGCGCGGCGACGGCCCTCCAGCACATGGCCGACGCCGACGTGCAGCTCATGATTTAGGCCGGCCCGTCGTCTCCCACAGCCAACCAATCCTCCAACCCCTCCCCCCACTCCACCCCTCCGCACTATCCCTGCGGTTCCCTTTTTGCTTTCTTCGACTGACCGAGAGCGGTCGCCGTCGGCCGGCCATCGAATGAATCCAGAAAATCAGAATCCGACGCGCGCGCCGTCCACCCGCTTCAGACGTTCCAGCCGTCGCCGAACGACTCGAAGCGGGCGAGGTCGTGGCCGAACAGCACGTCGCCGCCGGTCCGGCGTTCGAGTTCCTTCACCGTCTGGAGGCTCTCGAACCAGTCGCGCTCGCTCCACAGCAGGCCGGGGCCGAGCGGCACTTCGTCCGCGTAGTTGCCCTCGACGTAACACTCGTCGCCCGCGACGAGCACGTCGCCGTCGGGCGTTTCGATGTGCGCGCCCAGCACGCCGGGGGTGTGACCCGGCAGGTGAACGAGCCGGAAGCCGTCGAACAGCGTGTGTTCGTCGCCGTGGACGACGTGCCAGTTCAGGTCGCGGTCGAAGTCGGAGGCGAGGTACGCGATGGAGCCCTCTGTCGTCTTCGCCGAGTAGTAGGCGAACTTCAGTTCCTCCTCGTGGACGTATATCGGCACGTCTGTGCCCGCGAACTCGACGAGGCCGCCCGCGTGGTCGAGATGCAGGTGGCTCATCACCACCGCGTCGATGTCGGCGGGGTCGTAGCCGACCGCGCCGAGGTCGCCTTCGAGCGTGTGGTCCGCGGCATCGACGTGCGAAAACGCCTCGTACAGCGGGTCGGGCCAGTAGCCGTCGGCGGCGGCCGGGTTCGAGCCGGTATCCCACAGCACCGTCCGGTCGGGGCCGTCGACGACGGCGTTCCAGACGACGAACTCGCTCATCTCGTGGTCGGGGTTCGGGTTCGACGCGCTCCCCATGGAGTAGCCGTCGAGGACGTAGCCGGTGTCCGCGTGAACGCGGCCGCGGTCGACCAGGTGGACGCTGATGTCACCCATATTCCGGGGTTAGGACGGAGCCGGCATAACCGTTCAGGCAGTCAATATATCTCCGTCGGGCACTAGAGATACGCGTCGTTTCGGCCCGCGCCGTATCGGCTCGCGGGGCGAGCGCGGTCGACGAGCGACGGTGAAAAACGGGAGCGAACGGTCGCTACGCTACTGACCGGGGCCGACTTCCTCGAACGGTTGGACGATGACGAAGCCGTCGTCGCCCGCGAATTCGAGCTGGTAGGACTCGCCCGACGAGCGGCCGAGCAGGCCCTTGATGTTGATGTCGCGGTTCGACGACGGCGAGACGTTGCCGCTCCACGCGACGGTCGCGTTGGGGTCGGTCTTGACCGGCGTCGGGACGACGATTGGCTCGCCGTGGGTCGTGATGGCGACGTGGCCGGGGCCTTCGAGGAAGACGTTGAACAGGCCGCCCGAGGAGGTGCCGGCGATGCTCGTCAGCATCTTGATGTCCCAGTTCACGCTCGACTCGAACGCGAGCACGTCGTTGCCGTTGACGCTCAGCTCCTCGCCCGCGTCGAGTTCGAGAATCTGGACCTCCTTGCCCTGGTCCGCGAGGTAGAGGTGGCCGGTGCCGGTCGCCTGCATCATGACATCGCCCTCGCCGGTGGCCTTCTGCTTGAGCATCCCTTTCAGGCCGCCGGCGGACTTCCGCTCGAAGGAGATGTCGCCGGTGTAGCCGACCATCGACCCGGCTTTCGCCATGACGTGCCCGTCGAGGGCCACGTCGAGGAGCTTCGAGCTTTCGAGTTCGAAGGAGTCGCCGCCTTCGGACGGTGCGTGCGCGCTGACGAATTCGTCTAAGTCCATTGAGTCACCGAGTCGCGGCCGAAAGCGACTCTACCGGAGAGGCGACTGTCAGGGATATAGTTCTGTTTGCCGCGAAAACCGGATCCGAACCGCCGGACCGCCGGACCGGTTAGTCCCGACGGCTTCGGTGGCCGGGGTTCCAGTCGGCGTCGAGCACCTCGTGGGTGAAGGGGACGGCGTCCTCGCCGGCGTAGGTGGCGACCAACTGGCCGTCGCCTTCGAGGTAGTATTTGTAGGTCGTCAGCCCTTCGAGGCCGACCGGGCCGCGGGCGTGAATCTTGCCCGTCGAGATGCCCACCTCCGCGCCGAGGCCGTAGCGGTAGCCGTCGGCAAAGCGGGTCGAGGCGTTGTGGAAGACGCTGGCGGCGTCGACGCCGGTCATGAACGTCTCCGCGCGCTCGGCGTCGTCGGTGACGATGGACTCGGTGTGTTTCGAGCCGTGGGCGTTGATGTGATCGACCGCGTCGTACAGGTCCGAGACGACCTTGACGGAGAGTTCGAGGTCGCCGTACTCGGTGTCCCAGTCGTCGCCGGTCGCGGGGTCGATATCGACGTGTTCGCGGGTCGCCTCGTCGCCGCGGAGGACGACGCCCTCGTCGCGGTAGCGCTCGACGACCGCCGGCAGGAAGTCGGCGGCGACCGCCTCGTCGACGAGGAGCGTCTCGACGGCGTTGCAGACCGCGGGGTACTGCACCTTCGCGTCGAGGGCGATGTCTTCGGCCATGTCGAGGTCGGCCGCCTCGTCGACGTAGACGTGGCAGATGCCCTCGGTGTGGCCGAGGACGGGAATCTGGGTGTTGTCCTGGATGTAGCTGACGAACTCCGAGGAGCCGCGGGGCATCACGAGGTCGACCATGTCGTCGAGTTCGAGCAGGCGGTCGACCTCCTCGTGGGCCTCGATGAGCGTCGCCCAGCCGTCCGGCAGCTCCTCGGTGGCGGACAGAATCGTCTCGTACAGCACGCGGTTCGACTCGCTGGCCTCGCTGCCGCCCTTGAGGATGACGGCGTTGCCGGATTTCAGCGCCAGCGCGGCGATTTGGACGAGCGCGTCGGGCCGCGACTCGAAGATGGTCGCGACGACGCCGATGGGGACCGAGAGCTTGTAGAGTTCGAGGCCCGCGTCCAGTTCGCGCGCCTCCAGCGTCTCGCCGAGGGGGTCGTCCTGCTCGGAGACGGACTCGACCATCCCGGCGATGTCGTCCAGCTTCGCCTCGTCGAGTTTGAGGCGGTCCACGAGCGCCTGCGTGTACTCGCCGTCCGCGAGCATTGCCTCGGCCTCCGCGACGTCCTCGCGGTTGGCCGCGAGAATCGCCTCGCTGTTGTCGCGGATGGCGTCCGCGATGGCTCCGAGCGCGGCGTCGCGGTCGGCCGCGTCGACGTTGGCGAGGCGGAGCGCCGCCGACTGTGCCCGTTCGACCTGCGCGGTCGTGTCTCGCTCAGTCATCGAGTTCACCATCGAGGGGGAGGAACATTGTTCCCACCGATTCGCGCTCGGCTAGCTTCGCTAACACGTCGGGTTCGGTCGACCGCGCGATGACGGCGGGGATGCCGTACTCGGCGGCGTCGCGCGCGCCGCGGACCTTCGTCTGGATGCCGCCGAAGCCGCCGGTCGAACTCGCGGTGACGATGTCCTCCACGTCGCTGTAATTGTCGCCGACGACTTCGATGCGCTCGGCGTCGGAGTCCTCCTTCGGATTGCCGGTGTAGACGCCGCCCACGTCGGTGAGCGTCACGAGCAGGTCGACGCCGATACCGACCGCGATGTCCGACGAAATCATGTCGTTGTCTCCGATTTGGAGCTCTTCGGTGGCGACCGCGTCGTTCTCGTTGATGATGGGCACGACGCCCCACTCCAGAAGCGTCTCGACCGTGTTCCGGAAGTTGGTGAAGCGCTCGGGGTTCTCCAGGTCGTGCTGGGTGATGAGTATCTGGGCGACCTTCCGGTCGTAGCGCTCGAAGCTCTCGGTGTAGCGGTGCATGAGCAGGCTCTGGCCGACCGTCGACAGCGCCTGCGACGCTTCGAGAGTGTCGCGGTCCGCCGTGGGGTGGTCGAGCCGTCCGATGCCGGCTCCGACCGCGCCCGAGGAGACGAGCAGCACTTCCTTGCCGCGCGAGAGCAGCGACTCGATGTCGTCGACGAGCTTGTCGAGTTTGTCGTCGTCGAGGTTGGAGTCGTCGTCGGTCAGTGAGTTGGTGCCGGCCTTGACGATGACGCGGTCCGCCTCGGCGGCGGCCTCGCGGGCGGCGGCGACCGCATCGGGGTCGGCAGCCGCAGTCGACTCGGACGCCCCCGTCGTCTCGCTCAGTTCACTCATCAGCGAACTCCTCCGCGAGTTCCTTCGACCGGCGCTCGGCCGCGACGACCGCCTCGGTGACGGCGTCGTCGGCGTCGCTGTCCCAGAGGACCTCCATCCCCTCGATGGTCGTCCCGTTCGGCGAGCAGACCGCGTCGATGAGTTCGTCGGCGGTGCGGTCGTCCTGCACGACGGTCTCGGCCGCGCCCTTGAACGTCTGGGCGGCGAGAATCTCGGCGTCTTCCTCGGAGAGTCCGCCCGCGATACCGGCCTGCGTGACGGCCTCGATGAGATAGAAGACGAAGGCCGGGCCGCTCCCGTTGACCGCGGTTGCGATGTCCATCTGGGACTCTTCGACCTCGACGAACTCCCCCACGTCCGAGAGGAGTTCGCGGACCTCGTCGGTCAGGTCGCCGGTCGCCGCCGCCGCCATGTCGCGGGTCTCGGCGGCGAGGTTCGGCATGATGCGGACGACGCGGGCGTCGGTGTGCGCCTCGACGAACGCGGTCGGGACGCCCGCGGCGATGGTGACGAGAGTCTGGTCGGGTGACAAATCGAGTTCCGAGAGGACGGCCTCGACGATGTCGGGCTTGACCGCGACGAACACCACGTCGGCGTCGGCCGCGCGCGACACGTCGTCCGTCGTCTCTTCACAGTAGTCGGCGACCGCGGCGAGGGCGTCGGGGTCGAGGTCGCAGGCGACGACCGAGTGGCCGCCCGCCTTCCAGAGCCCGGTGAGGAGGGCGCTCCCCATGTTTCCGCAGCCGATAACGCTCGTGCGTACCATTGGTGCTGACTCAAGGTACGACGCTCAGATAGTAACTGCGTTCCGGTCAAGCCATGCCAAACCGGAAAACGAGTTGTCAGTTCCGGGGGCTGTGCCGGGGACTGCTCACAGTCCGCCCTGCCGGTAGATGAGGTTGCGTTGAATCTCGTTTGCGCCCTCGTAGATGACCGGGATGCGCGCGTCGCGGTAGACCCGCGAAATCTTGTACTCGTTGAGGACCGACCGGCCGCCGTGGAGCTGCATGCCACGCTCGGCCACGTCGACCGCCGTCTCGGTCGATTTCGTCTTCGTTGCGGCCGCCCAGAAGCCGGCGTCCTCGCCGTTCGCGACCTTCTCGGCGGCGCGCCAGTTGAGCGCGCGGGCCGCCTCGAACTCCATGCGCATATCGGCGAGGATGTGCTGGACCGCTTGGAACTCCGAGACGCTGCGCCCGAACGCCTGCCGGTCGTGGACGAACTCCCACGTCTCCTCGATGGCGGCGGCCGCGAGGCCGAGGCTGTGGCCGCCGACGATGACGCGGCCGTGGTTGAAGAAGTCCGCGAGCATGTAGAAGCCGCCGCCCTCGGTGCCGATGAGGTTCTCCTCGGGCACCTCGCAGTCGTCGAAGACGATGTGGCCCTGCTTGGAGGCGCGCATGCCCATCTTCTCGGGGATGTGTTCCGCCTCGTAGCCGGGCGTGTCGGTCGGCACGACGAACATCGAGTAGTTCGAGTAGCGGTCGTCGGTGTCGGCGGTCTTGGCGTACACCGTCAGCCAGTCGGCCTCGACGGCGTTGCCGACCCAGTACTTCTCGCCGTTGAGGACGTAGCCGTCGTCGGTCTTCTCGGCGGTCGTCTCCATGCCGGCCATGTCGGAGCCGGTCTGCGGCTCGGAGACCGCGAGCCCCGAAAGCTGCTCGTTTTCAGCGACCGGGCGGAGCCACGTCTCTTTCTGTTCTTCGCTGCCGTAGTGCTCCATAATCTCGCAGCCGAACGAGGCGAGTTGGAGCGTCAGCGCGATGCCGGCGTCGGCGCGGTAGAACTCCTCGGAGATGGCGAGCATCTGCTGGAGGTCGAAGCCCTTGCCGCCGTACTCCTCGGAGATATCCTGGGCGACGAGCCCCGCGTCCATCCCCGCTTGGAGCACCTCGTGGGGGTACTCGCCGGACTCGTAGTAGTCCGCCGCGACCGGTTCGATGTGCGCCTCTGCGAACTCGCGGGCCTCCTGCTTGAGGTCGCGGGCGTGTTCGGGCACGATGGAGTCGTCGAGAAGTTCCATACCACGCCATGGAATCGTACAGTAAAAATAGGCATGGAACCAGTCTAAACTTCAAACTTGTTTTTTGTTAAAATGTCCGTTGCCCGACGCTCATTCGTCCGACGGAGCCTCCGAATCGGGCGTCTTGCCCTCGACGAGCGACGAGTCGTCGTACTGGTCGCGGAGCACCTTCTTGTCGAACTTGCCGGTCGCGGTCTTCGGCACCTCGTCGATGAACACGACCTCGTCGGGGGCCCACCACTTCGGGAACTCGTCTTCGACGCGCGCGACGAGGTCGGCCTTGAGCGCGTCCTCGTCGACACCGCCCTTCGGGACGATAAAGGCCACGGGGCGCTCCTGCCAGCGTTCGTGGGGGACGCCGATGACGGTCGCCTCGGCCACGTCGTCGTGGGCCATGATGCTGTTTTCGAGTTCGAGCGACGAAATCCACTCCCCGCCGGATTTGATGACATCTTTCGCCCGATCGACGATTTGGACGTAGCCGTCTTCGTCCACCGTGACCACGTCGCCGGTCTTCAGCCAGCCATCCTCGTAGTCCTCCTCGTTGGCGTCGGGGCGCTCGAAGTACTCGGTCGTCACCCACGGGCCGCGGACCCACAGCTCGCCGAACTCCTCGCCGTCCCACGGGACCTCGTTCCCGTCGTCGTCGACGACGCGCATCTCCAGTCCCGGCGCGAGCAGGCCCTGCTTGGCGCGCTTTTCGTACTGCGCTTCGGCGGGGAGGTCCTCCATCCCCGGCTTGAGGTGGGCGACGGTGCCGACCGGCGACATCTCCGTCATGCCCCACGCGTGGAGCACGTCCACGTCGTACTCCTCGTCGAACCGCCGGATGACCGATTTGGGCGCGGCCGACCCGCCGATGATGATGCGTTCGAGCGAGGAGATGTCCGCGTCGTGCTCGTCGAGGTAGTCGAGCAGGCCGAGCCACACCGTGGGCACGCCCGCGGTCATCGTCACGCCCTCCTCTTCGATGAGTGTCGCGAGGTCCTCGGGCGTCGGAGACGGGCCGGGGTAGACGTGTTTCGCGCCCGCCGCGGTCGTCGAAAACGGCAGGCCCCACGCGTTGACGTGGAACATCGGGACGACCGGCATGATGACGTCTTTCGCGCCGATGTCGAGGCCGGACTCGGGGAGCGTCGCCATCGTGTGCGCCCACAGCATCTGCTGGGAGTACTCGACGCCTTTCGGCTGGCCCGTCGTCCCCGAGGTGTAACACATCCCCGCCGGCTGGTCCTCCGGGAGGTCCGGCCAGTCGTACTCGCCGGGGTGGTCAGCGATGAACGACTCGTAGTCCGTCACCGGGGACAGGCCCACGTCGTCCGGTACCTCGGAGGCCATCACGACGAACTGTTCGACGGAGGCGAAGGCGTCCTCGTCGGCCGCGCCGGCGAGTTTCGGCGCGAGCGACGGGTCCACGAAGACGATGCGGTCTTTCGCGTTCTCGACGATGTACTGGATGTGGTGGTCGGGCAGAAGCGGGTTGATGGTGTGCAACTGCGCGCCCATCGAGGGGACCCCGAAGTACGTCTCGAAATGGCGGTTGTGGTTCCAGCAGAACGTGGCCACCCGGTCGCCGTCCCCGATGCCGGCGTCCGAAAGCGCCCCCGCGAGCCGTGCCACGCGACCCTCGTACTCCGCGTACGTGTAGCGTTCCAGCCCTTCGGCGGTCCGAGAGACGATTTCGCGGTCCGGATAGAGCTTGCCCGCGCGCCACAGAAACGGCCGAAGTGTCTGGTTGGTAGCACCTACCATAGTGTCCTCTTGTGGTAAAACGTAATGATTGTTTGGAAACGACTCGGCGTGGTGCGGGCTGTGGATTCGGCGTCACCCGCGGGCGCGTTCACTCACTCGTCGCGGTCGGGAACGAACTCATCACCACGGTCGCCGCCGTCGGTATCGCCGGCGTCGGCGTCTCCGTTGTCGGTGTCGCCTTCCGCGCGCTCGGCGTCGCCGCGTTCGGCTCCGTCGACGCTCGCTTCACTATCGCCCTCGGCTTCGTCGCGGTCGGCGTCTCCGACGGCCGCGTCGTCTCCGGCGTCGTCCTCGGCCTCGTCGATGACGTCCCCGTCGGTGTCGTTCGCGGGCGTCGCCTCGCCGGAGTCGGTCTCGGCTTCGACGGATGTGTCGTCGTCACCGGCATCGTCGTCGGTGTCGTCGTAATCGGTCGCGCGCCCCGGTTCGGCCTCCGCGACGGGCTCGGCCGCGGCCAGTCGCTCGCGGACCGCCTCGCGGTCGACGGTCCCCGAGACGGTCCGCGGGAGTTCGTCCGCGGTCGCGACCAGTCGCGGGCATTTGAACCCGGCGAGTCGCTCGCGGCAGAAGTCGTCGAGGTCGTCGTCGTCCGGTGGGTTCTCCGGGTCCGCGGGAACGACGAGGGCGGCGACGCGCTCGCCCCACTCGGCGTCGGGGACGCCGAGCACGGTGGCGTCGTCCACGTCGGGGTGGTCCCGCAGGACCGCCGCGACCTCGCCGGGGTCGACGTTCTCGCCGCCGGTGATGA
Organism: Haloferax sp. ATCC BAA-644; assembly: GCF_000336975.1. Taxonomy (NCBI): domain Archaea; kingdom Methanobacteriati; phylum Methanobacteriota; class Halobacteria; order Halobacteriales; family Haloferacaceae; genus Haloferax; species Haloferax sp. ATCC BAA-644. The sequence continues at coordinate 454,382 of NZ_AOLF01000013.1, forward strand.
TTCGGTCGTCCTTCCGGTTCAGGACGTACAGGAGACCGTCGTCGTCGCGGGAGCCGATGTCGCCGGTTCGGAGGCCGGCGTCGGTGAACGCCTCGGCGGTCGCCTCGGGGTTCCGGTAGTAGCCGGGCGAGACGGTCGGCCCCGACACGACGAGTTCGCCCGGCGTGCCGGGTTCGACGGGGGTTCCGTCCTCGTCGACGACCCGGAGGTCGGTGAAGTAGAGCGGCCGCCCGACGGTCCCCACGTCGTCGAACGCCTCCCGCGGGGTCGCCGTGGCGACCTGCGAGGCGGTCTCGGTCATGCCGTAGGTCGGGTGGACCGGCACCGAGTAGTTTCGACAGCGCTCGATGAGTTCGTCGGGAGCGGGCGCGCCGCCGAGGAGCACCACGCGAAGCGAGTCCGAGAGCGTCCCCCTGCTGTCGAGCATCCGCGTGAGCATCGTCGGCACGAGCGAGACGCCCGTCACGTCGTACTTGCCGATGTCGTCGGCCGCGCCGCCGGCGTCGAACCCCTCGCGGAGGACGACGGTCGTCCCGTACAGCGGGCCGCGGAGAATCGGGCCGATGCCGCCCATGTGGTGCAACGAGAGCGTGACGAGCCAGCGGTCGTCGCGCGAGACGCCGAGTCGGAACGCCCCGGCGACGGCGTTGGCGAGCAGGTTGCCCATGGTGAGCCGCACGGCCTTCGGGGTCCCGGTCGTCCCCGAGGTGAAAAGCAGGAGCATCGTCTCCGAGAGCGACCAGCCCGCGGGCTCGACCCGCTTGGGCGCGATAGACGAGAGGTTGATGACGCCCTCCCAGCGCGGGTCGTCCACGGAGACGACGGGCACGTCGGTCGTCGCCTCGACCGCCGTCGACTCGGTGGACTCGCCGCAGACGAGCGTCGTCACGTCCGCGAGTTCGACGTTGCGACCGATTTCGTCGGCGGTGAGTCGGTCGCCGAGGGGCACGAGCACCGCCCCGAGCCGCGTCGCGGCGTGGATGAGTCGGACGTAGTCGATGCCGGGGGTCAAGACGACGCCGAGGTGGTCGCCGGCCTCGACGCCGAGGGCGGCGAGCTGGCCGGCGGTCTCGTCCACGAGCGCGTCGAGTTCGCGGAAGGTCCACGAGTCGCCGGTCGCAGCGTGGATGAGCGCCTGTCGGTCGGGTGTCGCGGCGACCCGATGGGAGAGCCAGTCGCGCATCGGCCCGGCGAACCCGCGGGCGTCGGCGGCGGTTGCGTCGTCCTCGGTCGACTCGGAGTCGTCGCCACCGGCCGCGTCGTCGGGAGCGCCCGTCATCGCTCAGTGCGAGACGAACTCCACGAGGACGCCGCCAGTGGACTTGGGGTGCAGGAAGGCGACCTCGTGGCCCCACGCGCCGGGGCGCGGTTCCTCGTCGATGCGGTCGATACCGGCGGCCTCGGCGGTCCGGAGCGCGCCCTCGATGTCGTCGGTTTCGACGGCGACGTGGTGGATGCCGCCGCCGCGCTTGTCGAGGAACTTCGAGATAGCACCCTCCTCGTGGGGTTCGAGCAGTTCGAAGTAGCCGTTTTCGAGTTCGAGAAAGACGACCGACATGCCGTCGAACGTCTCCTCGTGGGCCACGGGCGCGTCGAACAGCTCCGCGAACAGCGCGGCCAGCCCGGCGGCGTCGGGGGTGGCGATTCCGACGTGGTCGAAATGCATGCCTCCAGTTCGTCGGGCGCAACGGATAAACCCAGACGGTTCGATACTCCTGTCATGATAGTAACTACAACGGAGTCGGTCGTCGGCCGCGACATCGAGGAGACGCTGGGAGCAGTCCGCGGGAACACGATTCGCGCCCGCAACGTCGGCCGCGACATCACGCAGGGGCTCCGCAACATCGTCGGCGGCGAACTCAAGTCCTACACCGGGCTGATGGCCGAGGCGCGCGACGAGGCGACAGACCGGATGGTGGCGGAGGCGGAGGCGATGGGTGCCGACGCCGTCGTCGGCGTCCGGTACGTGACCGCCGAAGTGGCCCAAGGAGCGGCCGAGATTCTGGCCTACGGGACCGCCGTCACACTCGGCGGCGGCACCGCCCCCGACGCCGACGCGGAATCGGCGTCCGAATCGAACGCCGACGTGGCGTGAGTCGACGATGACGCCGACCCGACGCGCCGACCGCGACCCGCGGCGGCTCGCACGCGGGGTCGTCCGGCTCGCCACCGACCGGACCACGCTCGCCGCCTTCGCCGCGCTCGCGGCCGTGTGGGCGGTCGGCTTCTTCGGCGTGGTGCCGATAGAAATCTGGGTCGTCGATTATCCCGCGTTGGTGGCCGCCTTCTTCTTCGACACGCTCGCGGCCAACGAGTTCGGCGTCCGCGAGACGGCGGTGTTCTACCCGGCGCTCGCCGTCTTCGGCTACCTCCAAGCGATGCTCGTCGTGACGGTCGCTCGGGCGCTTCGGCGTCGATTCGTCGAATCCGGGGAGTGACGGGAGCGGAGCGAAACGAGTCGGGGACGAGAAGAGCGCGAGCGCGGAGGGGCGCGTCAAGAGCGGGACGCGCGGGGCGAGCGGGCGTGGGGATGCGAGGGCGCGAAATCGTGCAGGCGGGGTCGGCGTGGAGTTCACGTCGTCAGGTCGGGCCTCAGTCGCGGGCGGTCCGGGCGACCGTGACCTCGACGGGGACGCCGGGCACGTCGACCGTCAGCATCGAGCGGTCGGCCCGGGTGACGACGACGCGGGCGACGGCGACGATGGCGACGACGGTGACGGCGACCGCGAGCGACGCCACGGGGTAGGTGACGACCGCGACGACCGCGGCCATCGAGGTGAGCAGGACGGCCTGCGTCGCCAGCGAGGGCGCGGGCCGGTGATGCGAGGGGTGGTAGTCGGAGCCGGTACGACTGTCTCTGGAGCGTTGTCGTGACATTCGTCTGGTGAGGGGGACAATCGGATGCGATACCGGGGGCTCTCCGGTCGAAGAGCCCCGCAACGCGACGGCCGCCGCTCGAACGTCGAGCGACTGGTGGCGCGAACCTCGCGCCGACTGACGGCGACCGGGCGTGTGACGGGTTTAGAATGCGATAAGCGGCATCATAAGCCTCGATTGTGGCCACTCGGGGGGTGACAATAAAACTGGTCATCCGGGCGAAAGTATAATTTATGTGTCTCTTTGACACGGGCCGGGGAGGTCGCCGGCGCTGGTCGTTCGGGCGTCGCGGGGGCGGCTCAGGCCATGCCGGGTTCGTACTCGCCGAACTCCTCGCGGAGGACGCCGCATATCTCGCCCACCGTCGCGTAGGCCTTGACCGCCGTGACGATGAGCGGGAGGAGGTTCTCGTCGCCGTTCGCGGCGGCGCGGATGTCTTCCAAGGCGGCCTCGACGGCCGCCTCGTCGCGGTCGTCCTTCCGGGCGTCGAGCGACTCGACCTGCTTTTGCTCTTCTTCCTCGGAGACCTCTTGGACCTCGACGGTCGGCTCCTCGTCCACTTGGTACTCGTTGACGCCGACGATGACGCGCTCACCCTCCTCTATCTCGCGTTGGCGCTCGTAGGCCACGTCCTGAATCTCCCGCTGGACCCACTGGTTCTTGACGGCGTCGAGCATCCCGCCGCGGTCGTCCACCTCGTCGAGCAGGTCGAACGCCTCGTCTTCGATGTCGTCGGTCAGCGCCTCGACGTAGTAGCTGCCAGCCAGCGGGTCGATGGTGTCGGCCGCGCCCGACTCGTGGGCGAGAATCTGCTGGGTGCGGAGCGCCGTCCGCACCGACTTCTCGGTCGGCAGCGACAGCGCCTCGTCTTTCCCGTTGGTGTGCAGCGACTGCGTGCCGCCGAGGACGGCCGCAAGCGCCTGATAGGCGACCCGGACGACGTTGTTCTCGACCTGCTGGGCGGTGAGCGTCGACCCGCCGGTCTGGGTGTGGAACTTCAACTGCATCGACTTCGGGTTCTCCGCGCCGAAGCGCTCTTCCATGATTTTCGCCCACATCCGCCGGGCGGCGCGGAACTTCGCCACCTCTTCGAGGATGTTGTTGTGGGCGTTGAAGAAGAAGGACAGCTGCGGGGCGAACTCGTCCACGTCGAGGCCGGCGTCAACCGCGGCCTGCACGTACTGGATGCCGTTGCCGAGAGTGAACGCGACCTCTTGGGCGGCGGTCGACCCGGCCTCGCGGATGTGGTAGCCCGAGATGGAGATGGTGTTGAACTTCGGCGTCTCCGCCGCGCAGAACTCGAAGATGTCCGTGATGAGCCGCATCGACGGCTCCGGCGGGAAGATGTAGAGGTTCCGCGCGATGTACTCCTTCATGATGTCGTTCTGGATGGTTCCGCGAAGCTCCTCGCGGGGGACGCCCTGCTTATCGCCGAGGGCGACGTACATCGCCAGCAACACGGCCGCCGGGGCGTTGATGGTCATCGACGTGGAGACCTCGCCGAGGTCGATGCCGTCGAACACCGTCTCCATGTCGTGGAGGCTGTCGATGGCGACGCCCGACTTCCCGACCTCGCCGGCGGCCATCGTCGCGTCGGAGTCGTAGCCCATCTGCGTCGGCAGGTCGAACGCGAGCGACAGCCCCGACGAGCCGTTGTCGATGAGGTAGCGAAACCGCTCGTTGGTCTCGGCGGCCGTCCCGAAGCCCGCGTACTGCCGCATCGTCCAGAGCCGCCCGCGGTGCATCGTCGGATACACCCCGCGCGTGTAGGGCTTTTCGCCCGGGAAGCCAACGTCCTCGTCGTAGTCCACGTCGGCGTCGTCCGGGGTGTAGAGCCGCTTGACGACGTTGCCGCCCGTGTCGGTCGTGAACTCCTCTTTCCGCTCCCCGAAGCGGTCGAGCGTCGGCCCCAGCGTCTCGTCTTCCCACTCGGCTTTCGCCTCCCGAATCTCTTCGAGCTCGTCGGGATCAAACATGGTCGAAGATGCGGTTTGTCCCTACTTAAGCGTACGCGGGTCGGCGGATATCGGTCGCTGTCTCCGGCCGTGAGCGCGCGACCGAGAGCGTGACGGCGTCCCCGCGAACGCGGCCGCGGCGACCGATTTTATGTCGCTCGCGCGCCCTGCTTCGCCATGGACATCCTGACCGACGAGACGCGGCGGTTCCTCGCGGCGACCGCGCCCGAACACGACGCGGTGCAGGCCGAGATGGCCGCCTACGCCGACGAGCACGGCTTTCCCATCATCGGCCCCGAGGCGGGCGGCGTCCTCCGCGTCCTCGCGCACCTCGCGGACGCGACGCGGCTGTTCGAGTTCGGCTCCGGCTTCGGCTACTCCGCGACGTGGTTCGCGGAGGGGATGGCCGACGACGCCGAGCTCTACCTGACCGAACACGACGCCCACGAACTCGACATGGCGCGGGACTTTCTCGACCGGGCCGGCCTCGCCGGCCGGACGACGTTCCTCGAAGGCGACGCGCTCGACCTGTTCGAGGGCGTCGACGGCGAGTTCGACCTCGTGTTGTTGGACCACCAGAAACACCGCTACGCCGAGGCGTTCGACCTCGCCTCCGACCGCGTCGCGGTCGGCGGAGTCGTCGTCGCTGACAACGTGATGCGCGGCCCGGTCGATTTCGGCGCGCTCACCGACTGGAGCGAAGGCCGGGCCGAGGCCCTCGACGGAGCCGACGCCGACACCCGCGGCATCGCGGCGTTCCTCGACGCGGTGCGGGCCGACCCGCGATACGAGACCATCGTCCTCCCGGTCGGCAGCGGCCTCGCGGTCAGCACGCGGGTCGAGTGAGCCCGCGACCGCCGGGACGCGCGCCGACCGCCGCGCACCGACGTTCGCCACGCTTTTGAGCGCCCACCCCGACCGTTCGGGTATGTTTGGAGGCGGCGGGATGAACCCGCGAAAGATGAAGCAGATGATGAAGCAGATGGGCATCGACGTGACGGAGCTCGATGCCGAGGAAGTCGTCATCAAGACGGGCGACGAGGAGCTCGTCTTCAGCGACGCGCAGGTCACGCGCATGGACGCGCAGGGCCAGGAGACCTATCAAATCGTCGGCGAGCCCGAGACGCGCGAACTCGGTGCCGGCGACGACGGCGGCGACGAGTCCGTTGAGTCCGTTGAGTCCGCCGAGGCAGCCGACGCCATCCCGGCCGACGACGTGGCTATCGTGGCCCAGCGCGCCGGCGTCCCCGAGGACGAGGCCCGCGAAGCGCTGGAGGCCGAAGACGGCGACCTCGCCGCGGCCATCTCGCGACTGGAGTGATACTCCTCGTCCACGGCGACCGGGAGTACCTCCGGGCGCCCGGCGACGAGCTGCACACCGACCTCGGGATGCTCACCGTCCCCGAGGACGTGGAAGCCGGCCAGACGCTCGAAACCCACATCGGCGAGGAGTTCCTCGTCCGCGAGCCGCGCGGCCCGGACCTCTTCAACCACTTCGAGCGCACCGGCGCGCCGATGATGCCGCGCGACATCGGCCTCATCGTCGGCCACACGGGTATCGCGGCCGGCGAGCGGGTCCTCGACGCGGGCACCGGCACGGGCGTCCTCTCGGCGTACCTCGGCCGCCTCGGCGTCGACGTGACGACGTTCGAACGCGACGCCGAGTTCGCGGACGTGGCTCGCGAGAACATGCGTCTCGCGGGCGTCGAACAGCGCGTCGACGTTCGAACCGGCGACATCACCGACGAACTCGACGACCTCGCGGACTCGGGGTTCGACGCGCTCACGCTCGACACCGAGAACGCGCCCGAGGTCGTCCGCCACGCGCCCGACCTGCTCGTGACCGGCGGCTACGTCGCCGTCTACTCCCCGTTCGTGGAGGGCACGCGCGCGGCCGTCGAAGCCGCCAGAGAGGCGGGCCTCTCGGACGTGGAGACGTTCGAGACGATTCAGCGACAGATGGACTTCAACGACCGCGGGTCGCGCCCCTCGACCGCCGGCGTCGGCCACACCGGCTACCTCGTCTTCGCCCGCAACGAGTGAGCGAGTCCGACGCAGTCGGGCCACGCTTTTTGGCCCGTTCGCGTCCCCTCACCCGACGCGGCGAATCACGCGAAACAGCTCTTCTCTGAACCGCTCCGGGTCGATTGCCTCGCGGAGCGCCGCCGCCGTCTCCGCATCGCCGCCGCGGACCTCGCGGGGGTACGCCCCGCCGGTCAGGAGGAACTCGCCGTCGACCGGCGTTACCGCGAGGTAGGCGTCGGCCGCGAGTTCGACCCCGGCGAGTTCGACGGTCGCGGCGTAGCGAATCACGTCGGCCTCGGCTTCGGTCTCCGCGTCGTTGCTTCGGTCGTCATCGTCCCGGGCGTCATCGCGCTGGCCGCCGCCGACTCGCACCCGGAGCGTCCGCGACTCGACGCGCCGAACGTCGGAAAAGCCGCGGGCTTCGAGGCGCGACCGGAATCCGGCGCTCGCGCGCTTGCCGACGAGTTTCGTCAGCGACTTCGACGGCGGCGCCCGCGGGCGGATTTCGAGACGGCTGGCGAACAGAAAGCGCCACGGGCCGTCGGCGGTCGCCGGCACGCGCTCGCGGATGGCGGCGTCCTCGTAGACGACCGTCCGGGCGACGACGCTGACGGGACCGAGTTCGAACGGGCGGTCGGTCGCGTCGTCGACGCGGACCCAGCCCTCGAGCGGCGGGAGCGTCGGCGGGGCGAGCGCGTCGGGCATACCCCGCGTTACGGACGGAGGGCTGAAAAAGGCGAGTCGCTCAGTGGTCGTCTTCGCGCCACTTGTGGTCGCACTCGACGCAGGTGAAAAAGCGCGTCTCGGACTCGTCGGCCGAGCGAATCTGCTTCATCTCGTAGCGCGCCACGTCGTGGCCGCACTTCGGGCAGATGGCCTTCGTCGTCGGGCCGATGTCGGCGTTGTCCACGTCGGACATGTCGACGACCTCGCTGGACTCTTGGCCCTCGGTCGTGACCATCGACTTCTCCTTTTCGCTGTCGCGGGCTTTCTCGTGGCCGTTCGGACAGACCCAGACGCCGTCTTGCGGCGTCATCAGGGACCCGCAGTCGTCGCAAAACTCCATGATAGTACGTCCTACCGCTTGAGGGACTTAAGCGTCAGGATTGCGCCGCGCTCGCGGGGTGAGCGCTGAAAAAAGTCGGCGCGAAACGGCGGTTCAGGCGTCGCCGTCGGACTGCCCCGGCTCGCCGAGCGCCTCGATGGGCATCGCGTTGTTCAGTTCGTAGTACAGGTCCTTCGCGTCGGAGAACTCGCTCGTGAGGCAGTTCCGCACTAACTCACCGAGGTCGGCGTTCCCGTCGGCCATGAGCACCGTCACACCGTCGAGAGAAGTCGCGGCGTCCCGGCGCGAGACCGGGTACGACAGGTCTTCGAGGAGGGATTCGACGCGGGCGAGCGTGATTGATTCTTGCACGATTATTCATTATACATAGGGCGTATTAGCAGTTGTAGGAGCCGTGCTAGCACGGCTATGCGGGAGAATCGGTGACTCGAATCGACCGAATTGACCGGGCAAGAGTTCTCTATCGGTTCTATTCGAAGTCGGGGTCGCGCTTGTCGAGGAACGCCTCCATCCCCTCGCGCTGGTCGTGGGTGCCGAACAGGCCGCTCCAGACGCGGGCTTCGAAGTCGAGCGCGGCGTCCCGCGGCGCGTCGTGGGACATGTTGATGGCGGCTTTCGCGCCCGCGAGGGCGTGCCGCGGCTTCGACGCGAGGTCGGCGGCGAGGTCTTCGACGTGCGAGTCGAGCTGGTCGTGGGCGACGACCTCGCCGACGATACCGTACTCGTGGGCGTCGCTGGCGTCGATGCGCTCGCCGAAGAAGATGAGCCGCCGCGCGACTTCGTCGCCGACGAGCGCCGGCAGGCGGACGCTCCCACCCCACCCGGGCGTGATGCCGAGGTCGATTTCGGTCTGGCCGAGCAGCGCGCGCTCGGAGGCGACCCGGAGGTCGCACGCCAGCGCGAGTTCCATGCCGCCGCCGAAGGCGTAGCCGTTGATGGCCGCGACGGTCGGCGCGGGGAACTCCTCCAAGCGCGTCGCGATGCGGTGGCCCTGCTCGGCGTAGTTCTGCGCGGCGGGCGTCCCGATGTCCTTCATGTAGCTGATGTCCGCGCCCGCGATGAACGCCTTGTCGCCCGCGCCGGTGAGGACGACCACCCGCGCGCCGCCGTCTTCGGCCTCGTCGAGGGCGTCTTCGAGCGCGTCGAGCGTATCCGCGTTGAGCGAGTTCATCTGCTCGGGGCGGTCGATGGTGATGGTCGCCACGTCGCCGTCCCAGTCGAGTCGGAGGGTGTCCCAGCTCATACTCGGGGCGACGCGAGGCACAGGGATAATAATTAACGTTCGCCGGTCGCGCCGAAGAATCCAGAACAACGTTATAGCCCCTCCGTCGAATCCACCGATATGACGCTCTCCGACGAGGCGGAAGAACGCCTCGCCGACATCGTCCGGCTCCAGCCGACGAAGAACAAGGAGTTACAGAACCGCTGGGACCTCGAAAGCGGGAGCGAGGTCCACCGCTACCTCGAATCCGAGCTGAAAGACTACTACTACCGCGACGATAACAGCCTCATCCGCGCGACGGCCGAGGCGGCCGAACTCGTCGGCGTCGAACCCGGCGTCGAGGGCGACGACGAGGCGGAGTCCGTGCCGAGCGTCATCCGCGTCCCCTCGCTCGAAGCCCGCGTCTTCGAGGTCGTCGCCGGCCCCGACGAGCGCTCCGAGAGCGTCGTCAGCGTCCTCAACAAGCTCCGCGACGAGTTCGACATCGACCCCGACGTGGACGACGTGCGCCGCGCGCTCCAGAGCCTCCGCCGCAAGGGCGTCATCGAAGTCGTCTACCGGACCGTCCCCACGTTCCGCCTCGCCGTCGAGCGCGACGAGGTCGACGTGGAAGTCGTCTAACCGCCCGCCTCCGCGGCCGCTACGGTCCGCGCTCGAACACCAGCGCGTAGTGGTACGGCGGGATTTCGATTTCCCCAGTCACCGCGAGGTCGGTCGCATCTTCGACCATCGCCGCGGTCTCCTCCGGCCCGAGCCGCAGGTCGGTCGGCGGGCCGCGCGGTTCGCCCGCGACGGTCGTCTCCGCTCGGGGGAGCGGCCGCCAGTTGACGACGACGAACCGGCCGTCGTCGTCGAGGACCGACTCGACTTCCGTCAGGAACTCGTCGCGGTCGTCGACCCCGTGGAACGCGTTCGCGAAGAGCGCCACGTCGACTGGCTCGGAGACGTGCGCCGAAAGCTCGCGGGCGTCGCCGCGGACCGACACCACGTTGTCGATGCGTTGCTGGGCGGCGAGATGGCCGAGTTCCGCGAGGAGGTCGTCGTCGAGGTCGACCGCGTACACCGTGGCCGGCGCGACGATTCGCGCCGCGGGGAGCGCGAAGTAGCCGTTTCCGCAACCGATTTCCACGACGGTGTCGCCCGCCGACAGCCCGAGGTCCCGAAGCGTCTCGCCCGGCGTCGGCCAGAGCTTCCCCCACCAGTCCCAGTCCGGCAGGCTCGTGTTCTGGAATCGTTCCATATCGCTCGGTCAGAGAGGCTCGGATTTAGGCGTTCTCACTGCCGCGCTCGGCGCGGTCTCGTTCGCGCTCGCGCCGCGCCTCCAGAATCCGGCGGACGCCTTTACCGGGGCCGCCCTCGATGGGCCAGCCGTTCATCCGCCACGCCGGCGGCTCCGGCTCGAACGACGGACACGAGTGGGCGCACTCGCGCTGGCTCTGATGGCAGTCTTTCGCGGCGCACCGCGGGACGAGCGCCCGGCCGCGCCGGGCGAGTTCGAACTGTCGGCAGTCGGGTCGCATCGTGTCCACGTAGTTGCGCCAGCCGCGGTCGTAGGCGCGCTCGGCGAGGACGAGTCGCCGCCGGGCGTCCGCCGGGTCGGGCGACAGCGAACTCGGGTGCCACAGCACCTCCGCCGAGTCGCCGTCGACGCCGAGGATGCCGACCTCGACCGGGAGGTCTTCCAGCAGAGCCGGTTCGACTCGTCGCCCCGTCACCTCGGTGGCGACCCAGACCTCGTCGGCGAGCGCCCGCGACACGTCGTGATCGAGTTGGTCAGCGAGCGCGCGGGCGGCGCTGGCGTCGAGGTTCGGCTTGTTCTCGATGGCGACGACGCGCTCGACCCAGTCGGGGTACGGCGCGGTCCGCCGGTACTCGACGCGGTTCCGCGAGCCGCGGCGTTTCTCGACGAGGCCGAGCCCCGCGGCGCGGTGGACCGCGGGCACGACGTGTCGCCACGGGAAGTCGGGTTCGGGGATGGCGTCTCTGTACCACGCCCACTCGGCGGGCGCGTGACGGACGACGCGCAACAGGTCCGAGTCGAAGCCGTCGGTCGAGAGGGCGCGCCGGGCGGCGAACGCCTCGGGGTCGACCTCGACGACGACGGTGTCCCAGCGGCGCTGTCGGGTGCCGAGCTGTCGGGCGACGAACGCGGGGCGCGGGCCGTCGGGATGCCACGCGCGCTCGGCCCAGCGGCAGACCCGTAGCTCGAAGGCGAACTCGGGGTCGCGGTCGCTGTCGGCGGCGTCGCTCACGACCGGGAGTTGCGGCGGGAAGCCGAAGGCGTTTCGGTCGGGCGGCTTCGGGGTGCGGCCCGACGACGACGCAGACGACGCCGCGGGTGTTGCCCCCGCGCCGACGCGCGGCGCTGTCGCTCGCTCTCGTCGCGTCTCGGGCGTCGGTCGGCCCGACCGACGCTACTTCAGGTACTTGTGTTCGCCCTCGTTTTTCGCGGCGAGCTCGTCGAGGAACTCGTGGGCGCGCTCGAATATCTCGCGGGGGCCGTCCTGCGTGATGGTGTTGATGGCCTGCTCGTAGTCGCGCCACTGGAGGTCGCGGTGCTCCGTCGAGAGCTCCGCGGACGCCTCGAACGACCGCGCGATAAAGAGGTGGACCGTCTTGTGAATCGTCGTCCCGTTCGCCTCGAAGACGTAGCTGTAGTCCTCGCGGAAGCCGTCGATGAGGCGGAAATCCTGGATTCCCGCCTCCTCTTTGACCTCCCTGATTGCCGTTTGCTGAAGCTCCTCGTCCCCTTCGACCCCGCCCTTCGGGAACTCCCAGTCCCCGGGACGGCTCTTCAGGAGTAAGTACTCCCTCCGGCCGCGGGTGTCGCGGAAGAGAATGGCTCCAGCGCTGACCGCTTCGACTGCCATTACCCGAAATAAACGTGCCACCCTTTAAGAGGGTATCGGAGGATGTAGCGCGTTCGCACGGTTTTTCACTCGGGATTCGGGGCGTGGGACCCCGAGTCCCCGGTTCGTGTAGATGCGCTTTTACCGTCGGAGCGTGCAACAAGGAGTAGTACCCAGCTATGGCCTTCGTCACGAAACTCACCTTTCAAAGCGGTGATAAGGCGGTCCTCGACCGAGTGGTCGACGACCTCAAGCAGTTCATCGAGCGGAAGGGCGCGGAGTGCCGCGGCCCCCACTCCGACCAGCCGAAACAGGTGAGCGTCCCGCAGTACCGAACGCTCCAGCCCGGCGACCAGTTCTCGTCGTGGTCCTACCCCGTCTACACCCGCCGGCTCGAAATCCACGGCGCGGACCAGATTGCCCGCGAAGTCGGCCTCAGGGAGTTCCCCGACAGCGTCCACGTCGAAATCGAAGTCGAACAGAAAAAGCCGCTGGGCCACCGTCGCTGACGGCGGCCGCGGAACGCGAACGAAGACGCGGGTCCGCGCTTTTCCTCCGTTTTTCGTCGCTCAGGCGTCCGGCCCGAGCAGTTCGACCACGTCGCCGGTGCCGACGTGGTTGGTCGCGTCGAACGACGTGACCTTCAGCCGAACCTTGTCCTCGACGGCCGCCCCTTCGCCGTCTTCGACCCGGATAACCGAGTCACCGATGCGGACGGTGAGGCCGTCGCCGTTGCGCTCGCTGATGTAGGCCGTGATGACCTCGCCGGGTTCGAACGTCGGCGTCGCGGTGCGGAACGTCCAGCCGGCCAAGAGCTTGTCGAGGCGGCTCATACGCGGCTCACCTCCTCGCTCGTGCGGTCGGAGACGTACTCGCGGCCGTAGCCGGTCCACGCGGCGAGCAGGAACACCGCCACGAGGAACCAGCCGTGGAACACGTAGGGGAAGACCGACGCGGGGTTCACGAGCATCTCGGCCGTGAACCACGGCGTCGCCTCGCCGCCGACGAGACCCTGCATGGCCCCGTAGCCGGCGAGGAGGCCGCCGCCCCACGGGAAGATGTAGCCGAGCGCCGAGGTGTTGGCGTCGAGGATGTTGGCGCGGCGGTAGCCGTTGATGTTGAAGCGCTTGCCGAGCGTGGCGATGTACGGCGCGATGGCGATTTCGGCCGCCGTGTTGATGGTGACCGTCGCGTTGACGAGCGCCGTCCCGACGACCATCGTGGTCTCCGCGCGGCGGACCGTCGTGGCGACGCGGTCGATGACGAGTTCCTGAATCGCGTCGAAGCCGCCGCCGGCGCGCATGATTTCCGCGCCCGCGACGAGCAACAGCGTCAGGACGATAAGCGGGAAGAAGCCGGCCGCGCCGGAGTAGACGCTGCCGCCGACGCCGACCTGTCCCGCGGGGACGGTCTCGACGACGGCACCGAGGAGCGGCAGCGCCTCGACAGCCTGCGTCAGGCCGTTCTGCGGCGCGCTGAACAGGAGCATGCTCCCGGCCGACACGTCCACGAGGTTCGCCGCGCCGAGCGCGACGTTGAACGCCGCCGCGAGGAGCAGCCCCCACGAGACGGCCTCGATGATGTGTCGGCCGCGGACGGCGAGGACGATGACCACGGCGATGTCGAGCAGGTGGACGAGCCCCCACGGCGACACCGACGCCGAGACCTCGCCGGCCACGTCGACGTGCGGCATGCCGCCCCAGACGCCGGGGATACCGAAGCCGGCGACGAGGTACGCCGCGATTGCGAGCGCCGCCGCGACGACGGCGTACTTCACGCGGGAGGCGACGACGCCGCCGATGTCGGCGTCCTGCGTGACCGCGGAGACGATGGTGGTGTCGCTGACGGGCGCGAGGTTGTCCCCGAACACCGCGCCGGAGAGAATCGCGCCGAACAGCAACACGGGGTTCGCGCCGAGGAGGAGCCCCGCCGGGAAGACGAGGCTCGTGAAGGCGATTGCGGTGCCGTAGCCGGTGCCGATACCGGTCGCCAGGAGCGCCGCGAGCAGGAACGTCACCGCCGGGAACAGCCCCGGACCGACGTTCAGGACCGTGGCCGCCCAGACGAGGCCGTCGACGAAGCCGCCGACCTGGATGGTCTCTGCGAACATGCCCGCCCAGAGCCACGCGACGACCGCCGTCGCGGCGACCCGGCGGGTCATGCCGGCGAAGATGACGTCCGCGTAGTCCTTCCAGTCTCCCCGGACGAACAGCAGTCCCGCGATGAGTCCTGTCAGCATCCCCGCGACGAGGCCGGTCGTATCGCCGATACCGAGGATACCGCTCTGGAAAATCGCCCACGCGATGAACAGGGCGATGGGCAGGGCGCTCACGAGGCGCCCGCCACGGAAACTGAGCTCGATGTCCGGTTCTTCTGGCATCGTTTGTCAGAGATTGACTGGGATATATAATAGGCACGAATTTCCTCCAACTATTTCTTCCAAACTTGCGTTTCTTGCCCACGAAACGTCGGGAGCGTTTATCATCGCCGGGGGAAAAGAGTCCAGACATGAGCCACCGAGCGACGATGGACGACCTCGTCTCGCTTCGCCGCGACCTGCACCGCCACCCCGAACCCGCGTGGTGCGAGTTCTACACCACCGCCCGCCTCGTCGACGAACTGGAGACGCGCGACCTCGACGCGCTCTACGTCGGCCCCGAGACGCTCGACGCCGACGAGCGCATGGCCGTCCCCGACGACGCCGAACTCGACGCGTGGGTCGATCGGGCCCGCGAGGCCGGCGCGCGCGAGGACGTACTCGACCGCCTCGCCGGCGGCCACACCGGCGCGGTCGCGGTCGTCGAGCGCGGCGAGGGGCCGACCGTCGGCCTCCGCGTCGACATCGACGCGCTCCCCATCCCCGAGTCCGAGGCCGACGACCACCGCCCGGCCGCCGAGGGGTTCCGCTCCGAGAACGAGGGGTTCATGCACGCCTGCGGCCACGACGCCCACGCGACGATCGGCCTCGGCGTCCTCGACGCCGTCATCGACTCCGACTTCGAGGGGACGTTCAAGCTGTTCTTCCAGCCGAGCGAGGAACAGGTCGCCGGCGGCAAGGCCGTCGCCGAGGGCGGCCACCTCGACGACGTGGACTACCTGCTCGCGCTCCACGTCGGGCTCGACCACCCGACCGGCGAGGTCGTCTGCGGCATCGACGGCTTCCTCGCGGTCTCGCACTTCCGCGCCGAGTTCACCGGCGCGCCGGCCCACGCGGGCGCGAAGCCCGAGGAGGGGAAGAACGCGAACCTCGCGGCCGCGGCGGCCACCCAGAACCTCTACGGTATCTCCCGGCACTCGGACGGCGCGACCCGCGTCAACGTCGGCCTGATGGGCGGCGGGACCGCCACGAACATCGTCGCCGAGGAGGCGTTCGTCGAAGGCGAGGTGCGCGGCGCGACGACGGAGCTCATGGAGTACATGGAAGACCGCGCCCACACGGTCATCGAGTCGGCCGCCGCGATGCACGACTGCGAGGTCGAAATCAACGTCGAGGGCAAGGCCCCGAGCGCCCGCAGCGACGACGCGCTCGCGGCCATCGTCGGCGGCGTCAGCGAGGGGGTCGAGGGCGTCACCTCGATTCTCGACCGCGACGACCTCGGCGGCAGCGAGGACGCGACCTACCTCATGCAGCACGTCCAGGACCGCGGCGGGCTGGCAGCCTACGTCGGCGTCGGCACGGACCACCCCGGCGGTCACCACACCCGGACGTTCGACGTTGACGAGGAGACCATCCGCATCGCCGTCGACGTGCTCGCCGAAAGCGTCGACCGAATCGCGACCGAGCGTCCCTGAGACGCACCGAGCGCGTCGTTCGGGGCGTCTCAGACCGCGTCACCGCGGCGGGAACGGCGCACGACCGACCGAACCGCCCGCGACGAACCGCCAGCGGTTATTTGTCCCCTCCGTGCATAGCCGGCAGCGATGGGGTTCCTCGGCGGTGAATCGACCGAAGACACAGACCTGCGTCCGGGCCTCGCAGTCGTCGGCATCGCCGTCGGCGTCGCGGTCGTCCAGGTCGCCGTCTTTCCCCACAGCTCCGAGGTCCACTGGCTCCGGTTCGCCGTCGAACTCCTCTTGATTCCGATTCCCGTCGCCGGCGCGTTCGTCGTCGGCGGCGTCCGCCACGTGCCGGCGGTTTGGCGGCCGCTGTACGCCGGGACCGCGCTGTTCGCCGTCTACGCCGTCACCGACGCGGTCGACGAGGTCGTCGCCCAGCCCGAGGCGGTCACGCTCGTCTTCGAGGACGGGGCGCTCCTCGTCGGGTCGGTCGCACTCGCGGTCGGCGCGGTCCGGTGGTCCATCCACCGCGACGCCCGCGAGACGGAACTGCGCCGCCGCAACGACCGGCTCGACCAGTTCGCGTCGGTCGTCACCCACGACCTCAGGAACCCGCTGAACGTCGCCCAGATGCGACTCGAACTCGCCCGCGAGGGGCACGGAACCGAACACCTCTCGACGGTCGCTGACGCCCACGACCGGATGGAGGCGCTCATTCAGGACGTGCTCCAACTCGCCCGCGTCGGTGAGGAGGTCGGTGAGGTCGAACCCGTCAGCCTCGCCACCGTGGCCGCCGACGCGGTGACGAACACCAGTCTCGGGGCGTCCGGACTCACCGTCGAGGCCGACGCGAGGCTGCTCGCCGACCGGGGCCGGCTCACCGCCGTCTTCGAGAACCTGTTTCGGAACGCCGTCGAACACGGCTCGACGAGCCGCCGGGAGTCCCCAGACGAGACCGCGAGCCGCGACGTTCCGACCGAGACCCCGTCTCCCGCCGCCGACAAGAGCGCAGCCGACGCGAGCGGCCGCCGGGCAAGAGCCGACGCCGACGGGGGGATGCCGGGCGTCAACGTCCGCGTCGGCCCGCTCGAAGACGGCTTTTTCGTCGAGGACGACGGCCCCGGCATCCCGCCGGAAGAACAAGACCGCATCTTCGAGTCGGGATACAGCACCGACTCGCGGGGGACCGGTCTCGGTCTCGCCATCGTCGCCGGCGTCGCCGACGCTCACGGCTGGGAGGTGACGGCGACGACCGGCAAAAACGGGGGCGCGCGGTTCGAGTTCCGGGGCGTCTCGTTCGCGGCGGCGTCCGAGGTCAGTACTTCGGGTCCGCGCCCGTGAGTTCGTAGATGTCGTCCATGATGCGGTCCCGCTCGACTTTCCACCCTTCGAGGGCGCTCGGCCGACTCGGATAGCGGCCGTAGTGGGCCAGCAGCTCGTCGGCCAGACGCTTGATTTTGAAGAACTCGTAAATCTGGCTCCAGTGGCCGTAGCTCGACGCCGCGGTCTGCGCGAGGAGGACCGGGCCGAACGAGGTCGTCCCGGAGTAGAGCGCTTCCGCCAGCTTCTCGCCGGGAATGGAGGCGATGAGACCCATCAGGTCGTCCACGTCGACGGCGGTCGAGAGGATGTTGTACACGTCGAGGCTGGCGTAGCGGCCGCCGAAGTGGTCCATGACGCGCTGGTTGTACCGCCACAGCAGCTCCTCGCTCACGTCGCCCGCGTCGAGCGCGATAGCGGCCTGCTCGCCGGCGTACTTGCCGGCGTAGGCCGCGCCGGCGATGCCGCCGCCGGTCGTCGGGTTGACGTGGGCCGCGGCGTCGCCGACGGCCATGTAGCCCGGCGCGGTCGCAGAATCGTAGGGGCGGCGGGTCGGGAGGGCGGCACCGAGCTTGTCGACGACCTCCGCGCCCTCGAACTCGGGGCGTTCGCGGAGGTCCTGCTTCAGGTCGTCGACGAGCTTCATCGGCTCTTCGGTCATCTGGAAGCCGAGGCCGGCGTTGATGGTCGTCTCCGTCCGCGGGAAGTACCAGACGTAGCCCGCGGCGACCTCGGCGGGTTTGAACACGAGCGCGTCCGACCACTCGACGGGCTCGGGGACCTCGACGACCTCGCGGTACGCCGACGAGAAATGCTGGTAGGAGACGTTCGTGTCGAAAGTGGCCCCGGAGAAGTCCACCTTGTCCTGCAGGAGCGACAGCGAGCCCGCGCCGTCGATGACGATGTCGGCGTCGTACTCGACGACTTCGCCGTCGTGCTTGGCGACGATGCCGGTGACGGTGCCGTCGTCGGCCTGTTTCACGTCCTGGACGACCGTGTCGTAGTGGAGGTCGGCACCGGCTTCCTCCGCGCCCTCGATGATGAGGCGGCCGTACTCCCAGCGGTCGATGACGGCGAGTTCGCCGGGGACCGGGATGTCGAGGACGGTGTCCTCCTGCGGAATCTCGAAGCGGCCGTGGTCGACCTCGGTGTTGGTGAACGCCGGCTCGATTTTCGACTTCGGAATCGCCTCGGGGAAGGCGTCTGCGCCCTTCAGGGCGTCGCCGCAGGCGATGTGGCCCGCTTCCTCCTCGGGCTTTCGCTCGACGATGGTCACGTCGTAGCCCGCGTTTGCGATGGTGGCGGCGGCGTAACAGCCGGAGGTTCCCGCGCCGACGACCACCACGTCCACGGACTGGGTCCGTGGGCTCGCCGAGGAGTCCTCGGCGGTGTCGTTCTCGTCTGTGGACATGGTATCACCTCCATATCGCGGGCTGAAAACTCTTTACTCCCGCACCGACGCCGGAGCGAGTCGGACGGCGGTCGGGCGCGGCGAGACGCGGCGCTTACCGGGTGAAAAAATAGCGAAACCGGGGGTCGGGTCGCTCAGCGGTTGTCGTCGCCAGTGTCGTAGTGCTCGCCGGAGGCGGCCGGGATGCGGGTGCGGCCGACGAGCGCGAGGACGACGAGCACCGTCACGTACGGAATCGTCTGGATGAGCGAGTCGGGAACGCCGTAGCCGGGCACCTGCTGGAGGCGAATCTGGGCGGCCTCCAGCCCCGCGAAGAGGAACGACGCGCCGAACGCGCCGACGGGGTTGTAGTTCCCGAAGAGGAACGCCACGATGGCGATGAAGCCCTTCCCGTTGACCATCGTCTGGTTGTTACCGACGAACTGGCCGAGGCCGAGCGACAGCGCGGAGCCGCCGATGCCGGCGAGGAAGCCCGAGAGGAGTACGCCCGCGTAGCGGACGCGGCTCACGTCGACCCCGACGGTGTCGAGCGCCTTGGGGTTCTCGCCGGACGCGCGGACGTGGCGGCCGAACGCCGTGCGGTTCAGGACGTACCACGACGCCGGGACCGCGACGAGCATCATGTACACCGCGGGGTCGGCGTCGAAGAACGCACCGAAAAACGGGATGTCCGAGAGGACGGGAATCGTCCACGTCCCGAGGGTCGTCCCGAGGTTGTCGGTGTTGACGCCGCCGTAGTAGACGGTCGCCGCGAACGGCGCGAGGCCGAGCGCGATGAGCCAGACGGCGAGGCCGGCGATAATCTGGTCCGCCTTGAACCGGATGCAGACCACGGCGAACAGCGCCGAGAACAGCACCGACGAGAGGACGCCGGCGAAGAAGCCGATCCAGATGGCCGGGAGGCCGAGGACGGTCATCTCGGGGCCGACGATGGCCGTCGTGATGACCGCGGTGAACGCCGAGATGATGAGCAGCCCCTCGAGTCCGATGTTCACCACGCCGGCCTTCTCGGAGAAGATACCGCCGAGCGCGGCGAACGTGATGGGCACCGAGAGCCGCAGCGCCGACGAGAGCGTGCTCCGACTCGTGAGGATAGCGAGGAAGTTGCCCCAGATACTGCCCGGGAACGCGAGGCCGAGCAGCGCGATGAGCAGGAAGACGCTCACCGCGCCGCCGACGAGGGTCGCTCTGTAAGACAGTTCGGCGTCGCGGAGTCGGTCGATGGTGGTCGTGCTCATTCGTCGTCACCTCCGAGGCGGCCGCCGTCCGTGGCCACGGTCTCGCGGTCCGGTTCGAGGTCGATGGCCGAGCCGAGCATACGGAAGAACTCCGGCATCGCGACGAACAGGATGATGAGGCCGCGGAGGACGCCGACGAGTTGTTTCGGGACGCCGGTCCCGAACTGGACCGCGAGGGAGCCGGACTTGAGCGTCCCGAACAGGAGCGCCGCCGGGACGACGCCGAACGGGTTGTTCCCCGCGAGGATGGAGACGGTGATGCCGTCGAACCCGAGCGAGGGGACGCCGGCCTGCCACTTGCCCATGACCATGAGCACCCAGATAGCGCCGCCCATCCCCCCGAGCGCGCCCGAGAGGAACATGCTCGTAACGGTCGTGCGCTTGGCGTCGACACCGCCGTACTCGGCGGCTTCCGGCTGTTCGCCGCTCGTCCGGAGGTCGTACCCGAACGAGGTCTGTTCGAGCAGGAACCAGACGGCGACGACGAGCGCGAGGCCGAACGCGAGCGCGAGAAGCGAGAAGTCGCCGCCCTGCGGGAACGCCACCGGGAGGAGCGTCGCCCAGTCGGGAAGCGGCGTCGTCTCGACGACCTGCGAGTCGGGGTTGCCGAAGAACTCGCTGACGAGGACGAACGCGATTTGCGCCGCGATGAAGTTCAGCATGATGGTCGTGATGACCTCGTTGGCGTCGGCGTACGCCTTGAGCGCTCCCGGAATCGCCCCGTAGAGACCGCCGACGAGCGCGCCGACGATGACCGCGAGCGGAATCAGGACGAGGCCGCCGACGAGCCCGGACGGGAGCAGCGGCGCGACGAAGAACGAAAACAGCGCCGTGGCGAGGCCGCCGAGGACGAGCTGTCCCTGCGTCCCGATGTTGAACAGGCCCGCGCGGAAGGAGACGGCGACCGAGAGGCCGGTGAAGATGAGGAGCGTCGTCTCCTTGAGCGTGAGCGCGAACCCGAAGTTCAGCGGGTTCCAGTTGGGGTTGAACAGCGCGGGGTCGTTCAGGAGGAACGGGTCGCCGAGCGCCCCGTTGAACAGCACGAGATACACTTCGACGGGGTCGTAACAGAACCCGGTTCCGAACAGCGTCGTCGCCGCGGTCTGGCACGTCGTGACGCGGCCGGAGACGAGGATGATGACCGCGCCGACGAGGACCGCCAGCACGAGCGCGGCGAAGCTGATGAGGATGCGCTCCGTCGCGGAGGCGGCCGTCAGCCGTCGGAGGACGGCCTTCGCGTTCTCGGCCGCGCTCATGTGGCGTCACCCACGGGCGGTTCCGCGTCGGTCCCGTCGGCGTCGGGGCGTTCGCCGGCCATGAGCAGGCCGATCTCTTCTTCGGTGGTGTTGCGTGGGTCTACGATGTCCATGAGTTCGCCGTCGTGCATGACGCCGAGGCGGTCCGAGAGGCCCTGTACCTCGTCGAGCTTCGAGGAGATGAGGAGAATCGCCTTTCCCTCCGCTCGGAGGTCCAAGAGCCGCTCGTGGATGAACTCCATCGCGCCGATGTCCACGCCGCGGGTCGGGTGGGTGGCGACGACGAAGTCCGGGTCGCGTTCGAACTCGCGGCCGACGATGAACTTCTGTTGGTTGCCGCCGGAGAAGGACTCGGCGTCGGCGTCGGCGTGCGGCGGTCGAACGTCGTACTCGTCGATGATTCGCTCGGTGTGCTCGCGCGCGTCGGACCAACGTATCCGGCCGTCGGCGGCGAACGGCGGGCTGTGCTGGCTGCCGAGGATGCCGTTCTGGACGAGGTCGAAGTCCATCACGAGCCCGCGTTCGTGGCGGTCCTCGGGGACGTACGCCATCCCGTCGTCGATGCGGGACCGACGCGAGGCGTCGGTGATGTCCCGGCCCTTGTAGGAAATCGAGCCCTCGGTCGGCGTCCGCAGGCCGGTGATGGCCTCGACCAACTGCGACTGGCCGTTGCCGTCGACGCCCGCGATACCGAACACCTCGCCCTCGCGGATATCGAACGACACGTCCGAGACGGCGGGCACGCCGCGGTTGTCCGTGGCCGAGAGCCGCTGCACCGAGAGCACCTCGTCGCCCGGCTCCTGCGGTTCGGCCTTCGGTTCGAGGAGGACTTCGCGGCCGACCATCAGTTCGGCGAGCTCCTCGTTCGACGTTTCGTCGGCCTTCACGGTGCCGACGTTCTTCCCGTTTCGGAGGACGGTGATGTCGTCGGCGGCGTGCATAGCCTCACCGAGCTTGTGGCTGATGAAGATAATCGTCTTGCCCTGTGCGGTCAGCTCCTCGAAGACGCGGAACAGCTCTTCGACCTCCTGCGGGGTGAGGACCGCGGTGGGCTCGTCCAGAATGAGGATGTCGGCCCC
The DNA here is from genome assembly GCF_000336975.1 of Haloferax sp. ATCC BAA-644. NCBI lineage: Archaea > Methanobacteriati > Methanobacteriota > Halobacteria > Halobacteriales > Haloferacaceae > Haloferax > Haloferax sp. ATCC BAA-644. Next base: position 476,457 of record NZ_AOLF01000013.1, read on the forward strand.
GCGATAGAGTGCTTTCAAGATCTCGACGCGCTGTTGAACGCCGACGCTCACGTCCTCGATGGCGTCGTCGGGGTTCACGTCGAATCCGTATCGGTTCGAGAGGTCGATGACCTCCTGGCGCGCACGCTCCCGGTCGACGGTCGTGCCGAACCACTTGCGCGGTTCGTTGCCGAGGACGATGTTCTCGGCGACCGTCATGGGGTCGACCAGCATGAAGTGCTGGTGAATCATACCGATTCCGGCGTCGATTGCGTCCGCGGGCGAATCGAAGTCCCGCGGTTTTCCGTCCACGTGGACGGTCCCCTCCGTGGGTTCGTAGAGCCCGTAGAGGATGTTCATCAACGTCGTCTTGCCGGCCCCGTTTTCTCCCAGAAGTGCGTGCACCGTGCCGCGCTCGACGGTCAGGTCCACGTCGTCGTTCGCCACGACGCCGGGGAACCGTTTTGTGATTTCGTCGAGATGAACAGCGGTGCTCATCTTGAGCCTTTTTTCGGGGGGGTTCGCTTAAACTCGTGGGATTCGACTCGACGCGGGAGTGGTCCACACGGAGCGTTGCGGCGGTTCTCGGGGAGTTCGAACCGTTCAACCCGCGAGCATATTCGACCGACTGCGGTATGAAAGCGGCAACATTGTCCTCGATATTCGGGAGCCCTGTCGCTCGGCGCGCGGCGTCGAAAGAACTGCGTGTGTCGAGTGTGGCGTTACTCGGTCGTCGTCGGAATCTCGATGTCGCCGGCGATGATGGCTTCGCGGGACTCCGAGAGCGAATCCTTCACGTCCTGCGGAATCTCGGACCCGAGTTCCGCGCCGTAGACGGCGGCGACGCCGTCCTCTTCGAGGCCGAGGGTCGTCGTGGAACCGCCGTTGAACTCGTCGTTGACGACGTTCTCGACGGAGGTGTACACCGCCGACTCGACGCGCTTGACCATCGAGGCGAGGATGACATCGGCGTAGTTCGGCTCGGTCTGCGACTGGTCGGAGTCGACGCCGATGGCGAACTTACCCTGCTCTTTGGCCGCCTGGAAGACGCCGAGGCCGCTGCCGCCGGCCGCGTGGTAGACGACGTCCGCGCCGTTGTCGTACATCGAGGTGGCGATTTCCTTCCCCTTCGCGGAGTCGGAGAACGACCCGACGTAGGCCACGTCCACGGATATCTCCTCGTCCGCGTGCGCCACACCGGCCTCGTAGCCGGCCTGGAACTTGCGGATGAGGTCGGTCTCGGTGCCGCCGACGAAGCCGACGCTCTTCGAGTCGGCCGTCGTCGAACCGGAGCCGGCCGAGAACTCCTGGGTCGTGATGAGGCCGGCGAGGTAGCCGACCTGGAACGAGCCCTGCTCCTCGCGGAACAGGTAGCTCGCCACGTTGTCCTCGTCGACAACGTCGTCGACGATCATGAACTGCTGGTCCGAGAAACTCGGCGCGGTTTCGGAGAGCGCGGAGCGCTGCGCGTAGCCGATACACGACACGAGGTCGTAGTCCGGGTTCGACGACTGCGCGAACCGGCGCTGGAACTGCGGGAACTCCTCGGCCGCCGAGGGCTGTGCCTCGTCGTAGGCGATGCCGAGTTCCGACTCCGCCTGTTCGATGCCGCGCTTCGCGGCGTCGTTGAACGACTTGTCACCGAGACCGCCGAGCGCGTAGACCATGCCGACGTTGGCCGCCGGACCGGACTCCTCGGTCGTCTGCTCGCTCGTCGTGGTCTCCTCGCCGCCGGAACCCTCGGTCGTCTGCTCGGCCGTCGTCGTCTCTTCGCTGCCCTCTGACGGACCGCCCGTACAACCTGCGAGGCCCGCGATACCCGCGACCCCTGCCGCTTTAACAAAAGAACGTCTGTCCATATCTATGAACTCCTATTGAGACAGGGGCCTCGAAAATTGCATAAAGGTGTCGTTTCGCGGTTTCAGCGGCGTCGCATCGCCACGTTTGCACATCCCAGTCGAGAACCGTCGGCTCACGGTCGCGGGCGTCGGCCCCCGACCGTCGGCGGCGTCGACCGCGCCGAAGTCGCTCGGCGTCCGTCAGGCGGCCTCGATTTCGCCCTCCACGACGGCCGTCACCTCGTCGACGAGCGCGTCCACGTCGTCGGCCTCGGCGTACACCCGGATGTATGGCTCCGTACCGGACGGGCGGACCAGCGTCCACGACGCGTCGGCAAACTCCAGTCTGACGCCGTACTCGGTGTCGACCGACTCGGGGGCCATCGCCTCGGGGAGCGAGGTTTCGAGCGCCGCCATCGCAGCCTGCTTCTTCTCGTCGGGGCAGGAGACGCTTACCTTGCGGTACGGGCGCTCCGTGACCGGTTCGCGCAGGCCGGCCATGCCGGACTCGGCGGCGAGGCGAGCGACGAGCGCCGCCGACGCGACGCCGTCTATCCACCCGCCGAGGGACGGGTGGATGTGCTTCCACGGTTCGGCCGCGAACACCACGTCGCCGCCGTCGGCGCGGGCGCTGGCGATGCCCTCGTGGAGCGCGCCGAGGCGGACCCGCTCGACGCGACCCCCCGCCTCGCGGACCCGCTCGTCGATGCGGCCCGAGGCGTTCGGCGTCGTGACGACGACCGGGTCGTCGGCGTCCGAGTCGCGGACGTAGTGCTCGGCGACGATGGCGATGACGGTGTCCTCGTGGACGACCTCGCCGTCCCCGTCGATGATGACGATGCGGTCGGCGTCGCCGTCGTGGCCGATACCGAAGTCGAAGTCGCCGTCGGCGACGAACGCGATGAGGTCCGCGAGCGTCTCGGGCGTCGGCTTCGACTCGCGCCCGGGGAAGTGGCCGTCTATCTGCCCGTTGAGCGTGACGACGCGCGCGCCGAGGTCGCGGAGCACCTGCGGCGTGCCGAGCGCGGACATCCCGTTGCCGCAGTCGACGGCGACGGAGAGCCCGTCGAGGGCCGCCCCGTGCTGGCCCGCGAACTCGACGATTGCGTCGCGGTAGGCGTCGAGGACGCCGCTCGTCCCCGTCGCGCCCCAGTCGTCCCAGTCGGTCGGGGGCGCGTCCGCCTCGACCCGCGTCTCGATGTCGCGTTCGAGGTCGCGGTCGTACTCCTGCCCGTCGACGAACATCTTGATGCCGTTGTCCGTCGGGGGATTGTGGGAGGCGGTGAGCATGACGCCGCGGCGACCACGCGAGGCGAACGCGAGCGCCGGGGTCGGGACGACGCCGACGCGGGTCACATCCGCGCCGGCGGAGAGCAGGCCGGCCTCGACGGCGGCGGCGAGGCCCTGCCCGGTCGTCCGTCCGTCGCGGCCGACGACGAACTCGGCGGAGGCGTCCGATTCGAGCGCGGCGCGGCCGGCGGCGCGGCCGACGCTGAGGGCGAGTTCCGGCGTGACTCGCTCCGTCGCGCTCCCGCGGATACCGGCGGTGCCGAAGAGTTCCATAGTCCAGCGTTGACGGGGTCGTACTTAGATGCTGACGGTTCGGGGGACGCGTGCGAGGCGGCCGCACGGGGCGGTCGGGGGGACGCTTCGGAGACGAAAATCGGCTCCCGGACGAACCGCCGAATCGACCGCCCGAGGCAGCACGCCTTTGAGGGCGGGCGTCGAATCGGGAGCCATGAGCGAACACGGTCGAACCCGCGCGCACGTCTACGTCTCGGGACACGTACAGGGCGTCTACTACCGGGCGACGACCCGCGACACCGCCCGCGACCGCGGCGTCGACGGCTGGGTGAAGAACCTCTCGGACGGTCGCGTCGAGGCCGTCTTCGAGGGCCCCCGCGACGACGTGGAGGCGATGGTCGAGTGGTGCCACGAGGGGAGTCCGATGGCGACCGTCGAGGACGTGGACGTCACCTACGAGGAACCGGACGGCGAGACCGGGTTTCGCATCGAGCGCTGACCGGGGGAACTCGACAACCGCGCGATAACATCAGCGAGACGGCCAAATCGTTCAAGCGGGGTTCGGGGGACGTGTCCCCATGCGCTTCCGGACCGACACGCGGGGACTCGGCGTCGCAAAACTGTTCTTCACGCTCGTCACGAGCGCCGGCCTCGGCCTCTCGATGGGCACGTCGTTTCTCATCGTCCGCGGGCCGTTCCTCGGCGGACCGTCGCTCGACCCGTTTCCCATGATGGCGGCGCTGGCGGTGTTCGTCGCCGGCATCGTCGTGCTCTCGTGGGGGTCGACGCGGCTGTTCGGCGTGGGAACCGGCGCGTAAACTCGGCGCGTGAACTCGGCGCGAGACACGGCACGGCACGGCTCACGCGGGGCGGTCGACGCCGAGTTCGGCCATCGCCCGGACCACGACGTGGGCCTCCACGAGGTCGCGTTCTTCGACCATCGGGTCGTCGGCGTCGTCGATGACGGCGCGCGCCTCGGCGAGCAGCCGGTCTTCCTGTTCGGTCTGGTCGGGTTCGTCGCGGGTGCTGTTCAGGAGCGCCTCGAAGTCCTCGCGGATGCTGAAGTCCGCGCGGGCGACGTTACACCGCGAGAGGGGGTGCATGCCGAGGTCCAACACCAACTCGGTGACGAGCTCCCAGTCGCTCTCGCAGAACTGGAGCGTCACGTCCCCGACGATGTCGCGCCACGCGATGGGCGCGGCGTTCTCCATGAGTGTCACCGCCCGCGGGGGGACCGCGATGCGAGCGACGGTCTTCGGGTCGTCGCAGAGACAGCAGGGCTGGTCCGTCCTGCCGGTGTACATATGCGGGGTTAGGATGGGTCGTAGATGTAGCTTCGGGCTGACCGCGAACGCTCGCGTCGGGACGGCGACCGGGAGGCTTCCGACCGCGGCGGCCGCTCGGGACGTTGAAACGGTCGGGTTCGAGCCCGGGGCGGGGTCGTCGAACCCGAGTAGAGGCAGCGGGAGGCGCGGCCGACTGCGTGCTGGCACTGAATCACGCATTGGGCTGGGCTGGGTATTCTGTGGTGGCGACAGTAGCCGCGCCACTTGTTCGATTGAACACCGTGCATAAATATCTTATCCTCGGAGGATACCACACACTATTGTTGACTATATACTAGTGTGTTTCAAGATATCAGAGATACTTGTGCAAGATTGTCAAACTCCGAATTCGCTCGCGAGACGGCTCGTCGGGACGCGAATCGCCAACTCCAGTCCGCGGGCGTCCGTCGGCGGGTCGCTCGGGAGCGTCGTGAGGGGGCGGCGGGCCGCGGCGGCGAGGACGAGCGCGTCGAGCACGTCGTCGCGGGCCACATCGCGGCGGAGCGTCCGGTCCAGCGTCTCGCGGTAGGCGCGTTCGGCGTCGAACTCCCGGTCGTCGGTCGCGTCGGCTTCCGAACCTCGGTCGGTGGACCCGCATCCGACGAACGCCGTCCTGAGCACGTCTAGACGGCGGGCGCGCCCCTCGGGCGTCGACTTCGGTTCCGGGAGGGGTTCGCCGGCGAACGCGGCGAACGCGAGTTCGGGATGGGATTCGAACACTCGGGTTCGGGCGCGCGGCGCCTCGCGGAGAACGGCGTCGGCCTCGCGAATCTTGGGCACGAGATGCCACGCCTGAATGGAGAGGCCCGCCCCGGTCCGCTCGCGGTTCGCCGCGCTGGCCGCCTCGTGGGACTCGGCGTCGAGGACGGACCGAACGGGCGCGAAGAAGACGGTTGCGGCCCGAGAACCGAGTCGTTCGCGAGCCTCCCGGTCACACGCCCGGCGGGCGGCGTCGGGCAGCCCGATGGGGATATCGACGAGCACCCGCCGGGCGCCTCGCTCGCGGGCGAGGTCCCAGACGGCGTCGAAGTCTGCGACGACTCGCACGCTGAGGCCGTCGCCGGCGACGGCGCACAGCCAGCCGGCCCGACAGCCGTCGACGCCGACCGCGGGGGAAACGCATCGCTGTGGCACGGACCGAGCTACGTCGTGGAGCGAGAGAAAAACTGGGGTTATGAATCGAGCACCGCGGCCGTCATCTGCCGGCAGGTGTCGCGGAGTTCGTTGAGCGTCACGTCGATGCTCGCGTCGAGCGAGACGAGCAGTTTCACGCCGTCGTCGAGCGGCACCCGGACGATGAGCGTGTTGTCGATGGCGAACGCGACGAGCTCCGGCCCGCCGATAGGTAGGTCTTCGAGCGGTTCGTCGATGGCCTCCTCGTTCGTGAGCGTCGCGACGAGCGCCTTGACGGTGTCGTCGTCGTAGCGGTCGAGAAGCGACTGCTCGAAGAAGCGAATCCGCGTCTGTACCGGCTCACACCACGCGACTGCTCGGAGTGCGTCCCCGTACGCCTCCTGTAACTCCGAGGTCAGTTCGGGCGCGGGAAACTCGCCGTCGTCGACGACGGTAACCTCGGCCTCCTGGTCGAGGGCGACCCGCTCGTAGGCGAGTTCACCGAGGTCCGTCAGCCCGTAGAGCCGCCCTTTCTGTTGCGACTCGGGAACCAACAGTTCGACGATGCCCCGCTCCCGAAGTTCGGAGAGCGCCCGAGACACATGCGGCTGTGCGAGGTCGGACTCCGCCGCGATTCGAGACGGCAGTCCCGAACCGTGCTCCGAGAGATATCGGCACACGGCCAGTCGGTACCGTGAGCTTGCGATATACCCCGCGGAATCCCACGTCTCGGTCATATACGAGACTCTCCGCTGGTCGTTTTCATCATGGTTGACACGTCCCGCTTTGATATCCAATGGCAAGCGTGGTATATCTTTCGAGGGTCGGGAAAGACGACCATATATGTACCATATACGGCCCGAGAACGGAACGTTCAGACACTCCCGAACCCCGAACGTGCCTCGACCGGGACGCACCGTCGGTTCGCAGCGCGCCGTCTGACCGACGGGTGACGCCGCCGTAACCGGATGCCTGTGCGGTTACCCGGTGACGTATATGTCAGCAAACACATATGGCGGTTCGGTATCGTACCAAGTAACGCGATGATAGTAAAACTCCGGACGACGGACCGCCACACGACCGCCCTCGCGACGGAGGTTCCGAGATGAGCGTCGCGCTCCAGTTCGCGTCCCCCGGCACGGATATCGCGTTCCTCCTCGCGCGCGTCCTCTTCGGCGCGGTGCTCGCGTTCATGGGACTCAACCACTTCCTGAACCTCGACCACATGACCGGCTACGCGGAGATAAAGGGCCTGCCCGCACCCCGCCTCGGCGTCGTCGTCTCCGGCGGGATGCTCGTCTTCGGCGGCCTCGGCATCGCGCTCGGCGTCTTCCCCGCGCTCGCCGCCGGGGCTGTCGCCGTCTTCCTCGTCGTCGGGACGCCCGTGTTCCACAACTTCTGGGCCGTCCCCGAGGACCAACAGGAGTCCGAGATAACCGGCTTCCTGAAGAACCTCGTCATGCTCGGCGGCGCGCTCGTCTTCCTCGCGCTCAGCGGGACGACGTGGTCATACGCCGTCGGTCTGACGCTGTTCTGACCGCGCCGACGCGCCCGTGGCGCGAGTCCCGACACGACCCGACGCCGACACGAACCCGAACTCGACACCCGAACCGACGCCGTCCCACAGATTCATCGGCCTCCGAACCCACCACACACTCATTCGTGACCGACCCAAGACCGGATTCGACACGCCCTCGTCGCCCGCCGAATAGTCGACCACGCCCGCCCGCGGAGGCGAGCCGGTGATGGACGGCGCGCCCGACGCCTTCGGCTCCCCGTACCGCCTGCTTTCGGGAGCCGTCGTCCCGCGGCCCATCGCGTGGGTGAGCACCCGCGGCGACGACGCCGACAACCTCGCGCCGTACAGTTTCTCCACCGTCGCCAGCGTCGACCCGCCGGTGCTCGTCTTCGCGCCGGTCGGCCGCGGGCCGTCGCTGAAGGACACGCCGCGAAATGCCATCTCGCGCGGCGAGTTCGTCGTCAACGTCGTCACCCGCGACCTCGTGGAAGCGATGAACGAGACCGCCGCGACGGTCCCGCCGGGCGTCGACGAGTTCGACCACGCCGGCATCGAGAAGGCCGAGGCCGTTCGAGTCGACGCCCCGCGCGTCGCCGACGCCACCGTCGCCTTCGAGTGCAGCCTCTACGACAGCGTGGAGGTCGGCTCCTCGACGCTCGTCCTGGGGGAGGTCGTCCACGCGCACGTCGCCGACGAGGTGCTGACCGACGGCAAACTCGACACGAGGAAACTCGATGCGGTCGGCCGCCTCGCGGGCAACGAGTACGCGACGACCGACGACCGGTTCGAACTCGTCCGCCCGGACTGACCTGTTCCGACGAACCCGCCCCGACGAACCCGCCCCGACGAACCCGCCCGGTATCGTAGATTGATAATGGGGCACGAAGCTTTATCGCGGGATACGGAGTCTTTCGAACCAATGAGCGACGTGTCGTTGTCGAGCGTGCTTTCGTTTCTCGATACTGATGACGCGGCAACCGTCGTCGAGCGGGTCCGTGCGACCCGCGGGGAGCGGACGAAACGGAGCGACCGCGACGGGCGGACGTTCCTCTTTTCGGCCCCCGGAGACGAGTCGCAGCCGACCGAAGTCGTCTGGATAGACGTGGAAGCCGCGTTCGACGCCCGGAGCGTCGAGGCGTTCGCCGAGCGCTGCGCCGACCGCGGCATCGACGGGACGCTCCTGACGACCGGCGACGAGGAGCAGGCCGCGGAGACGCTCGCGCTCGCGTTCGCGACCGACGAACAGCTCGACGAGCCCGACGAGGACGGCGACCGGGCGCTCCTCGTCGACCCCGCGGAAGTCGAGCGCCCCATCGACCTCGTGGCGCTTCCCGACCTCGTGGCTGCGCTCGAAGACGCCGACCTCGACGAGGACGTCATCGACGAGTATCACGAGCCGCACGAACCGGAGTTCGAGGAGATTCTCGACGAGATAGACGCCGAGGAAGCCCGCGCCGCGGCGGAGGCGGACGATGCCGAAAACGCCGGCTCCGGTCGGGCGCTCGCGCTCCTCGTCGCGGCCGTCGTCGTGGTGGCGGTCGTCGCCGCGCTCGTCCTGTTCGCCCCGTTCTGAGCGGCTCTAGCTCGGTTTCGAACTCACGCGCCCCCGTGTTCTCGACCCGCCTCACCCGCGGGCGCGCCGCTTCGCGAGTCGCTCGATTCGGCGCAGCGCGACCGCACAGACCGCGGCGTACGGCCCCGCGAGCACGGGAACTTCGAACGAAACCGAACATCGTTCGGGACCGACCGGGTCGACGCGGTGCCCCGTCGCCGGTACGCCGGCCACGCGCCACGTCCACCGACGGGACTCGTCGTCGCACGTCTCGATACTGAACGGGACCCAGACGCCGGCGACGCGGACCTCGCCGCGACTCCCCGCCTCGATTCCTCCGTCGACGCCGCGGACGCCCGACACGCTCGGTCCCCAGTCGGGCCAGTCTGCGACCGACACCAACACGTCCCACGCCGCCGCCGCGGGAGCCGAAATCCGCCGGGAGACGACCAGACGACGCCCGTCAGGCGTCCGCTCCACGCGCGTTCGGGTCCGACTCGACGCTCCCCTCATATCTCCTAGTATGCTAATAAGTCGTAATATAACACCGCCGAAATCTTTATCCACGAATCGTGGTAGCAACTACCAAGGCAACACATGAGCAACACAAGTGACCGCCCGAATGCGACGATGCGAGACGTCAGCCACACACCACCCACAGGCGAGAGCGTCACGAACGTCTGGGAGCGAGGACACGAATCCGAATCCACGGAATAAGCCGGCAGACTCGGCCGACGCGACGAACAGCAACGAACCGACTGCACCGTAACGAACCGACCGCATCGTAACGAACCACCCGCATCGAATCCGACCGACTAACCAACCAATCGGAGCGAATCCAGCTACTCGACCACGATACGAGACACACATAACCGACCGACTGCATCGAACTCGACCGTCTCCCGCGGGAGAGGGAGACCGTGCCACCTTCCTGCGCACCGATTGCGACCGACCGCGCCGGCCGTCCCGCCGGCGCGCACTCGATTTCCGACCGATTCTTTCCGTGAGCCGCCGGAGCCGACGCCTATCGGGACGTTTAACCCCGAGTCCGACGGGCGTTCGAACATGAAGGCCACCGCCAAGGCCCACCCGATTCAGGGCCTCGTGAAGTATCACGGGATGCGAGACACGGAGCGCCGAATGCCGTACCACGACAGCATCAGCGTCTGCACGGCACCGAGCCACACGCAGACGACGGTCGAGTTCCGCCCCGACGCCGACGAGGACACCTACGTCATCGGCGGCGAGGAAGTCGAGGGCCGCGGCGCGGAGCGCATCCAAGCCGTCGTCGACCGGGTCCGCGAACTGGCCGGCTTCGACCACCGGGTCCGACTGGAGAGCGAGAACTCCTTCCCATCGAACATCGGGTTCGGGTCGTCCGCGTCCGGGTTCGCCGCGGCCGCAATGGCGCTCGCCGAGGCGGCCGACCTCGACATGACGCGCCCCGAAATCTCGACTATCGCCCGCCGCGGGTCGGCGTCCGCCGCCCGCGCCGTCACGGGTGCGTTCTCGCATCTCTACTCGGGCATGAACGACACCGACTGCCGCTCCGAGCGCATCGAGACCGACCTCGAAGACGACCTGCGCATCGTCGCCGCGCACGTCCCCGCCTACAAGGAGACCGAACAGGCCCACGCCGAGGCCGCCGACAGCCACATGTTCCAGGCGCGGATGGCCCACATCCACGCCCAGATAGACGACATGCGCGACGCGCTGTACGACGGCAACTTCGACGCCGCCTTCGAACTCGCGGAGCACGACTCGCTGTCGCTCGCGGCGACGACGATGACCGGCCCCGCCGGCTGGGTGTACTGGCAACCGCGCACCATCGCCGTCTTCAACGCCGTCCGCAGGCTCCGAAACGAGGAGGACGTGCCGGTCTACTTCTCGACCGACACCGGCGCGAGCGTCTACATTAACACGACCGAGGAGCACGTCGACCGCGTCGAGGAAGCCGTCGCGGACTGCGGCGTCGAGACCGACGTGTGGGGCGTCGGCGGCCCCGCCGAAGTGCTCGACGAGTCCGAGGCGCTGTTCTGAGCGCGCGGCCGACCGCCGCGTACCGCGCCCGCGACCGCCGTCACCCTCTTTTCGCTCGCGCCCGACGGAACAGCTATGCGTGTCCTGGTTCTCGGTGCCGGGTACGCGGGCCTCACGCTCGCCCGCGACCTCGAACGCCGACTCCCCGCCGACGCCGACCTGACCGTGGTGAACGACACCCCGCACCATCTCGTCCAACACGAAGTCCACCGCGCGATTCGGCGGCCCGCGGTCGCCGAGGCGATTCAGGTCCCGCTCGACGAGGCGCTCGACCGCGCCGAGGTCGTCGTCGACCGCGTGACGAACGTCGACCACGACGCGCGGACCGTCGAACTGGCCGACGGCGACGCGCTCGACTACGACTACTGCGCGGTCTGTCTGGGCGCTGAGACCGCCTACTACGGCATCCCCGGCCTCGAAGCCCACTCGGTCCCGCTGAAGCGCGTCGCGGACGCCGAAACCATCCGCACGCGCTTCTTCGACGACTGCGACGAGGGCGGCACCGTCGTCGTCGGCGGCGCGGGGCTGTCTGGCGTGCAGGTCGCGGGCGAACTCGCCGCACTCCGCGACGAGGAGGGCGCGCACGCCGATATCGTCCTCGTCGAGCAACTGGACGCCGTCGCGCCGTCGTTCGACGCGTCGTTTCAGCGGGCGGTCCGCGACGAACTCCTCGACAGGGGCGTCGAGATTCGGACCGAGACGACCGTCGAATCGGTGACGGACGCGACCGTCGAGGCGGACACCGGCGACATCGACTACGACCTGCTCGTCTGGACCGGCGGCATCGCCGGCGACGACGCGATGGGCGGCGAGCGCCCCGCCGTCAGGGCGGACCTCCGACTCGACCGGCGGGCGTTCGTCGTCGGGGACGCGGCCCGCGCGGTCGACGCCGACGGCGAGCCCGTGCCGGCGAGCGCCTCCGCGGCGCTCCGCGAGGCGAAGACCGTCGCCGGCAACATCGCCGCGCAGGTCGAGTTCGAGACCGGCGGCGACGAGGACGAGTTCGCCCCGCGGCCCGACCCTTATCGCTTCGCAGTCCCCGGCTGGATCGTCTCGGTCGGCGACGGCGCGGTCGCGCAGGTCGGCCCGAGCATCTTCCGCGGGAAGGCCGCGAAGGCGATGAAAGCCACCGTCGGGGCGGGCCATCTCACCTCGGTCGGCGCGATTTCGCGGGCGGCCGACCTCGTCGACGAGGAACTGCACGCCTGACGGGTCGGCGGCGGGCGACCCGCTCCCGCGGTCCGCCGGCCCGACCCTGAGAAGTTCTTTATCCGATGCCGGAGTATCTCCAGCTATCACCGACGATACCGGGAACGACCGAGACTGCGCCAGCGATGCCGCGATTCGAGACGTGACCGCCGAGCGAGGCGCTCGATGAACTGGCAGCACAGCGTGTACGCCTACCCGATGGTGTTCGCGGCGGTCGTCGCCGCCATCCTCTCGGGCTACGCGCTCCAGTCCGTCCGCCGCCGGGGGCGGACCCCGACGGTCGTCTCGTTCGCCGTGCTGACGGCCGCCGTCGCCTTCTGGACCGCGACGACGGCGGTCAAGCTGTTTCTGGTCGCCCCCGGCGCGAAACTGCTCGCGTACAAGCTCCTCCACGTCGGCGCGATGACGGCCGCGCCGGCGTTTTTCGTCTTCGCCCTCGCGTACACCGACCGGCGCGAACTGCTCGACCGGCAGGTCGTCGCGGCGCTGTACGTCGTCCCCGCGGTGTTCCTCGTCGTCCTCTTTACCAACCCGCTGGAACTCGGCTACACCGGCTGGGAGCTGTCGGCCGTCGACGGTGGGGTGACGCTCTCCGTCACCGACGGCCCGGTGAGCGTGTTCGGCCTCGTCTACGCCTTCGTGCTCCTGTTTCTCGGGCTCGGCGTCATCGGCCAGTACGCCCTCGAACTCGACCGCCCCTACCGGACGCAGGCGACGCTCCTCCTCGTCGGGATGGTCGTACCGTCGGTCGTCGCCGCGCTCGAACTCACCGACTCACCGCCGCTCGCCGGCGGCGTCAACCTCATCCCCGCCTCGCTAGCGGTCCCCGCGGTGACGTTCGGCATCGCCGTCTACCGCTACAAGCTCCTCGACATCCTCCCGCTCGCCTACGCGGCCGCCGGCGCGCATTCGACCGACGGGCTCGTCGTCCTCGACGCCGACGAGGTCGTCGTCCACGTCAACGACCACGTTCAGCCCCTCTTGGGGACCGACGACCCGCTCCTCGGCCGCCCGGCGGGCGAGGTCGTCCCGAACTACGACGACCTCGCCGGCGACCCCCCGACGTGCGACGCGCTCGTCGCGGGCGAGCGCTACGTCGAACTGACGCGCATCCCGCTCGAACAGGCCGGCGAGCCGCTCGGGTGGGTGGTCTCGGTTCGGGACGTGACGCCCCGCAAGCACTACGAACTCGCCTTGGAGTCGAGGAACGACGAGCTGGAGGTGCTCAACCGCATCGTCCGCCACGACATCCGAAACGACATGCAGCTCGTGACGGCGTACATCGACATCGTCCTCGACCGCGAGCCGCTGTCCGACGAGGCGCGGTCGCAGTTGGAGACCGCGCTCCGGCGGGCGCTCAACACCGTGGACCTCACCGACGTGCTCGGACAGTTGATGCGCGCGACGAACGACGACGAGCGCCGCCGCGCCCTCGACGTCGGCGACGCGCTCCGCGAGGCCGTCGACGACGTGCGCGAGAGCTATCCGAACGCGGCGTTCACGGTCGATAGCCTCCCGCCGGCGACGGTGCTCGCCAACGACCTGCTCGACTCCGTGTTCGTGAACGTCCTGAAGAACGCGGTCGTCCACAGCGACCGCGACGAACCGTCGATTGCCGTCTCGGGCGCGGCGGACGACGAGTGCGTTACCGTCCGCATCGCCGACGACGGCCCCGGCGTCTCCGACGACCGGAAATCGGTCGTCTTCGGGAAGGGCGCGAAGGGACTGGGAAGCCCCGGCACCGGAACCGGCCTGTACCTCGTCGACACCATCGTCTCGAACTTCGGCGGCACCGTCCACATCGAGGACAACGAACCGCGGGGAAGCGTCTTCGTCATCGAACTCCCGCTCGCGACCGTCGAGGCCGCGGACTGAGCCGCCCCGTTCGACTCGCGGACCGTCGCCGCCGCGGTCGGCGTCGCTCGTGGACGAGGTTTTATCGCCGCCGCTCCAAGCGTAGGTGTGGCACCGTTCGACGCGATTCTCTTCGACCTCGACAACACCCTCTGTACGAACGACCAGAGCGGCGAGACCATCTACGCCGGCGCGTTCGACGCCGCCGGTCTCGACCGCTTCGGCGAGCCGTCGGACCTCTGGGCCGCGCTCGACGGCCCGCCGGACCACGACGACCACGAGGGCTACCTCGCCGACGGCTTCGAGCGCGTCGCGGCCAAATACGACCGCAAGGGGGTCGACGTTCGGGCGCTGGCCCGCGGGTTCGTCGAGACGGTCGACCACTCGGCGGTCTCGTTCCGCCCCGGTGCCGAGGCCGCGCTCGACGCCGCCCGCGACCACGCCGCGGTCGGCCTCGTCACCAACGGCCCCGAGCGGCGGCAGTCTATCAAACTCGACGCGCTCGGCATCGCCGACGCGTTCGACGCGGTCGTCTTCGCGGGCGATATGCCGCGGCGAAAGCCCCATCCCGACCCGTTCGACCGGGCGCTCGCCGCCCTCGACGCCGAGGCGAACGCGAGCCTCCACGTCGGCGACTCGCTGGAGTTCGACGTGGACGGAGCCCACCGCGCCGGTCTCGACGCCGCGTGGTGCCCGGTCGAAACGGGTGGCGAAGGCGACCCGGACCCGACCTCGTACGCGCCGGCGTACGTCCTCCGGTCGCTCACCGAGTTCTCGACGATTCTCGACGGCAGGCCGTGACTCGGCTCCCGCGGCGGCGTCGCCATCGCCATCGGCCGCCGCGAGCCGCCCGCTGGACCTTTGTTCGCGTCACCCGTAGCGTGGTTCCATGAACCCCGTCGAGGGCGTGCTCGCCCGCGAGTTTCCCGAGCGCCGCGTCGCGGCGACGGCCCGCGTTCCGAACGGGAACCACAAGCGGACCGCGGTGGCGACGTTCGCTGACGGCGGGGAAGTCGTCGTCCAAACGGCGGCCGACGCCGCGGCACTGGCCCTCGAAGCCGCCCTCTCGCGGGCGGTCCGCGAGCGCACGTCGATTCCGGTCCCCCGCGTCCTCGCGTCGGGCGCGCTCGACGGAGTCGGCTACGTCGTCACAGAGCGCGCCGCCGGCGACGAACTCCACGAGCGGTTCGTCTCGCTCGATGCGACGGCCCAGCGGCGGGTCGCCCGGTCGTTCGGCGTCGGCCTCGGCCAGCTCCACGAACAGTTCACTTTCGACGGCTACGGTCGGCTTGCGGGCTCTCCTCGCGGCGGACAGCGAGCCGACGGTGGCGAAGCGACCGCGGGCGGAGCCGCGTTCGAATCGGAACCGGCGACCAACCGCGGATTCGACGCCGCGAGCGCCGACGACAGCGATTGGGAGGCGTGGTTCTCCGCCTACGCCCGCGAGGGAATCGCCGCGCTCCCGGCCGCGTTCGACGGGTGCCGAAAGCGGTTAGCGGACGCCGTCGCGGCCGCATCGCTTCCCGCGAACCCGCCGGCTCGGCTCTATCCGTGGGACTTCAGACCGGGGAACGCGCTCGTCGAGGACGACCGGGTCTCGGCCGTCCTCGACTGGGGACAGCCGATGGCCGCCGCGCCGGGACTCGCCGTCGCCAAAGTCGAACACCTCGTCGCTGACTGGTACGTCGAAGACGGCGCGCCGCTCCGCCGGGCGTTCCGCGCGGGCTACGAGTCGGTCCGGCCGCTCCCGCCGGTCCCGCGCGCCTATCGGGTCGCCGCCGTCGTCCACTCGGCCGTCGATTCGGCGGGCGAGGTGACCCGCCCCGGCTACCCCGAGCGAACCGGCGCGGCCGCGGTCGATTTCCACCGAGCGCGACTCGACGCGTGGTTGTGAGTCGTGGGGGGTGTGGCGTCGACCGGGACGAACCGCCCCGTCGACGGCGCGCTGTGACCGTCGCGGCGACACGAACTACTAATTCGGAGTGCGTGGTATAGGCACGCATGGTACGAGAAGACGGCAAGCGAAACTTCGTCCTCGTCGAAGACGGCGAGGAGACGAGCGTGTTCAGCGGAACGTATCCCCGGCAGGCGGCGCTGAAGGCCGCCCGCCGGCTCCATCCCGCTCCCAGCCCCGACGACATCGACGGGAAGGCGACGCTCAGGCTCCGCGAGCGCGGAACCGACCGCGTCCACATCTACGAGGGCTGGGCGTGGACCGAGGAGAAAGACGACGACGCCCCCGAGTGGATGGACGACCACGTCACCCGGGCGAACGTCTCGAAGCAAGGCATCGAACATCTCGAAGCGTAAGCCGGGGGTTCGGCGGGGCCGGTGGACCCCGGCTTCGGTTTTTCGGGCGTTTCGGACGTGCGTCGCGCACGCGCTCCGACGGCTCAGTCGCCGGCCTGCGCCGCCTCGCCGTGACCGCCGTGGCCGTCATCACCAACTGACTCCGAGCGGTGGAGCCAGTAGAGGACGCCGAACAGGCCGGTCGCGAACACGTTCAACACGAGTTTGTAGTCGGCCTCGATGCTCACCGCCGCGATTTGGACGCTCTCGGGGGCCGGGATGAGCCCCGCGCCGAGGAAGACGAAGTGGATGACGACGCCCGTCAGGACCGCCGCCACGAATATCATCCCCGAGAGAATCGCCGCGAACGTCGTCCCGTAGTAGTCGCGGTAGGCGTCCACGATGGGCGGGACGATGAGGTCCGCGTAGATGTAGCTCAGGACGCTCCCGAACGGCAGGCCGTTCGAAAACAGCACCGCCCCGAACGGGACGTTCCCGACCGAGCAGACGAAGGTGGCGACGCCGATGACGGCCCCGAGGACCGCGGTCCAGAAGACGTACACCGGGAGCCCGAACGTCGGCCCCGAGAACACCGAAGTCCACACCGCATCGGGGACGAACCCGGCGATGAGGCCGGCGAAGACGAAGCCGACGGCGATTTCGTCCCAGAGCATCCCCCACTCCTTCCACTGCTTGTCGGCCAGCGCCTTCCACCCCGACAGCGACGTGGCCCGCTCGCGGACCGTCGTGTTGGCCTCCTCGGGGTCGAAGCTCTCCTTGCACGACTTCGAACAGAAGTAGAACGTCCGCCCGTCGTGTTCGACGGAGTACTCCGTCTCGTCGGGGTCGACTTCCATCCCGCAGACGGGGTCGCGGACGGTCTCGCTACCCTCGTCTTGGACGTTCTGTCTGGCCTGTTCGACCACCTCGTCTGGCACGAGGTAGACGAAGCCGAACGCCATCAGCCCGATGAGCATGAACCCGCCGAGGATGTCGGCCACGAGGAACTGCCAGCCGAGCAGAATCCAGATGACCGCGCCGATTTCGATGACGAGGTTGGTCGAGGCGAACATGAACGCTCCGAGCGTCGCCGCCGCCGACCCGCCTTTCTTAAAGAGGTTCTTCGCGGTGGCGATGGCGCTGTACGAACACGACGAGGAGACGAAGCCGAACAGCGAGCCGTAGCCGATTTCGCGCGGGCCGTGGCCCTCGAGCAGCTCAGAGACCTCCTCGCCGGAGGTCCACGCCTCCACGCCGCCGGCGATGGCGAAGCCGACGACGAGCGCCCACCACGTCACCCACGCCATGGCCGCGGTGGTCGAAAGCGCCTCTCGGGCGCTCTCGACGAGGAACGTCCCGAGCGGCTGTGTGGTCGTGAACACGCCGAGTCCGACCGTCGCGGCTGCGATGACCGCGAGTATCGCGTATTCGCTCCGGTCCATGTGGTTGGGTATGAGGGGAGCCGTACCTAACTGGGTTGTGCCTAGCAGAATCGGGGTTCCGGCGCGACGCGAGTTCTGATTGTGAACTCCGACGGGGCGGGGAGTTCAGAACGTGAGCCGGCGCGTTCGGCTCGCGCCGTCGGAGCGCCGGAGCGTCACCGGCTCGAAACTCGTTCGGGCGTCAAACGTCCCGTAGGAGGCGTAAGACGGCCCGTCTCCCGGGGGACCCAGAAAGTTAACTTCGAGTAGCACCTCCGTTTCTCCCGTGACTATCACTACGGAGATCGTTATTCGTTCGTCCGCGCTGCCGTTCGTCCGTCTCGCGAAATCGGTTCCGTCGAACCAGATCGAGTGCGTACACGGCCTCTGTCACGAGGGGAACTCCCGCGTCTTCATGGTCTACGTCGACCCCGACGCGGACATCTCCGAACCCGATCTGTTGGCCTCCGACGAAGTCGTCGCCGTCGACGCGCTCGGGCGCGCGAGCGGTAAGGACGTCTTCCAGACCACCATCGAACTGGACGACGTCGTTTCGGAGGCGTTCGCCCCCGAGCGGTTCACCGCGACCCAGGTGGAACGGACGGTCGTCACGCCCGACGGCTGGTACGAAAAGAAGCTCTTTCAGAACTACAACGCGTTCAACGGGATGCGGACCCGCTGCGAGGAGTACGGCATCTCTATCGAGCTGATTTCTATCACGCAGAACCCCCGGGAACGCGACGAGTCGTCGCAGTACGGACTGACCGAGCGACAACAGGAGGCGCTGACGCTCGCCATCTCCCGCGGCTACTACGAGAGCCCGCGGCAGGTCTCGACCGAAGAGCTCGCCGGGGAGATGGGTATCTCGCAACCCTCCATGTCGAGTCTCCTCCGCCGCGGCGAGCGGCAGCTTCTCACCTCCGCGCTCGGCTCGCAGTCGCAGGTCAACACGGTCAGCAGATAGCGGCGGACCCCAGCTTTGTGTTCCGATAGCCGTGACCCCGAACCGACGGACCGTATTTAAACATCCATTCCAGATAGCATCGAAACCAAGTCATACGACACCCAACTGAGAGGTGGAGACAATCATGGATATCACCGAAGGCTGTGCGAACCCGTCCGTCGAAGGGCCCGAGGAGTACTTCACGGGAGACGCCCGAATTGACCCCCTGTTCGACTCTCAGGGCGAGGCCCGCGCGGCGGCCGCGAGCGTCACGTTCGAGCCGGGCGCTCGCACTGCGTGGCACACGCACCCACTCGGCCAGCGACTGGTCGTGACGAGCGGGTGCGGCCTCGTGCAGCGCGAAGGCGGAGAGATCAAACGAATCCGCGCGGGCGACGTGGTCTGGTTCCCCCCGGGCGAGAAACACTGGCACGGCGCGACGCCGGACAACGCGATGACCCACATCGCCATCCAAGAAGAGCAGGACGGCGAGGCCGTCACCTGGTTAGAACACGTCACCGACGAAGAGTACGGCCCGGCTCCGGAGAACTAACCCAACAGCGCGACCGGGACCGAACGCGGTCCGGCCTTATCCCCGCCACCGACGACCCGCGTGCGACGCGGCCGTCGCTTCGGAGCCACGCGGTGACCGTCCGTGTGGCGGACGACACGCGCCAGTATTTAAAAGGACTTTGTAGATAGCGCCGAGTTCAGGGAGCTTCTGCGCCTCCGTTGAGATACGACCCGACCATGAAAGCAGTACGCATTCACGAGTACGGTAGCCCGGACGTCCTCCGGTACGAAGACGTAGACGAACCGGAACCGGCCGCCGACGAGGTTCGCGTTCGGGTGCGCGCCGCCGGCGTGAACCCGGTCGACTGGCTGACGCGGAACGGTCTCGTCGAGCGCGACGAACTCCCGTGGACGGTCGGCTGGGATGCCGCCGGCGTCGTCGACGCGGTCGGTTCCGACGTGCACGACCTGGAGGTCGGTGACGAGGTGTACGGTCTCGTCGAGTTCGAGTACGGCGGCGGCGCGTACGCAGAGGCCGTCACGGCACCGAAAGACGAACTCGTTCGGAAACCGGCGTCGCTCAGCTTCGAGGAGGCGGCCGGCGTCCCGATGGCGGCGCTGACCGCGTGGCAGGCGCTGGAGGCGGTTGACGTGGATGCCGGCGGCCGCGTTCTCATCCACGCCGCGGCCGGCGGTGTCGGTCACTTCGCCGTCCAGTTCGCCCGGGAACGGGACCTCCACGTTATCGGCACCGCCTCGGGGTCGAACGAGGAGTACCTCCGAGAGCTCGGCGTCGACGAGTTCGTCAACTACCGCGAGCAACGCTTCGAAGCGGTGCTCGACCCCATTGACGGAGTCATCGACGGCGTCGGTGGAGAGACCTTCGACCGGTCCCTCGAAATCCTGAACGAAGGCGGTATCATCGACAAGCTCCCGAGTCCGCCGACCGCCGAGCAACAGGAACTGGCGGACGAACACGGCGTGGAAGCAATCATGACGAATGTCCGCTGGAACGGCGACTGGTTCGACGACATCACCGAGTTACTCGCAGACGGCACCGTCTCGGTGACGCTCGACACGGTGTTGCCGCTCTCCGAAGCGCGGGAGGCCCACCGGCTGAGCGAGGCGAAACACGCCCGCGGGAAGATTATCCTCACGCCCGGCGACGACGAGTCCGCGTCGAACTAATCGTCGCGAGTACCTCGTCCGGCGAGAAAGCCGGATGAGGTGCGCCATCGCCCACATCATCGCGGTCCCGAGGCTCCCCCAGATGACGATTTTGGGAGTCACGTAGCCGATGAACCCGACTCCGACGATCCCGACGACGAGCACGTACGCGAGTTCTAACATCGAGTGGTGGGTACGCTGACGGGTGGCTTGTGAGCACCATCTTTCCACTGACACTTCTATACCGAGAATTAGTCACCCGAGCAGAACAGACCCGATGCGGTAATTTATAAATGATAAGGCATCAACGCACCTTCTATGTTTGAACTCTCGTCTCTCGGAGGGTCGTACGATGTCTGAATCGGGGATGGTCTCAGCCATTCGCTCCACGATTGAGGATTTCCTCTCGATACTACACGACCGTCTCGACGCGCGGCAACTGGAGAGGGTTCTCTCGGGTGACGAGACCATCACCAGTAGCAAGGTCCGACAGCGCCCGGAGGCCTTCGTTGAGGACGAGCTTCTCTGGGACCTGCTGGCCGACCTCGGTCTCGAACGTGACATCCGACCATACGGCGAAGGCGGCGGGCGAGGGGAGTGGCCGGATTTCGAAATCACCAACCTGAGTGAACCTGTGCTCGGGGAGGCGAAATCGTTGAACGGGATTGATGAAGGTGTACGCGATGCGCGTGAGTACCTCGACCGAAAGTCGCTCGGTCCCGATTTCGCGCTCGCGACGGACGGGTTTGAATGGTCACTTCTCAAAATCGAGCAGTCTGGCGACTCAACGAACTTCCCAGAACTGAATCGCATCAACCTCCGACCCGTCTTCCAGCAAATCGCAAGAGACCGGGGGTTCATCGGACAATCAGCGGTGGACCCACCGGACATCGACGAGGAACTGGCCGAGTTCGCGGCGACGTTCGCCCGAAACGCGTTCGACACTCGGTTGACCGAAGCCCCCCGCGAACTCCGCGACCGCCGACAGCGGGACGTGGAGGAGTTCTATGAGCTATACATCGAGTTGCTCTTCGGGGAGAGCAACGATTACGCAGACGACTATGATACCTGCCTCCTCGACGACATCAAGCCCCCCCGAGACGCGGATGTAGACGAGGACGAGAAACGCCTCTTCGCGGTCACGCTGATGAACCGGCTCCTGTTCATCAAGTTCCTCGAACAGCGTGAGGTCCTCGAACGCGACGACGAGGATGTCCCCTTCCTGCTCCAGCGTTTGCAGGAGTACGAGTCGATGCAGGACGAATTGGCGGCGAACTTCTACGAGTCACAGCTGAAGCCGCTGTTCTACGAACTCCTGAACACGGAGAAGGACGACCGTGACCCGAAATTCACGCGGGGCTGGTTCTCGGAGGTCGAATACCTCAACGGGGGACTGTTCCGCCCCAACGTAGACCGGGAGAAAGAGTACCGGGTCCTCGACAGGACGCTCCCAAACATCATCCGCGACCTCATCGAGGGGTCGCGCCTCGAACTGTCGTCGGGTCAGGCCTTCGACCCGGCGCTCATCGGGAGTGTGTTCGAGATGACCATCAACCACCTGAACGAGGACTCGGACCAATCCGACACGGGGGCGTACTACACGCCAAACGACGTGACGAATCTCATCACCGAGCAGTCGGTTGACCCCAAGCTCCGTGAGGAAATCATCGAGGGGTACGTCGAAACGATGGGGGGTGACGACGACGACGCCAGCATCATACGGGGGCAACTGGAGTCGAAGTCACTCGAAGAAATCCTCCAGCGCGTCGAGGAGGGTGAGGGGTGGTACGCAGACCCCGACGCGATAGACGCGGCTCTCGACCGGATAGGGAGTTTGACCGTCGTTGACCCTGCGTGTGGGTCCGGCCACTTCCTGACGACGGCGATGGACGAGATTCACCGCGCACAGGTGTCGTTGCTTCGCGGGAAGCTTGGCGACGAACCGCCTGCTGATGACCGATACGAGGCCAAGAAGACGCTCGCTCTGAACTCGATATACGGGGTGGACATCGAACCAGTGGGTGTCGAAATCGCCAAGCTCCGCGTCTGGCTCAAGATGGTCGAGGGGAATGGATGGTCGCCCTCGTTCGGTCGCCTCCCCAACATCGACGTGAACATCGAGGCCGGGAACTCCCTCGTCGGCTTCCCGGTTCGCGGCCCTGTCGAGAGCATCGACATCTGGGACGAGCGTATCGACGCGCTCGACGAACTCCGGCAGAACTACAAATTCGAAGAGGATGCCGACGAGCACGACCGCCGCGAAATCCGCCGCCTGCTTAGTGAAGAGATTCGTCCCGAGAAGGACCGGGAGTTCATCCAGCACCTCAACTTCGCGGTGGACACCCGCATCGAGACCGTCGAGGCGTTCGACCGTGTTGTCGAGAGCATCGACGAGAACACCCTGTTCCCTACCGTCGAGTCGGTGAAACTCCAGCGTGCGGATGGAGACAACATCGAGGCCGAAGACGACCTCGAAGAACTGGGGTACACGGTGTACTCGAAGAGTGCCCGGCTAGACGTTCAGTCGCGCGAGTCAGAACTGAAGAAGGGCGGGAACGGGAGTGCCCGGGAGGACCTCGAATCGGAACTGCGCGGCCTGCTCGAAGGAGACTACGTGTTCGATGAGTTCGTTCGCAAGCCGCTCTCGTGCGACCTCGACGACATCCTCGGTCGTCCGTTCCACTGGACGGTCGAGTTCCCCGAACTCGTCCGAGACGACATTGGCAGGCGAACTATTGACTTCGACATCCTCCTCGGGAACCCGCCCTACGGCGACCTCCTCTCCGATACCGAGAAGAGCCTCGTCGATGGGTACGACACCGGGAGCATCAACGACATCTCGGCCAACTTCGTCGAGCGGCAACTCCAGTTGCTCGCTGAGGACGGGTACTTCGGGAATATCACGACGCTCCGACTGGTGTATCAGGGATCGCTTGAGCCTCTCCACGACCTGATGGGCAAGAAGCTCTCCGGGACGCGTATCGCGTGCTTCGGGACGCGGCCCTCGCGAGTCTTCGAGAACGCGGACATCAAGGTCGCCATTATCACCGGCAAGCGAACGGAGAGCGATGACCCGATTTACACCAGCGACGGCATCATCTTTACCGACGAGAATCGGGAGGAGAAGTTCAGAGGCATCGAGTATGGTAGCACAGAGAACCTCGTACTACGTGACGAGATAGGCGGTGACGAAGGGAACCGTGCAATCCTCCCAAAGGTAGGCCCAGACATCAAGCGAGGGATTCTGGAGAAGCTACGCGACTACGACGGGGACGTATTCTCGGAAGTCTATGAGCGCGATGAGGTCTCTGATGGGTTCCCTGTCTGGCGGCGAGAAGGCCTCCGGTACTGGACGAATGTGATGAGAGAGGAACTGTATGAGGCGCGTGAAGTCAAGCCGATGTTCTACGAGACGGAATTGGAGCGGGATGCCGCGTTCATCGTACTCAACTCCTCTCTGTTCTATACGTACTGGCTGACCTACGGCAACTTCCATCATCTGAACTGGACCCAGATTAAGGCGTTCCCGTTCCCCGAGCAGGAGTCACTCAACGAACACGAGGAGGAAATCACCGAGCTTGCGGACGAACTATGGGAGGAGATGGAAGACCACTTCTACCCCGAGCGGGGCCGGACAGGTGAGTTCGAGATGAGCCCGGTGAAGCCGGTGGTTGACCGCGTAGACGACCTCCTACAAGACGTGTACGACCTAAGCGATGAAGAAGTGGAGTTCGTGCAGAACTACCTGACGGATTGCGGCCCCGGTATGGGACGTGTCGGCCCCCAGAACGAGGACGTTCGCGGGTACGGGGAGAGCGAGGCCGAGGTCGAAGCCGAAGACTGATGCAACGGTTCGTCCCGGGCGACCGCGTTCGTGTGGACATCCTCGACGAACGAGACCCCGATTTCGAAGCGTATCACGGTCGTCGCGCGGAGGTGGTCGAAGTCTTCGAGGATGACGCGGGCGACGAGACCGGCGACGAGCGCGATGAAGTACTGTACCGGGTGCGGCTGAACGACGGGGAACAGATGGACTTCCGCTGGCGCGACCTGCGGCCCGCCTGATGCGCTTAGGCAGGCGGGCTTGATTCGGCGTTGGGCTTCTCGGAGATACTCGCTCACGTCGATTCCATCGTCCTCCAGCGCGGCTCTGAGCCCCCGGAGGTAGAGTTCGGCGGCCTCGTTCCAGTCGCAGGTGTAGGCTTCGAGGTCGTCCAGATGTTCTTCTACCGCGTCAAGCCGTTCTTCGAGTTGGTCCACCGTGGGCTGGGCCGCTGTGACCGTATCGAGTCGTCGTTTGTGCTGGTCAATTCTCTCCCGTATCGCGCGAACCTCTGCCTGCAAGCCAACGGTCGCGCCCTCGCTCGACCTTTCGTCACGAAGGGGGCTGAACAATCCTCGCTCGATTGCTCGCCTCGCAGTTCCGGTAAGGTGGGCGACCTTTGGCGGACTCCGTTCACCGAATCCTTGGTCAGCGTATGTTACGGAGATGAGACCAAGTTCTTCGAGCCGCCGGAAACGGTAGTTCGCCGCGTCACGCGAGAGTCCAGTTCGCTGTCTGATGTCGGTCATCGACGCTTCTCCACCGTAGTACTCGACCGCACGGAGGAACCGGAGTCCCTTGGTATCGACGTGACGGGCTACATCTGATGTCATATCGAAGACTCCTCCTACAAGCCCATATGAGCACTCCCACCCCGAAAACGCCGTGTAGTCTTGGTGTGAGAACGAGAACGTGTAGAAACCATGATTTCCCCGCTTCAAAACAACTGGCGACCCCTTCTATAAGACCTCCCCCGTGAACCGCCCGTGCTGGAGGCTTCGAGGGGGGTTACTTCACGTAGTTCTCATCGAGATGGTCAATCAACTGTTCCTCACGCGCTTCGATGAATTCCTCCGCGTTACTCGGGTCGAGGGAGACATCCGGGTACTGGTTCACCCGCTTGAGTTCATCTACCTCTGCATCCCCGATAGTATCGAACCATTCCTCGGGCCACATCTCTCGCTTGTCCTCGCGGTTGAGTGGATGGTAAAGTAGCTGGAGGTTCCCAAGCCGGTCAAGATCAACCTCGTGACCGACTGCTTCTTCGATTTCCTCGGCTTTGTCACGGGGGAAGATGTGGTCTACGTCGTAGTCACCGATGTCCCGCGTTGAATGGGTTGTATAGGCCCCATCAAGCAAACCGAGGATAGCCGCGACGTTCTTGTTGGTGAACACGGGTTGGCCCGGTTCTCCCGTGTAGTGAGCGTTCTCGACGACGAGACTGATATCTTCGCGAGAAGGATTGAGGTTCTCATGAGCGAGCAGTTCGTCTCCCGGGAAGACCTCGTACTCGTCCTGCCGGTCGTGGAGATACCGCATCCAACTACGCGCGTTCCCGATGGTGAACACCGAATATGACTGGTGGAGAAGTAGACACTGGGCGATGAACCGGAAGAAGGCATTTCGATTCTCGTTATTCACCTCTGCATCAGGATTGTAGTAGTAGAACACACCGAGAACGGCGATGATGGGCATGTTGCTCATCACTTTCGGGCGAATCCCAGCATCGATGATAGTTTCGAAGGCGTCTTCGAGACGCGACCGGAACCACTCGAATCGACCATAGGTCGGGGCTGGACTTCCGTCAAGCCACTTCTCTCGCAGAACGTCCATATCCCCCTCTGAGAAGCGACGGAGGTCGTCGCCCGCGAGGTCGCGTTTGATGAGATACGATGAGTACCGCATGAACAAGTCTCGGCTCATCTGCTGTTCGTACTCGGGGAACTGACGGCAGAACTCGTTTATCCACTGCTCGACCTGTTCGCGTGGATTGATGCGAAGGTCTTCATCTTCGGCGTACGGCCAGTAGCTCATCAGCCGCGACATGAATATCTGGTAAGGCTTCGGGTCCGAGCCTTCCATATTGAGCCGCTGGAATATCTCGGGGATGTCCGTCTGCGCGTGGTCCACAGAATCGTTCTTAAGGTCTGCTGTGAGAACCTCACTACGAAGGTCACGGACGACGGTAGATGCGATTTCACGAAGTGTAAGTCGAGTGGATTCATCCACCGGCATCGCGGCATCACCGGTATGCTCGCTTACGATGTCTCGCGCTTCACCTTGATTTACGAGGCCGTCGTCCCAGAGAGCACCGACGGGCATCCAGAGGTGGTGAGTCCCGTTGATTTGCTCGTACCGGGTTTCCGCGTCTTTCCCGAACCCATCAACGCGCCTGAACTGGAACTCGTAGTCGCCGCGCACGTCGGCGTCGTTGAAGTCTGGGTGACCGAACAAGTCGATGCAGAGTTGCTTCTGTTCCCAGTTTTCTAGCTCATCTCGGGGATACCCACTACCTCCCCGATATTTCGCGATGGCCCCGCAGACGCCGATGTACAGTGAGTTCAGTCGTTGTTGGCCGTCGATGACCAGTACTTCCGGCGAGGTCCCTTCGGGCATCGGGTCGTTGTGTCGAGTGAATCCAGCGTCGCTCACTTCATATGGCGGGTGGCCTTTGCTCGCGATGTATTGCCCCAGAAATCGATACGCATTGAAGTTCTCGACGTTACTGGCTCGCACGTTCCATTCGGTGAGGATTCCAACGGGATAATCGCGGATGAGAGAGTCGAACAGGCTGGCAATTTGCGTGGGCGACCAGACGAATTCCCGTTGAAGTCCGGGGAGGAAGATGTAGTCGTTAATCCCGGTGAGGTAATCTTTTACGGACCGGCTCATGTCACCGGAGTCGTATTTAAATCATAAAAATCGCCCGGTCATCTAGGTGAGTGCAATTAGGGTTGCAGAAGGAAGCACCAGTCACCGGAGAAAACGCGGCGCGCGCGGTGGCCGCATCGCTTGTTGACTCGTCCATTTCGTGCGAGTCACCGCGCACCTGAACTCAACCTACAGGCTTATGTCGATTGTCTGTGATGTTGGCACCAGCGAATCGCACGACGGCGGTGACTACCGTTACGAAGTATAACGAACCCTTCCGCGAGAAGGAGGGGTTCAATATATACACCCCTACGCGGTCTGTTGGTTCCAAAACGTTAGATTTCGTGATGGGCGCTACAGGATTTGAACCCGTGGCAACTTGGTCCGAAGCCAAGCACTCTGTCCAGACTGAGCTAAGCGCCCTACATGACTTCGTCTGTCGTGGATTGCTTTAAATGGATTGATTCGGGGCGGCGACTCCGCGCGATTTATACGCGGTCTCCGAACAGTACGTGGTATGTCTCTCGGAGCGCGGGCACGCGGGTTCGCGGAACTCACCCGACCGGGAAACGCGGTCGCCGCGGGCGTTCTCACGTTCACCGGGGCGTTCGTCGCCGGGGCGTCACCGAGCGACGCGCTCATCGTCGTCGCGGCGATGCTCGCCACCGTGTTCGCAACGGGTGCGGGCAACGCCATCAACGACTACTTCGACCGCGATATCGACCGCATCAATCGCCCGGACCGGCCGATTCCCCGCGGCGCGGTGACCGCGCCCGAGGCCAAGTGGTTCAGCGTCGCGCTGTTCGGCGGCGCGGTCGTCTCGGCGCTCGTCCTCCCGGTCGTCGCCATCGCCATCGCCGTGGTCAACCTCGTCGCGCTCCTCGCGTACACGGAGTTCTTCAAGGGTCTCCCCGGCGTCGGCAACGTCGTCGTCGCCGCGCTCACCGGCTCGACGTTCCTCTTCGGCGGCGCGGCCATCGGTGAGCCGTTGGGCGCGGTCGTCCTCTGCGTGCTCGCCGCGCTGGCGACGCTGACCCGCGAAATCGTCAAAGACGTCGAGGACATCGGCGGCGACAGAGAAGAGGGACTTCGAACGCTCCCCATCGTCGTCGGCGAGGCGGCGTCGCTGTGGCTCGGCGCGGTCGTCCTCGTGGTCGCCGTCGGCGCGAGCGCGGTGCCGTTCGTCCGGGGGGAGTTCGGACTGGCGTATCTCGGCGTGGTCGTCCCCGCCGACGCGCTCATGCTCGCCGCCACCGCGCAGTCGTTCGGTAATCCGGCCGCGGCCCAGCGCCGACTCAAACACGGGATGTTCTTGGCGGCGTTCGCGTTCATCCTCGGACGGGCGACGGCGCCAGCGGGAAGTCTGTTATAAGTGATTATGGACGGACAATCGGCAAGTTCCCGGAGAACGCCCCGACGAGCCGGAACTGTTCGATCCTCCAATCAAAAAGAATATTACCGGCTCACTGTATCATCGTACTATCCGATGACCCCCGGCGAGCGGAAGCGTCACGCGAGCGCGTTCCTCGGAGTCGACGACATCGAGCCGAGGTACCTGTATGTATAATCTGGGCGCTGATCTCGACGTCGAGGTCGAACCGGGCACGAACCTCCTCCTCGTCGGACCGGCGTTGACCGGCAAGCGTTCGCTGGCGCTCGACATCCTCGCGGAGGGGGCCCGGAGCGGTGAGGGGGCGGTCATCGTCACGACCAAAGACGGCGCGGACCGCATCCTCAACGACTTCGGCAAGCGACTCGACTACGAGGGCAAGCCCGTCGCGGTCGTCGACTGCGTCACGAAACAGCAGGGCGTCGGCGAGGTCCGCGACGACGACCGAATCCGGTACACGTCGTCGCCGGTCGACATGACCGGAATCGGAATCAAGCTCTCGGAAATCCTCCAGGAGTACTACCAGGACCGCGGGCTGCCGGAGAACCGCATCATGCTCCACTCGCTTTCGACGCTGCTGATGTACGCCGACCTCCAGACCGTCTTTCGGTTTCTGCACGTGTTCACCGGCCGCATCCAGAGCGTCGGCGGCCTCGGCGTGTTCACCATCGACGCCGACGCCCACGACGACCGGACGATGAACACCATCAAACAGCTGTTCGACGGCATCATCACGACCCACGAGGACGCGCCGCCGGACATCCGCATCGCGGACCACTAGCCGGTTCGGCGCGCGCCGGACTGGGACGGCGGCCGCGCCGCACAGCCGCCTGACGTTTTTATCCGCAGACGGCCACGTCGTAGGTATGCCCATCACCAGCGACGACGACATCCGCGCGCTGTTCGACGCCGAGACCATCGCGGTCGTCGGCTGTTCGGCCACGGCCGGCAAGCCCGCCCACGACATCCCGGCGTACATGCAGCGCCACGGCTACCGCGTCGTCCCGGTCAACCCCTTCCACGACGAAATCCTCGGTGAGACGGCGTACGACTCGCTGGCCGACGTGGACGAAGACGTCGACCTCGTGGACGTGTTCCGACCGTCCGAGGAGGCGGGCGACATCGTCGACGCCGCAATCGAGCGCGCCGCCGACCGCGGCGACGTGGCGGCGGTCTGGCTCCAACTCGGCATCCGCGACGACGACGCGGCCGCCCGCGCCGAGGAAGCCGGACTCTCGTTCGTTCAGGACAAGTGCTTCAAGGTCGAGCACTCGCGGCTCGCCTGAGCGCCCGCTGAACCGGCGATTCGACCGGGGTCAGCTTCCGGCCGGCCTGTTCTACTCTACCCTTCCCACGACTCGAAGTCGCCGTAGACGCCCTTCGAGAGATATCGCTCCGAGGAGTCGGGGAAGACCGTGACGACGGCGTCGTGCGGGAGGTCGAGGTCGCCGGCGGCGGCGCGCTCGGCCACGTCGACGGCGGCCAGCGAGTTGGCGGCGGCGCTCGACGCGACGAGGTGGCCCTCCTCGGCGGCGAGGCGCCGCATCTCGTCGTGGGTGTCGCGGTCGGCGATTTGGACGATTTCGTCCACCTGCTCGGGGTCGAACAGCTCGTTCGTCGCGGGGTCGTGCGTGCCGATGCCCTCGGTCTTGTACGACGCCTCCGCCACGTCGCGGCCGTGGAGCCGAGCGTAGAGCGACCCCTCGGGTTCGACGGCGGTGACGAACGTGTCTTCGTTGCGCTCGCGGCCGTAGCGCGCGATTCCCATCAGCGTGCCCGCGGTGCCGCAGCCGGCGACGAGCGCGCCGACCTCGCCGTCGAGCGCATCGTACATCTCGGGCGCGGTCGTCTCGTAGTGCGCCTCGGGGTTGAGCGGGTTGGAGAACTGCTGGGGGACGACGGCGTCGTCGAGTTCGTCGGCGAGCTTGTGAGCGCGGTCGATGGCGCCGCCCATCCCGTCTTCGGTGGGCGTGTTCACCACGTCGGCTCCGAGCGCGCGCATGAGCGTCTGTTTTTCCACGCTGAACCGCTCGGGGACGACGAACACCGCGCGGATGCCGAGCTGTCCGGCCGCGACGGCGAAGCCGATACCGGTGTTGCCGGCGGTCGGCTCGACGATGGTGCCGCCCTCGGGGAGTTCGCCCGATTCGAGCATCCGTTCGAGCATGTACTTCCCGATGCGGTCTTTGACGCTCGCGCCCGGGTTGAACGATTCGAGCTTCG
The DNA here is from genome assembly GCF_000336975.1 of Haloferax sp. ATCC BAA-644. Classification (NCBI taxonomy): domain Archaea; kingdom Methanobacteriati; phylum Methanobacteriota; class Halobacteria; order Halobacteriales; family Haloferacaceae; genus Haloferax; species Haloferax sp. ATCC BAA-644. Next base: position 507,050 of record NZ_AOLF01000013.1, read on the forward strand.
CGTAGACGGGCACGTCGTCGGGCGACGCGTGGACCCTGACGAGCGGCGTCTCGCCGACGGTGTCGAGCACCGAGTCGAAGGGTTCGCGGTGCGTAGTCATACGCGGGCAAAAGTTGCCCCCGACCCTGAACGTTTTCATCCCGTTGTCCCCCTCGTCGGAGGTCGGTGCGTGGATGGGTCGGGTCGTATCGGTCGGTCACAGTCGCCTCTCGGGGACTCCGAGACGAGGCTAGGGCTGGGTGCGAAACCGACAGAAAACGGGGAGAGTCGGAGAGTCGGCGTGCTTACGCGTCGTCGGTGGTGGCGTCACTCGACGCGTCGGCATCGGCGTCGGCGGTCTCGTCGGCGGCCGCGTCGTCCTCGGCCTCGGAGATGTGCGCCTGCGCGATGGCGGCGTCGAGGTCGACGCCCTGTTCCTCCGCGATGGCTTCGAGAATCGCCCGCTGTTCGGCGTTCTCGGCTTCGAGCCGGTCGACGCGCGACTTCGTCTCGTTGACCGTCTCGCGGACCTCGACGACCTGCTCGCGCAGTTCGTTGAGCTTCTTGTACACGTCTTCGGCCATCTCTGCGACCTTCTGGAGCTTCTTCGCGGTGCCTCCGAGTGCCATGTGTCGCCTCTCGGACTCGGGGCTTGTACGACTTCCGGTGCGGCGTCGCGAGAAAGCCGGCCACGAACACCGAGAGCGGGGCGGGGCGGGGACACCGGGTCTCAGCCGAGTTCGTTCGGGTCCACTCGGTCGACGACGATCCGGAGGCCGACGAGCGCGACGACGCCGACGAAGACGAGCCCCGCGACGGCGGCTCTCGCGCCGACGCCCGCGGTCCCGAGCGCCAGTCGCGCGGCCGTGTTCGCGGGGTTCAGCGGCAGCAGCGACGTGCCCGCGAAGACGAGGAGCACGCCGATGGAGTACAGGAGCTGTGCGACCCGGCGGTCGGGCGAGGTAATCGCCACCGCCGCGCCGAGGGTGACGACGACGGCCGAGAGCCCGGCGACCATGCCGAACAGCCAGGGCACGCTCTCGATGGCCGTCCCGTTCAGGTGGAGGAGCAGCATCCACGCGACGGCCTGCACCGGAGCCAGTCCGCCGGCCGCGAGGAGCTTCCCGTCCACGACGGCCGCGAAGCTCACGGGCGCGACCCGCAGGAGTTCGAGCGTCCCGCGGGCGACCTCCTCCGTGAGCGAATCGACCACGAGCGACCCCGAGATGAACACGGGCAGGAACAACAACAGCGGGACGAGCACCGTATAGGTGAAGCCGAAGTACGGGCTCGACTCCGCCGCCGGCGGGAGGGAAAGCGGGTCCGTTTCGAGGAAGGCGCGCCGTTCCGCGCGCTCGTTGCGCTCCAGTTCGCGGAGCGCGTCGCGGAGGCGGGTGACGACCGCCGTCGTCTCCACGCCCGTGTCGGGCGCGACCGCCGCGACCCGTATTCTGCCGTCCTCTCCCGTCGATGCCTCTAAGACGGCATCGACCTCCCGCTCGTGGAACGCCGTCATCGCTGCCGACGTGGAGGCGTACGGTCGCCCGCTGAGCCCGTCTTCGGACCCGACGGCGCGCAGCAGGTCCTCGACGGCCTCCTCGTCGCCCGCGACGGCCACGTCCACCTGATAGCTCGCCGCGCCGGGGTCGTACAGCGAGACGAGGCCGACGACGAGGAACGACGAGAACGCCGCGACGAACAGCTGGATGGCCAGCGCCAGCACGATGGTCTTTTCCTTGCGGAGACTGCCGAGTTCGCGCCGGGCGATGGCGAGTCGCGGGCTACCCAAGGGCGCTCACCACCTGAAGGTTGTAGCCGAGGTGAATGGCGATTGCACCCGCGAGCGCGACGCCGTAGGCAGAGCGCCCCCGACTCGCCCCGAAGGCGGTCACGCTGGCGGTCACCGCGTGGAGCACGAGCGGCGCGAGGAACAGCCCGAGGACGACGAGGGCGCTCGCGCCGGTGCCGCCGGCGATGCCGACGCCGGAGGGCGCGAAGGCGGTCTGGCCGAGCGTGAGCGACTGCAACCCGGCGAGTTGGGCGATGGCGGTGAACTTCTCGCCGACGAAGAAGCCGAGGCCGGAGAGCCCGCCGAGGACGAGCGACGACCGGAGCGTCCGCGAAAAGCGCGCCTTCTCGAAGGCGGCGAGGACGTGGAGGCTCTTTGCCAACTCCTCGATGACCGCGACCGCGACGAGCACCATCGGGACGGTCAGGTCCACCGGGAGGACGAATAGCACGGCGATGGCCAGCAGTTCCGCGATGAAGACGAACGGAATCGATAGCGCCGACAGGGTCGCAACCGAGCGCGCCCGGGAGATGCGGCTGTCGAGCGCGTCGAGGAACTTCAGCGGGACCGGTCGCTGGGTGAACATGTCCTCCTCGCGGTAGACGCCGACGCCGAGGAGGAACAACACGCCCGCGGCGAGGAGAATCGGCCCGACGGAAAACAGGAACTCGCCGAGCGGAATCGACTCGCCCGCGAGGTCGCGCACGACGAGCGTCAGCGGCGAGATGAGCGCGATTGGCGTGACGTTCGTGAAGATGGCCGGGACGAACGTGTACGTCGTCAGGAACACCGACACCGTCACCGTGACGAACGTGAGTTCCTTGAACGAGCGGGCGAACATCGCGCCGACGAACGTCGACGCGAGGAACAGGAGGCCGACGGGGACGACCGCGGCCACCGAGACGACGCCGCCGCCGACCGCCGCCGCGATGGCGACGGTGATGCCGACCGTGCCGAGCAGATACGGCAGCGTCTTGCCGGCGACGATGTCGCCCGGCGAGATGGGCGCGACGAGGAGCAGTTCGCCGCGGCGGTTGATGCGCTCGTTGAGGATGCTCGACCCGTACGCCTGAATCACGAAGTTCATCGGCACGAGGAAGGCGAAGGCGAGGACGAGCGAGGCGAACGGGAACGGCGGACTGATGCTCGCCGGCGACCCGCTGGTGTCGCCGCCGAAGAGGCCCGCCATCCCGCCGAGCGACGGGGCGTCGACGCTGCCGTCGTCGGCCGCCGCGGCGTCGGACGCGCTCGGGCCGCCGCCGGCTGTCCCGCCCGCGCCGTCACCGGCACCGGACGCGCCGCTCCCGGCTCCGGTTCCAGCGTCGGCTCCGCCGCTGTCACCGGTTCCGGCTCCGCCACCACCCCCGCCCGCACCGCCGTTGACGCGGCTTCCGGCCGGGACGAGCGCGTCGCGCTCGCGGTACTGGAGGTCCACGACGACCGGGAACGCCGCGGACTGGTTCTCCTCGCGGGCCATCTGTCGCTCGTTGTACGACTGGACCGCGTCGCGGAACGCGGCGTAGGCGGCCCGGCCGGTCTGTGTGTCCGCGACGGAGATGTGCGTCTCGCTGACGACGAGCTCGACGTTCGGGTCCGAGACGGGCCGCGGGTCGAGCGCCGACGACCGATCGACCGCGTCGTAGTAGGGGCTGTCGCCGGCGATGCCGACGCGGTAGAGGTCGCGGTCGAGCGCGACTCCGCCGCCGGCCGCGCCGGCCGCGATGCCGCCGGCGACGAGGACGGCGACGAGACCGATTGCGGCGGTCCGGCGGTCGAGCGTCCCCGCCGAGCGCGACACCTCCCAGCGGGCGATGCGGAGCACGGTCCGGGCGTGCGCGACGAGTCGGGTTCGGAGGTCGGTCACGACTGCCCGCGTCCTCCGGCGACGCGCTGTTCGCGCTCGTCGTCGTACTCGCGCTCGCCGTCAGCGGCCTGCCCGCGGCCGCCCTCGGCTTCGCTCGTCGTCGGTGCCTCGCGGGCGAGGCGGAGGAAGATGTCCTCCAGCGACGCCTCGTCGGTTCGGATGTCGGCGACGCGGCCGCCGGCGGCCTCGGCGCGCTCGCGGAGCGACTCGACGGCCGACATCTCGTCGACGACGGCGACGTGGCGCTCCTCGCCACCGACCTCGTCGTCCGCGGGGAGCGTCTCCGCGAGCGGGACGGTCGTGAAGACGCGGTAGGTCGTCTCGCCGTGTTCCGCGCGAATCTCGGGGACCGTCCCGCGGGCGATGATTTCCCCGCGGTTCATGATGACGACGCGGTCGCAGATGGACTCGACGTGAAAGAGGTTGTGCGCGCTGAAGACGACCGTCTTGTCCTCGTCGCGGAGTTCGCGGACGAACTCCAAGACGACGTTCGTCGTCAGCGGGTCGAGGCCGCTGGCCGGTTCGTCGTAGATGAGCAGGTCGGGGTCGTTGACGAGCGACCGGGCGATGGCGACCTTGCGCTTCATCCCCTTCGACATGTCCCCGAGTCGGCGGTCGCGGTACTCGAGGTCGAGGCGGTCGAGCACCGCGCCGGTGCGCTCGTCGGCCACGTCGCGGGGCACGTCGTAGAGGTCGGCGAAGAATCGGAGGTACGACCGCGCGGTCATGTCCTCGTACAGCGGCGACTCCTCGGGGAGAAAGCCGAGGTTGCGCCGCATCGCCGGCTCCTCGGGGTCGTATCCGAGCACCGACGCCGACCCGCCGGTCGGTTCGACGAGTCCGGCGAGCATCTTCAGCGTCGTCGTCTTCCCCGCGCCGTTGGGGCCGACGATGCCGAACACCTCGCCCGACTCGACCGAGAAGTCGCTTCCCACGACGGCGGGGAAGTCGCCGTAGGTCTTCCGCAGGTTCTCGACCGTAATCATTGAGAGAGTTTCACGCGGGACGGCATAAAAAGCGTTCGCGCGGGGTTTCAGGATTGATAGCCTTCACCTTCGCGGGGCAACAGTTTCGCCGCCCCGCGGCCGGGAGTGAACGAATGCTCGCGCCGCCGGGAACCGACGCTCGTCTCCTTAGTCGTACTCGTAGAAGCCCTTGCCCGTCTTCTTGCCGAGGTCGCCCGCCGCGACCTTGCGCTTGAGCAGGTACGCCGGCTTGTAGCGGTCACCGAGCTCCTCGAACAGCGTCTCGGAGGCGTCCAGACAGATGTCGAGGCCGATGTGGTCCGCGAGGGTGAGCGGCCCCATCGGGACGTTCGTGCCGAGGGTCATGCCGCGGTCGATATCCTCCTTCGAGGCGACGCCCTCGTCGTAGGCGCGGATGCCCTCGTTGAGCCACGGCATGAGGATGCGGTTGGTGACGAAGCCGGGCTTGTCGTCGGACTCCCACGTCTCCTTGCCGAGGGCCTCCGAAAAGTCGTGGGCGAACGCGACGACGTCGTCGGCGGTCTTCTCGCCGCGGACGACCTCGACGCCCTTCATAATCGGCACGGGGTTCATGAAGTGGAGGCCGACGACGAGTTCGGGGCGCTCGGTCGCGGCCGCGATGGTCGTGATAGAGAGCGTGCTGGTGTTCGTCGCCAGCACGACGCCCTCGGGGACGATGTCGTCGAGGTCGGCAAAGATGTCGCGTTTCACGTCCATGTTCTCGACGGCGGCCTCGACCACGAGGTCGCAGTCCCCGAGGTCCGCGAGCTCGGTCGTCCCCGCGACGCGCCCCTTCGCGGCGTCGGCCTCGTCCGCGGTCAGTTTCTCCTTCGAGACGAACCGCGAGAGGCTGTCGTCGATGGCCGACAGGCCACGCTCGACGTACTCGGGTTCGAGGTCGCGCATGACCACGTCGTAGCCGGCCATCGCGGCCACCTGCGCGATGCCGTTGCCCATCGTTCCCGCGCCGACGACGCCCACCGTGTCGATATCTTCGGTATCGTACATATCCGGGTCTGCGCGAGGGAGGGTGGTAAAACTTGCCGATGCGTTCGGAATAGTGACAGACTCGTGACTGTCACGGGAAGACTCAAGTCGGGGGCAAGAATGGGGATATGCAACGGNGGTAAAACTTGCCGATGCGTTCGGAATAGTGACAGACTCGTGACTGTCACGGGAAGACTCAAGTCGGGGGCAAGAATGGGGATATGCAACGGTGACTGGGGTGAACGACGCCGGCAGATACGACGAAGACGACGCGGGCGGGGACGGAGGGGAAGCCGTCTCGGACGCGCGCCCGAGCGACGCCGAGGGCGCAAACCGGGGGAACGGACCGGACGAGGGGCCGAAAGACCCTGCTGAGGCGCTGACCCACCTGCTCAGACCGCGGGGCGACCGCGCGAGCGACGGCGTCCCGACCGAGTTAGAGGCCTTGAAATACGTCGGCCCGGCGACCGCCGACTGTCTCGCCGAGGCGAACATCGACGCGGCCGCTATCGTCGGCGGCGAGGTGTGTTACCGGGACCTCGTCGCCGCCGGGACGAACCCCGGCGTCGCGGCGAAGATTCGGCGCTGGCACTCGCTTTCGTGGTCGTTCAACTCCGGCGACGACCTCGACCGCCGCTCCTCGCAGGTCCGCGGACTGGGCGACGACGAGCGCGCGTGGGTCGCCGCGAGTTCGGGCGACTGGGGCGCGAGTGACGATGCCGACACCGGCGACAGCGACGGCGACAGCGACAGCGACAGCGACAGCAACACCGGCGATTGGACCCCGGACGGCCGAGGCGAGGCGACGGAGACGAGCGGCCCGGCGCGAGACGGAGACTGGACTCCGTCGGGGTCGGAATCGGACGGCGACGAGGACGCCCCCTCGGAGCCCACGGCGTCGGGCGATTGGACGCCGACCGGGCGAGGGGCGACCGACGCGTCGACCGACGGTTCGGGAGACGCGCTCGCGGCCGAAGAAGCGTGGCGCGAGCGGTCGAAGCCGAGACCGCTGACGACGCTCGCCGACATCGACGAGGCCGACGCCGAACTGCTCGCCGAGGCGGGCGTCCGCTCGGTCAGGCGACTCGCCACCGCCGACCCGGAACACGTCGCGGACGCCCTCCAAATCGACCCGACCGTCGTCAGCGCGTGGAAGGGTCAGGCGCGCGACGCCATGGAGTAACCGTCGGTTCTGACTGCCGTCCGAATTTTTACTATCTGAGTAGTAATTTCTATTCAGGATGATTTCTCCAGTAATATTTTGTTACGACCCCCATAACGACTGAATTCGGCAATATCTCCTAAACCACTCTAGACGCAGTTTTTATATAGGTAGTTACACCATTTTGAATCAGATGATGCCCGGTTCCGACACGGCCGTCGACTCCCCGCAGACGGTATCTCCCGCCCCGACGACGCTCGGGGTCAGCGCTCGACCCGCCGACGATTCGCCGACGACCCGCCGACGCCCGGAGGGGTGGGCCTGATGGCGACGACCGACGTCAACACCGCCGACACCGCCCGCGACGTGCGGACCATCGACGGCGTGGTCGACGTCATCGCGAGCACCGCGCCCGAGATTCGGACCGGCCTCCCCGGTCGCCGCGTCACCGCCGAAGACGAGAACCCGAGCGGCGAGACGCAGATGGCCGCCGACGTGTTCGCCGACGACCTCCTCTGCGAGCGCATCGGCGCGCTCGACGGCGTCGGCGAGTACGCCAGCGAGGAGCGCCCCGAGTCCGTGGACGTGGGCACCGGCCGGCTGTCGGTCGCTGTCGACCCGCTCGACGGCTCGTCGAACCTGAAGCCGAACAACACGATGGGGACCATCTTCGCGGTGTACGATGGCCCGCTGCCGGCCCACGGGCGCGACCTCGTCGCCGCCGGCTACGTCCTCTACGGCCCCGTCATGACGATGATTGTCGCCCGCAACGGCACCGTCGACGAGTACGTCATCCACGACGACGCGAGCCACGAACTCGTCCGCGAGGACGTTTCGCTCCCCGACGAGGGGTCGGTGTACGGCTTCGGCGGCCGCGTCCCCGACTGGACCGGCGACTTCGAGGCGTTCGCCCGCGAGGTCGAACAGGACCCCTCGCGCAAGCTCCGCTACGGCGGCTCGATGATCGGCGACGTGAACCAGATTCTCACCTACGGCGGCATCTTCGCGTACCCCACGCTGGAGTCCGCCCCCGAGGGCAAACTCCGCGTCCAGTTCGAGGGCTACCCCATCGGCTACGTCATCGAGACGGCCGGCGGCGCGACCTCCGACGGCACGAAGTCGCTCCTCGACGTGGACAAGGACGAACTCCACGCGCGGACCCCGATGTACGTCGGCAACACCGACCTCATCGCGAAGCTCGAAGCCGCGCTGGACTGAACGCGCCCGACCCGTCGGCCCCCGGGTCCGAGGCATCAACCGCGTCGACCGAACCGACCGGGCACCTCGTTTTCTCCGAACTCCGCGGTCGATAGCGACCGGCCTCCAAACGGACTACGGCCGGACTGCCGCCGGTCCCGTTCGGCCGACCGGCAAATCGTGCATGGAAAACCATTTTGAATACGGTGGTGCATCACCGAGTATGAAGGTCAGAATCGGTGACGGCGCGACCGGCGACGAGGCCGAGGCCATCGCCAACGCGCTGGCGCGACACCTCGGGACGGACGTGAACGTCTTCGTCGGCGACGGCGAGGAGGCCGTCGCGGACGCCGAACCGCCCGCGGACACCTTCCCGCTGGACGACGACATGGGACCCACCGAGCGCGAGGAGCAACTCCGCGAGGAAATCGCGGACATCCTCGGCGGCGGCCCCGAGAAGTACAAACAGCGCCTGCCGGAGTCGGGAAAGCTGTTCGTCCGCGACCGCCTCGACCTGTGGTTCCCCGACGGGCTGGCGTTCGAAGACGGCAAGTTCGCCAACTTCGACTCGTGGCACGAGAACTCCCCCGAGGTCGACGACGCGGACCCGAACACCCGCCTGCCGGGCGACGGCCTCCTCACGGGAGCCGCCGAGTTCGAAGGCCGCGACCTCCATTTCATGGCCAACGACTTCACCGTCAAAGCCGGGTCGATGGCCCGCCGCGGCGTCGAGAAGTTCCTTCGGATGCAGCAGCGCGCCCTCAAGACGGGCAAGCCGGTGCTCTACCTGATGGACTCCTCGGGCGGCCGCATCGACCAGCAGACCGGCTTCTTCGCCAACCGCGAGGGCATCGGGAAGTACTACTACAACCACTCGATGCTCTCGGGGTACGTCCCGCAGATATGCGTCCTCTACGGGCCGTGTATCGCCGGCGCGGCCTACACGCCCGTCTTCGCCGACTTCACGGTCATGGTCGAGGGGATGTCCGCGATGGCCATCGCCTCGCCGCGCATGGTGAAGATGGTCACCGGCGAGGAGATTTCCATGCAGGACCTCGGCGGCGCGCGGATGCACGCCGAGGAGTCCGGGAGCGCCGACCTCGTCGCCCGCGACGAGGCGCACGCCCGAGAACTCGTCTCGCAACTCGTCACCTACCTGCCCGACAAGGCCGGGGAGAAGCCGCCGCGCGCCGAGTCGAAACCGCCGCGGTACTCGCCCGACGGCATCGACGAACTCATCCCCGAGTCACCGAACCGCCCCTACGACGCCCACGACCTCATCGAGCGCGTCGTCGACGCCGAATCGGTGTTCGAACTGAAACCCGACTACGGGAAGGAAATCGTCACCGCGTTCGCCCGCATCGACGGCCGGCCGGTCGGCATCGTCGCCAACCAGCCGACCGAGCGGTCGGGGGCCATCTTCCCCGACGCCGCCGAGAAGGCCGCGGAGTTCATCTGGACCTGCGACGCCTACGAGATTCCACTTCTCTACCTCTGCGACACGCCCGGCTTCATGGCCGGCTCGCAGGTCGAAAAGGACGCTATCTTGGAGAAGGGCAAGAAGTTCATCTACGCCACGTCGTCGGCGACGGTGCCCAAACAGACCGTCATCGTGCGGAAGGCCTACGGCGCGGGCATCTACGCCATGGGCGGCCCCGCCTACGACCCCGAGAGCGTCATCGCGCTCCCCTCGGGCGAAATCGGCATCATGGGCCCCGAGGCCGCCATCAACGCGGTGTACGCGAACAAGCTCGCCGAGGTCGACGACCCCGAAGAACGGGCGCGGATGGAAGACGAACTCCGCGAGGAGTACCGCGAGGACATCGACGCCCACCGGATGGCGAGCGAGGTCGTCATCGACGAAATCGTCCCGCCGTCGGCCCTCCGCGACGAGCTTGCGGCCCGCTTCGAGTTCTACGCCGACGTGGACAAATCGCTCCCCGACAAGAAACACGGAACCGTCCTCTGAGCCGAGTCGGGAGTTAATGCTCCGTTTTTTCGGCGGGTAATCTCACGGTAACTGACCTAAGCGGTTCGTACTGAGGACGGCGGGGGTGGTACGGACCTCATCGTCGGCCGACTCCCGCCCGTTCCGCCCATCGTGTCCCGACCCGTCTCGCCGCGACATCGGGAACCGTCGCCTGCCGATAGCCAGCCATGAGCCACGAAGTCCCCCTTCCCGAGACGCCCCGCGCGGCACTCGCACACGCGGTGAGCGACGAGCACGTCCTCTGGACCGTGACGATGCTGGCGTTCGTCCTCGACGTGCTGACGACGCTCTACGGCCTCGGCCGGGGGCTGGCCGAACTCAATCCCGTCGTGCTCGCGCTCATCCCCGTGTTCGGGCCGGTCGGCGCGCTCATCTCGCTGAAACTCGTCGTGCTCGCGGTCGCGGTCGTCGCGTGGCGCGTCCTCCCGAGTCGCTACCGCGGGGCGATTCCCATCGGCGTGGCCGTCCCGTGGGGCGTCGCGGGGCTGATGAACACCCAACTCATCCTCGTCACGGTGTTCGGGTAGGCCGCCGGAGCGACTCGACCAACACGGCCCACGCGAGCCCCGCGAGTCCGATGTCGCGGGCGAGCACGTCACCGAACAGGCCGCCTTCGACGACGAAAACGACCGCGAGGTAGAGACACGTCGCCGACAGCGAGACGGCAGCGACGGCGCTCGCGGGGGCGGTGTAGCGGTCCGCGACGATGGCCGCGCCGAAGCCGACTTCGAGGACGCCGTTTGCGAGCATGAACGTCACCGGCGAGACGACGAAATGCGGCGCGAGCCACGGAACGACGTACGCCGACCACGAAAGCGGGTCCAGAAGCTTGTGGACGCCCGCGGCGAACACCATCGCGCCGAGGCCGACCCGGGCGACGGTCGTCGGGTCGGGGGCCCGGGCGGCGACCGCGGCGGCCCGGTCAGCGACCGACGCGGTCAGTGCGGAGAGGCCGTCGAAATCCATGACCGGCCTAGCGACGCCGGGGAGAAAACGGTGTGGTCGGCGGTGAAGGTGGAGACGCGGGACGCGGGACGGGCCGCCGACTCAGTCGTCCGCGTCGTCCACGTCGTCGGCGTCGGCGGAGAACTCGCGTTTCAGCGACAGCGCCGTCCGCTCGAACTCGCAGACGAGGTCGTCGTCCTGGTTGAACACTTCCACTTTCATCGTCACCACGCCGCGCTCGCCGTCGGAGGTCTCGCGCTTGTCGAGGACGGTCGTCTGCGCCCGGAGCGTGTCGCCGTGGAACACCGGGTTCGGGTGGGACACGTCGTCGTAGCCGAGGTTCGCCACGATGGTCCCGTCGGTCGTGTCGGGAATCGAGAGCCCGACCGCGAGGCTCATGGTGTAGAGGCCGTTGACCAGTCGCTCGCCGAACTGCGAGTCGGCCGCGAACTCGGCGTCGAGGTGGAGCGGCTGCTGGTTCATCGTCATGTCGCAGAAGCGCTGGTTGTCCGACTCCGAGACGGTGCGGCGCTTCTCGTGTTCGATGGTCCGGCCGACCTCGAACTCCTCGTAGTACAGACCGGTCATACTGGTGCGTGTGATAGACCGTGATAAAACCGTGCCGGTCGACCGTCTCGTGTGACAACTATTGCCCCGAGCGAAACGGGATAACAACCATTATAATTATCCACAATAGAGGATTGCGAAAGCGCCCGATGGCGGCTGATTCGGTCGGCCGTTCGGTCGGTGATTCGGCCGTCACTGCGGGCGCGGGACGACGCGTCTGTCCCCCGGCACAGCCGGCGCTCGGCCGGCACGACAATCATGGCATCCGCAGCACCATCCACCGCGACGGACGACGAACCGACCGAAGAGACAGCCCTCGAGACGGCCCGCCGACAGCTCGAACGCGCGGCGGCGCACCTCGACGTCGACCCCGGCGTCATCGAGCGGCTCCGACACCCGAATCAGGTCCACCGCGTCTCGGTGCCCCTCGAACGCGACGACGGCTCGACCGCGGTCTACACCGGCTACCGCGCCCAACACGACAGCGTCCGCGGCCCCTACAAGGGCGGCCTCCGGTTCCATCCCGACGTGACCGAAGCCGAGTGCATCGGCCTCTCGATGTGGATGACGTGGAAGTGCGCCGTGATGGACCTCCCGTTCGGCGGCGGCAAAGGCGGCGTCGTCGTCGACCCCAAGGACCTCTCGACCGACGAGAAAGAGCGGCTCACCCGCCGGTTCGCGGAGGAGCTTCGCCCCTTCATCGGTCCAACGAAAGACATCCCCGCGCCCGACATGGGAACCGACGCTCAGACGATGGCGTGGTTCATGGACGCCTACTCGATGCAGGAGGGCGAGACGAAGGCGGGCGTCGTGACGGGCAAGCCGCCGGTCGTCGGCGGGAGCGAGGGTCGCGACACCGCGCCCGGCCGCTCGGTCGCCATCATCGCCCGCAAGACCATCGACGACCTCGGCTGGGACATCGAAGACACCACCGTCGCGGTCCAAGGCTTCGGCTCGGTCGGCGCGCCCGCCGCGCGACTCCTCGACGACGAGGGCGCGACGGTCGTCGCCGTCTCCGACGTGAACGGGGCCATCTACGACCCCGACGGCCTCGACACGCACGACGTGCCGACCCACGAGGAAGAGCCCGAGGCGGTCATGAAGTACGACGCGCCGCGGAAGCTCTCGAACGAGGAACTGCTCGAACTCGACGTGGACGTGCTCATCCCGGCCGCCGTCGGCAACGTCCTGACCGCCGAGAACGCCGACGACGTGCGGGCTGACCTCGTCGTCGAGGGCGCGAACGGCCCGACCACGTCGGCCGCGGACGAAATCTTCGAAGCGCGCGGGATTCCGGTCGTCCCCGACATCCTCGCCAACGCCGGCGGCGTCACCGTCTCGTACTTCGAGTGGTTGCAGGACCTCAACCACCGCTCGTGGTCGCTCGAACGCGTCCACGACGAACTGGAGACCGAGATGCTCCGCGCGTGGACCGCCGTCCGCGAGCGCGTCGAAGAACACGACGTGACGTGGCGCGACGCCGCCTACATGGTCGCGCTCGAACGCGTCTCCGAGGCCCACGAACACCGCGGCCTCTGGCCCTGAGCCGGGCCGGCGACGCGTCGATATTTCACCGCCCCCCTCGATACACACACCATGCCCCGACGAAGCGTCCTGTTTTCCCCCGGCGACCGACCCGAACTGCTGCGGAAAGCCCCCGGCGCGGGCGCTGACGTGCTCGTCTTCGACCTCGAAGACGCCGTCTCGCCCGACAGGAAAGCCGAGGCTCGGGAGGCGGTCGCTTCGGTCCTCTCGGACCCCGAGTTCGACCCCGACGCCGAGGTCGCGGTCCGCGTCAACCCCGGCGACGCCGGCCGCGACGACATCGCCGCCGTCTGCGCCGCCCACCCGCCGGACGCGCTCGTGGTCCCGAAAGCGACGAGCGCCGACGACGTGACGAGCGTCGCCGGCGCGGCTCGCGAGGTCGGCGCGGACTGCCCCGTTATCGCCATCGTCGAGAGCGCGGCGGGCGTCCTCGCCGCCCCCGAGGTTGCCGCCGCACCCGACGCCGCCGCGGTCGTCTTCGGCGCGGAGGACTTCGCCGCCGACGTGGGTGCGACCCGGACCGACGACGGGACCGAGGTGCTGTACGCCCGCGAGCGCGTCGTCGTCGCGGCCGCGGCCGCCGGCGTCGACGCCATCGACACGCTCCACGTCGACTATCGGGACGAAGCGGGACTGCGCGAGGACGCCGCGTTCGGCCGGCGGCTCGGCTACGACGGGAAACTCGCCATCCACCCCGCGCAGGTCCCCGTCATCAACGAGGCGTTCTCCCCCGACGACGAGGACGTGGCGTGGGCGAGGAAGGTGCTCCGCGCCCGCGACGAGGCCGCGAGGGAGGGCCGGGGCGTCTTCGGCGTCGATGGGGAGATGATAGACGCCCCACTCGTCAAACAGGCCGAGAACATTCTCGACCGCGCCGGCGAGTCGTACTGAGCGCACCCGGACCGATGCGCCGGCGCGAGACCGACCCGGCCGGACGCCCGACGACTGCCACCTTTTAGCAATGGGTATGTGTATCAATAGTGTGGTATGCTACAATCCCCGCTACGCTTAACCGGATGCCCTGACCGTATTAGGGCATGGCACAAGAGGCGAATCCCTTCGAGAGTCTGCAGGAGCAAATCGACGACGCGGCCGCCTACCTCGACGTGCGCGACGACGTTATCGAGCGGCTGAAGAACCCCGAACGAGTCCTCGAGACGAACCTCGCCGTCGAGATGGACGACGGGGACATCGAGCTGTTTCGCGCCTACCGGTCGCAGTTCAACGGCGACCGCGGCCCGTACAAAGGCGGGATTCGCTACCACCCGAACGTCAGCCGAGACGAGGTGAAGGCGCTTTCCGGGTGGATGGTGTACAAGTGCGCCGTCGTCGACATTCCCTACGGCGGCGGCAAGGGCGGTATCGTCATCGACCCCAAGGCGTACTCCGAATCCGAACTCGAACGCATCACCCGGTCGTTCGCCAAAGAGCTTCGCCCCCTCATCGGCGAGAGCCGCGACATCCCCGCGCCCGACGTGAACACCGGCCAGCGCGAGATGAACTGGATTAAGGACACCTACGAGACCCTCGAAAACACCACCGCGCCGGGGGTCATCACCGGCAAGGCGCTCTCGAACGGCGGGAGCGAGGGCCGCGTCGAGGCGACGGGCCGCTCGACGATGCTCACCGCCCGCGAGGCGTTCGACTATCTCGGCCGCGACATCGAGGGCGCGACCGTCGCCGTCCAGGGCTACGGGAACGCGGGCTCCATCGCCGCGAGGCTCATCGAGGACCTCGGCGCGACGGTCGTCGCCGTCTCCGACTCCTCCGGCGGCATCTACGACGCCAACGGCCTCGACACCCGCGCGGTCAAGGAGTTCAAAAACGAGACGGGCACCGTCTCGGACTACGAGGGCACGGAGGCCATCACCAACGAAGAGCTGCTCACCCTCGACGTGGACCTGCTCGTCCCCGCCGCGCTGGAGAACGCCATCGACGGCGAACTCGCCCACGACGTGAAGGCGGACGTCATCGTCGAGGCCGCCAACGGCCCGCTCACGCCCGACGCCGACGACGTGCTCACCGAGCGCGAGGTCAACGTCTTCCCCGACATCCTCGCCAACGCCGGCGGCGTCACCGTCTCGTACTTCGAGTGGGTCCAGAACCGCCAGCGGTTCTACTGGACCGAACAGCGCGTCAACGACGAACTGGAGCGCGTCATCGTCGATGCCTTCGAGGAACTCGTCGACGCCTACGAGAGCCACGACCTGCCGAACTTCCGCACCGCGGCCTACGTCGTCGCCATCCGGCGCGTCGTCGACTCCTACGACTCCGCCGGGAACTGGCCGTAGCGTCGGAGCCGGTCGTCGCCTCGGCGTTTCGCCCTGCCGCCTCGGCGTTTCGTCCTGCCGCCTCGGCGCCTCGTTTTTCGACCGGTTCGCTCCGCTTCTGTGTCCGCCGCGACCGCCGGCGCGGTCGCGCACGCTGCCGATTCTGTGCATGGTGGTGAATATCACGCGAGGCGTCCGATGCCGGGGGATTCAAGTCGGTGTAGGTCTCGTCATTCATCGATGCGTCAGGACCACCTCATCTCCGCGTCGCACCTCTCGCGGGAGGACATCGAGGCGGTGCTCGACCGCGCGGCCGACATCGACGCCGACCCGGCCGCGTTCCGGCAACGACACGCCGGAAAGGTTCTCGGGCTCTGTTTCTTCGAGCCGAGCACGCGAACCCGGATGAGCTTCGACTCCGCGATGAAACGCCTCGGCGGCCAGACCGTCGATATGGGACCGGTCGAGTCGTCGTCGGTCAAGAAGGGCGAGACGCTCGCCGACACCGTCCGCGTGGTCGAGGGCTACGCGGACGCGCTCGTCCTCCGCCACCCGAGCGAGGGCGCGGCCACGATGGCCGCCGAGTTCGTCGACGTGCCGCTCGTCAACGCGGGCGACGGCGCGGGCCAGCACCCGAGCCAGACTCTGCTGGACCTCTACACCATCCGGGAGAACGCCGGCCTCGACGACCTCACCATCGGCATCATGGGCGACCTGAAGTACGGCCGAACGGTGCACTCGCTGGCCGAAGCGCTGACGAACTTCGACGCCAGCCAGCACTTCATCAGCCCCGAGAGCCTGCGACTCCCCCGGAACGTCCGCTACGACCTCCACGCCTCGGGCGCGCAGGTCAGAGAACACACCGAACTCGACGAGGTGCTCCCCGAACTCGACGTGCTGTACGTGACGCGCATCCAGCGCGAGCGCTTCCCCGACGAAAACGAGTACCGCAAGGTCGCGGGACAGTACCAAATCGACTCGGAGACGCTGGAAGCGGCGGCGGACGACCTCACTATCATGCACCCGCTGCCCCGCGTGGACGAGATTTCGCCGGGCATCGACGACACCGACCACGCGACGTACTTCGAACAGGCCCACAACGGCATTCCGGTCCGGATGGCGCTTCTGGATATCCTCCTCTCCCAAGACCGATGACAGACGACCACCAACTCCGCGTCTCGAAGATTCGAAACGGCACCGTCATCGACCACGTCGCCGCGGGGCAGGCGCTCAACGTCCTCGCCATCCTCGGCATCGACGGCACCAGCGGGGAGGCGGTCTCGGTCGGGATGAACGTCCCCTCCGACCGCCTCGGCCGCAAGGACATCGTGAAGGTCGAGGGCCGCGAACTGAGCCAGTCCGAGGTGGACGTGCTGTCGCTCATCGCGCCCGCCGCGAGCATCAACATCGTCCGCGACTACGACGTGGTCGAGAAGAACCGGGTCGTCCGCCCCGACGCCGTCGCGAGCATCATTTCGTGTCCGAACAGGAACTGCATCTCCAACGCCGACGAGCCCATTCAGTCCCGGTTTACGGTCCTCTCGGACGGCGTGCGCTGCGACTACTGCGAGACCATCGTCCGCGAGGACGAAGTCGCGGCCAACCTCGACGTGAACTGACCGCGTTAGGAGTCGTCCGACCCGCTTTTTCCCGCGGCGCTCGCCGGGCAGCGGTGGTCCTCGCCGGCTGACTCGACGCCCGCGAACTCGACGCCCGCGAACTCGAATCTCGCGCCGCCTGTCGCCGCCGACCCGACGGAGACCGACCAGCCGTGGGCCTCCGCCAGCGACCGGACGATATCGAGGCCGAAGCCCGTCCCCTCGGCCGAGGTGGTGAAGCCGCGTTCGAACACCCGCGTGACGATGGCGGCGTCGATGCCGGTCCCGTCGTCTTCGACCGCGAACGTCTCGTCGGCCGGCGACGCGGAGACGCGGACGGTCAGCGGCGAGCCCCGACCGCCCGCGGAACCGTGTTCGACCGAGTTCCGAAACAGGTTCTCGAACAGCCGCTGGAGCCGGCCGGGGTCGGCGTGAATCGTCGCTGTCGACTCGACGACGAGCGTCGCGTCGCCCGTCTCGACCGTGTCCCACGCGCGGCGGGCGACCGCCTCGACGGCGACGGGCGTGAACTCGACGACCGCCGTTCCGCGGCGGGCCGCGGTCAACACGTCGTTGACGATGTCGCTGATGCGGGTCAACGAGGTCGCGACCCGTTCGAGATGTTCGGAGTCGTTGGTCTCTCGTTCGAGGTCGAGAAAGCCGATTGCGACGGAAAGCGGGTTTCGCAGGTCGTGCGAGAGGACTCGCGCGAACTCGCCCAGTCGCTCGTTTTGCCGTGCGAGCTGTTCTTCGTGCTGCCGGTGGGTCGTGATATCGCGCCCGACGCCGCAGAAGCCGACGACCTCGCCGTTCGGTTTCGTGAGCCGACGGCCGGTGAGTTGGAACAACAGCATGCCGTCGTCGGTCGGCAACCGCGCTTCGACGACCGTCGTCCCCGTTCGGATGACCTCCTCGACGGCGCGCTCGACCGCCGGGCGGTCGGCCTCGTGGAAGAACGCGTCGGCCGACATCCCGGCGAGGTCGGCGTCCGTTAGGCCGGTGAGCTCCGAGAGCCGCTCGTTCCACGAGACGAGGTGTCCCTCGCCGTCGTAGACGTAGAACACGTCGTCGAGCGCGTCGAGTGCGTCCTCGATGAACCAACTCGCGCCGGCCGGAGGGTCCCCACTGAGCGCGTCGATGGCGACCCGCGCCTTGCGGTGTTCGCAGGCGAGTCGCCGGACGCGCGACCCGAGTTCGCCGTCAGGAGACGCGCCCGCGGGGGTGTCGCCGTCGGTGTCGTCGCTGTCGTCACCGTCGGCGCGCGCCGCCCTCCGCAGGACCGCCGCACGGTCGAGGTAGGCGTCGATACCCAAATCGACCAGTTCCGTCACGGCGTGGTCGGCGTCGCCGGACGCGAGGACGACCACCGGGAGGTCGTCGTCGGTCGCGCGAACCTCGCGGAGCAGCGAGACGCCGTCGCCGTCGGAGAATCCTGCGCCGAGGACGAGACAGTCGTACGCGTCGCCGTCGAGGGCGCGACGGGCGGCGGCGAGCGTCGCGGCCGAGTCGACGACGGCGTCCGAGACCGCCCGCTGGACGGCGCGGGAAATCGCGCGGTCGCCGTCGGCGGAGAGGACGCGAATCGAGGAATCGGATGGCATCGGGCGGAAGGGAACGAACTGAACGACCGACAGGATGGTCTCTGATACTATAACGTTTCTGTGACTATTGTCACTTAATCAACGCCAGTAGGAAACGTGTATCCAGTTTCCCGTCGGCGTCCGCGAATGCCCCGGTGTCGTAATCACTTAGTGCGGTGCGGTCGAAGTCCTCGGTATGTCCAAGAAGGCCAAACTGGTCCTGGTACTGGCGCTCGTCGCGGTCCTCTACACCGTGTTCTCCGGCAGCGGAGAGACCGTCGAAGTCGAAATCGAAGAGTAACCGCTTTTCGGCGCTCGGTCGCCACCGACCGAGTCAGCCCCACTCCCGCCCGTCCAGCGGCCGCGCCGGAGCGGGCCCCACGCCCGAGAGCGAACGACTTACCCGACGCCCGCGCGAAGGCGGAGCCATGTACGGGGTCGTCACGCGCAACGAGGAGGAAGTCGACTGGCCGGAGTTCGACCGCGGGTTCTACGAGGTCAAAGACGTCACCGGCCGGGCGGCCGAACCGCTGTCGAACGCCGTCAACATGATTTCGTGTTTCGGTGACAACGCCGCCGCCAACGAGAACCCCGAGTTGGTCCCCGTCGACGGCGAGGGGAACCCGGCGACGCGCGACCGCACGTACTTCGACTGGGCGTACATCTGCCCGACGAACGAGAACTACCGCGCCGGCCTGCTCGAAATCGTCGCGGACGCCGCCGCGGCCAACGGCGACGTGCGCCTCGACGACGTGGGGTTCCCGCGCGACGAGTACTGCCGGTGTGACCGCTGTACCTCGCAGTTCGAGGCGTGGGCCGCCGACCGCGACCGCGACGCCGACGACGAGGACGCGTGGTTCGAGTGGCGCGCCGAGGTCATCACCGAGTTCGTCGCCGACGCCGCCGAGCGCGTCCCCGGCCGCCTGTATCTCACGCTGTACCCCGACCCCTATCCGGGCCACCTCTACCGCCGCGCCGGCCTCGACATCGAGGCGCTTTCGGAGTACGTCGACGAGTTCGTCGTCCCGCTGTACGACACCAACTACGGGACGACCTACTGGCTCGAAACCATCGCCCGCGGCTTCGTCTCGCTTCTGGAGCCGTACGACGCCGACTGCTCGCTCGAACTGTACGCCGTGAACGTTGACGTGGACGACCTCATCCACGCCATCGAGGTCGCAGACGAGTACGCGAAGGACGTGCTGTTCGGCTACGACGCGAGCAACGCCGCCGCGACGCTCCGCCGGATGACCGCCGACGGGTCGCGCGGGAAGACCTACCACCCCGACGACGCGACCCGCTGAGGGCGGGGCTCACCGGCGCGGCGACCGATTGATTGGGCGGTCGCCTCCGACCGATTTCAGAACGCGCCGGCGAGGTAGCCGATGACGACGATGCCGAGGAGGAAGACGAGCGTCGCGAACGCGAACAGCGCGAACATGAGTCGCCGCTGCCCGCTCGTCGGTTGTGCCATGGACGTTTTCCGGACCGCACCCACTTATGATAGTCGGCGCTCCGGACGGTCCCGCTGGGTCCCCCCCGTCTCAGTCGAGGTCTTCGATGGGCTCCGCGTTGCCGAAGTACGGGTCGGGGCCGTCGCCGGGGGCCGCCCACTCGACGGCGTTGTCGAGGACGGTCCGAACCTCCGCCTGCTCGTAGATGGGGTAGGTCTCGTGGCCCGGCCGGAAGTAGAAGACGCGACCCTTGCCGCGGGTGTAACAGCAGCCGGAGCGGAACACCTCGCCGCCCTCGAACCACGACGTGAACACGAGTTCGTCCGGCGCGGGGATGTCGAACCGCTCGCCGTACATCTCGGCGCGGGGGACCTCGAACGACTCGGGAAGCCCGTCTGCGATGGGGTGGCCCGGCTCGACGACCCAGACGCGCTCTGTCTCGCCCGACTCGCGCCACTTCAGCGAGCAGGTCGTCCCCATCAGGCGCTTGAACGGCTTGGAGTAATGCCCCGAGTGGAGCACCAGCAGTCCCATCCCGCCGCGGACGCGGTCGACCACGCGGTCGACGATTGCGTCGTCCACCTCGTCGTGGGCCTTGTGGCCCCACCACGCCAGCACGTCGGTGTCGTCGAGGACCGACTCGGTGAGCCCGTGTTCGGGGTCGTCCAGCGTGGCCGTCTGCACGTCGTAGCCGGCCTCGCGGAGTCCCTCGGCAATCGTCGCGTGGATGCCGTCGGGGTAGATCGCGGCGACCTCGTCGTCTTCCTTCTCGTGACGGTACTCGTTCCAGACGGTGACGGTGACCATACTCCCGGCGTCACCGGGCGGCGACAAGTATGCACCGAACGCGGGGCCGGCCCGTGGCGGTCGCCCGACGGCCCGGCTACGTCCCCTCGAACTCCGGTTCCCGCCGACTCGTGAACGACGCTACGCCTTCGGCGTGGTCGTCGGTCTCGAATACGACTGCCTGCGCCGACGCCTCGTGTTCGATGGCCGCCTCGATGGAGTCGTCGGGGCGGCGGAGCAGGCGCTTCGAGGCGGTGAGCGCCGTCGTCGGGCCGCCGGCGATGCGTTCCGTGAGGGCGTCGAGTTTGGACTCAAACTCGTCCTCGCCCGCGACGCGGTTCACGACGCCGAGTTCCAGCGCCCGCTCGGGACCGAGTTCCTCGCCGGTGTAGACGAGTTCCATGGCGACGTTGCGCCCGACGAGTCGGGGAAGGAGATACGACACCCCCGAATCGACCGCGAGGCCGACCCGGCGGAAGCCGAAGCTGACGGCGGCGTCGTCGCGGAGGAGTTGGAGGTCGCAGGCGATGGCGAGCGCAGCGCCCGCGCCCACGGCCGGGCCGTCGATGGCCGCGACCGTCGGGAGGTCGCACTCGTAGACGCGGCGCACGCAGTCGGCGGTGTCGCGGACGACGTGGTCGACCGCCTCGGGGAGCGTCATCGCGTCGGCTTGGAGCTCACGCATGGCGTTCACGTCGCCGCCGGCGCAGAACGCGCCCGCCTCGTCGCTCCCGCGGACGACGACACAGCGCGCCTCGTCAGGAAGCGAGTCCAGCGCCTCGCGCACGCCCGCTGTCACCTCGACCGTCAGCGCGTTCCGAACCGCCGGGGCGTCCAGCGTCACCGTCGCCACGCCGTCGTCGAGCGAGAGCCGTACCGCGTCGGAGTCGAGTTCGACCTCGGTCATCCCCCGGTTCGACGTGCAGAATCGTGAAAAACGTTTGGACTGTGGAGAGTTGATTGCCACTGCGCTCAGGGGAACAGCGCGTCCACGTCGATACCGAGTCCGGGTGCGTCGGGGACGCGTATCCGACCGTCGCGCACGGGTGCCGGGTCGGCCGCGAGGTCGGCGTCGAGGAACGAGGCGGTCGCCAGCCCGTGGGCCCGGTCGCCGGGGAGCGACGCCGCGACGTGGAGCGCGCCGAGTCGGGCGACGACGGCGTCGATGGTGGTCGTGACGACGGTTTCGACGCCGGCGTCGCGAGCGCGGGCGACGAGGTCGCGGACGCGGTCCGGGCCGCCGAGCGCCATCGGCTTGCAGACGAGCACGTCCGCCGCGTTCGAGGCGAGCGCCCGCCCCGGTGGGACCGCCGCCAGCGACTCGTCGAGCGCGATAGGCGTGTCGTGGAGCCGTCGGAGGACGGCGTGGCCGTCGAGTTCGTCGGCCGGAAGCGGCTGTTCGAGGTAGTCGAGGTCGAGGCCGAGTTCCTCGACCGAGTTCAGAAAGCGGTCGGCGGTCCAGCGGTCCCACGCGGCGTTCGCGTCGGCCCGGAGCGCCACGTCGGGGCCGACCGCCTCGCGGACCGCCCGGAGGCGCGCCACGTCGTCGACCGGGTCCCGCACGCCGACCTTCAGTTTGAGGCAGTCGTACCCCGATTCGACGGCGGTTTCGGCGGCTTCGACGGTCGCCTCGGGGTCGTCGTCGCCGAGGGTCGCGTTCACCGGAAGCGAGGTGTGAGAGTCGGTGTCGAGGGCCGCGGCGAGCGGCCGGCCGGCGGCGCGAGCGCGGGCGTCAGCGACGGCGAGCGAGACGGCGTGTCTCGCGGCGGGCGCGTCCGCGAGCGCCCCGTCTTCGAGCGCCGATTTGGGGTCCATCTCGCCCGCGGCAGCCCCCTCGACATCGCCTTCCGTGAGACCGGCGAGCGCGTCGCGGCAGTCTTCGAGCGACTCGGTCCAGCCCGGAAGCGGGGTCGCCTCGCCGACGCCGGTTTCGCCCGCGACGTCGACCGCGACGAGGAATCCCTCGCGGCGCTCGATGTCGCCCGCGGCGGTCGAAAGCGGCGTTCGGAGGTCGACGGCGAACTCGCGGACGCGCATCGTCACGCGAGCACGAGGCCGACCGAAAAGAGGACGGCGTAGAGCGCGAGGAGTTTCCCCGTGTCTTCGAGCGCGGGGTTGAGCTTCTCGCCTTCCGTCTCGGTCACGACGGTCCGTGCGATTCGGGCCGCGACGGGCATCGAGAACACCGGCAACAGGACGTACCAGTCGAAGCCGGCGCGGGTCCAGAGATAGACGGGGACGGCGTAGGCGAGCGCGAGCATGGCGACGTACTCGGCGCGGGCGAAGCCGTAGCCGAACCGGACCGCGAGCGTCCGCTTGCCCGTGGTCGCGTCTTCCTCCTTGTCGCGGACGTTGTTCACGACGAGGATGTTCGTGGAGATGGCGGCGATGGGGAGGCTGGCGAGGACGGCGACGAGCGTGACGGTTCCCGCCGGAATCCCGACGGAAAGCGGGGCGGCGAGGACGCTCGCGGCCTGCACGTAGAACGTGCCGACGACGGCGACGAGACCGAAGAAGACGAAGACGAACAGGTCGCCCAGACCGTGGTAGCCGAGGGGGTACGGGCCGCCGGTGTAGGCGATGCCCGAGGCGACCGAGAGCAGGCCGATGACGAGGATAGCCACGCCGCCGACGTAGACGAGATAGGTGCCGAGGAGGACGGCGGCGGCGAAGGTGAGATACATCGCCCGCTTGACCTCTGACGGAGGGATGAGCCCGCCCGCGGTGACGCGGGTGAAGCCCTCGCGGGCCTCGGTGTCAGCGCCCTGTACCGCGTCGTAGTAGTCGTTGGCGAAGTTGGTCCCGACCTGGATGAGAAGCGCGCCCACGAGCGCCGCGAGCGCGGGCAGCGGGGCGAACAGGTCGGCGTGGACGGCCACCGCGGTGCCGACGACGACCGGCGCGGCGGCCGCCGGGAGCGTCTGCGGCCGCGACGCCATCACCCACGCCCGCCTGCGAGAGATGTCCTGCGTGCTCATTGTCTGCATACGAGTGCCGGAGCAGTGAGTAAGTTCCTATCCGAAAGCGCGCGACGCCGAGGCGGTGAGTGGGAGAACACGGTCGCTCGACGGTCGCGCCGGCTCCGACGCGGCACTCGCGTCCCGCGTCGGCGACGACGTGGTCATCGCTGTCGGCCGACGGGGATCGGGGAGCGCCCCGCTACTCGGGACCGGCGTCTGACTCGGAATCAGAGGCGGGCCGGGCGTCGAAGCCGAGACGGGCGGCGAGCCGCTCGCGGCCCCGTTCGGCGCGCGCTTCGACCACCTCCTCGGAGACGTACATCTCGCGTTGGCGCTCCACGTCGGCCTCGCGGAGTTCGCGGAGTCGCGCTTCGGAGAGGTCGCAGTCGTCGGGAACCCGGCTGTCGAACCGCTCGCGCCAATCGTCGCGGGCGGCCGCGTCGTCCGCGAGTTCCGCTTCGGGGCGTACCCAGTCCCAGTGGCGCGCGAGGGCTTCGGGATACCCCCGTTCGAGGCGGTGGTCGGTGATGACCGACCGGCCGACTCGCGCGCCCTGTCCGGCCGACATGATGGCCTGAAGGTTGACCTCGCTCACCGGCGCGGCGACGTACAGGCCGGCGATTACGGTTCGGCCCTCGATGTCGGCGTAGTCGCGGTCGAACTTCGTCCGCGTCTCGCCGTCGTGCTCGTAGGTGACGAACATCTCGTCGTCGCCGAGCGGTTCGAGGAAGTCGCCGCCGTAGCGGGCGGCCGAAACGACCCGCCTCGCGGTGACGGTTTCGCCGCTTTGCGTCGTGACCGCGAAGCCGGGGCGGGTGGCGTCCGGGTCGCCCCCGTCGCCACCGGTCGGTTCGACCGCCTCGACGAGCTCCGAAACGAGGTCGCAGCCGGCCGCCTCGGCGTGGTCGTGGATGAGTCCGTAGAACGTCTCGATGTCGACGCCGCCGGGGAAGCCGAGGTAGTTCTCCAGATACGCGCAGCGCTGGAGCGACGACCGGCCGCGGTCGAAGACGACGGTGTCGAGGCCGTACCGGCCGGTGAAGACCCCCGCCGAGCAGCCCGTCGGCCCGCCGCCGACGATGGCCACGTCGTAGTCGAACGCCGCCGCTTGCGGCTCCGTCGCGGTCTCCGCCTCCTCGGAGCGCCCGGCGTCCGCCATCTCAGAACTCCCCGGTGACGATGTCCGCGACGCGCCGGCGGTCGAACAGTTCCGCGTCGCCCGTCACCTCGCCGAACTCGTCGGGGAACAGCTGCTTCGCGGCGCGCTCGGTCAGGAACAGGTTGTGAATCGGGCCCTGATTGAGGTAGCCGCCGCGGTAGACGCGGCCGTTCTGGACGGCCGTCAGCTCGCCGCCGACGGGGTGGTCTTCCATGTACGCGAGGACGGTGTCGCGGAACTCCGCGGCCGTCTTGCGCTCGTGACCGCGGACCAGAATCACGTCGGGGTCGACTTCGAGGAGGTTCTCGTAGTCGAGTTCGCCGCGGTTGGTCGTGCTGAGGTTCTCGATGTCGGTCCCGGTGAGCGCGTCGGTGACGCCGAGGTCGTTCCACTGCTTTTTGCTCGTGCCCTTGTCGTTGAGGCGGTACGGCGAGAACGTCTCGGGCTCGGTCGTCCCCTCGTAGGTGAGAAAGACGTTCGGGCGCTCGTCCGCCGGCGGCAGCCGCGACTGTATGTCCGCGATGAACTCGTCGTGGAGCGCCGCGAACGCCTCGTAGCGGTCCTCGCGCTGGAACACTTGGGCGACCTTCTCGAACGCCTCGTAGAGCGTGTANGCGATGAACTCGTCGTGGAGCGCCGCGAACGCCTCGTAGCGGTCCTCGCGCTGGAACACTTGGGCGACCTTCTCGAACGCCTCGTAGAGCGTGTAGTAGCGGTAGTCGTGCCAGCCGTCCGACCGCCGGAAGATGAGGTTGCCGACGAACGGGGCGACGTTCTCCGCGATTTCGTCTACGTCCGCTTGGTCCCAGTCGAACCAGTTGATGAGCATGTTCGGGTCGTAGAGGTGGACGTCGTTGTCGAGTTCGTAGAACTCCTCTTTCGTCCTGACCTCGGGGTACGCCTCGATTTGCTCGCGGTCGACGCTCACGCCGGGGAGTTCGTCGTAGACGTAGGTGTAGTACCGACCCGCGCCGCCGACGCCGGTCACCCCGTCGCCGACGCCGAGCGCGACGGCCATGTCCGCGTAGCCGCCGTCGTAGGCGGCCCACGACTCGGGAACCGAGTCGAACGTGACCTCGCCCATCGGCTCCATCGTCACCGAGTACGAGTCGGCCGCCTCGGCCGCGTCGGTCTCCGTCTCGGTGTCGGCCGCGGTGGTGGTCTCGGCGGCCGCCTCGGTCGTCGTCCCGGCCGCGGCGGTCGTCTCGTCGCTCCCCGACGAGTCCGACGTGCAACCGGCGAGCATCCCGGCCCCGAGCGCCGTACCGCCGTACCGAATGTAACTGCGTCGCGTGAGTCCGTCGTTCCCGGTGGAGTTGTCGTCCATAGGATTTAGGCTACCCTAAACGCACAAGAGCGTTGCTATTTTTCGGCGTGCCTAAACAGTGGCGGAGCGACGTGTTTCGGCGCTCCGACGGGAGGTCGGTCCGCCGCCGGCGGCGTCAGCGCCTCAGTAGTGCCACGGGTAGTCGCGGAAGCGCGGTTCGCGCTTTTCGAGGAAGGCGTCGCGGCCCTCCTGTGCCTCCTCGGTCATGTAGGCGAGTCGGGTCGCCTCGCCGGCGAACACCTGTTGGCCGACCATGCCGTCGTCGGTCATGTTGAAGGCGTACTTGAGCATCCGCATGGCCGTCGGGGACTTCTTCGTCATCTCGTCGGCCCACTCCAGCGCCACGTCTTCGAGGTCCTCGTGGGGAATCGCCTCGTTCGCCATCCCCATGTCGACGGCCTCCTCGGCGGAGTAAGTCTTCCCCATGAAGAACACCTCGCGGGCCTTCTTCTGGCCGACCTGCTTGGCGAGGTACGCGGAGCCGAAGCCGCCGTCGAAGGAGGCCACGTCGGGGTCGGTCTGGAGGAACTTCGCGTGCTCCTCGGAGGCGAGCGTCATGTCGCAGACGACGTGCAGGGAGTGGCCGCCGCCGACGGCCCATCCGGGAACGACGGCGACGACGGGCTTGGGCATGAAGCGGATGAGCCGCTGGACTTCGAGGATGTGCAGGCGACCGGCCTTCGCCTCGCGGACGAGCGGGTCGTCGGCGGCGTCGGCCTCGTCGTCGTCGCGGTACTCGTAGCCGGAGCCGCCGCGAACCGACTGGTCGCCGCCGGAACAGAACGCCCAGCCGCCGTCCTTCTCGGAGGGGCCGTTGCCCGTCAGGAGGACGCACCCGACGTTCGCGCGCTTTCTGGCGTCGTCGAGCGCGGCGTAGAGTTCGTCCACGGTTCCGGGTCGGAAGGCGTTTCGGACCTCGGGGCGGTCGAACGCGATGCGGACCGCCGGCACGTCGACGGCGCGGTGGTAGGTGATGTCGTCGAACTCGTCGGACCCCGGGACTGGCTCCCAGCGGTCGGGGTCGAAAATCTCCGAGACCATACCGAGAGGCGGCGCGGGCGGCGCAAAAAGATTCGCTTGCGGCCGCGGTTCGGGGGACGGCCCGCCGCCTGACCGCTCCCGCGGCCCGGGGCTATTTGTCAGTCCGCGAACGACTCTCGCGTATGTCGGCCGCGACCACCCTCCTCGTCAGACTCGTCCACGTCGTCGGAATGGCGCTCGTCTTCGGCGGCGCGGCGTTCGCGTGGGCGACGCTCAGAGCCGGCGGTCCCGGACGCGCGGACGCCGGCGGCTCGACCGCCTCTGGCGGCGACCAGACCCCGTTCGCAGCCCTCTACGAGTTGGTTTTCTGGGCGGCGATGGGTGCGATGGTCGTCACCGGCGTCGGCAACCTCGGCGCGCTCGGCCCGCCCGGACCCTCCGGACGCTGGGGGTCGCTCCTGACCGCGAAGCTCCTCGCGGTGACCGCGTTCGTCCTCGGGTCGTTCGTCCGGACGCTCGTCGTGTTCAGGCTCCGGCGGAGCGGCCCGACTGGTTTGGGGCGCTCGCTTCTCGCCAAGAGCTACGGCGCGACCGCCGCCGCGCTCCTCGTGCTCGTCGCGCTCGCGGAGGTGTTGGCCCATGGCTGAGGCCGCCGCCGGCCGCTTCGAGGCGTGGGTCGTCTCGTCGTTCAACCTCGTCGCGCTGAGCCTCGTCGGACTCCTCGCAGCGCACGCAGGCGGCGCGCTCGAAGGCGAACTCGCCAACTTCGGGACGCTCCCCGGCGTCGCCGTCTTCGCGTACCTGTGGCTCCTCACCGCGGCCGCGACCCGGTGGGCGCTGGCGGACGACGGGTTGGCCGACCTTCGGAACGGCCCCCGCGGACTGTGGCGACTCGTCCTCCGCGGGTTCGCGGCGGGCGCGCTCATCGGGGCGGCGTTCCTCCTCGGCGTCGTCCTCGTCGGCGCGGTGCTGAACGGCGCGCCACTCGTCGCGCTGGCGCTCATCGCGCTCATCGGCGTCGCGGCCGCGAGCGTCGTCGGCGGTGTCATCGGTGTTCTGTCGGTCGTCCTCGATGCGGGCTGTTACTGGGCGGCCGGCCGGCTCGTCGGGCGGTGGGCGGAGCCGGACGGCTCGGGGCGGGCCGCCGACGCGGAATGAGTGAGTGAGTCAGTCAGTCAGTCTGTCAGTCCCGAAGCGGCCCGCGCGGACTCGTCAGCCACGACGCCAACCCGACGAGCATCGCGCCCGCGATGCCGACGAGGAAGGCGGTCGCCCCGGCAAACGACCCGTACGCGACGAGTCCGGTCCCGACGAACGCGGTGGCGAGCGACCGGCGGCGACCCATCGACTCGGGGTAGCCGACGGCTTTGAACCACGCGAGCCCCCACGCGACCACGGCGACGAGCGGGGCGAGACCGAGACCCATGAGTGGGCGCTGGACGACGAACCAGAGGGCGGGAAACGCGACCACGACTGCAACGAGCGCGAGCGTTCCGCGGCGGCCGAGCGCCGGAGGATAACCGCGTTCGGCGATGTCTGAGAGGAGTACCGCGCCGAAGACGACGGTGCCGCCGGCGAAGACTCCGGCGAGCGGTTCGTAGGCGACGACGGTCGCGTAGGCGAACACGAGAGCGCCGAGGAACCCGGCGACGGCGTAGACGCTGCCGCGGTACTGGCGGAAGAGTCTGGAGGACATGTCGCCACGATTCGGAGCGCGGGAGAAAAGTCAGTCGATCAATCGAACAGTCGGTCAGTCGGTCAATCGGACAGTCGCTCTCTGGCGCGGTCGGCAATGCGCTCGCGGACGCGGTGCGAGTCCTCGGCGTCGGTGCGGACCTCGATGACATCGGTTCCGTCGGCGGCGACCGACTCGGCGTAGGCGTCGCGGAAGTCGTCGGGGTCGACAGGCGCGAACGAGAGGTCGTAGAGGTCCTCGGTGGCCGCGAAGTCGAGGCCGTGGGGCGTCTTGAACTGGTCCGTAAACGGCGGTTCGTACTCCTCGATGGGGAGCATGTGGAAGATGCCGCCGCCGTCGTTGTTGACGAGGACGATGGTCGCGTCCACGCCGAGGCGACCGAGCGCGAGCAGGCCGTTCATGTCGTGGTAGTACGCGAGGTCGCCGGTCAGGAGCGTCAGGTGGTCGGTCGCCGCGGAGCCGGCTCCGAGCGCCGAGGAGACGATGCCGTCGATGCCGGACGCGCCGCGGTTGCCGAGGACCGTCCGGGACTTCGTCGAGGGGCGCGCGAAGCGGTCGAGGTCGCGGACGGGCATCGAGTTCGAGACGAACAGCGTCGACGGCTCGGGCGCGAGGTCGGCCACGTCGGCGGCGACTCGGCCCTCGAAGGCGTCGGTCTCGTCGTCGACGAGGTCCCAGTAGGCGTCCTCCGCGTCGGTCCACAGCGCGTTCCACGACTCGTCGGGGCGATTGCGGATGAGTTGCGAGAGCCGCCACGCCAGCACCGACGGCTCGGCCTCCACGAGGTCGGTCGCGCCGAACTCGGCCTCGCGCCAGCGACCCGTCGGGTCGACGAGATACTGCCGGGCGTCGGTGCGCGCGAGGTACTTCCGGAGTGCCTTCGAGGTCGGGGACGCGCCGATGCGGACGACGACTTCCGGGTCGGCCCAGTCGGCGGTGACGCGCTCGTCGAGGTAGGCGTCGTAGCCGCCGAGGACGGTCGTCGTCCGGGTGTGGCCGCCGAATCGGAGTCCCGAAAGCGGGTCAGCGACGACCGGGAAGCCGGTCGCGTGGGCGAACGCGGCGACGGCCTCGGCGTTGAATCCCGGCGGGTCGGCGGGCCCGGCGACGATGAGTCCGCGGTCGACCGCGAGGTCGTCGGCCAGCTTTCGGAGGTGGTCGTCGGAGAGTTCCGGCGCGCCAGCGGTCGTCCTGACGTAGGGTCGGCTCCCGCTCCGGCCGTCGAGCGCCTCGGGGTCGAGGTCGGCGGGCACGTCGCCCTCGACGTACGTCGGTTCGAGCGGCTTTCTGAACGGGAAGTTGAGGTGAACGGGGCCGGCGTCGACGCCCGTTGCCTCGGAGACGGCGCGGGCCGCGGTCGTCCGGAGGCTCCGGAGTTTCCTGTCTGTCGCCTCCGGTTCGGGCATGTCCTTGTACCAGCGAACGGCGTCGCCGTAGAGCTTCTCTTGGTCGACGGTCTGGTTGGCTCCGCTGTCGCGGAGTTCCGGCGGGCGGTCGGCCGTGAGGACGAGCATCGGCACGCGGGCCTGCGACGCCTCGATGACCGCGGGGTGGAAGTTGGCCGCGGCGGTGCCCGAGGTGCAGACGATGGGCGTCACCTCGCCCGTGCGCCGGGCGCGGCCGAGCGCGAAGTAGGCCGCCGAGCGCTCGTCGAGGTGCGAGAACGTCTCGATGTCGTCGTGGCGGTCGAACGCCTCCGTGAGGGGCGTCGAGCGACTGCCGGGTGCGATGCACACCGCGTCGATGCCGGTGCGTGCCAGTTCGTCGGCGAAGGTCCGTGCCCAGAGGGCGTTTCGGTTCGGTGCTGTCATCTCGTCTGGGTCGTCGTGGAATCCAGTCGGGTCAAATCGGAGTCGAGTCGAGTCGGAGTCGGTCCCGAACTCAGTCGTCGCGTTCGAGTTCGTCGAGGATGGGTCGGTACTTCAGTTGCACTTCGTCCCACTCGGCGTCGGGGTCGGAGTCGGCGACGAGGCCGACGCCCGCAAACAGCGTCGCCAGCGTCTCCTCGACGATCGCCGAGCGGAGGGCGACCGCGAAACTGCCGTCGCCGTCGGCGTCGAACCAGCCGACCGGCGCGGCGTACCAGCCGCGGTCGAACGGCTCGGTGTCGCGAATCACGTCGAGGGCGGCCTCGGGCGGGAGGCCGCCGACCGCGGGCGTCGGGTGGAGCGCGTCCACGAGAGAAAGGACGTGTTCGTCGCGTTCGAGCGTCGCGTCGATGGGTGTCCAGAGGTGCTGGACGGTCGCGAGCTTCCGAATCCCGCGGTCACCGACGCGGATGTCGGCCGACAGCGGCGCGAGCTGTTCCCGAATCGTCTCCGCGACGAGTTCGTGTTCGTGGTTGTCCTTCTCGCTTCCGAGCAGTTCGTTCGCGAGCCACTCGTCTTCGTCATCGGTGTCGCCGCGGCCGGTCGTCCCGGCGAGCGCGCCGGTTTCGACCTCGCGGCCGCGGAGCGAGACGAGTCGCTCGGGCGTCGCGCCGAGGAAGCTCGCCCCGCCGTTCGGCTCGACGAGGAAGCGGTGGCAGTCGGGGTACGTCCGGCCGAGGCGGGCGAGCAGGTCGGGCGTGGCGGCGGGGCGGTCGAGTTCGACTTCGAGCGCCTGCGCGAGGACGACCTTCCGGAGGTCGCCGGCGCGGATGCGCGAGACCGCGGCGTCGACGCTCTCGTGCCACGCCTCGACGGAGGTCGTCCGGTGGCGGTCCGAGACGCCCGGCGGCCCCTCGGGGGGCGCGTCGTCGAGCGATTCGAGCGTCTCCCGGAGGTCGTCGAGTCGGTCGCCGACAGTGTCGGCGTCGGCCTCGCCGTCGAGGGCGGTGACCGTGAGCCACGCGTCGTCGCCGTCGAAGACGACCTGCGCCTCGGGGACGACGAAGCGCGCGGCCGGGAAGTCGGCCCACGGGTCGCGGCCGGTCGCCTCCTCGTGGAAGGCGAGGCCGCCGAAGAATCGCGGGCGGGCAACGTCGGGGGCGTCCACGTCCGCGCCGTCGAACAGCGCCGTGGCCGCCCGGCGGACGCGCGCGAGTCGCTCGGGACCGTCGGCCTCGACGGCCACGGCGACGCCGCCGCCGACGACGGTTGGCTCGTCGGGGGCGGTCCACAGCGCACGCGGGCGCTGCATCGCCGCGAGCGACGCCGACACGGGCGGCGCAGACAGTCGAACCGACCTGCTGACGAGGTGGGTCCCCACCTCGTCGGTCCGCAACGGTTCCATCGACCGTGGCTCAGGACCGGGGACGCTTGAAACTCTCCCTTCTGTCCCGCGGGTGGGTTGGACGACCCCGGTCGAACGTGCACATCTGTCCACCGAGCGACAACGCTGGCGGACGGGACTCGAAGCGACCGCCGAACACGCCGAACACTCAGCGTCGCGGACCGAAAACTCAGCTCAGCTGTACCGCTCTTCGTTCCACGGGTTCGCCGTGTTCGAGTAGCCGCGCTTCTCCCAGTAGCCGCGTTCGGGTTCGGTGAGGAACTCGACGCCCGAGACCCACTTCGCGCCCTTGTAGGCGTACTTGTGCGGGGTGACGACCCGGAGGGGGCCGCCGTGGTCGGCGGGGAGGTCCTCGCCGTCGTAGCCCCAGACGAACATGACCTCGTCGCGCATGCACTGGTCGAGCGGCAGGTTCGTCGTGTAGCCGTCCATCGCGTGGAACATCACGTGAACCGCGTCGTCGTCGACGCCGACCGCGTCGGCGAGCGTCGGAAACGTGACGCCCTCGAACTCGCAGTCGAACTTGCTCCAGCCGGTGACACAATGGAAGTCCTGTACCTGCGTCTCGGCGGGGAGGTCGCGGAACTCGTCGAACGAGAGGTCGAGTTCGGTGTCGACCGCGCCCCACGCCTCGAACGACCACGTCTCGGGGTCCCACGAGGGCGTGCCGCTCTTGGAGAGGACGGGGAACCGCTGGGTCTCGCGTTGGCCCGGCGGGAGCCGGTCGTCGCCGAACTCCTCGTAGAGGTGGGTCACGTCGTTGGCCATGCTCGAATCTTCGGCCCGACGCACCTATCACTAACGACTCCGGACACCCGCAGGCGACCGGGGCGACGGCCGCACTAACCGAACGTAAGCGGGAATTCGCGTTCGCCCGGGCGACCTTCGGAAAACCCGATTATTCCCCCGGTAGAGTTATATACGGTCCTTCCAAAGCGACGGACGTTCAGATGCCCAAAGTAGAGATTACCGTGCCGGAACACCTGGAGATGCAGATCGTCCAACTCGTCGAGCAGGGCGAGTTCGTCAACCGCGACGAGGCCATCGAGGACCTGCTGTCGACCGGTATCCGCGCGTACAAAACGAGCGGTCCGATGTCCGACGAGGACCGCGCGTACGAAGACGACGGAATGATGGGCCACGAAGACGAGTACGTCTTCTGAGCCGAGTGACAGTATCCCCCAATAACGCTTAAACCGCCCTCGCACCTACCCAACGCTCATGCACAAGGACGAACTGCTGGAGCTGCACGAACAGATGGTTATCATCAAGGACCACTTCTCGGCCCGCGACCACGTCGATTCGAGCCTGTTCGACCCCTACGACGAGCTTGCGGTCGAGCCCTCCCACGTCCACAAATCGAAAAGCGAACACAAACACGCCGTGTTCGTGCTCGGCAACGCTCTCGCGACCGCGATGAGCGACGACGAGTTCTCCAGCGCGGGCCGCATCGGCAAGCGCATGGAGGAGTTGGCCGACGACGCCGAAGGCAAAATCTGAGCGGCCGTCGACCGCGACGCGCCTCCTGACCGACCGACGCGGAGTCGTCGATGACGCCGGCGTTCGTGTCGTTCGCTAGCACTACTCAAGCAGTTCTCCGCGGGTTTCTTTATCACCCGTTCGCACGACACAGGTAGCTCATGCTAGAGATACCGGGCTGGATACCGTTCCAGCGGCTCGCCGCGCTCCTCGCGCTTCTCGCGGCCGCCGTCGCGCTCGCCGTCGTCGACAGACCGAGTCGGCTCTCGGCGGCGCTTCGGCGGCGCTTCCTGTTCGGTCTCCCGCTCGGAACGCTCGTCAGCGCCGGCGGCGTCCTCCTCGTCTATCTCGTGGTGCAGGACGGCTGGTCGTCGTGGTATCGGCCCGTCGTCATCCCGTTCCGGGCGTGGTCGTACGTCTACCCGTCCGGGATGCTGACCGCCGCGTTCGCCCACTCCAGCCCCGGGCACCTCGTCGGCAACCTCGTCGGTACGCTCACCCTCGCTCCCGTCGCGGAGTACGCGTGGAGCCACTACCCGACGCGCCGCGGGTCCACGTCGTTCGGGTCGGCCCGCGAGAACCCCTACATCCGGTCGCTCGTCGTCTTCCCCGCGGTCGTCTTCGCCGTGGGGCTCCTCACCGCCGTGTTCGCGCTCGGCCCGGTCGTCGGCTTCTCGGGCGTCGTGTTCGCGTTCGCCGGCTTCGCGCTCGTCTTCCGGCCGCTGGCGACCGTGCTGGCGTTCGTCTCCGGGCGCGTCGTCAGCCTGTTTTACAACGCGATGCTCTCGCCCGAGGTCGTCTCGTCGGCCCGCCCCGTCTTCTCGACGCCGTGGTGGTCCCAAATCGCCATTCAGGGCCACGCCATCGGCTTCCTGTTCGGCGTCCTCCTCGGTGCGTGGCTCAGTCACCGCCGCGGGGGTTCGAACCCGCCCGCGCTCCGCAGTTTCGCCGGCGTCCTCCTGTTTGCCGTCAGCGAGTCGCTGTGGGCGGTGTACTGGTACCGCGGCGGCGAGACCTACGTGCTGTTCCGCGCGGTCGGGTTCGCGCTCGTCGTCGCGCTCGCGACCATCGTCGCGCTGACGGTCGCGGCGTCCGACAAGCCGCTTCGGGCGTACGCGCCCGACAACTCGCTGTTTTCGGCCCGTCGCTGGCAGGCCGGCCTCGCCGTACTCCTCGTCGTCGTCGCGGCGCTGTCGGGGCCGGCGATGCTGTACAACACGTTCACCGCGAGCGGCGACGACCTGCCGGGCGAGAGCGTCACGGTCAGGGACTACGAGGTGACGTACGCCGAGGACGTGCCGAACGGGCTGACCGCCGTCTTCGACGTCGAACTGTTCGGCGAATCGACGACGACCAACACCTCGGGGGTCATCGTCAAAAGCGAGCGGCGCGGCATCTGGACGACGGCCGTCTCGACGAGTCGGCTGGCGTTCGACGGCGAGTCCGCGGTCAGAGTCGGCGGCCTCGGCTGGCGCGACCGGGTGACGGCGGTCCGCGACGGCTACGTCGTCACGGGCGCGGGAGTCGCCTACCGGGTGTTCCTCGTCGCCGACGGCGAGGCGCGACTGGCGTACGAGACCGGCCCGGTCCGGGCCGAACCCGTCGTCGCACGGCGGAACATCTCGGTCGTGCCGACGGCGACGGGCTACGACGTGCAGGTGTCGTCCGACAGCGGGACCGTCAGGGGGCCGATGCCGACCGAGAACACGACGACGACGCTCGATGGGGTTCGGTTCGTCCGCGAGAACTCCCTCGTCTTCGCTGAATCCCGGGGGACGAAAGTCCGCATCGCGCGACAGGAGACGTACAATTAGGGCGCGGTCGGCGGGCGATTCGTGCGGTGTCGGCGGGCGGTTCGCGCGGTGAGTTGTCGGCGGTGCGACCGCCGGCTCACCACTCGATTCTGAACACTTCGGCGTCGAGCTGTCGGCGGTCCTCGTCGTGGAAGTCGAACTGGCGGTCGAGGTCGAACGTCGCCCGGAAGGCGTCGGTGAGGTCGCCGCCGGCGTCGGCGACGAACGACTCGACGAACTCCTTGCTCCCCTCGTTGTGGACCGAATAGGACACGTCGGCGACCGACGCGACCGAGTCGAGGAAGGCGCGGTCGGCGTGTTCGTTGCCACGCTGCGCGCCGAACGGCGGGTTCATGAGCACCGTGACCTGCCGGTCGTCGGGGAGACAGAGCGGCAGGCGGGCGGCGTCGGCGCGAATCCAGTCGATGGGGGCGCTCGCGCCGACCCGGCGGGCGTTGTCAGTCGCGGTGGCGAGCGCGTCGTCGTCGAGTTCGACGCCGACGACGCGGGCGGGCGACCGGAGCGCCGCGCCGAGTCCGAGCATCCCGGTCCCGGAGCCCAAATCGAGCACCGTCGCGCCCTCGATGTCGCCGCGGAGGTCCGCGAGGTGGACGAGGTGCGCGGCGAGGTCCGGCGGCGTCGGGTACTGTTCGAGCGAGACCTTCGGGTTCTCGAAGCCGGCGACCACCGCCAACTGCGCCTCCAGCGCGGCCTTAGTTGCCATCAGCCGTCGATGGAACCTCGAAGCTCAAAAGCGACACCCTCGCGCCGGGCGCGCTCGCCCAGCGCCGCGAGCGCCGACTCGGCGTCGTCGGGGCGACAGCACTCCGCGACGTCGACGGCGACGCGCCCGACGCCGAGGAACGCGGCGGCGCGGACGTACTCGCGGAGGCGGTCGGACTCCGACTGCACCGCGAGGGGGTCGTCCTCGCAGAAGCGGGCTTCGACGGTGAGTTCGGCCGGGAGGTAGCCCTCCTCGGCGAGCCCGGCCTTCAGGTCGCGGAGGTGCGAGGGAGCGGTCGACTCCAGACACGACGCGGCGAGGACGACGGGAGTCAGGTCGGCGGGACGACTGGCGGCGACGGCGGCCTCGACGGACGAGGTTTCGAGCGTGCTCATGTTGCACACACATTTTCTCTAGTTATGTATATATCTTTGTAAATGTGCAGTGGTAATTCAACAGAGTGGATTCGCCGGTTGCCCACGGATATTCCCGCGAACGTGACAACCTAGAGACTAATGATGGAAGATGTCGTACTGCCGTTGGGGGGAGCACGCTCCACCCCCATTCCCCTTGACGCCGCGCGGGCGGTTCTGCTCGCCTCCACGAGGTTCTACCTAGGTGGCTACTCGTACGTGTACGCGAGCACTTCGTCGCCGGTGGCGTCCCGAACCGTGACCGTGTCGCCGCCGTTGTTCCACACCGCGCCGCCGCGGCCCCAGTAGACATCGCCTTCCGCGTCGGTTCCCGACCCCGTGTGGAGCGTCAGCGACGCGCCGGGGTCGAGTTCGGTTCCCCCGGCGAACGTGTAGGTCGCTCCCGCCGCGTCGGAGATGGTCCACCCCGAGAGGTCGACGGCGGCGTCGCCGTCGTTCCTGAGCGTGACGTACTCCTCGTTCAGGTTGTCGTTGTCGTTGCCCGGCGCGTCGGCGACGACCGAAACCGAAAGGCCGTCGTCGGTGGTCGCGTCCGCGCCGCCCGCGGCCGCGCCCTCGGTCGCGCAGGACCAGAGGCCGACCCCGCGCTCTCTGGCGTCGCGCTCGGCGCGCTCGTAGCGCTCGCGCTCCTCGAACGAACTCTCGTAGAGCCGGGCGTGGCCCTCGGTGATGAGGTCGTAGTTGAACTCCGCGCCGTCGACGACGACGTACGCGAGGATTCGGCCGTAGTAGCCGCGCTCGCCCGCCTTCTCGTCGTACCGGAGTTCGACGGTCCGGTCGGCGAGCCGGGATTTCGCGTAGGCGCTCGCGTCCTCGCCGGCCGCCCGGAGGCAGGTCCGCCCGGCCTCCGTCTCGGGGACGCCCTCGAACTCGTCGGGCGTGTTCTCGGCGTGGACCTCCGGCGTGTCGACGCCGAGGAGTCGCACCGTCTCGCGCGCGCCGTCGGGCATGACGACCTTGACGGTGTCGCCGTCGACCACCTCGACCACCTCGACTGTCACGTCGCCCGCGGCGGCCGCGGTCGCCGGCGACCCCGACTGCGATGTCGTCGCCGCCGTCTCCGTCGCGGTCGGTTCGGCCGTCGGCGTCGCGCCCGCGCCGCCCCCACCGAGACAGCCCGCGAGGACCGCGAGCGCGACGACAACGAGTGTCGCGGTAGCACGTCTGACCATTCGATTCACCGTTAGTCAGGGAACTGTATAAGTAGGTGCGTCCCGATTGCCCGAGCCCGAACGCGGCGAATCGGCAGACTGCGGCCTGTATCACATTTCTGTTACAAAGGTTTAAATTCACGCTCCACCAGAAACCTTTTAATGGAACGTCCGAGCCGGCAGCGTCAACGAGAGGAGGAGGCAACGGCACAAGAGGACGAGCAAGTCAACTGTCCGGAGTGCGGCTCTGACCAGATCGTCACGGACGCAGACCAGGGGGAGCTGGTGTGTGACGACTGCGGACTCGTCCTCGACGAGCGACAGATTGACCGCGGTCCGGAGTGGCGGGCGTTCAACCACTCCGAGCGGCAGTCGAAGTCGCGCGTCGGTGCGCCCATCACCGAAACGATGCACGACCGGGGGCTGACGACGACCATCGACTGGAAGGACAAAGACGCCTACGGTCGCTCGCTTTCCTCCGAGAAACGCTCGCAGATGCACCGCCTGCGCAAGTGGCAAGAGCGCATCCGGACCAAGGACGCCGGCGAGCGCAACCTCCAGTTCGCCCTCAGCGAAATCGACCGCATGGCGTCGGCGCTCGGCGTCCCCCGGTCGGTCCGGGAAGTCGCCTCGGTCATCTATCGACGCGCGCTCAACGAGGACCTGATTCGCGGCCGCTCCATCGAGGGCGTCGCCACCTCGGCACTGTACGCCGCTTGCCGTCAGGAAGGCATCCCGCGCTCGCTCGACGAGGTCGCGGAAGTGTCGCGCGTCCCGCAGAAGGAAATCGGGCGCACGTACCGCTACATCTCCCAGGAACTCGGCCTCGAACTCAAGCCCGTCGACCCCAAGCAGTTCGTCCCGCGGTTCGCCTCCGCGCTCGACCTCTCCGAGGAGGTCCAGGCGAAGGCGACCGAAATCATCGACGTGTCCGCCGAGCAGGGCCTGCTGTCGGGCAAGTCGCCGACCGGCTTCGCCGCCGCCGCCATCTACGCCGCGTCGCTTCTCTGCAACGAAAAGAAGACCCAACGCGAGGTCGCGGACGTGGCGCAGGTGACGGAAGTCACCATCCGGAACCGCTACCAAGAACAGATCGAAGCGATGGGCTTCCGCTGAGCGTCGGTCCGCCGACCCGACCCGCGACCCGGCTCGCCGTCACCACCGATTGAGACCGCCCGCGACACTCAGTTTTTCACGAACACCACGACCGACCGCCCCCAGAGGCCGCTGTCGTACTGGTGTGCGACGTAGCCGTCGAGCAGCGGCGCGACCGTCCCGCGCTCGTCGGCGGGCGCGATGACCACCGGCGGCATCGACGACCGCGATTCGAGCGCTTCCGGTGTCGCCGCCGACGCGGCGTCGGCCCCGAGACGCTCGACGTACCACGCCATCGGGAGTCGCTCGCCCCACGACTCGGGCACCGGCGGGTAGTCGGCGGCGCCGTCGGCGACGTACATCGAACTCCCGTAGTAGAGCACGTCCGGCCCCTCGTCGTCGGTCGAACCGACCCACGCAGAGAGGTTGTCGCGGAACGACGAGAACTCCGCCGACGGCTGGGCGAACTGCGCGAGTTCGGCGTCGCGGTCGCTCGGGCCGTACACCTCGCTCGACGCCACCGCGCCGGTCTGGACGACGAGCGCGAGCAGGACGATGACCGCGGCCGCGACGCGGGGCGCGTCCCGCGAGTCGAAGGCGCGCCGCCCCCAGCGGACGAGCGCCGCGAGGCCGACGCCCGCCGGGAGCGCGAGCGGGACGACGACGTAGACGCCGAGCCACGGCGCGGACACCTCAGTCAGCATGGGGACGAACACGAGCGACGCGCCGGCCCAGTACACCGCCGCCGACACCTCCGAG
Organism: Haloferax sp. ATCC BAA-644; assembly: GCF_000336975.1. Taxonomy (NCBI): domain Archaea; kingdom Methanobacteriati; phylum Methanobacteriota; class Halobacteria; order Halobacteriales; family Haloferacaceae; genus Haloferax; species Haloferax sp. ATCC BAA-644. The sequence continues at coordinate 546,520 of NZ_AOLF01000013.1, forward strand.
CGCGGCCCGCCGGCCGTGTAGCGGTCGACGAGGAACACCGCCGCGCCGAGGACGACGACCGGAAGCGCCGCCAACGCGAGCGTTCCGAGGAGGTCGCCGAGGTAGGGGAGGTACTCGTGGGTCCCGTCGGGGTAGCGGTCGACGACGCGGACGCCGACGAACCGCCGGACCGAGTCGAACAGCGCCGCGTCGACTGCGCCGAGCACCGTCCCCGGCGTGTAGAGGCCCGCGCCGTCGGTGTCGCCCGCCCGCGGCGCGAACGCGACGACGTAGACGGCGACGAAGACGAGGAGCGCGCGAGCCACGGGGGTCGCCGCGCCGCGGACTCGGGCGGCGTACTCACCGAGGCGCATCGCGGCCGGGCGCGCCGACGGGAGGAGCGCCGCGTGGTCGAACACGAGGAGTCCGGCGACGCCGAGACAGCAGAGGGCGACGACGCCGAGTCCCGACGAGGCGACGGCGAGCGCCAGAGCCGCGGCGAGTCCGTAGGCGTTGCGCCGCCCCGCGCCGTCGACGAGACGGACCGCGAAGCCGAAGGCGACGAGCGCGAAGCCGACCGCGAGCACGTCGCCGCGGGCGAACCGGCCGTAGTAGACGAGAATCGGGTTCGCCGCGAGGACGGCCGCGAACCCGACGGTCTCGTCGGCGGCGAGGCGGCCGCGGAAGAGGAGCGCCGCGAGCGGGAGGGCCGCGCCGAACAGCGCGAAGGGGAGGCGGAGCGCGAAGTCTGTCGCGCCGAAGAGGGCGAGCGACGGCCGCGAGAGGTGATAGACGAGCGGGCCGCCGGCGACGGGGCGGTACGAGAAGAAGCCGGTTTCGAGCGACCGGAGGCTCCAGTAGCCGACGCGGGCCTCGTCCCAGTGGAGCGGCCGGTCGCCGAGTCCGACGAGGCGGACGACGAGCGCCGCGGCGGCGAGCGCGACGACGGCGAGCGTCGTTCGGTCGGGTCGCCGCCCGACGCGGGAGGGAATCATGGGATGACGTGGCGCGCCGGACGGCAGAAAGGTTACGACTTGGACGGCCGCCGGTCCGCCCCTTCGAAAGCGTCATCCCCGCCGACCGGTAGCACTCGGATATGTCGCTCATCGAGTCGCTGCCCGCTCGCCCGCTCGAACCGCAGGAACTCACGTCTTTGAACCGCGCCGACGCGTTCGACCTCGTCGTCGCCGTCGAGGACGACGGCCCCGCCCGCAGCCTGCTCGTCGCCACCGAGGGATGGGTCAAGGCTATCGCCCACGAGGACGACGCCGGCTGGTCGGTCGTCGAGACGGTCGCACTCGACGACGAGACCGAGCGAATCGACGGCCTGCGAGCGTGCGAGGAAGCCATTCTGTCGTTCCGAGACGACGGGAACGAGGAGTAGTATTAACCCCGTTCCGAACTAAGTATAATTTGTCATGTACCGCGAAATCCTCGTCCCGACCGACGGCAGCAAGGCCGCCGAACGCGCCATCGACCACGCGCTCGACCTCGCAGAGACCTACGACGCGCGGATTCACGCGCTGTACGTCGTCGATACCAGCATCTACACCTCGCTCGACGCCGGCGCGGACGTGGTCATCGACGCCCTCGAACGGGAGGGCGACGCCGCGACCCGACACGTCCGCGAAGCCGCCGAGGAAGCCGGCATCGACGTGCAGGCGGAGGTCGTCACCGGAACCGCCTACCGCTCCATCCGGGAGTACATCGACGGCCACGACATCGACCTCGTCGTCATGGGTACCCACGGGCGCACGGGCCTGAGCCACTACCTGCTCGGGAGCGTCACCGAGCGCGTCGTCCGCACCTCGCCGGTTCCGGTGTTGACCATCCGACTGGGCGACGACGAAGAAAACGAGGCGGACGCCGCGGACGAAGCGACGGACGCCGAGGAGTAGGCCGACAGTTTCGGGGAGTCCAGACACAGCCTCGGCCGGCGCGGTCGGTGACGGGGTCGCCGCGGCTTTGATAAACAGTTTTGGTGCGGTCGCGCATACGCCGCGGTATGACCGAGTACACCGTCGAGTTCGTCGGCACGGGCGAGACCATCACCGTCTCCGACAAGCAGACCATTCTCAAGGCCTGCATCGAGGAGGGCATCGCACAGGAGTACTCCTGCCGGGTCGGGATGTGCCTCGCCTGCTCCGCCGAGATTCTCGAAGGCGACGTCACCCAGCCCGCCGCCCGCGGGCTGACCGAGGAGGAGGCAGAGCGCTTCGCGCTCACCTGCATGGCCCGCCCGCAGAGCGACCTCAAACTCGACCGCGGCGTCTACCCGCCGAGCATCGAGGACGACGCCGCGGCCGCCGGCACCGCCGCTGACGACGACTGACGACGGGTACTCTCCGGGGGCGGCCCTGCGGCCGCCGACCCACGTTCTCAGTTCCGCATCGCGCCGCCGAGCCGACGCGCTGGCCCGACGTATTCGCTCGACCCGCAATCTGCCCGCGGACCGCGCCTCACGCCTCGCTCGTCGCCGCGCAGTTGTTCGGCCCCAACTCGACTTCGAACGCCTCCTCGTCGGTCAGCGAGTCCCGACCGAGATTCGTCTCGATGATGCGCTCGTAGTTGGCCGGCCGCGGCGGCATATCCGAGCAGACGAACGAGACGAACGCCGCCTCGTCCATCGAGAGCGCCCCGAGCCGCTCGCGGAGCACCCCGAGTTCCGCGACGTACGCGCCGGGTTCGTCCGGGAGCGTCCGCGGGCCGTAGTGGGCGGGCGCGACCAGCGTGTCGTCCGCGAACTCGCCGTACCGCTCGGTGAGCGTCGCGTGGAGCCGTCTCGCGGCGTCGGGCGCGCCCTCGTCGCCGTCTTCGAGGTCCGGGCGGGCGACGCTCGCTAAAAAGAGGCTGTCGCCCGCAACGAGCAGGTCTCCGAGGCGGAACGCGGTCATCTCGGTCGTGTGCCCCGGCGCGTGGACGGCGACGAGTTCCGCGCCGCCGACGCCGATGGTCTCGCCGTCCGCGACGAGTCGCGCGTCGAAGTCGAGGCCGCGGTCGGCCGCGCCCGCCGGGAGGACGGGCGTCGCGTCGGTGCGCTCCGCGACCGCTCTGACGCCGCTGACGTGGTCGGCGTGGACGTGCGTGTCGACGGCGGCGACGACCTCCGCGCCGCGCTCGCGGGCGTCTGCGACGTATCGGTCCGCGAACGCCCGAAGCGGGTCAACGACCACGGCCTCGTCGCCGGCGACGACCAGATAGGCGAGACAGCCGCTGGAGGGGCGGTCGTACTGGAGCACCGTCGCGTCCCTGTCCCCGTCCGCGTCTCCGACGGGGAGGTCGCGGGCGCGGTAGACGCGCGCCCAGCCGTCCATACCGGTTTCGAGGTTCTCGGCGGGGACGCCGGCCTCGGAGAGCAGGCCGGCGACGTGCGCGCTCGACCGACCCTCCGCGCAGACGACGACCACCGGCGAGGGGGCGTCTCGGAACTCGGCGGCGAGTTCGTCGACCGTCCCGCGAATCTCGGCCTGCGTGAAGCGAATCGCCGGAATCTGGGTCGCGGTCACGGCCGCGCCGTCGACGCGCCACGCCGCGAACTCGTCGCGGTCTCGCACGTCGAGCACCGTCGTGGGGTCGCCGCGGGCGAGTCGAGTCGCCAGTTCCTCGGGAGTCATACGCACACGATACGCGCGCCGGGCGGAAGAACGCTCCGCGGGTCGAAAAGAGAACAGCGGCCCGTGCAGCGGCCCGCGCTACTCGGTCGTTCCGCCGTCGTTGCTCAGGCGGTTCGAGGGCGGTTCGTCGAAATCGAAGTCGTCGAGGACGCCCTCCGGTGGGCCGTCGACGCCGCCGGCGGCCGCGTTGCCGGCTCCCGTCTCCGGGGGTGTGTTCGGTCCGGTGGCGTCGCCCGTCTCGCCGCCGAGGCGTTCGGCCGCGTCGCGAATCGAAAGCACCTGCTCGGTCTGCGAGCGGTTCGCGTCTGCGATTTCGCCGATTTGGTCCGACACGGTGGTCGCGCGCTCCGTCGCGTCGTCGACCATGCCGGCAATCTGCTCGGCGCTTTCGGCCTGGTCGTCGGTCGCCGAGGCGACTTCGCCGACGCCGACGGTGGCCTGTTCGACCGCCGCCGAGATATCCGAGAGGCTCCGCATCACGTCCTCGCCGCGGTCGATGCCGTCGTAGAGTCGCTCGGTCGTCTGCGAGAGGCTGTCGATGGTCTCCTGCGCCTCGGACTGGATGTCGCCCACCGTGCCTTCGACCTCGGCGGCGCGGGCCTGCGACTCCTCGGCGAGATTCTTCACCTCGCTGGCGACGACGGCGAAGCCCTCGCCCGCGTCGCCGGCGCGGGCGGCCTCGATGGAGGCGTTGAGCGCGAGCAGGTTCGTCTGCTCCGCGATGTCGTTGATGGCGTCGAGCACCTCGTCTATCTCCGCGATTTGGTCGTGCAGTTGCTGGACGTCCTCCGAAGCCGTCTCCGCGGCCTCGCTCACGTCGCGCATCACGTCGATGGCCTCGTCGGCCGCGTCTTCGCCCTCGGCTGCGCGCGTTGCGGCGTCGGCGCTGGTCCGCTCGACCTCCTCCGCGGTCGCCGCAATCTCCTCGACGGTCGCGCTTAGCTCCGACACTTCGGCGGCGACCGTCGCCATGTCGTCGGCCTGCGCCCGCGCCGTGGTCTCGATGTCGTCGGTCCGCTCGGTGACCTCCTCGGAACTCCGCAGGAGCGACTCGACGGGGTCGCTCACATCGGCTTCGACCTCGTGTGCGAGGGCGCGCCGACGCTCGGCGGCCTCGCGCGCCGCCTGACTGTACGAGTGGATGTACGTCTCCATCGCCACCTGCTGGTCGAGCGACAGGAGCTTCAACACGGGGAGGAAGCGCTCGACGACCTCGTCGACGGCGGCTTCGACCCGGTCGTCGCCGCCGCGGAGGCCGCTCGAAACGCCGGACGCGCCGCCGAGAAGTCCCGAGAGCAGGCCGCTGTCGGCGTCGGTATCGCCGGCCGCGTCGCCTTCGAACTCGGTGTCAGTGTCGCTCCCGACCGTGTCGCCGCCGGTGAACTCCGCTTTCACTTCGTCCGCGACGGCACCGAGAATGCCCTCGTAGTAGACCGAATACGCGCCGAGATAGAACTTCGGCCCGAGGTCTATCATATCGTGTAGCTTCCCGATACGCGCCCGCTTCGCGAAGTAGTCCTCGCCGTACTCGCCGCGACCGAGTTCGCGGAGGTAGGTCGCCTGGTCGGCCCGCAGCATTTCCGTGGTCTTCGTCGAGCGACCGAAGAACTTCGTCGTCGCGTGCTCGCCGAGGTGGTCGTAGAACTCCGCCGCGAACTCGTCCGCGAACTCGTCCAAGAGCGGTTCGAGGTCGCTCAGGCGGCGCTCGTCCGCGTCCGAGAGGCGAACGAACGATTTCCGGCGGTCGATTTCCGCCGCGTCGATATCCAACTGCGAGAGCAGCGCGTCTCCGTCGACGCGAGCTCGCGCGTTGGCGTCGACTTGCCCCGAGGAGTCTGTCATATACCTCTCTCAACAGACACCGGTATTTCAACCCTCTCCGCGGAGTATCACGAATGATAGAGCGGGGAGAGAGGGATAACCGTGAGAATCTCGTTCTCGTGGGCCGGACCGAACGTTCACGTCGCTGGCGGACCGAGAGGCGGTATGGACGCCGATTCGTTCCGCGAGTCAGTCGAGACGGCGAAGCGAACCCAACTCGACCGGCTCGGCTCGTCGAAGCTCCTGTTGGCGCTGACCGAGGCGGACCTCTCCGAGCCGGCGGTGCTCCGCGCCGCCGCGTACTCCGAGCACGCGGCCCGCGGGACGTTCGCGGCGTGGGCCGAAGACGAGACGGACGAGGAAGCGAGCGCCGCGTTCGAGGCCGCCGCGGCGCAGGAAGCCGAGCACCTCGACCGCGTCCTCGGCGCGCTCGACGAGGCGGTCGACCTTCCCGACGAACCCGGCGTGATGCACGCGTACCTCCGCGGTCGCGAGGACGCTATCGAGCGGGTCGCCGCCGGCATGGTCGGCCGCGGCCTCGTCTCGATTCGGACCCACACCCAGGTCATCGGCTTCTTCGTCAACGAGGCGGACGAACCCCGTGCCGACCTCTTTCGCGACCTGAAAGCCGAGACCGAAGAGACGCTTGCGACCGGCCTCGACCTCTTGGCCGACCGCTGTGCGACCGACGACGACTGGGAGCGCGCCCGGATGGTCGCAGAGTACGTCGTCCAACTGGCGTACGACGACTACGCCGACGGCCTCGCCGAACTCGGCGTCGACCCGAAGCCGCTCTGCTGAGTCGACGCCGCGACGCCCGGCCCGCACTGCCCCGCACCGCCCAGCCCAGCCCCGCACCGCCGACCCAATCTATTCGTGTCCCCGAGTGGTAGCCGATGGTATGACTTCCGAGGTTCGCGGGCGCGTCGAGGCGCTCTACACCGCGCCGTCGAAGGGTGAGCCGATGGTCTCCCACGAGGCCGTCTCGGTCGCGCGAGGCGGCATCGAAGGCGACCGCTACTTCGACGGCGACGGCTTCTACTCGGCGACCGACGGCTGTCAGGTGACGCTCGTCGACGCCGCGGTGCTGGACGACGCGGCCCGCGAGTACGGCCTCGACCTCGCTGACGGCCAGCACCGCCGGAACGTCGTCGTCCGCGGCGTCGACCTCGACGCCCTGCTCGACGCGACGTTCGAACTCGGCGGGGCGGAACTCCGCGGAACGAAGCTCAGGCCGCCGTGCGCGCACCTCGCGGACCTCGTCGGCGACGACGACGTGGGCGAGGCGCTCCGCGAGTCCCGCGGCGGCATCTGCGCGGACGTGCTCTCTCCCGGCCGGGTCGCCGTCGACGACGACCTCCGCGTGACCGAGGCGAACCCGCGCGAACTGGGCCGAGAGATAGCCCGCCGGCTCGGCGGCGACGCGGGTGCGGCCGACGAAGCCACGGCGAACCACGGAGAACGCGGAGACGGCCACGAATGACCGGCGACGGCGACGACGATACGGCCGCCGGAGCCCCGGTCGAGCGCGCGAAAGCCGCGCTCGCGGCGCTCGGAGCCGACGGCGACGCCCCGAGTCAGCGTTCGCGGTCGACGACGACCCCGACGGTCGCCGTCGCCCCCGGCCGCGTGAACCTCGTCGGCGGCCACACCGACTACAACGACGGCCTCTGCCTCCCGATGGCCGTCGACCGCCACGTCGCGGTCGCGGCCCGTACCCGAAGCGACGACCTGCTCCGCGCCCGCGCCGCCGATTTCGACGAGGCGGCCGAACTCGCCCCCGAAGACGACCCCGGCGGCTGGGCCGCCTACGTCGCCGCGGTCGCGCGCGTCCTCCGCGAGGATGGCCCGGTCGATGGCGCGGACCTCGCCATCGCCTCCGACGTACCCACCGGCGCGGGGCTTTCCTCGTCGGCCGCGCTCGAACTCGCGGTCGGCCGCGCGCTTCTCGCAGTCTCCGGGCGCGACCTCCCCGCCGCCGACCTCGCGCTGGCGTGCTGGCAGGCCGAGCGCGAGGGTGTCGGCGTCGAATGCGGCATCCTTGACCAGTTCTCCGCGGCGCTGTGCGAGGCCGACTCGGCGCTCTTTCTCGACTGCCGAACCCGCGAGTTCGAGTCGGTCCCCCTCGGCGACGACGCCGGCGTGCTCGTCATCGACACCGGCGTCTCCCACGAACTGACCGAGTCGGGCTACAACGACCGCGTCCGCGAGTGCGCGGCGGCGCTCGATACCCTCCGCGAGGACACCGACCGCGACCTCGACTCCCTGCGCGACGTGGACCGCAACCTCCTCGACGCCCACGCCGACGCGCTGGAGCCGATACACCGCCGCCGGGTTCGACACGTCGTGACCGAAAACGAGCGCGTCCGTCGCGCCCGCGACGCGCTCGCCGCCGGCGACCTCGACCGCGTCGGCGACGCGATGCTCGCGGCCCACGAGAGCCTGCGCGACGACTACGAGGTGAGCTGTCCCGAACTCGACGCGGCGGTCGAACTCGCCGCCGAGACGCCGGGCGTCTACGGCGCGCGGATGACCGGCGGCGGTTTCGGCGGGAGCGCGGTCGCGTTAGTCGATGGCGACGCGCTCGACCGAGCCGAGCGCGCGATTCGAGACGCCGCGCCCGAGCGCGTCGGCCCCGACGCCGACGTGTTCGCCTGTCGGCCCTCCGGTGGCGTTCGGCTGGTCGAACAGGAGTGAGCGAGCCGACGGCTCCGTGTTGAATCTCGGAAAAATGGAAACGCGGGTCCGTGAGTACGGGTTCGGCTCGGTGAGTCGTTTCACTCCTCGTCGAACGAGGCGAATCAAAGATTCGCCGGCTCGACGAGTCATTTCACTCCTCGTCGAACAGCGCAGCACGCTGTGCTGCTGGCTCGCCGAAGCTTACGCTTCGTCGAACGTAACAGACGCTACGCGTCTGTTGGCTCGGTGAGTCGTTTCACTCCTCGTCGAATCGCGTCGAGCGAAACTCGACTGATTCGACTTCGGCTTACGCCTCGTCGAACAGCGTCTCGCCGTCGACCATGTGCTCCTCGACGGTGTCCATGTCCAGCGTCACGCCGAGCCCCGGCTTCTCGGGAATCTCGATGTAGCCGTCCTCGATGACCGTCTCCTCGACGAGGTCACCCCACCAGCCCAGCTCGTAGGAGTGGTACTCGACCGCCAGCGAGTTCGGAATCGCCGTGCCGACGTGCGCGGAGGCCATCGTCGCCACCGGCGACGAGACGTTGTGCATCGCGACCGGCACGTAGTACTGGTTCGCCACGTCCGCGATTTTCTGCGTCTCGCGCATCCCGCCGACCTTCGGCATGTCGGGCGCGACGATGTCGACCGCCTGATTCTCGATGAGGCGGCGAAGCTCCGTCACGCGGTAGCGGTTCTCACCGACCGTGATGGGCGTGAGCGTGGACTTCGTGACCTCCTCCTGCACGTCGAGGTTCTCCGGCGGGACGGGGTCTTCGAGCCACCACACGTCGTAGTCTTCGAGCGCGGCGGCCAGTCGCTTGGCGCTCCCGCCCGAGAACGTCCAGTGGCAGTCGAACGCCACGTCTGCCTTGTCTTTCACGCGCTCCGTCACCTTCTCGACGATTTCGGCTTTGTGCCGAATCTCGCCGGGGCGCAGGTGGCGGTTCGCGCGGTCCTTCTCGTGGCCCGAGGGCACGTCGAGGTCGAACTTCAGCGCGTCGTAGCCGAGTTCGTCGACCACGCGCTCGGCCTCGTCAGCACAGGCTTCGGGGTCGGCCTCCTCCTCGGTGTGGCAGTCGCAGTAGACCCGCACCTTGTCGCGGTACTTCCCGCCGAGAAGCTGGTACGCGGGGATGTCGAGAATCTTGCCCGCGAGGTCGTGGAGCGCGACTTCGATGCCGGCGATGGCGGTGACGGTGACGCCCTCGACGGAGCCCTCGCCGGACATCTTCTGAACGAGGTGCTCGTACAGGCGGTCGATGTCGAGGGGGTTCTCGCCGATGACGAACGGTTTCATGCGCTCGATGAGTTCGGGGACGCCCGCGCCCCAGTAGGCCTCGCCGGTGCCGACGACGCCCGCGTCGGTGTAGATGCGGACGAGGGTCCACGGGAAGTTGCCGTCGACCATCGTCGTCTGCACGTCGGTGATTTCGACGTCGCGGCCGCCGCCGCGCTTCGCCGTCACGCCCATCGTCTCCGCCGACAGCTCTCGCATCGTGTACTCCGCGTTCGGGTCGTGTAAGTCCGCGTAGTTCTTACCCATGAAGAGTGGTTTACTCGGACGTTAGTAAAGTTTTCCCGACCGGGACAGCTCTCCGCTCGGATCTCGGGGGAACGGGACGCGAAGTCAGACCGGTGCGCGCCGGTCGAGCGAGTCGCGGAACGCCTCTCTGACGAGTGCGTCGAGGTCGGCGGGGAGGTCGAGTCGGCGGAGGTCGGTGTCGGGGTTCGTCTCGGGGTCGAGGTCGATTCCGCGGCGTCGGACCGCGAGGAGTCGCCAGAGATACGCGAGTCTGAGCAGGCGCATCGCGTCCGGCACGTCGGCGTCGCTTCTGACGCGGTAGGTCACCCACGCCGAGTCGGGCACCACGCGGTGCGGGTCCGCGAGGCCGTCGGTGAGGAGCGCGTCGCGGACGCGCTTCGTGAGCGCGAGGTCGACGACGCCGGCGTCGTGGACGTGACCGAGTTCCCTGCCAGCGACGACGAACGCCGTCCCTCCGAAGCGGTGCGGCGCGGTCTCGACGCCGGGCCAACGCGAGACGCGCGAGACGATTCTGTCGATTGCGGCGGTCATTCGACGACTGTACGCGCTCCGAGAAGATAACGACAGAGCCGAAGCGAGTCAGACCCCCGCGAGAGATTGGCTTTTGAGGTCGTTCGACATCGCGTATCCGGGCGATAACCACAGGCTTTCCGGACATTCAGTTCACCAAGAGAGTCCGTCGAAAATAGACCCTCAGAGCGGCGCGATATTCGCGGATTAACACGGGTTAGGAACGCGAATTTTCGCATCCCGTGACGAGTTCCGACCGCGCAAGCACCGCGGGTGCTGGGTTCCGCGCGGAGCGCGTCGGTCCACGGCGGCGGCGAGCGGTAGACGAGTCGTAACGAAACCCCCGGGAGACGAACAACAGTTCGAACCATGCCTCTGACCCCCACGGATGTACCACTGCGGGGAATCGACCCCGACTCTCGGGAGGCGGACAGATGAATCTCGGCCAGCTCGGCGTCGGCGTCGTCGTCCTCGTCATCGTCGTGTTCGCGCTCCTCTCCGGCGGGGTGAACACGCCCGAGACGCCCGCCCCGGCCGACGACGCCGACGTGACAGAGCCCGACGCGGACGACGCGCCGCCCGAGGACGCCGACCCCGGAACCGAACAAGAGCCCGTCGTCGCTGACGACGACGGGGCCGACGACTCGGGCGACGACGGCACCGCAAACGAGAGCGAAAGCGAAAGCGGGACGTTCGAGACGGTCGAGACCGGCGACGACGACACCGACTCGCCGACGAGGACGACCAGACCGCGTGGCAGTCCGGTCAACATCTCGACCGACGATGGCGGTGACGGTGACGACGGCTCGTCCGACGACTCGTCTTCGGACGATTCGAGTGACGATTCCTCGACCGACGACAGCACCGACGATTCGGGCGACGACGATTCGAACACCGATGATTCGAACGGCGAAGACTCGAACACCGACGACACTGACTCGTCATCGGACGACTCGACCGACGACAGCACCGACGATTCGGGCGACGGTTCGAACGGCGGCGACTCGGGCGACGGATCGGGTGACGACATCGGGATGTGCACGGTGTGAATCCCGGGCACCGTGGCAACGCGACAGCCTCAGTCGACTAGGAGATTGAGGGCGTACGCGGTCCGGAGCACCGACGCGGCGTCCCCGCGGGGAAACACCAGCTCGTCCGTCTCGCGGACGTGGTCGAGCACGCCCGGCGAGGAGTGTTCCGGGGCCGCCGCGAGCCCGCAGTCGTTTTCTGCTGCCCACCGCATCACGTCGAGGTCGGACTTCGAATCGCCCATCACGAGGACGAACGGGTCGTCCACCCCGAGCACGTCGAGCGCGGCGCGGACGCCCGCCGCCTTGTTCAGGTCGACCGCCGAGAGCTCCGCGGCGTCGGCGTGGTAGTACGCGACCGTCACGCGTTCGAGCGTCTGTGCGACGGGGTCCGGAATCTCCGATTCCGCGTCCGAGTCGGGAAGCGCGTCGCGGGCGTCGAGCACGTCGCGTATCTCCGGGTCGCGCGCCGCGAAGTACGCCCGCGCCCAGTCGGGGCCGGCGGGGTCGTCGGTGAGCGCCTCGCCGAGGAGGTCCAGCAGGTAGACGAGCGCGCCGTCGATGACTTCCTCGGCGTCGTCGCTGCCGGTCTCGAAGTTCGGTTTGAGCGTGACGTTGAACTCGTTTCCCTGCAGGTGGACGCCACCGCGGAGCGCGTCGGGGAGGTCGCGGATGACGCGTCCGCGGACCGATTCGAAGACCGACTGCACCGAGTCGTCGAGCGTCTCGTAGAGGAGGCGCTTCGTGTCCGAGCCGTGACCGGGCGTGAAGACGCCGGTGCCGGCCTCGTAGACGATGCTCACGTTCCCCGAGTGGACGAGTTCGTTGCCGAGTCCCTGAATGGCGAAGCCCTTGACGTTCTCCAAGGTCTGGCCGGTACAGATGACGATGGGGACGCCCCGCTCGTGGAACTGCGTGAGGAGATGCAGCACCTCGCGGGGAATCTCGTTGTCCGTCTGGCCCGCAGAGCGCAGCGTCTCGTCCACGTCGAGGACGAGCGCGTTCACCGCCCGTCCGTACTTCGTGTAGAGGTCGAGGGCGGTGAACGCCTGGTCCCGCGTCGCACGCGCGGCGAGTTCCGCGTAGCGGTCGCCGTCCGAAAGCGCCCGGCGGATGCGGTCTTTCTTCCCCGCGAGTTCGTCGTCGACCTGCTGCCAGTGCGACAGCGCCACCGGCGAGCCGAGCGGCGGCAAGAGGTCGACGAAGTCCTGTGCGTCCCGGACCGCGTCCGCGTCGAAGTTCCCGTACAGTCTGTACAGGAGGTCGTACCGCTCCATGACTCGGGGTCGTCACCCAACCGCATTAAAGCCGCGTGAGAGACGGGTCGCCTCGCGGCGGCTCGTCGGGGCGGGGTCGTCGGTCGGTCGCGGTCGTCCGCGGTCGGTCTGCCCCGCAACTCTGATACCGACCGGCCGACGACGTGTGCACATGGCACATTGGACCGACAGCATCGTCGGCGACCGAATGACGGTGGACCGCGAGTTCAACGAGCAGGTGACGAACTCCCGGTTCAACAGTCAGGAGTGGGGGCTCATCATGACGGCGACGGAGTTCGAAATCGAGAACGCGGACGACCCCGAGGCGGCACGCATCGTCGCCGACACCGAGAAGGTCCCGCAGATTATCCCCGAACTCGACAACATCCGCAGTCAGATGGGCGCGATGGGCGGCGGCGGCGGCAACGACTCGTCGTCCGGCGGCGGCATCGTCGACTCCATCAAGGGCGCGCTCGGGATGGGCGGCGGCGGCAAGAAAGGCGAACAGGAGAAACTGGAGGCCGCGGAACGACTCACACAAGAGTACGCCGACGCGCTCCAAGACCACCTCGAAAAGAAAGGCAAGTGGAACCAGGTCCGCGTCAGCTACCTCGAATAGCGGGGCACCCCACCGGCGGGGTGGTGCTCCTCGCGGGAGCGCTCGCGCGGTGGCTCGGGGTTAACGACCCTCCGCGAATCAGTCGATAGAACGCCCGAGCGTCGATTCCGAGTCGAGTTCAGTACTCGTCGCCGGCGTGGAACAGCGTCCGTTCGCTCGCCTCGTAGATGTTCATCAGTTCGTTGATGAGGTCGTCGTACTCCTCGTCGTCCTCGCGGAGCGCGTCGAGTCGGGCGACCGTCTCGTCGTCGAGGTGAATCTGCGGCATACCTACACCCACGCCGCGTGACACCTTAAGCGCCGTGGGGGCGTCGGATTCGACCCCTTCATCCCCGAGAGCGCCGCCGCTGGGGGAGACGTACGAAACGAAAAACCGGCGGTGTGCCGGGTGGAGACGACGGCCGGTGTCGGCCCGCGATGCGGACGCGACGAGCGCTCGACGGTGAACGAGTCACCGTCCGCGCGGCGTTACTTGAACAGCGACTGGCCGGCGCTGCCGGAGACCTCGGTCAGGTCGGCGTGCACGTCGGCGATGCGCTCGCGGATGTCGCGACCGGCGACGCGGGGGTCGAACACGTCCTTGTTCGGCGACCAGTCGGTCTCGTTGAAGAACGTATCGCGGGCGTCCGCGACGCCCTCGGGCGGGACGATGGCGTTGGGCTCCTCGTTGTAGCGGTCGTACGCGGTGCGCGTGTACTCGTACTGGTAGCGGGTGTCCTTGTTGACCTTGCAGATGCCGTGTTTGAGCATCTCTTGCAGTTGGTCGGGCTGGACTCCCGAGGAGCCGTGGAGGACCAGCGGCGTGTCGAGGCCGTGGTCGCGCAGGGCTTGCCGGATGTCGTTGGCGAGGTCCGGACGGAGTTCGAGGTCCTTGCCCTTGGCGACGCCGTGCTGCGTGCCGACGGAGATGGCCAGCAGGTCCGCGCCCGTCTTGTCGACGAACTCGACGGCCTGTTCGGGGTCCGTATAGAACGCCTCCTCGGCCTCGATTTCGTCCTCGACGCCCTTGATTTGGCCGAGTTCGGCCTCGATGAGCACGTCGGAGCCCGCGGCCTCGACCATCTCGACGACCTCGCGGCTCGTGGCGACGTTCTCGTCGAACGGCTCGTGGGACGCGTCGATCATGATGGACGACGGGATATCGAGTTCGATCTGTTGCTCGATGAACTCGAGGTCCGTCTGGTGGTCCATGTTGAGGAAGACGCCGATGTCGTACCGCTCGGCGATGGTCTCGATGTAGTTCCCCATGGCCTTCAGACCCGCGACGGCGTCGCCGTCGCCCGCGAACCGACAGGCCCCGCCGCTCATCTGCAACAGGAGGTCCGAGTCCATCCGGTCGGCCCCCTCCATGAGACCCATCATAATGTTCGGCTCCGCGATGTTACTCGCGATGAGGCCGAATCCTTCGTCGAGCGCCTCGTCGTACACTGTGGCGAGTTCCTCCCCGCCGTAGAACGGCATTATGCGTTCACCTCGGTTTCGTCAACGACTGCGAGACTAATAATGTATGGGAAGCGAGTTTCGATTCTGCACGTTTTCGTTTGTTCACGTTCGAGTTAATTTCCATCGCCCGACGGAGCGCCGCCGCTGGAAGCGAGCAAAAAAACGGAAAAGCCGTCGGCGGGAGTTACGAGAACAGCTTCTTCAGGCGGGCGAACAGTCCCTTTTCGGGGTCGCCGCCGCGGCGCACGGGCTCGTCCGACTCCGCGGTGTCGGCGTCGCCGGACGACTCGTCGGTTCCGGCGTCGGCGTCCTCGCCGTCGTCACCGCTTCCGAACGTGACCGAGCCCGTCTTGCCGGCCTCGGCGAGTTCGACGGCCTTCTTCACGACGGCCTCGGCGTTGTTCACGCCGTCTTTGACCGTCCCCTTGAGGACGAGTTTGCCGTCGAAGCGGTCGCGGCTGACAGACGTGTCCGAGGTGATGATGACCGCGTCCGCCTCGGCGACGGCGTCGGAGGTCAGTTCGTCCTGCGTGCCCATCGCGCCCTGAACCTCGACGTCGATGTCGTGGCCGAGGCGCTCGCCGGCCTGCAAGAGGTTCTCAGCCGCCATCTGGCTGTGTGCGATTCCGGTCGGACAGGATGTGACTGCGACGAGTTTCATTGGTCTAGTGTAAGGATTTCCGCGACTTCAGCCTTCGTGTCGGCCTGGAGGACGCGCTCCGCGAGGTCGCGGGCGTCCGCGGTGTCGGTCTCCGCGACGGCCGCCTTGACCTGCGGCACCGTCACGGCGCTCATGCTCAGTTCGTCGAGGCCGAGCCCGACGAGCAGTTCGGTGAGGTCCGGGTCGCCCGCCATCTCGCCGCACATGCCGACCCAGCAGTCCTCGCCCTCGGCCGCCGAGACGGTGGCGTCGATGGCGCGGAGGACCGCCGGCTGCCGGTAGTCTCCGAGCTCAGAAACGCGCTCGTTGCCGCGCTCGGCGGCCATCACGTACTGCGCGAGGTCGTTCGTCCCGATGCTGAAGAAGTCGACGTGCGGCGCGAACTGGTCGGCCATGAACGCCGCGGCGGGCGTCTCGACCATGATGCCGAACTCGGGCAGTTCGTTTGCGACGCCCTCGGCGTCGAGGTCGGCGGCGACCGACTCGAACCGCTCGCGGCCGGCGCGAAGCTCCTCGACCGTCGAGACGAGCGGGAGCATCACCGACAGGTTCGCGCCGTCGGCGCTGGCCGCCGCGCGCAGCAGTGCGCGGACCTGCGTCTCGAAGAGGTCCGCGTCCGGGCCGAGCGACCGGCGGATGCCGCGCTCGCCGAGGAACGGGTTCTCCTCGTCCGGCAGGTCGAGGTACGGGACCGGCTTGTCGCCGCCGATGTCGAGCGTTCGGACGACGACGCGGCCCCCGTCGAACGATTCGAGCGCCTCGACGTACGCCTCGTACTGCTCGTCTTCGTCCGGCGGCGACTCGCGGTCGAGGAAGAGGAACTCGGTGCGAAACAGGCCGACGCCGTCGGCCCCGCGGTCGACCGCCGGGCCGAGGTCCGCCAGCGTGCCGATGTTGGCGGCGACCTCGATGTCGACGCCGTCGGCGGTTTCGACCGCCTCGTGTCGGATGTCCACGTCGGCGGCGGCCGCGGCGGCCTCCTTGCGCTCGTCGGTCGGGTCGACCACGAGGTCGCCCGACTCGCCGTCGACGACGACTTCCGTGCCGTCCTCGACGGACTGGAGCTCCTCGCCCACGCCGACGATGGCCGGCAGGGCGAGCGAGCGCGCGAAGATGGCCGCGTGGGAGGTGCGGCCGCCCGTCACCGTGACGAAGCCGGCGACGCGCTCCGGGTCGAGTTGCGCCGTGTCGCTCGGCGTGAGCCGCTCCGCGACGACGACGCTCCCCTCCGGCAGCGACGAGAGGTCGACGCGCTCGCCGTCCGAGAGGACGCGCACGAGTCGGTCGCGCACGTCGCGGAGGTCGTCGGCGCGCTCGCCCATGCGACCGCCCATGTTCTCGAACTGCTCGACGAACTCGGAGAACGTCTGCTGGACGGCGTGTTCGGCCGGGAGCCCGCCCTCGATGGCGTCGGTGACGCCGTCGGTTATCTGCGGGTCGTTGAGGAACTGGACGTGCGCGTCGAACACCGCCGCCTCCTCTTCGCCGACGCGTTCTGCGGTCCGCTCGCGCTCGGCTTCGAGTTCGTCTTCGGCGGCCGCGCGGGCGTCCTCGAAGCGCGCCAGTTCGGCCTCCGCGTCCACGTCTGCCGGGGCCGGCGGCTCGGGGAGGTCCGCGTCCGGGCGGTACCAGACGACGGTGCCGACGCCCGAAAGCGGTGTCACGCCGATGCCGGAGAGGGTTCGTTCGGTCATAGCTTACTGTTTGGCTTCGGGCGTCGAAAGGATATCCTCTAGGGCGTCGAGTGCCGCTTCCGCGTCGTCGCCCTCGGTGACGAGGCGAATCTCCTCGCCGTGGCCGACGCCGAGGCCGGTGACGGCCAGCATGCTGGCGGCCGGAACGAGGTCGTCCTCGTCGGCGCGGCCGAGTCGTACGTCGGCGTCGAACTCGTTTGCGGTCTCGACGAACTGCGAGGCCGGGCGGGCGTGCAGTCCGTCTTCGGGGACGACCGTGACGGTCCGCTCCATCACTCGACCACCTCGGCGAGCACGTCCTGAACGGTCTGTTTGCTCTCGGCTTCGAGGAGCTTCTCGCGCACGTCCTCGTGCATGAGCGACCGCGAGAGGGCGCTCAGAATCTGCAGGTGGTCCTCGCCGCCCGCCGCGGGGACGAGAATCATAAAGAGGAGCTTCGCCGGCTTGTCGTCCATGGCGTCGAAATCGATGCCCTCGGTCGAGCGCGCGAAGGCGACCGTCGGCTTCGAGACGGCGTCGGTCTTCGCGTGCGGGATGCCGATGCCGAAGCCGACGCCGGTCGTCGCCTCCTCCTCGCGTTCGAGGAGGGCGTCGAGCGCGGCGTCGCGGTCATCGACGCGACCGGCGTCGACCGCGAGGTCGAGGAGGAACTCGATGGCCCCCTCCTTCGTCGCCGGCGGCTCTTCGAGCGATATCAGTTCGAGCGGTGTGATGGTGCTGATGTCAGTGACGTCCATTGTATTGTACTTCGTTCGAGTCTGGAAAGATTAGTTCGGTGTGGTCAGTCGTCGGAGCTCTGGGCCGCCATCTTGGCGTCGAAGTTCGGCTTGATGGCCGTCGCGATGACGGCGGTCACGATGGAGCCCAGCAGGATGCACGCGATGAACATGAACGGCTGGTTCGACAGCGGAACGACGAAGATGCCGCCGTGCGGAGCCGGCATGTTCACGCCGAGCGCCATCGAGGCCGCGCCGGCGACGGCGCTGCCCGCGACGACGCTGGGAATGACGCGGGCCGGGTCGGCGGCCGCGTACGGAATCGCGCCCTCAGTAATGAACGAGAAGCCGAGGAGCACGCCGCTCTTGGCGTTCTCGTACATCTCGGCCGCGTACTTCTGCGGCGCGATGAAGTTCGACAGCGCGAGGCCGATGGGCGGGACCATCCCCGCAATCATGACCGCGGCCATCGGCGCGGTGACGCCCTCGGAGATGAGGCCGACGGAGAACACGTAGGCGACCTTGTTGACGGGGCCGCCCATGTCGGCCGCCATCATCGCCCCGAGGATGCCCCCGAGGAGAATCGCCTGTCCGCCGCCCTGCATATTGCTCAGGAACTCGGTGAGCCCCGCGTTGGCGATGGAAATCGGAACGCCCAGCACGAACAGCATGACGGGCGTGAGCACCGCCGTCGTCGCCACCGGAATGAGAAGCACGGGCATCATCGGTGCGATGAACTCGGGCACGTCGCGCTGCTTGAACCAGCGCGCGACGACACCGGCGAGGAAGCCGGCGACGATAGCGCCGAGGTAGCCCGCGCCGGCGGAGCCGCCCTGGAGACCGATGACGTCACCGGCCGCTTGCAGGACGTTGCCCTGCTGGATGATGTACGACAGGATGAAGCCCGGTGCGAGGCCCGGTCGGTCGGCGATTGCGTACGCGATGTACGCGCCGAGGACCGGAACCATGAGCGTCAGCCCGGCGCTCCCGATCTGCGCGAGGAACCAGCCGGCGGTCCCCGTGCTGTTGAACACGTCTTGTACGTTGTTCGAAAGCGAGGCTACCGCGTAGCCCAGCGCAAGGAAGATTCCGCCGATGGTCACGAACGGAATCATGAACGATACCCCGGTCATCAGGTCCTCCTTCACCGAAGTGAGGTAGGACCGAACTGCGTCTTCTGCGTCGTTTGCCATAGTGTTGCCACCCCTACGAAAGAACGTACGCAAATGTGCTCAAAAACCCTTTCGAATATGAACGTTACTGCGTGTTTCGGTCGTTAACAAACGTTCATCCGAGAGTCACCGGGTCCGAACGGTCGTCACCTCGACGCGGGTTTCGTTCGTCAGCACGTCTTCGAGGGCCGGGACGCGGGTCCCGGCGACGCCGACGACGCGCGCGGCCGTCAGAACGCCCATCCGGAGGGCGTCGGCGTCCGACAGGCCGTGTTCGCGCGCGGCGAGGAACCCGGACATGACGGCGTCGCCCGCGCCGACCGTATCCACGACCTCCACGTCGACCGCGGGCGCAGAGAGCACCTCGTCGTCGGTGACGAGGAGCGCGCCGTCCGCGCCGAGCGACGCCAACACGTACTCGAATCCGCGCGCGTGAAGCTCCTCGGCGGCCTCGACGGCGTCGGCTTCGGTCTCGACGGTCCGGCCCGTCGCCGCCGCGAGCTCAGAGCGATTGGGTTTGCAGACGTAGTAGTCGGCGTCCAGTTCGGCGAGATACTCGCCGCCCATGTCCACCGCGATTTTCCAGTCGCCCGCGCGGGCGAGCCTGTCCACGTCGGAAAGCGACATCCCCGGCGGGAGACTGCCGCCGACGAGGAGCGTGTCGGGCTCGTTCGCCTGCGCGGTTTCGACGAGTTCGTCCACGTCGGCTGCACGAATCTGCGGGCCGTTGTGATTGAGTTTGTACTCGCCGTCGTCCGCGAGGACGGTCGTGTTCAAGCGGGTGTCCGCGTCGATGGTGACGAAGTCCGAGGCGATGCCGTCGGCGTCGAGTCGGTCGCGGACGAACTTCCCGAAGTGGCCGCCGAGAAAGCCCGAGGCGGTCACGTCGGCGTCGAGCGCCGAGGCGTACTTGGCGACGTTGATACCCTTGCCGCCGGCGGTGAACACCGCGTCGTCGGTCCGGTGGACGACGCCGGTCTGAAGCGGTTCGTCGAAGTGAATCGTGTGGTCGACTGCTGGGTTCGGGGTGACTGTGAGAATCATCGTGCAACTCCGTCGACGACGGTGACGCCCGCGCTCTCTATCTCCTCGCGCGAGTCGGCGTCGAGCGTCCCGTCGGTGATAAACAGGTCAATCTCTTCGAGCGATGCGAACTGGACGAAGCTCCGTCGACCGAGCTTCGAGAGGTCCGCGACGAGGACGACCTTCGCGGCCTTCTCGACCATCAGCTCCTTCATCCGCGCCTCGTCCTCGTTCGGGGTCGTGAGGCCGGAGTCCACGTCTAAGGCGTTCGTGCCGAGGAACAGCAGGTCGAAGTTCGTCCGCTCCATGAACGATTCTGCGGTCGGTCCCACGAGCGCCTTCGTCCGCCGGCGGAGCGTCCCGCCCGTGAGTTTGACCTCGTTGTCCTCCTCGTTCAGTTCGATGGCGAGCCGCGGCGAGTTGGTGACGCCGAGTATCGTCCCGTCCTTGGGGACCTTGCGGGCCACCTCCATCGTGGTCGTCCCGGCGTCGAAGAACACGACCTGCCCCTCGGCCAGTTCCTCGACCGCGCGGTCCGCGATTGCGCGTTTCCCTTCGAGATTCTGTACTTCCTTCTGCCCGTAGGTCTGCTCGCGCCCGACGGAGGTCACGGGGACGGCCCCGCCGTGCGACCGCTCGATGAGCCCACGGTCTTCGAGTTCGCGCAGGTCACGACGTATCGTCGCCTTCGAGTAGCCGAGATGGTCTGACAGCGACTCGACCGACCGACCGTCCGAGTCGGAGACGAGTTCGACGATGCGGCGTTTGCGCTCTGCTGGTAACATCGGTGGCGATTCCTCGTTACGAGGAAGGTAGGTCGGGGAGCAGTGTTAATTGTTTATGTTGGATTCCGCCCGTATCTGCTCGAAACAGGCGAATCCCACACAGGAACGAAAACGGGGCGTTCGTCGGTGAGAAAACGATCAGAAACGAAAACGAGCGCGTTCGAAACGAGCGTCGAATTGCCGGTTCGGTTCGTCCCGACGCTCAGAGTCGGTCGAGAATCGCGGCGGTCACGTCCTCCGTGGAGGCGTCGCCGCCGAGGTCGGGCGTGCGCGGCCCGTCGGCGAGGACGCCTTCGACGGCCGACCGGACGCGGTCGGCTTCGGCCTCGTAGTCGAGGTAGTCGAGCAGCATCGCCGCGGACAGAATCGTCGCGGCCGGGTTGGCGATTCCCTCGCCGGCGATGTCGGGCGCGGAGCCGTGGACCGGTTCGAACAGCGCGGCGTCCGGGCCGATGTTCGCCGAGGGGAGCAGTCCGAGGCCGCCGACGAGGCCGGCGGCGAGGTCCGACAGCACGTCCCCCGCGAGGTTCGGACAGACGATGGTGTCGAACTGCGTGGGGTCCAGACAGACGCGCGTCGCGAAGGCGTCCATCAGGACCTCCTCGGTCTCGACGCCGCGCTCGTCGGCGACGGCGACGACGGCGTCGCGGAAGCGACCGTCCGTCTCGCGCATCACGTTCGCCTTGTGGGCGACCTGGAAGCTGCCGCCCTCGCCGCCGACGTAGTCGCAGGCGTACTCGGCGAGTCGCTCGGACGCCGAGGTGGTGACGACGCGCGTGAGCGTCGAGAGGTCCTCGGAGAGGCGGTCCTCGTGGCCCGAGTAGACGCCTTCGGTGTTCTCGCGGAGGAACACGAGGTCCGTCTCCGGACGCAGGGCGTCCACACCGGGGTAGGCCTTCGCCGGGCGGACGTTGACGAAGGAGTCCACCGCGGTCCGAAGCGGGAGGATGACGTCCGCCGCGGTCTCGCCGGCCGCGCCGAACAGCGTCGCGTCGGCCTCGGCGGCGAGGTCGTACGTCTCCTGCGGGAGCGCCTCGCCCGTGGCTTCCTTCACGTGGTCGCCGGCGTCGGCCTCGACGAACTCGAAGTCGCCGACGGCCTTCAGCACGTCAACCGCCGCGGGGATGACCTCCGCGCCGATGCCGTCGCCGGGGATGACGACGATTTCCTCAGTCATCGACGTAGGGCAGGGCGGCGGCTTTCTCGGCGACCGCGTCGGCGTTCGACTTCATGAGCGCCGTCGTGTCCCAGACGCCCTCGGTGAGCGCCTTCCGTTGTGCGTCGTCGACGGTCACGTCCACGGTGGTGTCGCCGTAGGTGACCGTCTCGTTTTCCACGTCCACGTCGATGTCTGCATCCGGGTGCTCGTCGACCCAGTCCTGCAGTTCGGTGACCGTCTCGTGGTCCGCGGTGACCGTCGGGATGCCGAGCGCGAGGCAGTTGCCCGCGAAAATCTCCGCGAACGACTCGCCGACGATGGCGTCGATGCCCCAGCGCATGAGCGCCTGCGGGGCGTGCTCCCGAGAGGAGCCACAGCCGAAGTTGGCGTTGACGACCATGATGGCGGCGTCCTGGAACTGCGGCTCGTTCATCGGGTGCTCTTTGGGTTCGTCGTTCTCGTCGTAGCGCTGGTCGAAGAACGCGAACTCGCCGAGGCCGTCGAACGTGACGACCTTCATGAACCGCGCCGGGATTATCTGGTCCGTGTCGATGTCGTTGCCGCGGATGGGCACGCCGGAGCCGGACGCGGAGTCGATTTCGGGGATTTCGTCGGTCATACCGTGGTCACCTCCTTCAGTTCGCGTACGTCAGTCACTTCCCCGGTGACGGCCGCCGCGGCGACCATGCGCGGGTTCATCAGGACGGTGCGGCCGTCTTTCGACCCCTGCCGGCCGATGAAGTTGCGGTTCGACGAGGACGCGGAGGCCTCGTCGCCCTCCAGTTGGTCCTCGTTCATGCCGAGACACATCGAACAGCCCGCCTCGCGCCACTCGAAGCCGGCTTCTTTGAACACCTCGTCGAGGCCCTCCGCTTCGGCGGCGGCCTTGACGCGCTGACTGCCGGGGACGACCATCGCGCGGACGCCGTCCGCGACCTGTCGGCCCTTCACGACCCCCGCCGCGCGGCGGAGGTCGGGCAGGCGAGCGTTCGTACACGAGCCGAGGAACGCCACGTCGATTTCGTAGCCCTCCATCGTCTCGCCGGGCGTGACGCCCATGTGTTCCTGCGCCATCCGGGCGGTGTCCTGCTTCTCCTCGGGCAGGTCTTCGGGGGCCGGAATCGGCTGGGTGATACCGACGCCCTGTCCGGGCGTGGTCCCCCACGTCACGACGGGTTCGAGTTCGGAGCCGTCGATGGTGACCACGTCGTCGTACTCGGCGTCGTCGTCGGAGCGGATGGACTCCCAGTACGGCTTGAGCTCGTCGAAGCGCTCGGGGTTCTCCTGGAAGTACTCGGTCTCTTTCAGCCAGTCGTAGGTGGTCTCGTCGGGGTTGACGTAGCCCGCGCGAGCGCCGCCCTCGATGGACATGTTACAGATACTCATCCGTCCCTCCATGTCGAGGTTCTCGATGGCCTCGCCGGCGTACTCGTAGACGTAGCCGACGCCGCCTTCGGTGCCGAGGCGACGGATGATTTCGAGGATGACGTCCTTGGCTTCGACGCCGGGGCCGAGTTCGCCCGTGACCTCGATTTTCCGCACCTTCTTTTTCTCCATCGCGACGGTCTGGGTCGCCAGCACGTCGCGAATCTGGCTCGTCCCGATACCGAACGCGAGCGCGCCGAACGCGCCGTGGGTCGAGGTGTGGCTGTCGCCGCAGACGATGGTCATGCCGGGCTGGGTGAGTCCCTTCTCGGGCCCGATAACGTGGACGATACCCTGCTCGCCCGACGTGGGGTCCGAGAAGTTGATGCCCGCGTCGCGGACGTTCTGCTCCAGTTCGGCCATCATCTCCTCGGCGGCGTCGTCGCGGAACGGCCGCGACTGGTCCGACGTGGGGACGATGTGGTCGACCGTCGCGTGCGTCCGGTTCGGGTAGGCGACTTCGAGGTCGCGCTCCTGCAACATCCCGAACGCCTGCGGGCTCGTCACCTCGTGGATGAGGTGCAGGCCGCAGAACAGCTGCGTCTGGCCGGTCGGCAGCTCCGAAACCGTGTGTTCCTCCCAGACCTTGTCGTACAGCGTTCCCTCACTCATGTCGGTCACCCGGTACGACGCGGTCGTCGCGGCCGCGTTCCCAGACCTGGTTCGCGCCCTCGCCGTTGCGGGGCGTGTGGTCCACGTCACCCATCGTCTCCGTCTCGGTCGCGTCCGTCGTCGCGGGCGTCGCGTCGCTCCGACCGCCGTCGGTGACGGCCGGGCCGCGCTCGTAGACCGTGGTGAACGTCTCGCCCGTATAGGGATTCGTGTGGTTGATATCTCGCATTCGGTCGGTCGTGTCGTCGCGTGTCATTGGTGTCGTGTTCAGTCGTCCGCCGGCGCTTCGGCTTTCTCCGCGTCCACTTCCTCTTCCTCGTCGGCCCACGCGAACAGGTCGCGCAGGGGCGCGCCGACCTGTTCGATGTGGTGGTTCTCCTCCGCGTCCTTGAGCTGGGAGTACGACGGCCGGCCCGCCTGGTTCTCCAGAATCCACTCGCGGGCGAAGGTGCCGTCTTGGACCTCCTCCAGAATCTCCTCCATGTTCTCGCGGGCGTGCTCGTCGACGACGCGGTCGCCGCGGGTCAGCCCGCCGAACTCGGCGGTGTCGGAGACGGAGTGCCACATCTCGCCGAGCCCGCCTTCGTACATCAGGTCGACGATGAGCTTCAGTTCGTTCAGGCACTCGAAGTAGGCCATCTCGGGGGCTGTCTCTTATACACANATGTGTATAAGAGACAGGAGGACGGCCTGCTCGCCGAACAGGTCGGTCTCGG
The DNA here is from genome assembly GCF_000336975.1 of Haloferax sp. ATCC BAA-644. Taxonomy (NCBI): domain Archaea; kingdom Methanobacteriati; phylum Methanobacteriota; class Halobacteria; order Halobacteriales; family Haloferacaceae; genus Haloferax; species Haloferax sp. ATCC BAA-644. The sequence goes on from NZ_AOLF01000013.1 coordinate 570,978, forward strand.
TCTCTTCCTGGAACGTCGTCTCGATGACGCCCGCGCGGGTGCAGCCGAGACCGTGTGCGTACGCCAGCGCCTCCTCCTTGGCGTCGCCCGTCACGTCCTGGTAGACCGCGATGAGACCCGGCGTCCCCTCGTTGGACTCGTAGTTGCGGCGGACGAGGTGGCCCGGCGACTTCGGCGCGACCATCGTCACGTCGACGTCTTCCGGGGGTCGAATCTGGTTGTAGTGGATGTTGAATCCGTGGGCGAACTGGAGCGTGTCGCCGGCGTCCAGCGAGTCTCGAATCTCCTCGAACACCGCCGGCTGGACGGTGTCGGGGACGAGCACGGAGACGATGTCGCCCTCTGCGGCCGCCGCGGCGGGCTCTTCGACGCGGAGGCCGTCGGCTTCCGCGGCGCTTCGGGACGAGGAGTTCGCGCGCAGACCGACGACCACGTCGACCCCGCTGTCCGCGAGGTTCTGCGCGTGGGCGTGGCCCTGACTGCCGTAGCCGATGACGGCTACGGTCTTGTCGTCGATTTGGGAGCGGTCGGCGTCGTCGTCGTAGTACACTTCGGTGGTGAGTTCTGTCATTGCGTGTTGGTGTTGGGTTTGGTGGGTTCGCCGGAGGTTCCGGGTTCCTCTCCGGGGACGGTCTTCTTCGAGCCGTGGGCGAGCGCGGTCTGGCCGGTCCGGGCGATTTCGATGATGCCGAACCGTCGGAACGCGTCCACGGCGTCGTCTATCTTGCGCTCGTCGCCGGTGAGCTGGACCGTGATGGTCTCGGGACCGGCGTCGAGGGTGCGGCCGTCGTACATCTCCGTGATGGCGTGGACCTTATCGGGGTCTTCGCCGCGGACCTTCAGGAGGACGAGTTCCGCGCGAACGGCGTCGTCGTCCAGCTCGCCGACGGAGATGACGGGCTTGAGCTTCGCGAGCTGTTTTTCGATCTGGTCGATGCCCGGTTCGGGCTCTTCGACGACCATCGTGATGCGGGAGTGGTCCTCGACCGTCGTCGGACCCACGGTGAGGCTCTCGATGTTGAACTGACGGCGGGCGGCGAGGCCGGCGACGCGCGAGAGCACGCCGGGTTCGTCCTCGACGATGGCCGAAAAGACCGCGCGCCGCGGTTCGTGTTCCGATTCCGCTTCGGGGTCGATGCGGATGCCCTGCGCGTTGCGGCGGCCGTCGGGGTGCGGCCGCTCGTCGGGCGCGGGGCCTTGCAGTCCTGTCCGATTGTCGCTCATAACTGGTCCTCCGAGAGTGCGAATTTGCCGTTCGCGCCGCCCGAGGAGACCATCGGATAGACGTTCTCCGCCGGGTCGACGTGGAAGTCGATGACCGAGGGGCCGTCGTACGCGAGCGCTTCCTCGATGACGTCGGGAACCTCCTCGTAGGAGTCGACGGTCCAGCCGCGCGCGCCGAACGCCTCGGCGAGCTTGTCGAACTGGGGACACCAGTCGTAGCCGGCGGCCATGCGTCGGCCCTCGAAGAAGGCGTCCTGCCACTGGCGAACCATCCCGATGTACTCGTTGTTCAGGATGGCGACCGTGATGTCGAGGTTCTCGCGGACGGCGACCGACAGCTCCTGAATCGTCATCAGGAACGACGCGTCGCCGTCGACGCAGACGACCGTCTCGTCGTCGTCGGCCGCGACCCGCGCGCCGATTGCGGCGGGCAGGCCGTAGCCCATCGTGCCGAGACCGTGGGACGAAACCCACCGCCGCGGCTCGGTGAACGTCCAGTACTGGGCGGCCCACATCTGGTGTTGACCGACGCCGCTCGTGACGATGGTCTCGTCGGGCGTGGCCTCGTCGAGCGCCTCGACGACGAACTGCGGCTTCAGCGGCTCGGTGTCCGGGGCCGCGTAGTCCATCGGGTAGTCGTCTTTCCACGCGAGGCACTGGTCGACCCACTCGCGCGCGTCGGGGCCCTCGTCCAGTTCGGCGTCGACGCGCTCGATGGCGCGGCCGGCGTCGCCGACGACCGGGTAGTCCGCGTGGACGTTCTTCGAGATTTCCGCCGGGTCGATGTCGATGTGGACGACTTCGGCCTCGGGTGCGAACGTGTCGATGCCGCCGGTCAGGCGGTCGTCGAACCGCGTGCCGACCGCGATGAGGCAGTCGGTGTGCGTGATGGCCATGTTGGCGTAGCCGGTGCCGTGCATCCCCGCCCACGACAGGCAGAGTTCGTGGTCCTCCGGCATCGCGCCGATTCCGGGCATCGTGGTGACGACCGGAATCTGGTGCTCGGTCGCGAACTGCCGGGCCACCTCGGTCGCGTCGGCCTTGACGACGCCGCCGCCGAACAAGAGAAGAGGCTTCTCCGCGCGCTCGATTGCGCGCGCGGCGGCCTCGACCTGCGAGTCGGCCGGGTCGGTGCGGGCGCGACACGTCTCGGGGGGCTGTGCCGGCCCCGGCTCGGTGTCGGTCTCGTTGAGCGAGACGTCCTTCGGGAGGTCGACGAGCGTCGGGCCGGGGCGGCCCTCGGCGGCGAGCGCGAACGCTTCGCCGACGGTGTCGCCGACGGTGTCGGGCGACGAGGCGAAGTAGTTGTGCTTCGTGACGGGTGCGGTGACGCCCGTGGTGTCGGTCTCCTGGAACGCGTCGGAACCGACCATGTCGGACGGGACCTGTCCCGTGAGCGCGAGCACCGCGTCGGAGTCCATGTTCGCGTCGGCGATGCCGGTCACGAGGTTGGTCGCGCCCGGACCGGACGTGGCGAGACAGACGCCGGGGTCGCCGCGGACGACGCCGTACGCGTCGGCCGCGTGCGCCGCGCCCTGCTCGTGGGCCATCGTGACGTGACGGATGTCGGAGTGGTACAGCGCGTCGTAGATGGGCATTATCGCCCCGCCCTGCACGCCGAAGGCGGTTTCGACGCCGGCGTTTTCGAGGGCGCGGACGACGGCCGTCGAACCCGAGGTGACTTCGGTCGGCGTCTGGGCCGCGTCGTCGGCGGCGTCGGTCGCGTCGGGGTCGGTCGCGTCGGGGTCGGTCGTGGCTGCGGTTCGTTCGCTCATGTGTGGGCTCCGTGGTGTGTGGTCGGTCGTCGATACGGGCTGTCTGGTGACTGCGTGTGGTGCTGGTGCGCCATTGTGGGGACTGCGGACGTGTCTGAAAACGGTGCGAATACGCGGGACGGAGAGATGGTGTGGTAGGGGGCTATGCCCCTACAATAATGAGCGACCGAATCGCAGCGACGGCGGCATCGCTGGCCCCGGCGTCCGGGGTCGCGCGAACCGCGTGTTCGTCGTGCGAGGTCATCGTATAACACACGTCCGTCCCGTCGGTAATAACGCTTTCGCGGCGGGCAACGATTGCACGCCGGGCGGGAGGTCGAACGCGTGCAGGGCGGTCGCCCCGTAGGGCCACAGCCCGGCGCCATCAGGCGCGGACCTCCTCCTCCGTGTCGTCCTCGTGGGTGATACCCACGTCGCGGGCGAACACCTCGAGCGTCGCGTCGTCGACGCGTTCTTTCTCCGCGCCGTGGTCTTTGACGCGGCGGGTGACCTCCCGGACCTCGGCGTCCGTGGGGTCGAACCCGATATCTGCGAGGCGTTTACGCACCGAGTGCGTCCCCGTGTGCTTGCCGAGTACGAACTCGCGGGTCGCGCCGACCATCTCCGGGGTCATGACGCCCGGTTCGAACGTGTCGGCGTTCTCGATGACGCCGGCGGCGTGGATGCCGCTCTCGTGGGAGAAGGCGTTGCGGCCGACGACCGGCTTGTTCGCCGGAACCGGGATGTCGGACGCCGCCTCGACGACGCGAGCCAGCTCGGTTATCTTCGTCGTGTCGATGCCGGTGTCGACGCCGTAGAGGGATTCGGCGGCCATGACGACCTCCTCGTAGGCGGCGTTACCGGCGCGCTCGCCGATGCCGTTGACCGACACCTGCGCCTGTGCCGCGCCGGCCTCGAAGCCGGCCATCGCGTTTGCCGACGCCAGACCGAAATCGTCGTGCGCGTGCACGTCGATTCTCGCGTCGGTGTGCTCTCTGACCGTCGCCACCATGCGGGCGAAGCGAGTCGGCGTCGCCACGCCGCAGGTGTCCGGCAGGTTTATCCAATCGACGCCCGCCTCGGAGACGGCCTCGACGACTTCGATGAGGAAGTCCTCGTCCGTCCGGGTGGCGTCCATCGGCGAGAACATTACTTCAACGCCCGCGTCGCGGACGTGTTCGACACTGCGGACGGCCCGCTCGACGGCTTCCTCGCGGGAAGCGTGCATCGAGTCGGCCAACTGGACATCGCTGGTGCTCACGAACGTGTGCACCATGTCCACGCCGGAATCCAGCGCGGCTTCGATATCCTTGTCGACGACGCGGGCCAACCCGCACGTCGTCGCGTCCGTCGAAGCAGCGATATCTGCGACTGCTTCGAACTCCGCCTCCGAGTTCACCGGGAACCCGGCCTCGATGACGTGGGTACCCATGTCGTCGAGGGTCTCGGCGATGTCGCGCTTTTCCTCGTAGCTGAACGAGGTTCGCGGTGACTGTTCGCCGTCGCGGAGTGTCGTGTCGAAGATTCGTACGTCTTCGATTTCAGATTGTTGGGCTAATGTGCCCTGGAAGAACTCGACCCGCCGGGGAACCCGACGAATCCTCCGTGTCTTTGTGAGACATCGTGTCAGTCACGTGCCCGAACTCCTATTTAAACGTTTCTCCCCGACAGTATCACGAACGTTCAGCGGGTGTTACGTGACAACCTCTCTCGGGGGTAATCGCAGTACCTAAACGGCCTTATATGATTTCATGACATATATTGACTTGATATGTGCGCTCGCTGTTCGATGGCTCCGGAACGATAATACAACTAAATAGAATTTAGAAACAAAATTTAGTGCCCGGTGCGCGCACCGACGACTGGACAAACGTGGAGAGAATCTCGACTGTCGTGTGAAACGTGATAGCAATAGTCAATACTCGGCGCTCGGCCGCGGACTCACGCCCCGACCGAACCCTTTTCTCGTCGCTCGACAACCGGGCGGGTATGGGCGATTTCAATCTCAACTTACAGACGGCCGAAGAACACCTCGACGAGGACGACGCCGAGGGCGACGTGGTCCTCGGCGTCCTCGACGGGTCGACCCCGCCCGAAGAGTGGGTCCAGTCCGTCGCCCGCGGCAACGTCCTCTTTCTCGCCATCGAGGGCGACCTCAACAAGCTCGCATCGGGGTTCGCACGCGATATCAAGGATATGGACGGCCAGTTGATGCACTTCCGGAAGTTCCTCGTCGTCTCCCCGCCCGGCGTCGATATCAACACCGACAACCTCTGACCGGGCGGCCCGTGTTGCGGTCGTCGCGGCCGGCCAGCAACCGACGACCGACGACCGGCGACGAGCAGCGCGAGAACCGGGCGCATCGGCCGCGGGGAGAGTCCTTATGCGCCGCGCGACCCAGCATACTGGCATGCCGATGAAAGGTCAGGGCACGTCCGACCTCCGCGAAATCGACCGATGGGACCACGGCGTCGGCTGGCTCGCACACCCCGACGAGACCATGCAGCGCGCCAGCCACGCCGTCGAAGACGACGGCGACGTGTGGGTGTTCGACCCCGTCGATGCCCCCGGCGTCGACGACCTGTTCGCCGAGTTCGGCGACGTGGCCGGCGTCGTCGTCGGACTCGACCGGCACAAACGCGACGCGGCCGCCATCGCTAACCGCCACGAGGTTCCCGTCCACGTCGCCTCGTGGATGACCGATGTCGCCGACGACCTCGACGCGCCCGTCGAGCGCTTCGGCGCCGACCTCGCTGATTCCGGCTTCGAGGCGTTTCGCATCATCGACCGCGCCGTCCCGCCGTGGCAGGAAGTCGGCTTCTATCACGACGCGTACGACCTGCTCGTCGTCCCCGAGTCGGTCGGCACCGTCGACTACTTCTGCGCCCGCGGCGAGCACCTCGGCGTCCACCCGATGGTCCGGCCGTTCCCGCCGCGGCGCGTGCTCTCCCGGTACGACCCCGACCGACTGCTCGTCGGCCACGGCGCGGGCGTGCCGGTGGACGCAGGCGACGAACTCCGGACCGCCCTCGGGAACGCCCGCCGAAACCTCCCGAGCGCCTACGTCCGGGCGTTCTCCTCGATGCTCTCGAACTGATGCCCGACGAGACGACCGCCGACGACGACGAGCATCCCCTGGACGCGGAGGCGACACCCGAGCGCACGACCGAAAATGAGACTGCCGAACCCCGACCGACCGAGACCACCGAAACCGAGCGCCGACGGGTTCACGTCACGCGCGGACTCGCCGACCTGCTGCTCGATATGGCTGAAGACGCCGAGCCGTCGTCGGTGAACCTCGTGCTCGCTCCGACACCCGCGGGCGAGTTCGACGCGGACCTCGGCCTCGACCCGGAGACGCCCGTGCTCACACACTTCTACATGGCCGAGGCCGGGCAGTCCGTGAGCGCCGTCTTCGGGATGGACCTCGGAACGCCCGCCGGGCGCGGCCGCGCCCGCTTTCTCACGCACCCGCAGGGGCCGTTCGAACTCACGGAGCGCGACGACCTCGCGGCCGTGGTGCTCCTCGCGGTCCCCCCGTGGGAGCGGCGGACGCTCGCCGCGTTCGACCGCGCCGGTCGGAAGTTAGAACTCGCCGTCCTCGACGCCGAGCCACCGCAGGAAGAACTCGACTGAGCCGACCGCGTTCCGCTGCCCGGCGCTGCCGGCCCGCTCGCCTCGGTCGACTACCGCAGGTAGCCGAGGTCGGTCAGTTGCTCCGCGATTTCTTGGAACTCCGCCTCCGAGAGATCGCCGCCGGAGCGCTCGTGCTGGATGACGATGCTGCGCAGGAGGAACCGGACGAGATCGCTCGTACTCGAGAAGGTGGTTCCTTCGATGGTGTCGTCGACGCGAGCGGCCAACTCCTTCGGAATCGAGACCGTCGTGTACTCGGTCATGGGTCGACCGTGGCACCGGGCGAGGTTAACCCCAACGGTGGCGACCGGGACCGTCCGGCGCGGTTTCCCGGCGTTCACTGGCGATTTCGCCGGAGGTCGGGGGTTTTTCCATGCGGGACGTACTATACACGTTCGATGGCCGCGAGACCGCCGCAGAACGATACGTCGGAGCCGGACTCAATCGAATTCGGTATCGCCGCGCTCGCCGATGACATCGACACCGCAGACATCGACTACCCGGCAGACGCGACCGAGATCACACGGGCGCTCGACGACGTTTCCGTGCCGATTGACGCCGCGGGCAATACGGTCGCGATAAGCGACGCCCTCGCCGCCGCGCCGAAAGACCGATTCGACTCTCGCCGGGACCTCTTGGAGACGCTTCACCCGGTGTTCGAGGAGTTCCGCGCGAAGGCGTCGAAGAGCCTGATGGGTCGGCTTCGTTCGCTCGTCCCGTTCTGAAGGCGGTCTCGGTTGGCGCCCTCCAGTCCCGACGGCCCGGTTCGAACCGACTCACTCCAGTTCTTCGATTCGTTTCATCTGCTCGCGGTGTAGCGAGAGGATGAGATCCGACAGCACGCCGAACATCAGCAGTTGGACCCCGAAGAGAATACCCGCCATAGAGACGACGGCGATGACCTCGTGGGAAATCGAGCGAACGACCCACTCGTAGGCGACGTACAGGGCGAGCCCGAGCCCGGTCGCGGTCGACGCGAACCCGACGCTACCGAAGTAGAAAAGCGGGTTGTTGGTCTTGGCGCGGCGATACAGTTCCAGGAAGATGATACCACCGTCGCGGATCGGGTCGAGATTCGTATCCGAGCCGTCGGGCCGCGGGTAGTAGGTCGTTGGCACGACCGTCGTCTTGATACCACGCTTCGCGCACTCGACGGCCATCTCCGTCTCGATGCCGAAGCCGTCGGAAGTGAGCGTCATGTCGAGAAACGACTCGCGGGTGAACGCCCGGTAGCCGCTGAGGATATCACGAAAGTCCTGACCGTGAATAAACGCGAACGCCCGGTTGATGATGCGGTTTCCGACTCTGTTGAGCCGCGTCATCGCGCCCGGCCGCATATCGGCGAATCGGTCGCCGATGACGTGGTCGTACCCCTCGGTGAGCGGGTCGAGCATCTTGGTGGCGTCTGTCGCTTCGTAGGTCCCGTCGCCGTCGAGCATCAGGACGTACGGCGCTTGGATGTGGTCTTCAACGGCTTCCCTGACAGCCTGGCCTTTTCCGGACCCCGACTGGACGACGACATGAGCACCGGCGTCTTCGGCGAGTTCCCGTGTCCCATCTGTGGAGCCGCCGTCGATGACGAGGACGTTGGCGAATCCCTCATCTCGGTGATCTGAGATGACATCAGCGATTGTTTCCGCCTCGTTGTAGGTAGGGATGAGGATACAGACGGCATCGGGGGTGGGCATTAGTCTCGATATGATTGTGCTGAATAAAATAGTCTATCGTTTGGTCCACACAGTTGGAGATAACCAAATGTGGGCTGATATTAGTCTATCAACTCTCGGTGAGTACAATCATCCAATCAGATTATCCCGTTGACAACTATAATTATCAGACTACAACCTCTCGATTTGGACTGCACTATCGGGTTGATTACGTTGATCAGGGGCATCATCGAAACAGACATCCTACTATCCCTCTCTCAAAATATGAGTTGACTATTCTGGCACTGTATAGTTAGTCGCCTCCTCGACCGGTGTTCGTCCGTCGAGCGCTTGATGCGGTCTTTGAAAGTTGTAGTATTGCACAAATTGTATGAACCACTCGCGGACGCTTCCGTGACTGCCCACCCACGAATTATGGAAGCAGTCGACTCGCACTTTGAGNTTGTAGTATTGCACAAATTGTATGAACCACTCGCGGACGCTTCCGTGACTGCCCACCCACGAATTATGGAAGCAGTCGACTCGCACTTTGAGGGTGTGAAACCACGTTTCGATGAGGTTTCGCTCGACGTAGTCAAGCCGACCGCTCAATCCTAATCGAGAGAGGGCAGTCTGATAGCCGTAGCCATCAACGAGAAACACAGTGTCTGAGAGATCGTGTTTCTCGGAAAGTCGATGGAGAAACGCAGCAGCCGGGTCGGTACCATGTCGTCCAAACAATTCGACGTCAAGAATCAGCTTTGTCTCGGTGTCTATTGCAGCGTACAGCCAAGACCACTCACCATTGATTTTGACAGCGGTCTCGTCGACCGCAACCCGCTTCGGCTTCGCCTCAGGCGGGTTGTGACCGCTGTCGGCCAGCCGATGTACCCATTGCCAAACCGCTTGGTGGGAGCGTTCAACGCCGAGTAATCGAAGAATTTCTTTTGTCTCTCTAAGTGAACAACCGGTCGCGTGGAGCTGGACGGCGAACGCCCTGACGGGCGTTGCCGTCCGCTCACGCTCCCAAGTTTCTTCTAAATCCGTCGCAAAGCACTCGCTGAGCAGGTCTGCGAGCATCTTGACCAACTAACTCAACGACCTGCTCGTTCCTCAAACTGGCTTAACTAGACAGTGCCACTATTCTATAATTCGCACGTAGGCAGTTACACAACAGTCCACGAAAGACTCACATCAGCGCGCAACACAATAACATACAACAACTGTGCCGAGACTTAGACAAACGCCGATTGAGAGAGTCACTAACTAAATAGTGCATTTAATCATTTTGTCTGCGACCAATCACAAAGTCCTCATCACGATTTAATTTGGTAATCTCTGTGGAGAGTTTTGCCTCAGTGAGTAGTTTCGTCACGTCTTTCGGGTCGACGCCAGCGTGAATCTCAACTATTACAAAGTTAACAGACTGCAATGCATTGGTCATACCTTTTAGAACCTCTAATTCGTGACCCTCAACGTCAACTTTCACAACATCTGGTTTCGGAACCTCTCCACTCCCAACTAACTCATCTCCAGAGATTGTTTTGATAGTCATAGATCCTTCAGCCGATACTTTGTGTGTCCCGTTCGCTGCAATTGGGGAGGGTTCGAATGAGATATCCCCAGAAGAACTGGATAATCCATATCTCAGTGGTATAACCGTTCCTGGAGCGCGGTCCGAATTTTCTGTTAGACGATCAAACGTGTCTGGGTTTGGTTCGAAGGCGAACACATTGGCTTTTGTGGAGCAGATACATGCGTGAGTCCCAATATTGGAACCAACATCCCACAGAACATCGTCTTCTTCAGCCTCCTCAAGGAGCAACCGAATAACATCTTGCTCTCCTCGAAGATCTCTGATCCTCCAGATTTCTTCCACACTTTGAACAGTAAACCTGGCAGCATATCCACCAACTTCGGCAATCATTGGGGATCTGACGGCACCGGTCTTGAGTGCAACCCAGTCGCGAAGACGCGCCACTTTTTTAACTATTGTCATAGATTCAATATGAAGACTGATTGTCTCTGGTCTGTATACCTGTCGTACATCCTCAAATATTAAATCTGCGAGTCATTTGTCAATAGTTCGTCTTCTTTGTTGTTAGTCAAGATATATCTCGTAGTCATCTAATCGGGTTGCTTCGTATAACCGTGCAGCATGCGTCTGTTTATCATCAGTTCCTCTCGTTAGCAAGCCGGCTTTGGGGTCAAAAGAGTGCTGTATCTGTTCATTCACCCACATTTCTCGTTCTTCATATGAACCCACGCTAAATGTCTCCATTGCCGCAGGCACTTCGAAACCAGGAGGATTGTATGGATGCGAGAACTTGTTATCCGTAGTCGCTTCTCGAAACTCATCGGAGAGAGTATACTCAAGGATGTCCGAGAGCAGGTCAGTACTCCAGACCGAATGAGACGGAAATTCTCTTGCGAGTATTGCAAGAGCATAGAGATTAAATGAATGGTAGCCCTCAGCTTTGTTTCTCAGACGTCGTTTGCTTCTGGGTGGTCGGAGATAGTGAAGGAGATGGTTTCGAACCATACTACGGTGGACGTCGTGAGTCACTGACTCAGCGAGTTCGCTCAGATCCATAGATGGTCGAAGAGGATGCCTGATCAGTCCGTTTTCATATAGATCGATAGTTGAAGGAAGACTATCTAAAAAGTCACGAACACGTTGAGAAACTTCCCGGGGAGCAGTATGTGCAACAAGTCCTCCAGAGGCCGCAAACCAAAGTTGATGGTTGAACGTACGATCAAAACCTAATATTGTCCCATCAGTGTCAACGCGTTGCCACAATTTGAGCTTATCACAGAATGGGTGTGATAAGAACACATCTGCGGCGACAGCAGCAGCACGTTCGTTGTCAAGTTCTCTAGCTGCAAGCGCGAGGGCCTCCAGTGACCATGCCTGTCCCATCAGGCCATTGCATCGGTCCTTCGTATCGTTTTGTCTGTGTTCAAACGTATGGCCATGTGGTCGCGCCTCTTCACTCAATAGATAAGAAACCGCATCTGAAGCAGCTTGTCTAAATCTATTTTCATCCGTAAGTTCGTGTACCTTCAGAAATGTTACTAACCAGTGAGACGTGTTTCGAACAGGTGTTTCAGGGTCATGGTACGGGCCGTTGTGTCCTGCCGGCATTGAACCATCTGATCGCTGGAGTGAGAGTCCGGCCTCTGCACTAGAGACAAGAATATCAGAAAGAGAGGTCATTGTTCCTCCGATCTTAGGATATAAGAAAGACGGCCAGCATTCTCTGCGAGCCGACAACACCACGCAACCACAAGTATTCTGACGAACATTGCCTTCGTCACTGTCTGTCCAGTCCGTCGTAAATCTTGGGAGAGATAGTGTGGAGGTTTCGGGAGAAAGCCAACGAGAATCCACAATGCCAACGCGAATACTCGCCTCAGAGAGATTCTGTCTAACATCCACACCTGTATCTGCCCTTTGCCAACTCTGAATTGCTTCTTCAACAGTTCTCCGAACGGTCGAGCAGGATGACAACCAATCGCGTCGTGTGCGAAAGTTAATGAATACCCTGCGTCTGTAGCTCTCTTCGTCCAGTGGACATCACCACCAGAGATAAGGTGGTTTGGAAACGGACCAACGTCCTCAACGACATCCTGTCTAACAAAGAGATTTACCGTCTTCGCCACGTTTCGTTTAGATATACTCTCTTCCATTTGCATATTAGTAAACGAGTCGTACCGCTCAGCTGCGGTTCCTCCATTTGGATACGTGAATTCCACGTTACCTCCAACGAGGTCTACTCCTGTACTGGAGATTGTAGACACGCCGCGTTCAAGCCACTGTTGGTGTGGAGAGCAATCCCCATCTAAAAAAGCAAGAATAGCGCCGTTAGAATGCTCAATACCAGTATTTCGGGCAGCATAAGATCCTTGTTGTTCATCCTCAATCAGAATTTCGAGATTGTCGTAAGCAGTGCTAAACTGACGAGCGATCTCTTTCGTACCGTCCTGTGATCCATTATCTACGACGAGTACTTCATACTTTGACTTGGGGTACGTCTGTGATGTTACCGCATTGAGGCATTTTCGAATGTTTTCAGCCTCATTATAGACTGGAACGATGACAGATACAAACGGTAGAGTTGAAGTCATTAGTAGTAGGTGATAGTATCCCAAGCGAAAGTACTTGCGACCTAGTCATACCTCAACCGAGACTTTCAGATAGCAACTGTTGAACCCGTTCTCGAAAGTTTGACGAGAGGCTAAGAAGGACAAGGCCGTACGTAGTGGCTCCAGCAAGGACGTACAGGACAACTTCTATCGGTTGACCAATTGGCCGGTAGTTGAGAATTGTGAAGAGTACAACAGCCATCGCTCCCGCACTCACAAACTGGCTTCCGACAGCAGATACTGGGGGCAGTGTTTGAACGGCCTTCGGTAGTGCACGGACAGCGAGTATGCTACCTAGAGTCATTGAAAGAAGGGTAGCGATAGCCGCGCCAATCACACCGAACATCGGTATTAACGATACGTTAAGTATAATATTAGTCGTGATGAAGATAACTCCTATTCTAAACGTTCTGTCAGGTAGATCTAACGCATTGAGTGCTTGCATTACGAGCGTCTCGTAGCACTCAACAAGCCGTACGACGGAGAGGAATACTAACACAGATACAGCAACACCAACTGAGGAGACTGACGGACCATACAATGCAAGGATGTCACCTCCTACAAGAACTGAACCCACTAATCCAGGAATGGCAAGTACACCAGCCACTGAAAGCCCACGGTTGAGAATCCGACGAACTTTATTTAATTTGTCAGTGTCTCTTAGAGAACTAATTGTTGGGAATGTCGATTTGCTAATAGCTGTTGGGAGGAGAACGAATAATGCCGAGATTCGCCATGCTACTTCGTAGATACCGACCAACGATGTTGAGACAAAAAAGCCGAGGATTATGGTATCTAACCAAGAATATGACATCCGTTTCAAATTATCTAACCATCCATACCGTGCCCAGGCATAGAGGCTTATTGCAGCACTCCGTGTTGGAGACACAAATGAAAGATTGAGTGAATATACACCAAAGATACCGATGACAATGCTAGAAGTAATCTCTCCATAGAAAAGCGCATCTACACCCACGCCTGTGTAGACAAGAGCCAACTTCACAAGTGAAGATAGGATTCCCCAAAGAGCTTCGTAGAGACTTGACATCTCGACTCGGTTCTCACCCCGAAGCCCTCCCAAGACTAGCCGGAACGAAACGTTCGAGGCGAACATACCACCCACCAGTTGTGTACCACTGTAATCGAGGTACTGTTCAACGAAGGGAGAGTAACCCAAAAGGGCGAGAAGTCCAATTAGTATGATTGCGCCCGTGAGGACAGACGCGGTGGTGAAATACTCGCTTGGGGAAATGTCGTCACTTTCGTTCATTCGTGTTATTACCGCACCACGGATACCAACAGCCGGGATAGACGCCCATTTCACCAAAGCTGCAGAGAGCGCAAAAACTCCGAATGCACCAACGCTGAGTTCATTAATCACGTAGATTGTGATAATTGCTCCAACGAATGTCTGCGTAACGTTGGCCCCGAACTGCAGCGCAGAAGCGCGTGCTAATTTGGCCATAGAGTAGTTGTGACTTTGCAATTGATAAATTATAGTTTCTAGCAGAGATCTAGTTAATCACCTGAGTTAGCACTCGTCTGTTGAGCGTGCTCGCAGTTCGCAGTGCAGGAATCAAGTAACAGGAGAAACAGCAGAGTTATTCTATGTTGCTAATAGAGGGCCAAGTATGATGAAACGATTATCAAAAGCAGCACTCAGTCAAAATTCATTGACTGCCCCGATCGTCTCTACCGTTGTCTATCTTATTTCTGTTGTACGTGTGGTTCTCAATGGGAATTGGCCAATCACCTCACCAGATACGGCAATGTTTCAGCATATTGGATGGATGGTTTTCAGTGGAAAGAGATATTACATTGATGCATGGGATCCAAAACCACCACTGACACTCGAACTTGCGACGATAATTGCCTATATATCTAATGGCGATCCGCATCTTCAGCACACTCTATCCGTCGTAAGTACAATAGTAGCAGGGATTTTGCTAACATATTTAATCTCCCACATCACTTCAGAAATCACGGGGAATCAGTTCGCGGGTCTGCTTAGCGGCATTGTTTTTATTACATTTCCAGTTATTCATTATTCACCAGTCTTTGGGTATGAACCAAAATATTTTGTTTTTCTTTTCGGGCTAGGAAGTATCTATCTTTCCAGAAAACCGAAACCAATACTATCTGGGGCCGCCGCAGTAGCGTCAGCAGGCATGTGGCAATTTGCGATTATCTTCCCAATTATATCATTCGGAATTATCTCACGGCAAAAAAGCAAAGAGTTGATTTTTAAATATGTGTTTGGAGCCACAATTATTACTTTCTTTTCTCTTCTCCCAATCTATCTACAGGGCGGGATAGTTGCAATGACTGTTGAAGTGATAATTGCCCCGTTGTATGCAGGTGAGACACAATCATTCTTATACCGGTTGGTAAAAGGCGTCACTCATCTAAAATTAATGATCCCGATAGCACTTCTTGGAATGGCTGGGGTATTACTAGGCTTTCTAGACGACATTCGAGAAAGATGGTGGGTCGTAGGGCTTTTGCTGTGGTTCTGTATCCAGATATTCATCTTGGATTACGATGGTGCAGACGATTTATTTCTTGGGATCATTCTAGTTTCGATAGGTATTGGATTTGTATTCGAGAAACTATCAACCAAGTATGAGTCTGAGAGAATTAATTCGATAGTAACAGCGGTTGTCGTTTGCATGTTGATTTGGCAGGTGGTGACCTTGGGTGGCGTTGGCGTCATTACGAATCCATACTCTTACTCAGGGGATAACCCTGATCAAGCCATTCTCGAAAGTGGGATTCAACAGTTTGCTCATTTGTCTGGATACACAGAATACACAATAGGTGGATCACCCCCAGGTGAGCAATACAATGTCAAATCCAGATATGGTCCAGATAAGATAGAAGAATTGTTCTTTACATCAACAATCCCCTCGACATGTCATTACAGACTTAGTGGAATGGAACTTGAATGGATGACTCTGACAGAACAGTCATTCACAGAGAAAAAGTGTGGAAAATTGAGGGTTCCTTGATAACCACAGGACACCAACTCAGAGTCACTATATATATCTTGTAAACAACCGGTGTGGAGTAGACAACTATCGCAAAGGAGACGTTAAACTCAAAGCCTATCATAAGCCCTTATATCCAACCCATTTTATATGCTTGGCCTCGATGACTCTCTTACTATGCAAGCTGTTGTCCTCGCCGCCGGTAAAGGGACCCGTCTTCGACCACTCACCGAAGACAAGCCGAAAGGAATGGTGGAGGTCGACGGAAAACCGATTCTCACCCACTGCTTTGACCAACTCGTCGACCTCGGTGCGGAGAAACTTGTCGTCGTTGTCGGCTACAAGAAGGAGATCATCATTCAACACTACGACGACGAATATCGCGGCGTCCCCATTACCTACGCGCATCAACGTGAGCAGAAAGGTCTAGCACACGCCCTCCTCACCGTCGAAGACCACATTGACGAGGACTTCATGTTGATGCTTGGCGACAACATCTTCAACGCCAACCTCAGCGATGTCGTCAAGCGACAGCGGGAGGATCGGGCGGACGCCGCCTTCCTCGTCGAAGAAGTCGACTGGGACGAAGCTTCCCGTTACGGTGTCTGTGTAACCAACGATTACGGTGAAATCACAGAAGTCATCGAGAAGCCCGAAGAACCGCCGTCGAATCTCGTGATGACCGGGTTCTACACGTTCACGCCGGCTATCTTCCATGCTTGTCATCTCGTCCAACCATCGAACCGTGGCGAGTACGAAATTAGTGAGGCAATCGACCTTCTCATCCGCTCTGGGCGAACTATCGACGCGATTCGTATCGACGGGTGGCGGCTGGATATCGGCTACCCAGAAGATCGTGACGAAGCAGAACAACGACTACAAGAGGAAACGACACAGGCGACCGAGTAGACCGCTAATCACGTGTGCTTTTTATTAGTGGGAGTAAACCAGATTTCAATGGCTGATTCTCCGTTTCCTTGTGTCTCTGTAATCGTTCCAGTTTATAACGACCCCGCAGGAATACGTGACACACTGACTGCGCTGACCAAACAGACGTACCCGACGGAGAGAGTAAACATACTCCCCATCGACAACGGGTCGACAGACGAGACGCGTGACGTGATTCGTCAGTTCGAACGCGAGCACGAGAACGTTACACTCGTCGTCGAAGACGATATCCAGGGGTCGTACGCCGCCCGAAACGCTGGCATAGAACAGGCGACGGGGGAGATATTTGCGTTCGTCGACGCCGACATGTCCATGGACGATTCGTGGCTTGAAACGGCGGTTGACGCGATGGGTGAGGCAGCGTACGTCGGGTGCAACGTCAAACTGGTTATCGATGGGGAAGACACGTTAGCAGCAAGGTTTGACGCACAGACCGCCTTTCCCATAGCGCAGTATATTCGTCAGCAGCAGTACGCTCCGACGTGCGGGCTACTCGTCAGTCGGGAGGTCGTCGACGATGTCGGCCCGTTCGACGAGCGTCTCGTTTCGGGCGGTGACTCGGAGTTCGGCAGTCGAGTCGCAAACGCCGGGTACAGGCAAGCGTTTGCACCGGCGGCGACACTGTACCACCCAGTTCGAGATTCGTTCTCGTCGCTGGTGAAAAAAGAGCTTCGCGTCGGCCGCGGCTTGTGCCAGCGGCAAGAGTACTATGCCGAGCGGTTCGGCCGTCCCGGGATTCCGCCACGTCCGAGTGGCGTGAAGTCGCCCGATGAGGAGCCGGCCGGTCTCGATTTCGAGCGACTGCTCTTCGGCGTACTCTCGGTAGTGATGACTGGAGTTCGCGCCCTCGGGTATTATCGTGAGTACGTCCGATACGTTCGCGGGAACACCCGCTGAAACGCCAACTAACTATTCGTCTTCTCCACGAGGTTCGGCGTCAACAAACCGTAGACGTATCCAAATCCAACCGCCGCAGTGAAAACGAAGATAGCAATCAATTGTTGGACCTGCGCCAGCGACGGGTCTTTGACGAGATTCTTGAGCCGGTCAACAACGTAGACGAGCATCAAGTCCTTCAGATACGCGTTTTTATCATCTGACGCTTGTGGATACAACAAGTCCATCACGCGCTTCGAGTAGCCCTGCCAGAACGAACGAAAGACGAGCCAGTCAAACTCAGTTCGATATTCGAAGAGTTTGTGATTCACGCGCGCCTGTTTGTTATAGATGACGCGCTCGCCCGTCTGCTCGTAGATACGAATGCAGACGGGTGCTTCGTGTGCCTGGACGTGTTTGTCACCTTTTCGACCGGTGTTCGTGTCGTAGCCGCCCACTTCGAGAAAAACGTCGCGCTTGAAGGAGATGTTCGAGCCGTAGGTGTTCCGAACCTCCTCCATGTGCTCGCCGAACCCACGTTCGTCACACCCGACGAGCCAGTAGAACTCTTCTGGAAAGAAATCCGGTTTGCGAGCGACCCAGTCGGGGACGACGGTACCGCCGACAGCGACCGCATCCGGATTGTTTTCATAGGTTTCGACGAGTGTCTCGATCCAATCGGGTTCTGCCGTTGCGTCGTCATCAATCATCGCGACGACGTCGCCGGTTCCGAGCTCAGCACCTTTGGTCCGACTGTACGAGATACCGCGGTTCTCGTCGTTACAGTGCAGAACGACGCCGTCGATGTCACCGAAGTCGTCTTGCACGCGGTCGAACACCTCTTCGTTCCCATCGACAACGATGACGAGTTCGAGGGGTTCGTAGGTCTGTGCGAGGACACTCTCGACGGTCTCGGAGAATGACTCGTACCGTTCCATCGAGTACGTACAGACCACGACGGAGACTTTCATAAGTCGGAGTTACCGAGGAGTCCCGAATAAGCATTGTCCTTCGATTTGTAACTAGCTATTTCTACCGACACAGACTATCACAAGGCTTATGAACGGCTTGGCGGTTGTTGGTCACAATGAGTGACGAGCAAACAAAGTATTCGCCCTCCATAGCGGATCTCGCTCGCGACTGGTATCACATACCGGTCCTCTCGACGATTATTCTCGTCATGCTGTGGATACGCCTCCGCAGTTATGACGCATTCATTCGGGAGGGCACAGTGTTCTTCTCAGGAAACGACGCCTGGTATCATCTTCGCCAGGTGGAATACACCGTCCGGAACTGGCCCGCGACGATGCCGTTCGATCCGTGGACCGAATTCCCGTTCGGCCGGACCGCAGGTCAGTTCGGGACAATTTACGACCAACTCGTCGCGACCGCGGCGCTCGTCGTCGGTCTGGGAAGCCCGTCATCAGACCTCGTAGCCAAGGCGCTCTTGGTCGCTCCGGCCGTCTTCGGTGCGTTAACCGTTATCCCAACCTACCTTATTGGGAAGCGTCTCGGTGGCCGTCTCGGTGGGCTCTTCGGTGCGGTCATTCTGATGCTTCTCCCAGGAGCGTTCCTCCAACGTGGGCTCGTTGGGTTTGCAGATCACAATATCGTAGAACCGTTCTTCATGGGCTTTGCCGTCCTCGCGATCATGATCGCCCTCACGGTTGCCGACAGAGAGAAACCCGTCTGGGAACTCGTTGCGGCACGCGACCTCGATGCGCTCCGTGAACCCCTGAAGTGGTCCGTTCTCGCCGGTGTCGCAACGGCCATCTACATGTGGTCGTGGCCACCGGGAATCCTTCTCGTCGGTATCTTTGGTCTCTTTTTGGTCCTGAAGATGGCTTCCGACTACGTCCGCGGTCGGTCGCCCGAACACACTGCGTTCGTCGGTGCCATCTCGATGACGGTCACCGGCTTACTGATGTTCATCCCAATCGAGGAACCGGGATTCGGGGTGACCGACTTCGGCTTCTTGCAGCCACTGTTCTCACTCGGCGTCGCCCTCGGTGCTGTGTTCCTCGCCGCACTCGCCCGGTGGTGGGAATCGAACGACGTCGACGAGCGATACTATCCTGCGGTGGTTGGCGGAACCATGCTTGTCGGGATAGTGCTGTTTTCTCTCGTCCTTCCGAGTGTTTTCGATTCGATTGCACGCAACTTCCTCCGTACGGTTGGGTTCAGCGCCGGCGCTGCGACCCGAACCATCAGTGAAGCCCAGCCGTTCCTCGCAGCAAACGTACTCCAGTCGAACGGTCAGACTGCTGTCGGCCGTATCATGTCCGAATACGGCTTCACCTTCTTCACAGGTGCTCTCGCGGCAGTGTGGCTCGTCGCGAAACCGCTTGTCAAGGGTGGAAACTCACGGAAGATCGGATACGCTATCGGGAGTCTCGCCCTCATCGGAGTACTCTTCTTGATACCGGCGCTTCCAGCAGGAATCGGCAGTGCCCTGGGCGTCGAATCGTCGCTCGTTAGCCTCACCATCGTCACCGCACTCATCGTGGGCGCAGTGATGCAAGCCGACTACGAGAGCGAACGTCTGTTCGTCCTCGTGTGGGCAGCCATCATCACGTCGGCAGCGTTCACGCAGGTTCGTTTCAACTACTACCTCGCGGTGGTCGTCGCGGTGATGAACGCCTACCTCCTCCGAGAGGCCCTCGGAATCGACTTCATCGGCCTCGCGAACGTCGAGCGCTTCGACGACATCTCGTATGGGCAGGTCGCAGCAGTCGTGATTGCCGTCCTCCTCATCCTCACGCCCGTTCTCATCATCCCGATTCAACTCGGCAACGGCGGCGTGTCTCAGACCGCCATGCAAGCGTCCCAGACCGGTCCAGGAACGGTCACTCAGTGGGACGGGAGCCTCACCTGGATGCAGAACAACACACCCGCAGAAGGTGAGCTCGGCGGCGAATCGAACCGGATGGAGTACTACGGGACGTACGAGTACACGGACGACTTCGACTATCCGGACGGTTCGTACGGCGTCATGTCTTGGTGGGACTACGGTCACTGGATTACCGTCCTCGGCGAGCGCATCCCGAACGCGAACCCGTTCCAAGGAGGTGCCACCGAGGCAGCGAACTACCTCCTCGCCGAAGACGAACAGCAGGCTGAGTCGGTTCTCACCTCGATGGGTGACGACGGCGAAGGCGACCAGACCCGCTACGTCATGGTCGACTGGCAGATGGCTTCGACCGACGCGAAGTTCAGCGCGCCGACCGTCTTCTACGACGAGTCGAACATCTCCAGGTCGGACTTCTACAATCCGATGTTCCGCCTGCAAGAACAGGGCGAGCAAACGACTGTCGCCGCCGCGTCGAGCCTCAAGGACCAGCGGTACTACGAGAGCCTGATGATCCGGCTCTACGCGTACCACGGCAGCGCCCGCGAGGCGTCGCCAATCGTCGTCGACTGGGAAGAACGTACGTCCGCCGACGGCTCGACCACGTTCAGAGTGACGCCCTCGGACGGGCAGGCGGTCAGGACGTTCGACAACATGAGCGCCGCGGAGGAGTACGTCGCGAACGACCCGACCTCCCAGATCGGCGGTATCGGCACGTTCCCCGAGGAGCGCGTGTCCGCCCTCGAACACTACCGCCTCGTGAAGTCCTCGAACAGCTCGGCGCTCCGCTCGGGGTCCTACCAGCGGTCGCTCATCAGCGAGGGCAACACCTACGGCCTCCAGCCGCAGGCGCTCGTCCCCAACAACCCCGCGTGGGTCAAGACGTTCGAGCGCGTTCCCGGCGCGACGGTCGACGGCAGCGGTGCCCCGGCCAACACGACGGTGACCGCGCGCGTCCAGATGCGCGACCTGACAACTGGCACGAACTTCACCTACACGCAGCAGGCGCAGACCGACGCCGACGGTGAGTTCACGATGACGCTCCCGTACTCCACGACCGGCTACGACGAGTACGGCCCGGACAACGGCTACACGAACGTCAGCGTTCGCGCGGCGGGCGGCTACGCGTTCACCGGGCCGACCTCGGTCACCGGGAACAGCACCATCGTCAGCTACCAGGCGGAGAACGTCGCCGTCGACGAGGGCCTCGTCAACGGTGCCGAAGACGGTACCGTGCAGGTCACCCTCGAACGGAACGAACAGGAACTCGACCTGCCCGGCGACTCCTCGTCCGAGGATGGCTCGTCCGAGGACAGCACGTCCGACGACTCGCAGACGAACGAGTCGGCGTCGGCCTCGGTCTCGGCGCCGGGCGCCGTCACGGTCGCCTCGTAACGAAACGAACGGCGACGAACGACGCTTTTTTCGCGTCTTCTGCGACATCGGTCACCGCTTTTCGAACTAGCCAGCGGCTATCGGACGGAGTGTACCGAAGAATCCGCTCGGGAGCGATCCGCGGGGCCGACGCAGACGAGCGATCCGTGAGTGAGATTCGGACGAGCGACGTGAAATCCCCTTACACGAGCGATTCGTAGTCGATGCCCTCGCGTCGAGTGACGATGCGACGACCGTCGATGACGACGGGCGAGCGCATGGCGTCGAACTCGTCGTCGAGCGCCGCGAACTCGTCCCAGTCGGTCGCGACGAGCGCCGCGTCGGCGTCTGCGAGCGCGTCCGCGGCCGAGTCCGCGTACTCGATATCGGGGAACCGCTCCCGCATGTTCCCGGTGGCGACGGGGTCGTAGCCGACGACGTCGGCCCCTGCGTCGAGGAGCGCCTGAATGAGTAACATCGCTCGGGATTTCCGGATGTCGTCGGTGCCGGGCTTGAACGCGAGTCCGAGCACGGCGACGCGCTTGCCGTTGAGGTCGAATCGCTCGCGGAGGAGGTCGAGCATACGCTCCGGTTGGCCGTCGTTGACGTCGACGGCGGCCTGCAAGAGGCGCGGTTCGTAGCCTTGAGCGCGGGCGGCGGCGATGATGGCGGTCGTGTCCTTCGGGAAACACGACCCGCCCCAGCCGAGACCCGCACCGAGGAACGCCGACCCGATACGGGAGTCGAGGCCGATGCTCTCCAACACTTCCGCGGAGTCGACGCCGAACTCCTTGCAGATGTTCGCGAGGTCGTTGGCGAGGCTAATCTTCGACGCGAGGAAGGCGTTGTTAGCGTACTTTATCATCTCGGCTTCGCTGATGCCGGTCTTGACGACGGGCGGGTTCCCGGCGCGTTCGACGAGCGGGGCGAAAATCTCGGCTAGCGTCTCGTACGCCCGGTCGGTCTGCGCGCCGAGAACGATTTTGTCCGGCGAAAGGAAGTCGTCGACGGCGGTGCCTTCGCGGAGGAACTCGGGGTTCATCGCGATATCGAACCCGTCGCCGACGCGTTTCCCCGAGGCCTCTTCGATTCGCGGCCCGATGACGTCGACCGTCGTCCTCGGAACGACCGTGCTCTTGGTGACGACGAGGTGCGAATCGTCTTTCCGAGCCAGCGTCTCACCGAGCGAGGTCGCTGCGGCTTTCATCGCGCCGAGGTCGATACTGCCGTCGTCGTTCGACGGAGTCGGCAGGGCGAGGAACGTCGCGTCCGTGTCGAGAATCTCGTCGTAGTCGGTCGTCGCTCGGAGTCGGTCTCCCGCGTACCGTTCGACGAGGTCGGCCAGTCCGGGCTCGTGAATCGGGGCCTGCCCAGCGTTGAGTGAGGCGACGATGTCTTCGTCGATGTCCACGTTGACGACGTCGTGTCCGAGTTCAGCGAAGCACGCCGCGATAGTCGTGCCGACGTACCCACTCCCGATGATACTGAGCTCCATTGGTAGAGTTGTGAATGCCAGGTGGTTTGATTCTTTCCGAGTCCCGTAGTTCACTGAGGGAACAGCCGGAATCACGTAGCGGTGGACTGATATCCTCCCCGAGAGAGGGTCCGACAACGAAATGGCGAGGAACTCAGACGGGGACACTCCCCGGCTCTCGTGGCTTCTCATCTACCTGAAAGGCGTCTGCATGGGTGCCGCCGATGCCGTGCCGGGCGTCTCGGGTGGCACAATCGCGCTTATCACCGGTATCTACGAGCGACTCATCAGCGCGGTGACGGCCATCACACCCGGCCGAATCAAGCGCGCCCTCGGCGTCGTCGTCCCCGGACGCCGGGCCGACGCGGTCGCGGCGATGCGCGAAGTCGACATCGGCTTCCTGCTCGCCCTCGGCGCGGGTATCGCCACCGCAATCGTGACCGTGATGCGCGTGCTCCACATCGCGCTCAACGACGCGCCGGTGCCCACCTACGGCTTTTTCTTCGGACTCATCGCCGCGTCGGCGGTCGTGCTGTACGCCCAAGTGTCGCTCGACGGCCCGCGTCAAATCGCGGCGGCCGTCGCCGGGTTCGGCCTCGCGTTCGTCGCCTCCGGCGGGAGCGGCGGCGCGTTCGGACACTCGCTGCCCGCGATTGCGGTCGCCGGCGGCATCGCCGTCAGCGCGATGATTCTCCCCGGCGTCTCCGGGTCGCTCATCCTGTTGATTCTCGGGCAGTACGAGTACATGAACGCGGCGCTCAACGCGTTCATCGACAGCCTTCTCGACGTCGCCGGCGGCGCACCGCTGTCGGTCGTCGTCGAACCGGGGACGGTCGTCGTCACGTTCATGGTCGGAGCCGTCGTCGGCCTGTTCAGCATCGCGCACGTCGTCCGCTGGGCGCTCGAACATTACAGGCGGGCGACGCTCGCGTTCCTCGTGAGTCTCATCGTCGGCGCGCTCCGCGCGCCCGTGGTGGAGAGCACCGCCGCGCTCGTCGACGCCGGACGGTCGTGGACGACGGAGCTCTACGCCGCGTTCGCCGTGGCCGCGGTCGTCGGCGCGGCGGTCGTCCTACTCGTCGACCGGTACACGGACGTCATCGAGTCGTGAGCGCGCATCGGTGCGGCGCGTCGAAGCGGGGTGCTCCGACGCCCCGTGAGAAGGAAGTCGGTCGTCCGAATCGATGACGTGCGGAATCGCGCGACTCGCGCCTCACTCGCGGGCGACAGCGATGTTTCGAACCGACCCGCCGCAGTCGGGACACTCCGACAGGTGGCTCGCGCTGACGGTCCGAGTCCGACAGGAACGACACTCGTAATACCCCTCGGTCGGGTGATAGTCGTCGATTACTGAGTTATGTAATACCATGTCATATTATACCATGGATTTTGTGGTAAGCGTTGTCCTGGTATTCACCAAATTACTCTAGGATATTAATATTCTACGCCAGCATGGGCACTCGAACGAGAATCGAATCAACTTCTGCACGGCGCACTGTTCAATTCCAACGGAGGTCACTTCACAGGTTCGTTCGCGTCAGCGCCGGGCGACGCAGACGAACGTCTCGCGTCGGGTCTCGCCGTGGGTGACGGTGAAGCCGGCCGCTTCGAGCGCGGAGACGGCGTCGCCGAGGCCGAATCGCTCGTCTCGCGGCGGGCCGTCTTCGCCCGAGCCGGATGTGGACCAGTCGACCACGACCACGGTGCCGCCGGGACGGACGACGCGAGCGAGTTCAGCGAGCGCCTCGTCGGTGGCGAACTCGTGGTAGGTCATCGTCGAGAAGGCGGCGTCGAGGCGGTCGTCGTCGAACGGGAGCGACGCCACGTCGGCCGTGACGAACTCGACGTTGTCGGGCGCGCCCTTCTCGCGGTAGTAGTCGTGCATGACCGCCTGCACGTCGACTGCGTAGAGCGTGCCGACGTGCGGGGCGACCTCGTCGGTGAAAAAACCGGTGCCGCTTCCGAGGTCGGCGACGACGCGTTCGGGCGCGACGCCGAGGTGCGAGAGCAGTTCCTCCCGCGAGACGAACCGGAATCTCGCGGGGTCGTCCAGTTTCGCCGCCCTGTCGGCGTCGAAGGTGTGAAAGCCCATGCGATTCACTCCGCGTCCCGAGCCGTAAGTCCCATCGGTTCCTCCCCGAGTCGTGTTTGTCTCGTGCATAGCCGCCGGTGAGTCAGTCCGCCACCGGGTCGGGCCGGAGCGGGTCAGTGCGGGTCAGTGCGGGTCGGCGCGGGTCGGCGCGGGTCCGAGCGACCGCCCGCGAAACTGCCGACGACGATGGGCTTTTTTGCCCGGCAGTCGGTCTCACAGGTATGGAACCCCAACTTCGACGGCCGACGCGACGCGCCTGCGAGCGCTGCGGTCGGGTGGAACGCTGGGACGACGACGCCGCGACGTGGCTCGTCGCCGAGACGGACGGCGAGAAACGGGTCGGAAGCCCCTACTGCATCCACGAGTGGGACATCAACGGCCGCTTCGCTCCCTTCGAGGAACCGGCCTGAGACGCCGACGAGCGGCGCGCGCAGTCGGCGGCTACGCCGCGTCTTCTTCTCGGAGCGAGTCGAGCACCGAGAGCGTGCCGTCCATGTACGACTGGTCGAGCACCGTGTCGGCGGCCTCCGTGGCTACGTCGTCCGCGTTGGCGACGGCGTACGACCGCCCGGCGACCCGGAACGTCGAGGCGTCGTTGACGCTGTCGCCGACGGCGACGAAGTCCACCGGGTCGTAGTCCATCGTCTCGCAGACGCGTTCGAGGCCGACGCCCTTCTCGACTCCCGGCGTCTTGATGTGGTAGGCGAAGCCGGTGTCGATGACTTCGACGTCGAACTCGTCTGCGACTGCCCGGAGGAGCGCCTCGTCGGCGTCGAGACGGGCGATGATTTCGGTCTCGCGCCAGCGGTTCGCGGTGTCCGCGGCGTCCCAGCCGAGGTCGCCGCCGCGGGCGACGAACTCGTCGGCGGCGGCCTGCGCGGCCTCGCGGTCGCCGGTGAACGTCACCTCGCCGTCTGCGAGGACGACCCCGCCGTTCTCCGCGATGACGGTCTGCGGGAGGCCGAGATAGTGACACAGCGAGACCGGGTACGGAAACGCCTTGCCGGTGGCGAGGATGACGGGCGCGTCCCACGCCGGGAGCACCTCGAACGCGCGGGGGTCGAGATGTCCGTCCGCGTCGGTGAGCGTCCCGTCGATGTCGAGTACGAGCGGCGGAACCATACCCGGAGTTGGGCGACGGGGGAAAAAGGTTCAGCGGTCGGGGAGAACCGCGCCGCGGCCTGCGCTCTCGACGCCGCCGGCGAACTCGCGGCGGCGAGCGCCGACGCCTCAGCGCTCGGCGTCGTCCAGCCCGCGGAACGCCAGCGTCGAGAAGTTCGGGACGGGTCGCGTCGCCGGTCTGCCCGGGCCGTCGGTGGAGTCGGAGTCCGAAACCCGGCGCACGATGCCGAGGTCCGAAAGCTCGTAGAGGACGCGCCGGACGGTCGCCGGCGACAGCGACACCCGCGGCGACGCGGCGATGTGCTCGGTTGCCGTCGAGACCGAGGCCGCCTCCTCGTCGTCGAGCGCGACGAACGCCCGGAGGACGCGCCGGCGGCTCTCGGGGAGCGCGAACACGCGGCCGAGCGAACAGCCGTCGTCGGGCACGGCGTCGATACCGGCGCAGACGTACTCGGTGTCGATTGTGTCCGCACCGTCGGCCGCGGCGAGCGTCGCCGCCCCGTAGAGCGCCGACAGCGCGTCGTGGGCGTCGCCGTCGGCCCACTCGGCCACCTCGCGCGTCGCCTCGTGCGGGAGCGCGTTGCGGGCGACGCCGTCCGACGCACGCGCGACGAGGATATCGACGAGGCTGTGGCGCTCGTAGGCCGAGACGGCGATGGACGCCGCGTCGGTCGCGTCGGTCGCGTCGGTCGCGTCGGTTACGTCGTCGTCATCACCGGCGTCGGTCGCGTCGCTCCGCGGGTCGCGGCCGACGGTGAGCACCGAGACGTGCGGCGACACCGACGAGAGCGTCTCGACCGCCGTCGCCGCGGAAACGGTCTCCGGCTCGCCGACGTGGTCGACGGCGACGACCGCGTGTTCGTCGTGGGCGACCCGCGCCGTGAGCCGCTCGCGGAGCGCCTCGACGCCGACGCCCTGCGAGGGCACCGACTCCTTCGAGAGCGTTTCGAGCGCCGCGTGAAGGAGCGCGAACTCGGTCGGAGCGTCCCGAGCGTCGACGTAGGCGAACGAGGTCGTCGGCGTGGCGGCGGTCCGCGTCGCGGTGTGGATGACCGACCGTCTGGCGGGGAGGGCGCTGGCGAGGTGCTCGAACAGCGCCGCGACGACCGCCGACTTCCCGACGCCCTTCGGCCCGTGGACGTGAGCGACGGGCGGCAACTCGCCGTCGAACACCGGGTCGAGATGGTCGAGAATGCGTTCGAGCGTCGGACCGCGGCCGGTCGGCTCTCGGGGATGAGCCGTCGGGTCGAGCGCGCTCAGGTCTCGGACGAGCCGCCGTCTCTTCCCGCCGCGTCGACGCCGCCTGGTGATTCTGTCTTCGAGGCGCATGGCGTGGAACGTTCCGTGGCTGACGGTATCCGGCGCACGCCTAAAAACCGACCACTACCGACAGCCGCCGTGTGGAATGAGAACACGAAACACTGAAATCGGCCGTCCGGAGCGCTTCAAAGGCAGTTGAGAGGTTCGTGACGACCGCCGAGATCGAAGCAATCGTAACTAATAGTAACAATAATTTTGAATTATTGCCGTCGTTTTGATTCGGCGTAGAAACGCCGAGATACGGTATTCTACGACCACTACGATGGCATTCCGGTCTGTGAAGTGGTCCGTTCTGTGAGACGAACGGGGCGCGAGACGAGTGAAGGTAAAATAAAGTGCCGTCGGTCCTACCTCACGAAAGACAGATGAAAAAATCGCCGAGCGTCCTCGTCATTGGCGGGGGGGCGACCGGCACGGGCATCGCACGCGACCTCGCGATGCGCGGGCTGGACGTGACCCTCGTCGAGAAGGGGAACCTCACACACGGGACGACGGGGCGGATGCACGGACTCCTCCACAGCGGGGGCCGGTACGCGGTGTCGGACCAGCCGTCCGCCAAGGAGTGTATCGAAGAGAACCGCGTCCTGCGGCGTATCGCGGGCCACTGCGTCGAGATGACGGGCGGGCTGTTCGTCCAGCGACCCGAGGACTCCGACGAGTACTTCGAGAAGAAACTGGAGGGCTGCCGCGAGTGCGGCATCCCCGCGGAGGTGCTGTCCGCCGAGGAAGCCCGCGAGATAGAGCCGTACCTCGCGAAGGACATCAAGCGCGCCATCAAGGTCCCCGACGGCGCGGTCGACCCGTTCCGCCTCTGCGTGGCGAACGCCGCGAGCGCCGTCGAACACGGCGCGCGCATCGAGACGCACTCCGAGGTCACGGACGTGCTCGTCGAGGACGGCGAGGTCGTCGGCGTCGAGGTCACCCACCAGACCGGCACCGGCCCGTACGTCCACGGCGAACCCGGCGAGGTCGAGGAAATCCGCGCCGACTACGTCGTCAACGCGACGGGCGCGTGGGCCGGCCAAATCGGTGACCTCGCGGGCGTCGACGTCGAAGTCCGCCCGTCGAAGGGCGTCATGACCATCATGAACACCCGGCAGGTCGACACGGTCGTCAACCGCTGCCGGCCGAAGGGCGACGCCGACATCATCGTCCCCCACGAGACGACGTGCATCCTCGGGACGACCGACGAGGAGGTCGAGGACCCCGAGGACTACCCCGAGGAGGGCTGGGAAGTCGACCTGATGATAGAGACGCTGTCCGAACTCGTGCCCATGCTGGCCGACGCGCGGACGATTCGCTCCTTCTGGGGCGTCCGCCCGCTGTACGAGCCGCCGGGCACCGGCACGGAGGACCCGACGGACATCACCCGCGAGTTCTTCCTGTTGGACCACGCCGACCGCGACGACCTGCCGGGCATGACGAGCATCGTCGGCGGCAAGCTCACGACCTACCGGATGATGGCCGAACAGATTTCGGACCACGTCTGCGGGAAGCTCGGCGTCGACGCCGAGTGCCGCACCGCCGACGAGCCGCTCCCCGGCAGCGAGGACTTCACCGTCCTCCGCGACTACATGGACGATTTCGGCCTGCGGTCGCCCATCGGCCGCCGGTCGGCCCAGCGACTCGGCTCGCGCGCCGACGAGGTGCTCAACAGCGTCGACCCCAACCCGGTCGTCTGCGAGTGCGAGGCCGTCACCCGCGCCGAGATTCAGGACGCCCTCGACACCGCGGGCACGGACCTCAACTCCGTGCGCATCCAGACGCGCGCCTCGATGGGCAACTGTCAGGGCGCGATTTGCTGTCACCGGATGGCGAACGAACTCGCGCCCGAGTACGACGAGGAGACCGTCCGCGCCTCCCTCGACGACCTCTATCAGGAGCGCTGGAAGGGCGAGCGCCACGCCATGTGGGGCACGCAGCTCTCCCAGACCGCGCTGAAGCACATGCTCCACGCGGCGACGATGAACCGCGACGAGGACCCCGCCGCGGCCGACGCCGACATCGACTTCGCCGCCTTCGACGACGGCGGCGCTTCGGAGGGCGACGCCTCGGGCGTCGCGTCCGGCGGCGCGGTGGCAGACGGCGGCCGCGAACGGGCCGCGGACCGCGCGGGCGACGAGGCCCCCGGAGGTGCAGATGGCGATAACTGACGACGTGCTCGTCGTCGGCGGCGGCATCGCCGCCTGCACGGCCGCGCTCTCGGCCGCGGAGACGGGCGCTCGCGTGCGCCTGCTCGCCCACAAGAAGAGCACGCTCCGACAGGCCAGCGGCCTCGTGGACGTGCTCGGCTACGCCGGCGGCGACGGTCCCCTCTCGGACCCCTACGCCGGCCTCGACGCGCTCCCGGAGAGCCACCCCTACCGCGTCGTCGGCGAGGACGGCGTCCGCACCGGTCTCCGCATCTTCGACGAGGCGGTCGGTGACGCTTACCGCGGCGGCCACACCGATTCGAACGCGCTCGTGATGACCCACGGCGGTGCGGTGAAGCCGACCGCTCGGTATCCCGCGTCGGTCGCGCCCGGCCTCGCCAGTTCGTCGGGCGACACGCTGCTCGTCGGCTTCGCGGGTCTCACGGACTTCGACGCGCCCGTCGCGGCCGACCACCTCGCGGCCGCCGGCGTGCCGTTTTCGGCCCGCGGCGTCACCGTCGAGTTCCCCAAGCGGTTCCGCGCCGACGCGAAGGTGACCCGGTTCGCCAAGGCGCTCGACCGCGACGAGGACGTGGACGGCGGCACGGTCCGCTCCGTCCTCGCTGACACCGTCGCCGACGAGTTAGACGGCGAGTCGCGCGTCGGCTTCCCGGCGATGCTCGGCGACGACCGCGACGAGGACGTCCGCGCGGAGCTTTCCGACCGCCTCGACATCCCCGTCTTCGAGGTGCCGACCGGCCCGCCGAGCCTGCTCGGGCTCAAGCTCGAAGACATCCTGTTCGACGCGCTCGACGAGGCGGGCGTCCGCATCTCCGCGGGCAACCCGGCGGTCGATTTCGAGGCCGACGACGGCCGCGTCGAGACGGTCATCGTCGACCAGAAGAGCCGACCGACGCCCTACTCGGCCGACCAGGTCGTCCTCGCGACGGGCGGCCTCGTCGGCAAGGGCCTCGACTCCGACCGCGAGTCGGTCACAGAGCCCGTCTTCGGCTGTCACGTCCCGCACCCCGAGGACCGCTACGACTGGTCCGAACCCGAGGCGTTCGACGACCACGCGTTCGCGCGCTTCGGCGTCGTCCCCGACGACGAACTCCGGCCGACCGACGAAGACGGCGAACCGCACTTCGAGAACCTGCGCGCCGCGGGCGGCGTCGTCGGCGGTGCCGACGTGGCGCGCGAGAAATCCGCGAGCGGCGTCTCGCTGGCGACGGGTGCCGTCGCCGGCCGCCTCGCGGGCGAGGAGGCAACCAGATGAGTGACGCAGAATCCCCAGGCAACCCGACTTTGACCCCCGACGCACAGACAGACGACTTCGAGGCCGTCGAGGTGTTCCCCGACAGCACCGACATGGACCTCCGTCCCGGCGCGGACAACTGCTACAAATGCACCGCCTGCGACGTGTCCTGTCCGGTCGCGGAAGTCGACGACGAGTTCCCCGGGCCGAAGTTCCAGGGGCCGGAGCAGTGGCGGCTCAAGCGCAAGGAAGACGAGGCCGTCGACGACTCCATCATGTCGTGTTCGAACTGCATGCGCTGTGACGACGCCTGTCCCTCGGGCGTCCCGCTCAGCCAGATGCACAACACGGCCCGCGGTGAGTACGTCGACGAGCAGATGGACAAGCTCTCGCGGGAGTACATCCGCAACCGCATCCTCGCCAACTACGGCACGCTCGCCCAGTTGGGCGGCATGTTCCCCCGGCTGGCGAACGCCGTCATGGGCAACTCGGTCGTCCAGCAGATAAACGAGAAACTGCTCGGCATCACGGCCGAACGCGACTTCCCCGAGTTCGCCACCCAGACGTTCCGCGAGTGGTGGAACGAACGCGGCGGCCCGCAGGTCCGCTCCGAGGAAAAGCGCGTCGCCTACTT
Organism: Haloferax sp. ATCC BAA-644; assembly: GCF_000336975.1. Classification (NCBI taxonomy): domain Archaea; kingdom Methanobacteriati; phylum Methanobacteriota; class Halobacteria; order Halobacteriales; family Haloferacaceae; genus Haloferax; species Haloferax sp. ATCC BAA-644. Next base: position 602,446 of record NZ_AOLF01000013.1, read on the forward strand.
CCACGGCTGTTACTCCAACTACAACACGCCCGAGGTGGGCAAGGCGATGGTCCGCGTCTTCGAGTCGTTCGGCTACGAGGTCGTCGTCCCCAAGCAGCGCTGTTCGGGGACGCCGATGTTCGCAAACGGGATGCTCGACGACGCCAAGCGCGCCGCCGGCATCAACGTCGAGAACTTCGCGGGGCTCATCCCCGAGGGCTACGACATCATCGCGTCGTGTACCTCCTGTTCGATGTCGCTCCGACAGGAGTACCCCGAACTGTTCGACATCGACGGCATCGAGGACCTCTCGGCGCACACCTACGAGGCGCTGGAGTACCTCCGCATCCACGAGGACCTCGAAGGCGCGGTTCGCGAGGCCTCGGTCGACGACCAGGCGTTCGCGTACCACGCGCCGTGTCACGGCCGCAATCAGGGCCTCGACCGGCAGGCGGTCGAGCTGTTCCGCCAGCTCGACGGCGTCGAAATCGAGGACGTGGGCGACTCCTGTTCCGGCATCTCGGGAACCTACGGCTGGAAGGAAGAGAAGTACGACAAGTCGATGCAGATCGGCGCGGACATGTTCGACCACATGGAGCACGCCCAAGGGAGCGTCGGCATGACCGAGTGCCCCACCTGCTCGATGCAGATGGAACACGGCACGGGCTACGACATCAAGCACCCGCTCCAACTCCTCGAAGAGGCGCTGGTCTGACTCGCGCGCACGGCTGACGACCGTCTTCGTTCGAGCGCCGGACCACCCGAACGGCGTCGCGCTCGGCGCGCGCGCCGGTTCGGCGGCGGTTTAGAGGACTGTGTTGCCGGTTAATCGCCGTTTTTTCCCGTTAATCGGCGGACGCGGTCGTTCTGTTCGCCAGACCGACCCGCTGGTTAAAACGGTCGAAAAAAGCGCCCGTGTGAAATAAAACTCCCGAATACAGCGGGTACGAGACCTCTATCCCAAGTACAAACGCCACAGTATGCGGGGCAGTAGTAAAGAAACATTTATCATATAATTTGTACACGTTTGTAGTGGTAGGACTCTCACACCGAGAGTTCGTATCGAGGTTGGTTAGAAATGTCAGGAGAAACTTACGTCGGTGCCATCGACCAAGGTACCACAGGCACGCGGTTCATGGTGTTCGACCACGACGGCAAGGTGGTCGCCAACGCCTACGAGAAGCACGAACAGATCTACCCGGAGCCCGGTTGGGTCGAACACGACGCAAACGAGATTTGGGACAACACGAAGCAGGTCATCGACTCGGCGCTTTCGAGCGCCGGGCTCGACGCCGAGCAGTTGGAAGCCATCGGCATCACGAACCAGCGCGAGACGACGCTCGTCTGGGACCGTGAGACCGGACAGCCGATCCACAACGCCATCGTCTGGCAGGACCGTCGGACGACCGACCGCATCGAGACGCTCGAAGCGGAGGGCAAAACCGACGACGTGCGCGCGAAGACGGGGCTCGAACCCGACGCGTACTTCTCTGCGACGAAAGCCGAGTGGCTGCTGGACAACTCCGACCCCATCAAGCTCCAGCGCTCCCGGCCCGAAGATATCCGAGACCGCGCCGCCGACGGCGAACTCGCCTTCGGGACCATCGACACGTGGCTCATCTACAATCTGACGGGGAACCACATCACGGACGTGACGAACGCGTCGCGGACCATGCTGTTCAACATCCACGACATGGAGTGGGACGACGAACTCCTCGACGAGTTCAACGTCCCGCGCGAACTCCTCCCCGAGGTCCGCCCGTCGTCCGACGACGACTACTACGGCACGACCGACGCGAACGGCTTCCTCGGCGCGGAAGTCCCCGTCGCCGGAGCGCTCGGTGACCAGCAGGCCGCGCTGTTCGGCCAGACCTGTTTCGACGCCGGCGACGCGAAGAACACCTACGGTACCGGCTCGTTCATGCTGATGAACACCGGCGACGAGGCGGTCATGTCCGAACACGGCCTCCTCACCACCGTCGGCTTCCAGCGCTCCGGTGAGCCGGTCCAGTACGCCCTCGAAGGCTCCATCTTCATCACGGGCGCGGCAATCGAGTGGCTCGAAGACATGACGCTCATCGACAACGCCGCCGAGTCCGAGAAGCTCGCTCGGTCGGTCGAGTCCACCGACGGCGTCTACTTCGTCCCCGCGTTCACGGGCCTCGGCGCGCCCCACTGGGACCAGCGCGCCCGCGGCACCATCGTCGGCATGACCCGCGGCACCCGCCGCGAGCACATCGTCCGCGCGACGCTCGAATCCATCGCGTTCCAGACGCGCGACGTGGCCGAGGCGATGGAGTCCGACAGCGACATCGACCTCTCCAGTCTCCGCGTCGACGGCGGCGCTGTCAAGAACAACTTCCTCTGTCAGCTCCAGTCGAACATCCTCGACACGGAAATCGTCCGCCCGCAGGTCGACGAGACGACCGCGCTCGGGTCGGCGTACGCCGCCGGCCTCGCCGTCGGCTACTGGGAGACGCTCGACGAACTCCGCGACAACTGGCAGGTGGACCGCGAGTTCGAGCCGAAAGACCCACAGAACGTCGAGCATCGCTACGGCCGCTGGAAAGAGGCCGTCGACCGCTCGCTCGACTGGGCACGGGAGGAATAACACGTGTTCGAAGCATTCGCACTCCAGATTCCGGTCATCGACGTCAGCACGGAACGGTTCGTCGTCCTCCTGCTCGCGGCGTTCGCCGGCGGGATGTTCGGCGCGGCGCTCGGCGCGCTGCCGTCGTTCATCTTCACTGGCTTCGTCGTGCTGCTCGGCGAGACGGCGGGCATCGTCATCCGACAGTTCGAAGGTGCCGACCTCGTCACCGCCGGCGAACTCGGCACGGGTATCACCGGCAGTATCGGGTTCGGTCCGTTCGTCGGCCCGCACATCGCCTTCGCCGGCGGTGTCGCCGCCAGCGCCTACGCGGGCAAGCGGTACGCCGACATGAACCCCAGTGAAGGCGGCTACCACTTCGGGAAGGACATCACGTACGCCTTCGGCACGAAGCCCGACATCCTCGCCGTCGGCGGCCTGTTCGGCGTCCTCGGGCTCCTCATCTCCCGCATTGCCGGCGGTATCGGCCTCCCGCTCGACAGCGTCGCGCTGTCGGTCATGACGACGGCGCTCATCGCACGCGTCGCCTTCGACTACCCGCTCATCGGCTCGCCCGCCGGCAGCGGCCTCCTCGACATGTCGCCGTTCGAGAAGGGCGAGATGCGCGGCGACGGCAGCGGCCGACCCGCGACCGAGCCGTGGCTCCCCCACCAGTACAAGTGGGTCAACATCGTCGTCATCGGCCTCGCCGCCGGTATCCTCGGCGGCTGGGCGTGGCTCATCACGGGGAGCTTCTTCCTCGGCTACGGTATCTCGGCGGCCAGCCTGCTGTTCTTGAACCTCGGCGTCGAGAAGATTCCCGTCACCCACCACATCACCCTCGGCGGGTCGGCGTTCGCGGGCGTCGCCGCGCCGATGGTCGGCGGTAACGAACCGCTCATCATCGTCGCCGCCGCGGTCGGTGGCGTTATCGGTGCGCTCCTCGGGGAACTCACCCAGCGTATCGCCTACGCGCACTCCGGAACGCACGTGGACCCGCCGGCGATGTCGATTACCATCTACTCGCTGCTCATCGGCGTGCTGTTCCTCGTCGGGGTCATCCCGAACTCGGCGTACCTCGGGCTCTAAGCCCGGACGCCTCCGGCCCCGCACACGTCGTTCACGATTTTTTCGTTGCCGCGTTCCGCAATCGGTAGCGATAACGCTCCGCAGTCGATACCCGACGTATGGAACGCATCGTCGCCGTCGTCCCGAAAGACGGCCTGCACGCACGTCCCGCCTCCCAGTTCGTCGAGACCGCGAACTCCTTCGACGCCGACATTCAACTCGGCCGGGCCGACGAGGACGACCTCGTCCCCGCCGCCAGCATGCTCGCCGTCACCGGCCTCGGCGTCGGCCACGGCGAGGAGATTCGCCTCGTCGCCGACGGCGACGACGCGGAGGCCGCGCTCGACGCGCTCGAAGCAGTGCTCTCGACGCCCGAAGCCGGCGACGAAGAATAAGAACCGGCGGCCCGCCGCTCCCGCGACGGTCTCTTTTCCGGTCGGTCGGTCGATGGCCCGGACGCCCGGGTCGTCCCGGCCGGGTCAGTTCAGCTTCCGGTAGTCGCGGGCGTCCTCGGCGCGCTCGACGACCGAGTCGAGCGTCGCCTTCTTGCTCGTCGTCTCGACGGCCGCGTTGAGCGTCCCCTCCAGCACCGGCGCGTCCGCGATGACCGCCTCGGAGTCCATCGCCATCTCGATGGCGAGTTCCGCGTTCATCACGGCGCTGCCGAGGTCCACGAGGACGACGACGCCGTCGCCGTCGTCCGCCTCCTCGATGCCCTCGCGGATGCGGTCCGGCGAGGTTCCGATGCCGTCTTCGTCGCCGCCGGCGGGGACGATGCGGGCGTTGCCGCCGCCCATCTGCGCCGCGACCTCAGCGATTCCCTCGGCCGCCTTCGCGCTGTGCGAGACGACGACGAGGCCAATCATTCGCCCCTCCCGACTGCGTCTTCGGCCCGCGCGTCGCGGTCGACCTCGCCGTCGAGGTACTCCTCGGCCGTTTCGAGGAGTTCTTCGAGGATGAACAGCGTGCTCGTCGCGCCGGGGTCCTGATGGCCGACCGAGCGCCAGTCGAGGAACGACGCGCGGCCCTTCATCGCCTTGATGGGGACGGTGAAGGCGACGCCGCGCTCGGCCGCGTCGACGGCCTTGGCGAGGGCTTCCAGCGGCGGGAGGTCGTCCTGCTCGATGGACTTCTTGTAGGTGTGGACGGCGGGCACGAGCGCGTCGACCATCGTCTTCGCGCCGACCTGCGCGCCGCCGCGGTCCTTGACCTTGTCGAGGTACGCCTCCGCGAACGCCACCGACGACTCGGCGGTGATGCCGTCTTCGAGCTCTTGGCTGGCGAACATGATAGAGCCGCCGTAGAGGGGGCCGGAGGCCCCGCCGACGTTCGAGATGAGCGTCGTGCCGACGTTTTTGACGACCTCGTTCGGCTCCATCTCGACGAACTCCTCGCGCTTGTCGGCGGCCTTGCCGAAGCCGCGTTCCATGTTCGCGCCGTGGTCGGCGTCGCCGATGGCGGAGTCGAGATCCGTGAGATACTCCCTCTCCTCGGCGAGGCGCTCCGCGACGTTGTCGAGCGCGTCCAGCACCGCTTCGCGTTGTGTCTCTGCGTCAGCCATGGCTGACCTTCGTCGGCCGGGGGTTAATCCCTTGTCCCGCGGGACTGTTCTGCCGCGAAAAACCGGTGACGTGTCGGGGGTCGCCGTCGCTAGCTCGCGGCGACCGACGACGCGGCGCGTCGCTTACTCGGTGACCGTCAGGCCGGGTGTCTCCGCGGGCGCGCCGAGCAGTTCCTTCAGTTCGTCGTCGACGCGGAGCACGGAGACCGAACAGCCCATCATGTCGAGCGAGGTCATGTAGTCGCCGACCCACGCGTCCCACGCCTCGACGCCGCGGTCGTCGAGGATGGACTGGAGCTTGCGGTTGACGATGTACAGCTCCGAAAGCGGCGTGCCGCCCATGCCGTTGACCATCGTCACGACTTCCTCGCCGTCGTCGAGGTCGAGGTCGTCGAGGACGTTCTCGGTCAGGTGTTCGGTTATCTCGTCGGCGCTCATGACCTCCGCGCGCTCGGTGCCCGGCTCGCCGTGGATGCCGATACCGAGTTCGATTTCGTCCTCACCGAGGTCGAACGTCGGCTCGCCCTTCTCCGGCGTGACACAGGAGGTGAGCGCCATCCCCATCGTCCGCACGTTGTCGACGACCTTCTCCGCGACCGCTTTGACCTCGCTGAGGTCGCCCCCCGCGGCGGCCTTCGCACCGGCGCACTTGTGGACGAAGATGGTGCCCGCGACGCCGCGGCGACCCGAGGTGTACAGCGAGTCCTCGACGGCCACGTCGTCGCTGACGACGACCTGCTCGACATCGACGCCCTCCATGCCGGCCATCTCGGCGGCGGTATCGAAGTTCATCACGTCGCCCTCGTAGTTCTTGACGACGCAGAGGACGCCCTCGCCCGCGTCCGTCGCCTGAATCATCTCGTTCAACTGGTCGGCCGTCGGGGAGGTAAAGACCTCACCGGCCGCCGCGCCGTCGAGCATTCCGTCGCCGAGATAACCCGCGTGCGTCGGCTCGTGGCCCGACCCGCCGCCGGAGACGACCGCGACCTTCCCCTCGACCGGCGCGTCGTCGCGGACGAGAACGTTCGTGCCGTCGAGCCGGCGCAGTTCGGGGTGCGCCGCGACCATCCCGTCGAGCATCTCGTCTACGACCGCTCCGGGTTCGTTGATGAGTTTCTTCATGACTCACCGTCCCTCACGTTCGATGAGGCCAAAAGTGTTGGTCAGTCGGAAGTCGAGGCGGTCGCCGTCTGCGAAAAATCGGTGGTAAGCACCCTCCATTTCGCGGGTCGCGGCGGCGGCCGAACGCCGGCGGCGACCGGGGAGGGACGGAAGCGCGCGACCGCCTCAGTCGAGTTGCGTGACCGCGATAGTCACCGACACGTCCTCGACGTCCCACGTCTCGACCGTCTCGCCCTCGGCGCTTCCGAGGTCGAACTCGCGGGCGCGGACCTCCTCGGCGATGAGGTCGCTGTTCTCCGCGACGAAGCCGGCGACGCGCTCGTCGTCGACCGCGAGCGACACGTCGATTTCGGCCTCGACGTCGAGGTCGAGCTGTTTGCGCATCTCCTGAATCCGGCGGATGACATCGCGGGCGTAGCCCTCGGACTCGATGTCGTCGGTGAGTTCGGTGTCGACGTAGACCGTGCCGCCCTCGAAGTCGGCGCCGCTGACGTGTTCCGGCGGTTCCGCGCGGTACGAGACCATCTCGTCGGTGAGGTCGTACGTCTCGCCGTCGACCTCGACGCCCGATTCGACCGCGGCGCGCGAGAGTCCTTCGACGGCCTCCATTATCTGCTGGGCGTCGGCGCCGAACTCCGGCCCGATGACGCTCATCTGCGGCTCGGCCGTCTCGACGAGTTCGTCGAAGACCTCGAGGACCTGCACGTCGCGGGTGTTCACGCGCTCCGCGAGGAGGTCCGAAAGGGCGTTGACCGCCTCAGCGACGCTGTCCTCGTCGGACTCGACGACGATTCGCGAGACGGGCCAGCGGAGTTTGCGGCCGCCGAGTTGGCGGGCGTGCGCCGCGGCCTCCTCCACGTCGCGGAGGACGGCCATGTTGGCCTCCAGTTCCTCGTTTCGGAGCTCCTCGTCGGCCTCGGGGTACGACAGCATGTGGACGCTCGTCTCCGAGCCGTCGAGCCGCTGGTACATCCGCTCGGCCATGTAGGGCGCGTAGGGCGCGATGAGCCGGATGGACTCCGAGAGCACCGTCGAGAGCGTGGCGTACGCGCCGAGCTTCGACGCCGAATCCTCCTCGTCCCACATGCGCTCGCGGATGGCCTTCACGTAGAAGCGCGACACGTCCTTCGTGATGAAGTCGAGGAGCGCGTTGAGCGCGGTGGAGACCTCGTAGTCGTCCCACGCGTCGGCCATCTCGGCCTCGACGGTCTGGAGCCGCGAGAGCACCCACTCGTCGACGACGGTGAGTTCGCCCGCAGAGAGGTCGGCCTCGGCGGGGTCGTAGCCGTCGAGGTCCATGTACGGAAGCGGGAAGCGGAAGACGTTCCAGAAGATGTTGAGCGTCGACTGGGTGTCCGCGAGGCCGTCCCACTCGAACGAGAGGTCGACGCCCTGCTGGTCGTGGCTGAGGAGGTAGGCGCGAAGCGGGTCGCGGCCGGCGCGGTCGATAGCCTCCTCGGGCGTGACGATGTTGCCGACGGACTTCGACATCTTGCGGCCGTCCTTGTCGTTGGCGAAGCCGTGCATGATGACCTCCTTGTACGGCGACTCGCCGGTCGCGGCGGTGCCCATGCCGAGTTGCGACCAGAACCAGCCGCGGGTCTGGTCGTGCGCCTCGATGATGAGGTCGGCGGGCCACAGCTCGTCGTAGGCGTCCGTCTCGCCGGGGAAGTCGAGGGTGCCCCACGTCGCGACGGAGGAGTCGATCCACACGTCGAACACGTCGGGGACGCGCTCGTAGGTCACGCCGTCTTCGGTGATGGTGATGGGGTCCACCGAGGGCCGATGGAGGTCGACCGTCTCGGGGTCGATATCCTGGTCGGCGCGCTCGGCCAGTTCCTCGCGCGTGCCGACGACAATCATCTCCTGTGCGCCCTCGGCGTCGGCGTCCTGCGGAACCCAGATGGGAAGCGGGATGCCCCAGTAGCGCTGCCGGGAGACGTTCCAGTCGGGCGCGTCGCTCACGAAGTCGCGGAAGCGGTTGTCGCGGGCCCACTGCGGGTGCCACTCCGAGTCCTCGATGTTGTCGAGAAGCTGGTCTTTCACGTCCGTGACCGTGATGAACCACTGGTCGGTGGCGAGGAAGATGATGTCCGTGTCACAGCGCCAACAGTGACCGTATCGGTGGTCGTGCTCGCCAGCGTGGAGCAGGTGGCCGAGTTCGTCGAGGTCCTCGATGACTTCGGGGTTGGCGTCGCGGACGAAGGTGCCCGCGTAGTCGCCGCCCTGCTCCGTGAACTCGCCTTTGTCGTCGACGGGGACGAACACGTCCAAGCCGAGTTCCTGCCCGCGGGCGAAGTCCTCCTGCCCGTGGCCGGGCGCGGAGTGGACGAGGCCCGTGCGGTCGGCCTCGACGTAGTCGGCGGTGTACACCTGTCTCGCGCCCTCGAAGTCGGCGTACTCGTCGACCACGCCGTCGAGCGGGTGGTCGTACTCCCAGCCGACCATCTCCTCGCCCGTGACCTCCGAGAGCACCTCGTAGTCCTCGTAGCGACCCTTCTTCAGGACCTCCTCGACGCAGGGTTCCGCGAGGTAGAGCACCTCGATTTCGCCGTCCTTCTCGGCGCGGACCTCCTGATACGTCATCTCGCCGTCGACGGCGACGAACGTGTTGGCGGGGATGGTCCACGGCGTCGTCGTCCAGATGACGAGGTTGCCCTCGCGGCCCTTCAGCGGGAACTTGACGTAGATAGAGGGCGAGGTGATTTCGTCGTACTCGACCTCGTTGGCCGCGATGGCGGTCTGACAGCGCGGGCAGTAGTTGACGCTGCGCTTGCCCTGTTCGACGAGTCCGTTTTCAGCGACCTTCGAGAAGGCCCACCACGCGGACTCCATGTACTCGGGCGACAGCGTCTGGTAGGGGTTGTCCCAGTCCATCCACGCGCCGATGGACTGGAAGTCCTCGTCCATCGCCTCGCGGTTGCGGACGGCGAACTCCTTGCACTTCTGGATGAACTGCTCCATGCCGAACTCCTCGATATCGCGCTTCGAGGTGAAGCCGAGTTCCTCCTCGACTTTGACCTCGATGGGGAGACCGTGCATATCGTAGCCGGGGCGGTCGGTGACCTGATGCCCCGTCATGCGCTTGTGCCGGATGACGGCGTCTTTCAGGGTCTTGTTCCACGCCGTGCCGAGGTGCATCTGGCCGGAGGTGTACGGCGGGCCGTCGACGAAGAAGAACGACGGGTCGTCGGCGTGTGCCTCCTTCGTCGCCTCGTAGGCGTCGTTCTCGTCCCAGTACTCGCCGACGACGGACTCCACGTCCGACGGCGTGTACTGGTCTGCGATGTCTTCCATACCCCGTCCTTCTCGCGGATATATATCAAAACGGCGGGTCTGGTCCGCGTCGGTCGGGCGTTCCGCCGGGTCGGACTCAGACACGGGCGACCCTCCGCCGTCGAGTGGCGGCCCGCCGCGCTCGCGGGCGCAGTCGCCGGGTTGCTGGTCGCTGTCGATGGCCTGTTGGTCGCTGTCGAGACGCCTGTCGGGTGTGAGTCGTGTGTCGTTCCATGCGGGGTTCCGGTGGTCGTGGTCAGGTCACACCGGACGAGAGACCGCTGTCGCTCGGAAGTCGGTACGGACGGGAGTCGAGGATGAGAGATGTGCGAGGCTACTGCCCCGCAATACTGGGCGACGGAGCGACGACCGAGCGTCGGAACTGACCGACCGCGGGCGGGCGGGAGACAGTCCGGCGTCGTCGCATGGTATCCGAAAGCAGTCCCGCGAGGAGTATAACGCTTACTCCGCGGCCGACTGCGACGCCGGCGGCCCCGGCTGCGACGGCGACGCCGACCGCGACGCCGACGCTATCGGTCCGACCAGCGACCGACGCGGTAGGTTGCCACAGTCTGTTCGGGGTCGGACCCGTGGGTCGTGCCGGACTCGTCGTCGCGCTCGAACACCCGGAGCGTGGCGTTCGTCGGGGCCGCCCCCCTCGCAACGTCGAACGTCGAGAGGTGGGTGCAGACGAGCGTGTCGGCATCCACCTCGAACACCTCGGGGTCGGCCGGCGGCGACCGCCGAATCGGGATGTCGGCGTCGCGCCACCCGGTCCACGACGGCGAAAGCGCGGTGTTGTAGAACGCGGCGTCCTCGCGGGGCATCCGGACCTCGAACAGGAGGACGAACGAGTCGCCGTCGGCTCCCAGCAGGTCGTTGGAGTACTGCCCCTGCATCGCGCGGTCGGTGAACACGTCCCGCTGGTCGGCCGGCGGGTCCGAAAAGAGCCACCCGCGGAAATCGGCGTCGTCGGGGAACGACCCGGTCACGTACCGCTCGTCTGCCGGGTGGAGTTTCGAGTGGCCGGTGTCGGCGCGGATTCGACCGCTGGTGGTTCGTCGGGCGTCAGCGAGACAGCCCGAGAGGCCGGCCAGCGAGACGGCGGCCGCGCTCGAAAGGAGGGCTCGGCGGTGCATACCGTCGTGTGACGCGGGAGCGACATAAACGTCAGCCGTAACGTGACGCGAGTTTCCGGCGACTCAGCCGAAGTCCGGCAGGTCGTCGGGCGCTTCGTACTCGGACTCCCAGTCGATGTAGTCGTCTTTGAGCACGTCGCACACGTCCTGTCCGAGTTCGGTGAGGCCGGCGTTGATAGACGACACCTCGCCCCACGAGGTCAGGTCGGGGTGGAGTTCGCGCTCCTTCCAGTCCTCGGGGATGCCGGGAGCGTGGTAGCCGACGCGGTCCGCGAAGTCGTCCCAGAAGAAGTCGAAGTGGGAGAGGAGGTCGAGGTCGAGGACGATTTCCCACTGCGCTTCGGTGACGGGCGTCTCCGCGGCCCACGCCTCGAAGGCGTCGGCCCACGCGCCGGCTTCGAGGAACTCCTCCAACTCGGCGCGCTTGAAGTCGGCGTCGGCCGCCACCTGCGCGTCGTCGTACTGGTTCGGGTCCACCGTCGGGAGCGACGGCGGGGCCGGGACGGGAACGTCGAGCATGGTCGCCAGTCGGTCGCCGCCGGGGAAAAGAGTTCGGCGCTGTCGTCGGCGGGAACGTCCGCCTTACTCCATGCGCTCGATGACGGATTCGAGCTGGTCGGCGCGGGCGGCGACCGCCTCGGCTCGGAGTTCCGCTTCCTCGTCGGTCTCGCAGACGAGTCGGGGCACGGGCGTCGGCTTCCCGTCGTCGTCGAGGGCGACGAACGTCAGAAACGACGTGGTCGTCTTCCGTCGCTCGTCGGTCTTCGGGTTCTCGGCGTGCACGTCGACTTTCACGTCCACGCTGGTCCGACCGACGTTGAACACGTACGCCTCCATGACGGCCACCTCACCGAGGTCGATGGGGCTGATGAAGTCGACGTGGTCCATCGACGCGGTGACGCACTGGCGGTTCGAAAAGCGCATCGCCGCGATGGCCCCGCAGATGTCCATCCAGTGGAGGACCGCGCCACCGAGGGCTCGCCCGAGGTTGTTGGTGTCGTTCGGCAGGAGGAGTTCGGTCATCTCGGTGCGTGACTCGTCGAGCGTCGCGGTGGGTTCGCTCATGCGAGCAGGGTCACGCCGAGGGGGCTTGAAATCGTGGGGCGCGGCGGCGACGGCCCCGGGTCACTCGTCGAAATCGGCGTCGAACGCCTCGGGCGACTGGCCGGCGGCGTCGAGCACTTCGTCGGAGACGAGAATCGGGCAGTCGACGCGAATGGCGAGGGCGATGGCGTCGCTCGGGCGCGCGTCGAAGACGACCGACCGCGCCTCGCCGTCGTGGTAGCGCTCGGCGTCGACCTTGGCGAGGAACGTGCCGTTCGAGAGGTCGTCGATGCGGATGCTGTCGATTGCCCCCCCGAACTCCGTCACCATCTCGACCAGGAGGTCGTGAGTCAGCGGGCGCTCGAACTGCTCGCCGGAGAGACCGAGTTGGATGGCCTGAGCCTGGTCCGACGTGATGACGATGGGCAGGAACTCGTCGCGCGCTTCGAGGACGACCGCCGGCACGTTCGAACCGTCTTCGCCGACGCCGACCCCGATACCGCGGACCACGGCACGGTGTTTCATGCTACGTTGTAGTTGGGGGGAGTACGAATAGTTACCCCAGCGCGAATCGCCGGCCCGGTCGCCGTCGGCTCCCGCGGGGCCTCACCGTCGGGCGAACTGGACGGCCGCGACGACGAGCAGGATGACGAGGCCGCCGGCGAAGAAAGCGAGCCCCGGCGGGACGACCTGCGCCGCCGCGGGCGCGGCCTCCGCGGCCATCGTCGAGACCGCCCCGGCGTCGGCGGACTCCGCGGCACCGCTACCGCCGAGGACGCCGACTCCGCGCGTGGCGACCCACTGGACGAGCGCCGACAGCAGCGCCAACACGGCGACGCCGCCGAGCAGGCCCGTCAGCATGGACGCGAGTCCCGTCCGCGTCTCCTCGCCGGCGGCGACGACGACGAGCGGCCTGTCGGCGGGCGCGTACACCTTCATCTCGCGGCCCTTCTCGGAGTAGACGGTGTCGACCACCTCGACGAGGCCGGCGTCGTCGAGCTTTCGGAGGTGATACTGGACGTTCTGGAGCGACGTGTCGACGCGTTCCGCGAGCTCCGCGGCGTTCGTCGGCTCCTCGTGGAGCGCGGCGAGCACGCGGCGGGCCGTCCCCGACGAGAGCGCCGACAGGAGGTCCGAGGCCTCGTCGTCTTCGAGTCCGATGACCCGCGGGGAGGATTCGTCCGCGGCGGAGGTGTCGGGGGTGGAGGGCAACAAACCGGCCATACGGGGGGTACTCCGCCGGAGGATACAAACCTGTTGTCCCGCCGCCCGGAGAATCGCCGGCGCTCAGACGCCCTCGCTGACCACGAGGACGCGCAGGTCGTTGACGTTCGTCCCCGTCGCGCCGGACTCGACGAGCGCGCCGGCCTCCCGGAGCACCGGGAGCGCGTCGTTTCTCGCCAGCGCGGCGTGGGCGTCGCCGGCGGCGACCGACGAGGCGTCAACGACCGCGCCCGCCACCTCGGTCCCGCCGTCTTTTCCGTCGCTGTCGATGCTGGCGAGGACGGTCCCGTCGGGGAGTTCCGCGGCGGCCGCGAGGCAGAATTCGAGGTTCGGCCCGCCGTCGCCGTCGCCGCGGACCGTCACGGTGCACTCGCCACCCGAGAAGACCACCGCGGGCGCGGTAATCGGGTTCCCGGTCGCCAGCGACTCCTCCGCGACGGCGACGTGAGTCTTCGCCGCCTCGCGCGCCTCGCCGCGCACGCGAGAGGAGAGGATGAGCGACTCGTACCCGCGGTCGTCGGCCACCTCGCGGGCGGCGTCGAGCGCGGTGAACGTGTCCGCGAGGACGTGATTCGTCACCCGCTCGAACACCGGGTCGCCGGGCTTCGGCGTCTCCGGGATGTCGCCCGCGGAGCCGCGGGCGAGGCGCGTGCGGACCGATGTCGGCACGTCGAGGTCGAAGCGGTCCAGCACGTCGAGGGCGTCGTCGTAGGTCGTCTCGTCGGGCGCGGTCGGGCCGGAGGCGATGACGCCGAGGTCGTTTCCGACCACGTCCGAGAGGACGAGGCCGACGACCGTCGCGGGCGCGGCGAGGCGCGCGAGGCCGCCGCCTTTCAGCGTCGAGACGTGCTTTCTGACCGCGTTGAGGTCGTGAATCTCCGCGCCGCTTTCGAGCAGCCTGTCGGTCGTCTCCTGCAACTCGGCCAGCGAGATGTCTTCGGCGGGGGCCGGGAGAACCGCGCTCGCGCCGCCCGTGATGGCCGCGAGGACGAGCGTCCGGTCGTCGAGGTCCGAAAGGAGGTCCACGAGTCGCCGGGTGCTCTCGACGCCGCGCGCGGAGGGGACCGGGTGGTCGCCGGGGAGTCGCTCGATGCGTCCGTCGGGGCTCGGCGTCGGGTCGGGGGTCACGACGACGCCGTCGTCGATGCGGTCGCCGAGGACGGCTTCGAGGGCGTCTGCGACGCCGTTTCCGGCTTTTCCCCCGCCGACGACGAGGATGCGGTCGTAGGCGGTCAGGTCGTACGTCTCGCCCGCGACGGTCAGCGCGTCGCCGTCGAGCGACACCGACTCGCGGACGACGCGGTCGGGAAGGACGGCCTCGACGCCGGCGCGGAGGCAGTCGATGGCCGTCTCGTGGGCGGGCGTCGGGGTTCGCGCGTCGAACTCCTGCATAGTTCGTGGGAGATGCCGACACGGATAAAAACCGTGGGGCGGTACACCCGGCGATGAACGATTCGTCGCCCGGCGAGGGCCACGTCCGCGTCGTCGGCACGGCCCACGTCTCGGCCGACAGCGTCAGAGAGGTCGAAGAGACCGTCAGGGAAGACCGTCCCGACGTCGTCGCGGTCGAACTCGACGAGGGGCGCTACCGACAGCTGAAGGGCGGAACGCCCGACGACATCGAAGCGCGCGACCTGCTCCGCGGCAACACCGTCTTCCAGTTTATCGCCTACTGGATGCTGTCGTACGTCCAGTCGCGGATGGGAGACAAGTTCGACGTGAAGCCCGGCGCGGACATGCTCGCGGCGGTCGAGACCGCCGAGGAAGAGGGTCTCGACGTGGCGCTCGTCGACCGCGACATCCAGGTGACCATCCAGCGCTTCTGGCAGCGGATGGGCACGCTCGAAAAGATGCGCATGGCCGGCGACCTCCTGTTCGGGGTCGCCGACGCCCGCGGGGTCGGCGCGGTGTTCGGCATCGCCGTCGGCGTCGTCCTCGGGCCGCTCGTCGGCCTGTTCGGGGGCGCGGTCGGCGTCACCGACCTCCTGTTGACGCGCACGGCCACGGCCGCAGTGTTCGGTGGCGTTGCCGCGTACCTGCTCTACACCGTCGCCTCGTTCTCTCTCGACGGCGACGACGCGATTCTCGCGGGCCTCGGCGGCGGCGCGGCAATCGGTATCGTCGCCGGCTTCGGCCTCGGAGTCGGCACCGGCCTCGTCTCCGGACTCCTCGGGAGCCTCGGCACCGCCATCGTCGGCAGCCTCGTCATCGGCGTCCTCGCGGGCGTCGTCGTGGGCGTCACCGTCGGCGCGGTCCTGAACGCCTTCGGCCTGTTCGCACCCGTCGAGGGCGACGCCGACCACGAGGAGTTCGACATGGCCGAACTGACCGACGGCGACGTGGTTTCGGCCATGATGGAGGAGTTCCGCCGGTTCAGCCCCGGCGGCGCGGAGGCGCTCATCGACGAGCGAGACGCCTACATCGCCCACCAGCTCGTCGCGCTCCGGCAGTCCGGCCGGCACGTCGTCGCCGTCGTCGGCGCGGGCCACCGCGAGGGCATCGAGAACTACCTCGAACACCCCGAGACGCTCCCGCCGATGGAGTCGCTCGTCGGCGTCGCGGAGAAGGACGGCTTCCCGTGGGGCAAACTGCTCGGATTCGGCGTTACCGCCGTGTTCGTCGCCTTCTTCGTCCTCCTCGCGATGGCCGGCGTCGGCAACGAACGACTCCTGACCATCTTCGGCGCGTGGTTCCTCATCAACGGCGTGTTCGCCGCCGCGCTCGCCAAGGTCGCCGGCGCGCGGTGGACTTCCGCCCTCGTCGGCGGCCTCGTCGCGTGGATGACCTCCATCAACCCGCTTCTCGCGCCCGGCTGGTTCACCGGCTACGTCGAACTCCGCCACACGCCGGTCAACGTCGGTGACATCGGCACGCTGAACGAACTGCTCGACGACGAGGAGACGCCCATCGTCGAGCTCGTCGGCCAGATGTTCGACGTGCCGCTGTTCAAGCTCATCATGGTCGTCGCCATGACGAACATCGGGAGCATCGTCGCGAGCTTCCTCTTCGTCACCTACGTCATCCCCGTCATCGCCTCCGACCTCGGCGGCGTCGCGGGCGTGACGAACCTGATGTTCGAGGGCGCGCGAAACAGCGCCGACCTCATCTGGAGGTCCCTGACGTGAGCGTCTCGTTTTCCTCGCGCGAGCTCCGCGACCTGCTCGTCGCGTGGGTCGCCCTCGGCCTCGCCTTCGCCATCTTCTTCGCCGGCGGCGGCAACCGCACCATCCAACTGCTGACGAACGGGTCGTTCGGTCTCGCGCTCGTCGTGAGTCTCCTGACGGCCGGCGTGGGCTTTCTCCTCCACGAGGTCGCCCACAAGGTCGTCGCCGTCAGGTTCAATCAGGTGGCCGAGTTCCGCGCCGACTACGGTATGCTCGCGGTCGCCATCATGAGCGCGCTCGTCGGGTTCATCTTCGCCGCGCCCGGCGCGGTCTACCACCGCGGCGTGCTCACGGAGCGCGAACACGGCCTCATCGCCCTCGCGGGGCCGGTGACGAACCTGCTGCTCCTCGTCGCGTTCGCGCCGGTGCTCGTCGTCGGCGTCCTCGTCGGCTCCGACGTAATCCGGCTCGTCGGCTCGCGCGGGCTCATCATCAACGCCTTCCTCGCGGCGTTCAACATGCTCCCGCTCGGCTCGCTCGACGGCAAGACGGTCCAGTCGTGGAGCACGCCGGTGTTCGCCGGCGTCCTCGTCCTGTCGATTCTTCTCACCGTCGGCCTGTTCCTGTTCGTCGGGTTCTGAGCCGACGGGAGTTTCGGACGACCCCCGAACG
This sequence comes from Haloferax sp. ATCC BAA-644, assembly GCF_000336975.1. Lineage (NCBI taxonomy): Archaea > Methanobacteriati > Methanobacteriota > Halobacteria > Halobacteriales > Haloferacaceae > Haloferax > Haloferax sp. ATCC BAA-644. Next base: position 619,225 of record NZ_AOLF01000013.1, read on the forward strand.
CTCGATTTCCAGTTCGTCTCGTTCTCGAAGTCGCGAGCGACCGCGACGGTCGCGACGCGGGGCGGAGAGTACTCGGAGGAGTCGGAGCACTCAGGGGTGAATGAGGGAGAAGGGGACCGCACGAGTACAAGCGGGACCGGTCGCCGTCGAGGTCGGGATTCGGGGACGCTCGCGGCCGTGGAGTGCAGTTCGGGACGCGGGGTTGGATTGGGCTGTGTCGGATGTGGGCAGAGGTTGGCTGAGGTTGGCAGGGGTGAGTTGGGGTGGGCTGAGATGGACTGAGGTCGGTGTTCGGGTCGGAGTCGGGCAGGTGGGCTGGTTTGCGGGCGGTTCGCGGTCGGGCAGGGGCAGACGCGCGCCGTGAGGGGGGCCTGCGTCGGCGGGGAACCGAGACGAATCCGGGGTGGTCGTCCGCGTCGAGGATCGCGGTTACTGCTGGCCGTGGTCGCGCCCGAGGACGAGCGCGACGGCGTGGAGGGCGATGAGGCCGGCGAAGAGAGGGAGTTCGCCGGTCGAGAGGCCGCCGCTGAGGACGGGCAGGTACGCGAGGGGCAACGCGACTGCCGACCAAAAGGCGACGGTTTCGAGGGGGGCGTACGCGAGGCGACCGACGGTCGATGCGAAGTCGAGCGCGATCGAGTCGTTCGTGGAGGGGATTCCGGACATCGTCACTTCCGCATACGACAGGGACCATAATATAAGGGGCCGAGCGTTACCGTGAATTCGGGACCTTTTTCGACCGTTCAGGGACGAGTTACGGAAGACATTCTCTTTTCGTAACGTTTTATAAACGTCTCAAATCGCTCGAGAATGTTTATTCGCTCGTTTCGTGCTTTTTCGCAAATATTGCAATAGCTGTTGATTATTCAACAACATTATCTCGGAACCGGCGATTAGGAGGGTCGTATCGGGGAGCGTCTCGGAGCGCGCACGCTCGGCAGGAAGTGGGTAACCGAAGGGGGCGACGCCGGCCCATCGTCTATCCGTCGTCGGCCGGGTCGCCGGCGAACGCTCATCTATGCGAGAACGTGTATGATTCGTACCCTGTGATTTTATATTTCGGCCTATCTCGTACACGAACATGACGAACGACGACTCCGACGGGATGACCTACGCCGACGCGGGCGTCGACATCGAAGCGAGCGAGGCCGCGACCGCCGCGCTCGTCGCACAGGTCGGCGGCGGGCCGGGCGACTACGCCGGCCTGCTCGACATCGGCGACCGCTACCTCGGACTCGCCACCGACGGCGTCGGCACCAAACTGCTCGTCGCCGAGGCGCTCGACGACTACTCGACGGTCGGCATCGACTGCATCGCCATGAACGCCAACGACCTCGTCGCGGCCGGCGTTCGGCCCGTCGCGTTCGTGGACTACCTCGCGGTCGACGCCCCCGACGAGACGTTCGCCGAGCAGGTCGGACGGGGCCTCGCCGCGGGCGCAGAGGAGGCCGACATCGAACTCGTCGGCGGCGAAACCGCCGTCATGCCCGAGGTCATCAACGGTCTCGACCTCGCGGGCACCTGCGCGGGACTGGCGAAGAAAGACGCCATCTTCCCCGGCGAGACCGAGGAGGGCGACGCGCTCGTCGGCTTCCCGTCGTCGGGCATCCACTCGAACGGCCTCACGCTCGCCCGCAAGGCCGCGACGGCCGACGGCGACTACGACGACGCGTGGGACGGCGACGACTACGACACCGTCGGCGAGGCGCTCCTCGAACCGACGCGGCTCTACACCTACCTGCTCGACGACCTGCGCGCCGCCGGAACCAACGCCGCGGCCCACATCACCGGCGGCGGGTGGGCCAACCTCGAACGCATGGGGGAGTTCCGCTACGTCGTCGACGACGCGTTCGACCCCCAGCCGGTGTTCGGGTTCGTCCAAGAACGCGGCGGCGTCTCCGACGAGGAGATGCACACGACGTTCAACATGGGCACCGGCTTCGTCGCGGCCGTCCCCGAGGAGAACGCCGAGGCGCTCGTCGAGACGACCGACGGCCGCGTCATCGGGCGCGTCGAAGCGGGCGAGGGCGTCTCGATTCGCGGCCTCGACCTCTGAGGCCGGACCGAGCGCCGAATCGAACTGTTCGGTGAGAAGCAGTATTTTACCGACGTTCGCCGTAGTGGTGGTGTGACTCCACCGCCACCGACTCCGAGCGGCCTCCCGCTCGTGGGCCACACCGTCGGCTTCGCGGCCGACCCGTTCGGCTTCGTCGCTGACCTCCTCGCGGACCACGGCGTCGAGGACGCGGTCGGACTCGACGTGGTGGGGATGGACGAGTTGTACGTCCTCGCCCACCCCGACCACTTCGAGCGGGCGTTCGTAACCGACCGCGACTCAATCGTCAAGGGCGGCGAGTTCGAGGCCGCCTTCGGCGACGCCGTCATCGCCGCCGAAGGCGACGAGTGGCGGCGACAGCGCGACGAGCTAGACCCCTTCTTCCGCTGGGACCGGGTCGACGACTACGCGTCCGTGATGCGCCGACAGGTCGAGCGCCGCCTGCGGACGTGGCCAGACGCGGGAACGCTGTCGCTCGAATCCGAGATGAAGGCGGTCACCTTGGACATCATCTTCGCCACCATCCTCGGCCGGGAACTCGACCGCGACGGGGACGAGCGAATTCGGGCGGCCGCAGACGGTCTCAACGGCCGCTTCGCGCCCGCGTCGTGGGTGTTACCGTCGTGGGTGCCGACCCCGAGCAGACGCCGGTTCGACCGAGCCGACCGGGTCCTCCGCGAGGAGGTTCGAAAGCTGGTCGAGACTGCCGACGACGAGAGCCTCACGCGCCGACTCGCCGACGCGCTCGGGACCGACGCCGACTACCCGGCGACCGTCGAGTCGCTGGAGAACCAGCTCGTGGGCATGATTTTCGCCGGCCACGAGACGACCGCGCTCGCGCTCACCTACGCGCTGTACCTGCTCGCGACGCACCCCGAGACCCGCGAGCGCGCCGCCGCAGAGGTCGACCGCGTCGTGGGCGACGGCCCCGTGACCGCCGAGGCGACCCGGGAGCTTCCGGTGCTCGAACGCGTCATCAAGGAGACGATTCGGCTCTATCCACCGGTCCACACGCTCCCGCGGGAGACGGCCAAGCCGTTTCCCACCGGCGACCGGGTCGTCCCGGCGGGCACGGACATCCACCTCTCTATCATCCGCATCCACCGCGACGAGCGGTGGTACGACGACCCCCTCGCGTTCCGGCCCGAGCGATGGGACGACGAGACCGACCGGCCCGCCTACGCCTATCTCCCCTTCGGGGCCGGCCCGCGGAGCTGTCTCGGGCGGGCGTTCGCGCTCACGGAGGCGAAAATCGTGCTCGCAACCGTCCTCCGGGACTTCGACCTCGACTGGGACGGCGACGGAGAACTGGAAATCACGCCCGAAATGACAACCCAGCCGAAGGGAGAAACGCCGCTCGTCGTCCGGCGGCGGTGAGTCCGCAGCGGCGGGCTGTCGGGGACCGACCGTCGGTTCGGGGCCGCCTCAGATGTGGGCCGCGATGTCGGCCTCGGTGATGATACCGACCGTCTCGCCGCTCTCGACGACGATGATGGCCGAGTTGTGGTCGAGGTAGACACCGATTTCGTCCAGCGTCGTCTCGGGTTCGACGGTCGTGACGCCCTCGGACATGACCTCGTTGACGGGGCGGTCGGTGACGTCGTCCTCCTGGACGTGGCGGATGTCGGCGTTCGAGATGATGCCGAGCGGGCGGCCGTTCTCGATGACCGGAAGTTGGGAAAAGCCGGCGTCGAGCATGATGTCGCGCGCCTCGCGGACGGAGTTGTCGGGGGCGACGCTCCGGACGGTCGTGTTCATGATGTCTTCCGCGCGCACGATGCGACCCTCGGCCTCGTCCAGCGCCTCGACGATGCGCCGGAGCGTCGAGAGGCGCGGGTCGACGTCGCCGCCCTCGATGCGGGCGATGAGCGGCTGGGAGACACCGGCCATGTCGGCGAGTTTGCTCTGCGTCAACTCCAGGGAGTTCCGCCGTTCCCTGAGGTCCTGCGGCGTGGGGAGTTCCATGCCGGAGTGATAACCCGTAGTTATGAAAAAGTGTTCCGGTCGCTCACCGGAGACGGGAGTCGCGGCGTTACTGCTCTTCGTCGGAGTCGAACTCGCGGATGTCGATGACGTCGAGGGGAACGTCGCGGAGCGCGCCGCCGACCTCGCTTTTCGCGATGCGGGAGGCGTGCTTCTCGCCGTCCGCGTTGAAAATCTTGATTTCGAGGAGCAGGCCGACGAGCGCGGTGTTGGCCGCGATGAACGCGGAGTCGAACGGTTCGCCACAGGCGGGACAGGGCGTCGCGCCGACTTCGACCTCGACGTACTCCTTGTCCTTCTGGTTGAGTCGCTTGCCGGCCTCGCTGACCGCGACGCCGATGGCGTCGTCGATGTCTTCTACGTCCCGGACCAACCAGGCCGCCTCCATCGCGACGAGATAGTTGCTCATACACACGTTACGCGCCGGTGGGGTTTCGTGTCTTGTGGTTCGGGCGTCGGGGCGCGTGGGATTCACACGCCCGACGCGCGCACCGACCGGGGCGCGTCCGAATCCGCGATGCGTCCGAATTCGCGACACTCCCGCCGCCCGACCGGGACGCGCACGACCCGCGCATGCCACGGTGATTATCGCTATAACTTATAGAAAAGCACTCCGCGGGTCACGCGCGACCCACGCCGAATAGTCGGTCTAGTTGGAGTAGAGACAAGTGCGCTTTAATCGGCAGACAGCGTCGGGGTAGAGGGCGGGCGGCTGAGAGAAGATTTATATACCGGCCCCCCCCGAGCCTCGACTGAGGACACGGTGATGATACCCCGCTTAACGAAGTACGTCCTGTTCGCCGCCTACCAGCTATCGGTCGCGATGGGCATCGCGCTGCTCCCCGTCGCGCTCGCCGCCCGTCGGATGGGCGTGACCCTGCCGATTCGCCGGCTCGTAGAGACGACCGGAACCGCCTACGAACGCGCTGCGGCTCGCTAACCCGCCTCGCGCACCCCCCTCCTTCCGACGCCGCTCACCGCGAGCGACCGCCTCGCGCGGCCGCCGACGACGCGCGTCTGACGCTTTGGCACCGGCAACGGAGAGGTGAAGGGTTGCATTTATCAGCGCCGAAGTGCAATCGCTGACAATGCGTACCCCGACTCACGACGAGTTCTCCGGCCGTCTCGACTCGCTGAACGGCGACCGCTCGAACGTGTTCGGCCCCGAGCTCGGCGAGTTCTCGAACGCCGACCGCCGCGCCGACGAACTCGGTGACAAAGAGACGAAGACCGGAACGACCACCGTCGGTATCAAGACCGAAGAGGGCGTCGTCCTCGCGACCGACATGCGCGCGAGCATGGGCTACATGGTCTCCTCGAAGGATGTCCAGAAGGTCGAAGAGATTCACCCGACGGGCGCGCTGACCATCGCCGGCTCCGTCTCGGCCGCCCAGTCGCTCATCAGCTCTCTCCGCGCCGAGGTCCGCCTGTACGAGGCCCGCCGCGGCGAGGACATGAGCATGCAGGCGCTGTCGACGCTCGTCGGCAACTTCCTCCGCTCGGGCGGGTTCTACGTCGTCCAGCCCATCCTCGGCGGCGTCGACGAGACCGGCCCGCACATTTACAGCATCGACCCCGCCGGCTCCATCCTCGAAGAGGAGTACACCGTCACCGGCTCCGGCAGCCAGTACGCCCTCGGTGTGCTCGAACAGGAGTTCGAAGACGGCCTCAGCATCGAGGAGGCGAAGGGAGTCGCCACGAAGGCCATCCGCTCGGCGGTCGAGCGCGACCTCGCCTCGGGTAACGGCATCAACATCGCCGTCGTCACCGAGGACGGCGTCGACATCCAGCGCCACCAAGACTTCGAAGGCCTCGAATAAGTCGCCCGCAGTCGGCGGTTTCTCTCCGTTTTCGCGATTCGTGACCGGCGGGACTGGCCGGACTCCCGCGGTGGGCTCCCCGCGACGAAATCCCCACGTCGTACCCCTCGCTCAGTCGCCGCCCGGAAGCGGCCGCAAGAGCCCGTACCACGCCCGGTAGACGACCACGCCGAGGACCCGTCCGAAGCCGAGGCTGTACGTGAACGACTCGGTGCGGGGAAGCAGTCGGCGCTCGACCGCGATACCGACGAGGCTGACGACCAGCCCGCGACGCCGATTCGACCGAACCTTCCAGCAATCGCGGTCGTACGCCCACACCTGTCCGATTCCCCACGCTCCGCCGACGGCGATACCGCCCGGCGACAGCGGCGTCGGCTCGTGGGACTCGTCGTCGCTGGAGCGGAGCAGACGGCGCATCGACACCATCCAGAGCGCGGTGAGAACTGCGATACCGAATTCGAAGACCGCTCTCGTCCGGCGGGAGACCATACGCGGTCTTCGCGGGACGCAGTAATAGTTATTTCTCCGACAAAACGTGAGAGCGTCGGCGGCCGGCGAGAACGACCGCGAGCGTCGTCAGAACCAGTCCGAGAACGCGCCTTCGAGCAGCGATTCGGACTGCCGTTCGACGTACTCGCGTTGCATCTCGCGGAGCGCCGCCCCGAAGTCGCCGCCGCCGTTGAGGGCGTCGCGGACGCGGGCGCGCTTCCAGTCGGCCGGCGTGACGCCCGTCTCGACGCGCTTGCGCAGGGGTTCGAGGTAGTAGTTGGCCTCCTCCTCGGAACAGCCCGCGAGCCGAAGCCCGTCGCGAGCGTGGACGAGCAGGTCCTCGTAGAGCGCCGCGCCGGTCACGTCGTCGCCGTCGACATCTATCCACCGTAGGTCGCCGTGCGGCCCCTCGCGCATCGCGGTGTAGAAGTTCTCTTCGGCGGTCTCCCAGTCGAGGCCGATGACGGGGTGGTCGAGTCGGGGGAGCCGCTCCATGAGTCCGGCGAAGGCCGCCTGGAACGCCACCGAATCGCGGACGGTCGGCTGGCCCGCGATGGGTCGGAACTCGATGCGGGCGTTGGCCGACGACCGGGACGCGCCGTCGAACACCGGGCGGACCCACCGCCAGTAGGTGCCGTGTTTCCGGCGGAGCGTGGCGAAGTCGTCGTCGAAGCGGTCGCCGCGTTCGACCGACATGGGGACCATCGTTGAGTCCTCGACGACGCGGTCGACCGCGTCCTCGACGGTGTCGAGGTCGCCGGGGAAGGCGACCTTCTCGTGGTCGCCGGAGTTGAGCACCGACTCGAACACCGCGATGCGGTTTTCGTCCCACCCGTCGTCGAGAATTTCGTCGGCCGTCGCGTCCTCGTCGTAGAGGTCTGCGGGGAAAAATGGGGAGTTGACGCCGAGCGCGAGCAGCGGTCCGGCGACCCGCAGCGCGTAGTTGAAGTGGTACGGCAGGTCGTCGGCGTGCGGGACCTGATAGTGCGGCTGGATGGACGTGATGAGCGCCTCGGGCATCACGGTGTCCGCTTTCAGCGAGACGTGCGGCGCGTCGAGCGTGAACGACGCCGGGGCGGTCGGCCCGTTCGCCATCGCGTGGTAGCGCACGGAGTTGCTCATGTTCGTCGCGAGGCGGACGCCCCCGTCGGTGACGGAGTCGGTCAGATACTCGCGGGCGCTCTCGCCGGCCGGCGGGATGCTCCACATCCCGTCGGAGACGAGGCGCATCCCCTCGGCGGCGGCGCAGTCGAGCGCGGCGTCGAGTCGGGCGCGGACCTCGGACTCCTGCGCGCGGAGTCCGTGGGGGTTCAGCGGCTGGGGGCTCGTGGTCATCTCGGCGTTGTGGAGTCCGAGTTCCTTCTCGAAGCCCATGAGGCCGAGCAGGCGGCGCGGGACCCGCATGAGCGCGTGCACGTCGTCTTCGCTCGCGGACCAACGACCGTCGGAGACGGCGTAGAACTCGTACTCCAAGCCGACGATTGACTGGTGGTTGTCGAAGGTCCCCTCGCGCAGTTCGCGCTTGAGCACCTCGGCGTCGGCTTTCGCTTGCGCTTCGAACTCGGCCGCGTCGACCGCGAGCACGTCTTCGACGCGCTCTGCGAGGTCGTCGCTCATACCCGGCGTTCTGGCGTCAAACGCCTTCAAGTTCCCGGCACTCCGGACGTTCGACAGCGAATCACATCCCCGACGACTGTCGAGACGCTTTTGCCCCGCGCGGCGGTACCCACGGACGATGCAGTTCGCCGAGTTCGCCGCCCGCGCCGCCGAGATAGAAGCCGAGCCAGCGGACCTCGCGGTCGTCTCGCTCCTCTCAGACCTCTTTTCGGACGCCGGCGACGACCTCCCGACGGTCGCGCGGTTCGTCCAAGGCCGCGTCTTCCCGGCGTGGGACTCGACCACGCTCGACATCGGCCCGCGGCTCTGCCACGAGGCCATCGCCCGCGCCGCCGGCCCGAACGTCTCCGCCGACGACGTGGAAGACCGCCTCGCCGACCGCGGCGAAATCGGCGCGGTCGCCGCGAGCTACGACTTCGGCGGCCAGCGCGGCCTCGCCGCCTTCGGCTCGGGCGGACAGGACGGACTGACCGTCGCCGAAGTCGATTCGGAGCTCCGCGGCCTCGCGGCCGCCTCCGGCTCCGGCAGCGAGGAGACGAAGCTCAAGACGCTCTACGGCCTGTTCAACCGGACCGACCCCGACGAGGCGCGCTTCCTCGCGCGGCTCGTCCTCTCCGAGATGCGCATCGGCGTCGGCGAGGGGACCGTCCGCGACGCCGTCGCCGAGGCGTTCTTGGTCGCCCCCGCGGACGCCGCCGCCATCCGCGACGACGACGCCGACTCGGAGACCGAAGCCGCCGCCCGCGAGCGCAGAAACGAGGCCATCGCCGCCGTCGCCCGCGCCTTGCAGGTGTCGAACGACTACGGCATGGTCGCCGGACTCGCCCGCGACGAGGGCGAAGCCGGCCTCGACGGGGTCCGCCTCGAAGTCGGCCGCCCCGTGCAAGCGATGCTGGCACAGGCCGGTACCGCCGCCGACGCGCTCGACGAGTGGGGAACCGCCGCGGTCGAGACCAAGTTCGACGGCGCGCGCGTGCAGGTCCACCGCGACGCCGACGGCGAGGTCTCACTGTTCTCGCGCAACATGGAGGACGTGACCGACGCGCTCCCCGAGGTGGTCGAGTTCGTCGCGGACGCGGTCGACGAGGCGGTCATCCTCGACGGCGAGGTCGTGGCGATGGACGACGACGGCGAACCCCTCCCGTTTCAGGAGATTCTCCGGCGCTTCCGCCGGAAGCACGACGTGGGGCGGATGCGCGAGGAGATCCGCGTCGAACTCCGGGCGTTCGACTGCCTGCACGCCGCCGGCGACGACCTCCTCACCGACCCGCTGTCCGCCCGCCACGACCGACTGACCGCGGTCCTCGGCGGGGACTCGGCCGCCGTCTCCGACCTCCTTCTGACCGACGACCCGGACGAAATCGCCGCCTCCGAGGCCGACGCCCTCGACGCCGGCCACGAGGGAATCATGCTGAAGAACCCCGACGCGCCCTACTCGCCGGGCGACCGCGGGAAAAACTGGCTGAAGCGCAAGCCCGACGTGGAGACGCTGGACCTCGTCGTCACCGGCGCGGAGTGGGGCGAGGGCCGCCGCGCGGAGTTCCTCGGGACGTTCCTGCTTTCGGTCCGCGTCGAATCCGAGTCCGGCGACGACGCCTTCGAGACCATCGGCAAGGTCGCCACGGGCATCACCGACGAGGAGTTGGCCGAACTGACCGACCTCCTCGAACCCGAAATCGAGCGGGAGTCCGGCAAGGAAGTGGACATCCGCCCGTCGGTCGTCTTCGAAGTCGGCTACGAGGAGATTCAGGCGTCGCCGACGTACTCCTCGGGCTACGCGCTTCGGTTCCCGCGGTTCGTCACCGTTCGCGAGGACAAGACCGCCGAGACGGCCGACTCGCTGGCGCGCGTCGAGCGACTGGCCGAGGCGCAGTAGGCGGCGTTCGAGGCGAGTCGCGCCCGAAGAGCTTTATTGTTCGTGTGCAGACAGCTTTGGACGGTGGTTCCCCATGAATCTTGACGCCCTCCTGAAGCCGGTTCTCCTCTATACGGGCCTCCTCGGTCTGCTCACGGTCGGCGCGGTATATCTAGCCACGCACTCGGGGATGTATATGCTCGCGTTGACGGGGGTCGGCGTGCTGCTCGTCGTGCTCGGCGGCGGCGCGGTCGGGCAGATGGGCCCGAGCAACGTCGAACACGCGGGCGAGAAGGGCGGGACGAACCGGGTCGTCTCGAACGCGGGGCTGTGGTCGCCCGTCGAGACGGACACCTCGCTCCGACTCGCACTCCTGTGCTACGGGGCCGGCGTGTTCCTGTGGAGCCTCGTCGTGTTCGGCGTCCTGCGCGACACGCTCGTCTGAGCGGGACCCCGCGAATCCGCCACCCGCCACCCACTACCCACCACCCGCTACCCGCCACTCGCCCGAACCGGCCGACTCGCCCCGAGAGCCGCGCTTTTGACCCCTCGGTTCGAGGTATCGCGTATGACCATCAAACACGACGGCCTCGACGTGTCGTGGCTCGGCTACGCGACCGTCAGAATCGAGTCGCCCGACGGCTTCGTCGTCTACTTCGACCCCGGGCGCTACGGCGTCCTCGACGACTACTACGCCCGCGACGGCGATCTGATTTTGGTCACGCACAACCACCACTACGACTCCGACGCCATCGAGCAGGTCGCAGACGCCGACGCGACCGTCGTCGCGTTCGAGGGGGTCGACGCGGCGACTATCGACCGCGACGTGGTTCCGGTCGAGGACCTCCCCTACGAGACGGTCCGCGTGGACGAGGAGGCCCACCTCACCGTCGGTGAGGTCGACGTGTGGTCGCTCCCGGCGTTCAACGACCCCGACGGCCCGCATCTCCGCGACGGCGACGTGG